>NZ_JBAGKF010000003.1:0-695380 GCF_037034185.1 Amycolatopsis sp. VC5-11 | reverse complement strand
AGGTTCGGGACAGCCTCAGGCCGCCCTCTCCTGCTTCCGGCATCAGACTCGCTTTCGCTGCTCGGTGCGCCCTCAGAGAGATGACTTTCTCCCCTGTGCGCTCCCCGCCCAGCGAACGCATGCTGGAGGGGAACAACCAGGTACGACACAGTGTGCCGCGTTTCGCGGTGTGGGAGAACGATGACCCTCAATGTGGCCCCCGCAGGCCAGCTCAGCGCCGATCAAGTGACCTCGGTGCTGCGTTCCGCGACTTTGGCGCCGTCCACGCACAACACCCAGCCCTGGCTGTTCAGCAGCGGCCCGGCGGGCATCGAGATGCACGCCGACCCCGACCGCACCCTGCCCGTCGCCGACCCCGACCGGCGGGAACTGCTGCTCTCCTGCGGAGCCGCGCTGTTCAACCTGCGCACCGCGATCCACGCAGCCGGCTTCCACCCGGCCACGACGCTGCTGCCCCGGCGCAGCGATCCCGACCTGCTGGCCGTCGTGCGCCCGCGTGCGGCCGCCACCGTCGACCCGAGGCTGGCCGCTCTTGCCAAAGCCATCCCTCGCAGGCACACCAACCGCACTCCGTTCACCGCCAAACCCGTTCCGGGCGGGACGCTGGGCGCCCTGCGGCACGCGGCTGAGATCGAGCACGCGTGGATGCCGCAGCTCGACGACGGCCAGCTCGCCGGGCTCAAGGAATTGGTCCGCGAAAGCCACCGCATCCAGCTGAACGACCCGGCGTTCCTCGCCGAATGGCAGCGCTGGACCGGACGCGGCCGGGAGAACCGGGACGGCGTCCCCTTCGCCGCCGGCGGCGAAACCGCCGCGGACGACGCCTGGGTCTTGCGCGATTTCGGCGACGGCACCCGCGCTCCGGGGGCGACGCCGACCGTCGTCGTGATCGGCACCTTCGCCGACGAGCCGATCGACCGGCTCCGTGCCGGACAGGCCATGCAGCGGGTGCTGCTGACTGCCACTGCCGACGGGATCGACGCCTCGTTCATCTCCCAGCCGGTCGAAGTGCCCGCGATCCGCGCCCGCCTCCGCGACCTGCTCGGCGGCGGGCTCTGGCCGCAGATCGTCCTGCGCCTCGGCTACGGCACCCCAGTCGCCTGGACGCCGCGCCGGGCGCTGGAAGACGTCCTGTTCGACCCGCCCCCGCTCAGCGCCTGACCCGCGTCGCCGGGCCACGGTTCACCTGCGCTCGCTCCGCAGCTCCGTGGCCAGCACCGCGGCCTGCGTGCGCCGCTCCATGCCGAGCTTCGTCAGCAGCCGCGAGACATAGTTCTTCACCGTCTTCTCGGCCAGGAACATCCGTTCGGAAATCTGGCGGTTCGTCAAGCCTTCGCCGATCAGCTCCAGCAGCGTGCGCTCCTGTTCGGACAGCTGCGCCAGCGGGCCCCGCTTTTTCTCCGCGCTGTCGCGCAGCTTCGCCATCAACGCGGCCGCGGCGTGCGCGTCCAGCAACGACTTCCCCGCCCCGACGTCCAGCACCGCCGACACGAGGTCGAGGCCCTTGATGTCCTTGATCACGAAGCCGCTCGCGCCGGCCATGACGGCGTCCAGCATCGCCTGTTCGTCGGTATAGGACGTGAGCATTAGGCATTTCAGCTCGGGCAGGCGGGACCGCAGCTCGCGGGCCAGTTCGATGCCGTTGCCGTCGGGCAGCCGCACGTCGAGCACCGCGACCTCCGGCCGCAGCGCCGGGATCCGGGCCAGAGCCTGCGAAACGTTGCCCGCCTGGCCGACCACAGTGATCCTGTCGTCCTCGTCCAGCAGGTCGGCGACCCCGCGCCGGACCACCTCGTGATCGTCCACCAGGAAAACCCGCAACATCCGTTCTTCTCCTGCCTCGGGCGCGGCGGTGTGCCGCGCGGCCGGAAACGAGCCTACGACCGGGAGTCCTTCAGCGGCGGTGCCGAAAGTCCTCAATCCCCGGCCGAAGACCCTTCCGGTCCCGGAACCGACCACACCAGCCGGGAGCCGCCGGCCGCGGTGAGCGTCCCGCCCCGGCGGTTCGCCTGCTCCGCGAGCGCGGCCAGCTCCGCCGCGGCCGGACCGGCGAGATCGTCGCCGCCCTCGTACCGGACGGTCACCGTCGTCCGTGCCGGTTCCGCCTGGATCCCGACCTCCACCGACTGGGCCGACGCGTGCCGGGCGACCAGCCGCAGCGCTTCGTCGAGGAACGGCACGACCGCGTCGGACCGGACCTCGTCGAGCTTCCCGGTCAGCTGGGTGGACACCGGGAACCCCAGCGCGTCCCCGGCTTCGGCCAGCACCCGCAGGACCTGGTCGCGAACCGGCTCCGGCGAGCGCGGCGGGCCGTCGCCCGGCTGGAAGACCGTGCTGTGCGCCTGCGCGATGATGTCGTCGAGCTCGAAGATCGTCTCTCGCAGCCGGGTGGCCACGACCGGCGACCGCGCGAGGCCGGCTGTGGTCTGCAACGACAATCCGGTGGAGTACAGCCGCTGCAGGATTTCGCGCTGCAGCCCGGCCGCGATCCGGTCGCGCTCGTCGTGCAGCGCGGCGGCCTCGCGTTCCGCGCGGGCCTGCGCCAGTTCGACCGCCACCGCCGCCTGGTCGGCGAACCACGCCGCCATCTCCAGCTCGTCCTCGCCGAACGCCGCGCGGCTGGTCAACCGTGCCGCAGCGAGCACCGCGGGCGGCTGGTCGCCACCGGCGAACGGGACCAGCAGCACCGCGTCGAGGTTCAGGTCCGCGGTGGAGGGCGTCAGCCCCTGCGCTGCCTCGTCCGGCCACGTGCCCAGCTTCGGCTCACCGCTCGCGAGCACCGCACCGACCACAGCGGACTCCGCGGTCAGTTCCCGTCCGGCCAGTTCGCCCGCGCCGGAACCGGCCGCGTACCCGATCTGCGCGCGTCCTCCCTCTCCGGCTGGGCAGAACACGGCGACGAGGTCGGCGGACGCGAGTTCCCGCAGGTAGTCGACCACGCGCTCCAGCGGATCCGCTGTCTCCGCCGCCAGCAGCTCTCGGGTCAGGGCCGCGGACGCGCGCAGCCATTCCTGCTGGTTCCGCGCGGTCTCGTACAGCCGCGCGTTCTCGATCGCGCTGCCAGCCGCCGCGGCGAGCGCGAGGGCCAACTGCTCGTCCTCGGCGCTGAACGGACCGCGTTCCCCGTCGGCGAAATACAAATTGCCGAAGACCGCGCCCCGCGCCTGGATCGGCACGCCCAGGAAGCTGGTCATCGGCGGATGCCCGGCGGGGAACCCGGACGAGCGGGGATCGTCCTGCAGCCGGGTCAACCGGATCGGCCGCGGGTCCTCGATCACCGCGCCGAGCAGGCCCTTGCCCTCGGGCAGCCCGCCGATCCGCTCGACCGCGTCCGGGTCCATCCCGGTGTGCACGAATTCGGTCAGCCGTCCGTCCGGGCCGATCACGCCCAGCGCCGCGTACCGCGCCCCGACGAGTTCCCTGGCCGCCTCCACGATGCGCCGCAGCAGCGAGGGCAGCGCGAGCCCGGTCGTGATGGTCTGTGTCGCGCGCAGCAGGCCCCGGAGCCTGCCTTGGGCGCCCATGACCTCCTGGGCTCGCTCGACCAGCTGGGCCAGCAGCTGGTCCAGCTCCATCCTCGGCTGGTCGGGGAAGGTCAGCCCGGCCCGCTCCGGTGCGTCCCGCTCGCTCACCGCTGCTCCCTGCCGGTCGGATGTGCGCGCCCTTGCACCACAGGGAGTTTCCCGCCTCGCGGAAACACCGTCAAGCGCAGCCGAAGTGCCCTGCGACCGCCCGGAAGATGACCAAGGACCCTCTCCCCGCCGGCCCCGCGCACCGGATGCTCACGACGACCTTTCCCGCAGCGAGCAGGAGATCCGCATGAACGCCCTGGACCTGGCGCGGTGGCAGTTCGGGATCACGACCGTCTACCACTTCCTCTTCGTCCCGCTCACCATCGGCCTGTCCTTCCTCGTCGCTGGCATGCAGACCGCGTGGGTCCGCACCGGCGACGATCGCTGGCGCCGGATGACCAAGTTCTGGGGCAAGCTGTTCCTGATCAACTTCGCCATGGGAGTGGCGACCGGCATCGTCCAGGAGTTCCAGTTCGGCATGAACTGGTCGGACTACAGCAGCTTCGTGGGAGACATTTTCGGCGCCCCGCTGGCGATCGAGGGGCTGCTGGCGTTCTTCCTGGAATCGACGTTCCTCGGCCTGTGGATCTTCGGCTGGGACCGGCTGCCGAAAAAGCTGCACCTGGCCACGATCTGGCTCGCCTCGATCGGGACCGTGCTGTCGGCCTACTTCATCCTCGCCGCGAACTCGTGGATGCAGCATCCGGTCGGCTCCGAGGTGAACCCGGCGACCGGGCGCGCTGAGCTGAAGGACTTCGGCGCGGTGCTGACCAACTCGACCGCGCTCGGCGCCTTCGCGCACACGATTACCGCCTGCTTCCTCACCGGAGGCATGTTCGTGGTCGGCATCAGCGCGTGGCAGCTGCGAAAGAAGCGAGACGCCGACGTCTTCCGGCCGTCGATGAAACTCGCCCTCGTCACCGTGCTCGTCGCGAGCCTCGGCGTGATCGTCACCGGCGACCTGCAGGCCCGGCTGATGACTCAGCAGCAGCCGATGAAAATGGCCGCCGCCGAAGCGCTCTACGACACCGTCTCCCCCGCGTCGTTCTCGCTGTTCACCATCGGCTCGCTCGACGGTTCGCAGGAGAAGTTCAGCATCCGCGTCCCGGGCGTGCTGTCGTTCATGGCGACCGGGCGGTTCGACGGCCAGGTCGAGGGCATCAACAATCTCCAGGCCGCCGAACAGCAGAAGTACGGCCCCGGCGACTACCGGCCCGACGTCCCGGTGACCTACTGGACCTTCCGGCTGATGATCGGCTTCGGGTTCCTGTGCCTGCTGCTGTCGGCCGCCGGGCTGTGGCTGTTCCGCCGCGGCCGGAGCCCCCGCGCCCGCTGGTTCCTTCCCGCCGCGACCGTCGCGCTGTCGTTTCCCTTCCTGGCCAACAGCGTCGGGTGGATCTTCACCGAAATGGGCCGTCAGCCGTGGTCGGTGTTCGGCGTGCTCACCACCGCCGATTCGGTCTCGCCCACCGTCTCGGCCGGGAACGTGCTCACCTCGCTGATCGTCTTCACCGTCCTTTACGGAGTGCTCGCGGTAGTCGACGGCGTGCTGATGGTCCGCTACGCCAAAGCCGGGCCGCCGCCGCCCGAAGCCGCGGACGCCCCCGAATCCGACGAGCCGCGCCCCGCGGCCTTCGCCTACTGAACCCGGAGCATCTAGATGGCGCTGACCGACGTCTGGTTCCTGCTCATCGCGGTCCTGTGGACCGGCTACTTCGTCCTCGAAGGATTCGACTTCGGCGTCGGAATCCTGCTGCGCGTGCTCGGCCGCGACGACACCGACCGCCGGGTGCTGATCAACACCATCGGCCCGGTCTGGGACGGCAACGAAGTCTGGCTGCTGGTCGCGGGCGGCGCGACCTTCGCCGCCTTCCCGCTCTGGTACGCGAGTCTGTTCTCCGGCTTCTACCTGGCCCTGCTGGTGGTCCTGGTGGCCCTCATCTGCCGCGGCGTCGCCTTCGAATTCCGCGGCAAGATCGACAGTGCCCGCTGGCGCAACACCTGGGACTGGGTCATCACGATCGGCTCCGCAGTGCCCGCCCTGCTGTGGGGCGTCGCGTTCGGCAACATCGTGCACGGAGTCCCGCTCGACGCCCAGCACCACTTCACCGGGACCTTCTTCACTCTGCTCAATCCGTACGCGCTCCTCGGCGGGCTCGCGACGCTCACCGTGTTCACCTTGCACGGCACCGTTTTCCTCGCGCTCAAGACCACCGGGCCGGTGCGCGACCGGGCACAGTCGCTCGTCGCCCCGCTCGGCGCCGCCGCGCTGCTCTGCGGCGGCGGGTTCCTCGCCTGGACCGCGCTCGACCACGACCTGTGGACCTGGGTCTTCGCCACCGCGGCGGCCGTATCGCTCGCCGCCGGGATCCTGCTGGGCATCCGCGGCCGGGACGGATTCTCGTTCCTGTGCACCGCGCTGGCCATCGTCGGGGTCACCGCCACGCTGTTCTGGTCGCTCTACCCGGCGGTGCTGCCCTCCACGACCGACCCGGCGTTCAGCCTCACGACCGCGAACGCCTCTTCGACGCCCTACACGCTGCAGATCATGTCCTGGGTCGCGCTCGCGTTCACCCCGATCGTGCTGGCCTACCAAGCCTGGACGTACTGGGTGTTCCGCAAGCGGGTCGGGCGGCACTCCATCCCGGCCGGCGCCGGACTCCCGAGCGCGCACTGATGCGGCCGCTCGACCCTCGCCTGCTGCGACTGGCGAGCGCGGTGCGGCCGTTCATCGCCGGCTACGCCGCGCTCGGCGGACTGACCGCGCTGCTCGTGCTGGCCCAGGCGGAATTGCTGGCCGACAGTGTTTCGCGAGCTTTCCTCGACGGAGCGACACTTTCCGCACTCGCTGTTCCGGTGGCGTTGCTGGCCGGAGTGGTCCTCGTGCGTGCCGGGGTCGCCTGGCTGTCCGAGACGGCTGCGCACCGGGCATCGGCGAAGGCGTTGTCGCAACTGCGCGACGCTGTCGTCGGTGCGGCGCTAAGGGCCGGACCACGCTCGACTACGCGCTCCCCCGCCGAAATCGCCGCGCTGGCCACGCACGGCGTCGACCGGCTGGACGGATACTTCGCCCGCTACCTCCCGCAGCTGCTCGTCGCCGCGATCGTGCCCGCGGTCGTCGGCGCCCGGATTCTGTTCGCCGACTGGACCGCGGCGCTCATCGTCGCGCTCACCGTGCCGCTGATCCCGGCGTTCATGATCCTCATCGGACTGTTCACCCAACGCGACGTCCGCCGGCAATGGCGCACGCTTTCCGTGCTGGGCGACCATTTCCTCGACCTCGTCGCCGGGCTGGGAGTCCTGACCGCGTTCGGCCGCGCCCGCGCACAACGCGCGACGCTGCGGGACATCTGCGAGCGCTACCGGACGCAGACCATGCGGACGCTGCGGGTGGCGTTCCTCTCGGCGCTCGCGCTGGAACTCCTCGCCACGCTTTCGGTCGCGGTCGTCGCCGTGTCCATCGGGTTGCGGCTGCTCGCTGGGGACCTGGACCTGCACACCGCGCTCGTCGTACTGATCCTCGCCCCGGAGGCGTATCTCCCGCTCCGCGCGGTCGGCACCCGCTTCCACGACAGCGCCGAAGGGCTCGCCGCCGCGGAGGACATCGTCGCGCTCACCGACGAGGCCCCCGAGGAGCAGCACGCCGCACCCGCACGCGCGCACGGCGTGCTGTGCCTCGAAGACGTCACCGTGACCGGCCGGTCCGGGCCGGTCCTCGACGGGTTCTCGCTGACCGTCGCGCCCGGAGAGGTCGTTGGAATCGTCGGCCCCAGCGGGGCGGGGAAATCGACGCTCCTGGACCTGGTGCTGGGCTGGCGCGAGCCGGACCGCGGCCGGGTCGTCGCGGGGGAAACCGATCTCGCCGACGTCGGCAAGGCGACCTGGCGCCGCGGCATTTCCTGGGTCCCGCAACGGCCGCATCTGGTCGCCGGGTCGGTCTCGCAGAACATCCGGCTCGGTTCCCCGCACGCGAGCGAAGCCGAGGTCCGCGCGGCCGCCACCGCCGCCGCGCTCGACGTCCCGCTCGACACGGCGGTCGGCGAACTGGGTTCCGGCCTCTCCACCGGGCAGGTCCGGCGCGTCGCGCTGGCCCGAGCGATCCTGCTCGACCGTCCGCTGTTGCTGCTCGACGAGCCCACCGAAGGCGTCGACGCCGAAACCGAGGCCGCGATCCTCGACCGGCTCCCGGCGGTGCTGAACGGGCGGACGGCGATCGTCGTCACCCACCATTCCGCCGCGCTCGCCCTCTGCGACCGGGTCGTGACCGTGCCCGCCGCTCGGCCGGCCGCCTCTCCCGCTACCGCTGCGCCCACCGCCGCTCCGCCCCCGGTTCCAGTGCTCGCCGAGTCCGAACCGGACAGTCCGCCGGGCACCTGGCGGCCGCTCTTGGCCGCGCTGCGCCGGCACCGACTGCGCTTGGCGCTGGCCTGTGTCATCGCGACCGCGGCGCTCGGCTGCGGCGTCGCGCTCACCTCGACCTCGTCGTGGCTCATCGCGACCGCCGCCCTGCACCCGCCGGTGCTGAGCCTGATGGTCGCGATCGTCGCCGTCCGGACCTTCGGGCTGGCCAAGGGAGTTCTCCGCTACGTCGAACGACTGCTCACCCACGACGTCGCCCTCCGCGTGCTGACCGAACTCCGCGTGCGCGTGTGGACCCGGCTCGTGCGGATCGGCCCCGCCGTCACTGCCCGCCTCCGCCGCGGCGAACTGCTGCACCGTCTGGTGTCCGATGTGGACAGCCAGCAGGACCTCGTGGTGCGCGGCCTCGTGCCCGGCACCGCCACGTTCGCCGTGCTCGCCGCGACCGCCACCACCCTCGGCTTCCTCCTCCCGGCCGCCGGCATCGCCGCCGCGGCGGGTCTCGCAATCGCCGCGATCGTGGCGCCGGCGGTCACCGCCGTCGCCACCCGCCGGGCCGAACGAGACACCGCGCGGCTGCGCAGCGAACTCAGCGCCCGCACGGTGGAATTGCTGCACGCCTCAGCCGACCTTCTCGCCTTCGACGCCGCCCACGCCCGGCACGCCGACCTGCGCGAACTCGACGCCCGCGCGACCGCCGCGGCGCGCCGGTCCGCCTCCCGCCGCGGTCTCGGCAGCGGAATCGCCGTGCTGGGAGTGGGTTTCACCGCCGTCGCGTGTCTCGTGCTCGGAATTCTGGCTGTGCGAGCCGGAACGCTCTCCGGTCCCGCCCTGGCTGTGCTCGCCCTGACTCCGCTCGCGACCGCCGAACTCGTCGCCGGGCTTCCCGAGTCCGCGCTACGCCTTCTCGGCAGCCACACCGCCGCGCAACGGCTCGCCGCACTCGATCAGACGCCGGCCCCGTACAGCGAACCGGCCAGCCCGCAGGACCTCCGCACCGCCGACAACCTCGCCACGGCGAACCTGTCGGTCCGCTGGCCCGCTTCCCCGCGCGACGCGGTGCAGGACGTCGACTTCACCGTCGGCCACCGCTCCCGGCTCCTGCTCACCGGGCCTTCGGGGGCCGGAAAGAGCACCGTCATCGCCGCGCTGATGCGCTATCTCGACCCGTCGTCCGGCGAAATCCTCCTCGACGGAGCCGACACGCGCAGCTTCCCCAGCGACGCCGTCCGCGCGCAGATCGCCTGGTGCGGCACCGAAACTCACCTTTTTGACAACACGCTGCGCGAAAATCTGCGTCTGGCCCGGCCCGGCGCGTCCGACGACGAGATCCGGGCCGCCCTGGAGCTGGCCCAACTCGGTGCCTGGCTCGCCAGCCTGCCGGACTGCCTCGACACCGCGCTCGGCCTGCACGGAACACCGGTCTCCGGCGGAGAACGCCAGCGCATCGGCATCGCGCGGGCATTGCTGTCCGCGCGTCCGATCCTGCTTCTCGACGAACCGACCGCACATCTCGACGCGCCGACCGCGGCGGCTCTCGCGGCCGATGTCCTCGCCGCGACGCGGGCCCGGTCCGTGCTGATCGCGACGCACCGGCCTGGAGAGTTTCGCGGGGTGGCGGAGTACCGGATTCCGGCGCGAGCCGGGTCGGAGGCACGGGAGGGATCTCGCGCTTAGGATCGAGGGAATGGACGTCTCGTTTGTCGGGCACGACGGGAATCCGGACGACCCGATCTATCACATCCCGACTTCCCAGGCAGACCACCGGGTCCTGCCGGGCGCAGGATACGAAAAAGACACGCTCGAAGACCTCCAGCTGTGGGCATGGCTCACCGCGCTGGCGTTCAACCAGATCGTGCCCGGCCCGATCGGCGTCCGTCCGGGCACCGACCCGCCAGACCGGATCCTTGCCGTCGACGGAACTGAGTACCCGCTCGAACTCACGGTTCTGACGGTGCAGCAGCTCCGGACCCGGCTCGGCGGAGTACGGAAACTGGCCCGGCTGGTCCATGAGCGGTTGCATGACGAGCCGTCCGGCTTCGCGCACCTCGCCGGCCGCACAATCGTGATCGCTGCCTTCGACCTCGACCGGGCGCTGCCTCCTGGCACCCGCCGCACCGACGTCGCCGAACAGGTCGTCACGGCGCTTCGCGAGGACCGTGGGTTCATGGGCGGCAATCTCGACTCGAACCGGCTCGCCGCCGAAGGACTGCCTACGACACTTGATCTGTCCGGCGGGGATTACGGGGAATTCGCCGGACTCAAGGTGCGTGCGGAACGTTCCGCTGTCTCAACCGGCGATCCGGTCACGGTCGTCGGCGCCGCACAGGCCGAGTTCCGGCTGATCGAGGCGCAAACGCTGGTCAAAGAGATCATCGCCAAGAAGGACGTTCCGGAGAACCGCATCCTGCTGATCTCCGCCGGAGCTCCCGACAGCGACGGCTTCGCGTGCCCGCTCGATTTCTGGCTGTTCGACGCGCTATGGCAACACGGACTGGGCGGTCGCCCGCACCCGGTGCATCTGGATTGCGTCGTGCTTCAGGCATGGGGCAAGCCGCTTGTCGCAGAGCTCTACCGCAGGCCCGGCGCCGCCTTGCCATGGCCGCCTCCGACCGTCAGGAGACCCACCTCCGACCAGCCGCAATGACGGCAACCGCACCAAAGCAGCTGGCGTACGCCCATGCCACGCGGCGGGTGCACGGAAACCCGCACACCCGCCGCGCAGCCGGACGATTACTGCCCAGGCCACCGCCATTCCCGCACCTCGGGCAGATCCTCCCCGTGCTCGACGATCCACCGCCGGTGCCGTTCCTGCGTGCGCGTCATCCGCTGCCGCAGCGGGCCGGTCGTCGCGAGCAGTCCCGGGACGCGGTCCAGGACGTCGATCACGAGCTGGAACCGGTCCATCCGGTTGCGCACCAGCATGTCGAACGGCGTGGTCGTCGTGCCGTGTTCGGTGTAGCCGCGGACGTGGAGGCCGGCGTGGTTCGTCCGGCGGTAGGCCAGCCGGTGGATCAGCCACGGGTAACCGTGGTAGGCGAAGATCACCGGGCGGTCCGGGGTGAACAGCGCGTCGAACTCCCAGTCGCTCAGGCCGTGCGGGTGTTCGGCTTCCGGTTGCAGCCGCATCAGGTCCACCACGTTCACCACGCGGACCGCCAGCGAAGGCAGTTCCTCGCGCAGGATCGCGGCCGCCGCGAGGATTTCCAGGGTCGGGGCGTCGCCCGCGCACGCGAGGACGACGTCCGGTTCCCGGTCCACATGGGTACTCGCCCATTCCCAGATGCCGAGGCCCCGTGCGCAATGCAGCGCGGCTTCCTCCGGGCCGAGCCAGTCGGGCGTCTCGTTCTTGCCCGCGACCACCACGTTCACGTAGTCCCGGCTGCGCAGGCAGTGCGCGGCCACTTCCAGGAGCGTGTTGGTGTCCGGCGGGAAGTACACCCGCACGACCTCCGGGGCCTTGTTCGCCACGTGGTCCACGAAACCGGGGTCCTGGTGGGAGAAACCGTTGTGGTCCTGTCGCCAGACGTGCGAGGTCAGCAGGTAGTTCAACGACGCCACCGGCCGCCGCCACGGGATCTCGCGGTGCATGCGCAGCCATTTGATGTGCTGGTTCACCATCGAGTCCACGATGTGCGCGAAGGCCTCGTAGCAGGAGAACAGCCCGTGCCTGCCGCTGAGCAGGTAACCCTCGAGCCAGCCCTGGCAGAGGTGTTCCGAGAGCACCTCCATGACGCGGCCGTCCGGCGCGAGGTGGTCGGACGGCGGGCCGGGCGGCAGTTCCCAGGTTTTCGCGGTCACGTCGTACACCGCGTCGAGCCGGTTCGACGCGGTTTCGTCCGGGCCGAACAGCCGGAAGTTCGCGCGTTCGGCGTTGCGGCGGAACACTTCCCGCAGGAAGCGGCCCAGCACCCGGGTCGGCTCCGAGGTGCTCTCCCCCGCGGCCGACACCGGCACGGCGTGTTCGGCGACCGACGGCAGCGAAAGCGGGCGCAGCAGCACGCCGCCGTTCGCATGCGGGTTCGCGCCCATCCGTCGCGCACCGGCCGGGATCAGGGCGGTGACCGCGGCGGCCGGGCGGCCGGCGGCGTCGAACAGCTCTTCCGGCCGGTAGGACCGCAGCCAGTTTTCCAGCTGCCGCAGGTGCGTCGGATTCTCCCGGACCTGCGTCAGCGGCACCTGGTGCGCCCGCCAGGTCCCTTCGACCTGCTGACCGTCCACGGTGGCCGGTCCGGTCCAGCCTTTCGGCGACCGGAGCACGATCATCGGCCACGGTCCCGCGCCGCCGCGGCGGAGCAGGGCCAGGTCGGCGACCACCGCGTCGAGCGCGGCGG
The DNA here is from genome assembly GCF_037034185.1 of Amycolatopsis sp. VC5-11. Lineage (NCBI taxonomy): Bacteria > Bacillati > Actinomycetota > Actinomycetes > Pseudonocardiales > Pseudonocardiaceae > Amycolatopsis > Amycolatopsis sp. VC5-11. The sequence goes on along the minus strand of NZ_JBAGKF010000003.1, from coordinate 683,115 downwards.
CCATCGCCTGGTGCATCGCCACCGGCTCGTCGCCCTCGACGTACACCGGGGCCCAGCCCGCGCCGCGCAGCAGCGAGTCCAATTCGGACGGCGGGATCCGGGACAGCACCGTCGGATTCGCGATCTTGTAGCCGTTCAGGTGCAGGATCGGCAGCACCGCGCCGTCGCGGCGCGGGTCGAGGAACCGGCTCGCCTGCCAGCTGGTCGCCAGCGGTCCGGTCTCCGCCTCTCCGTCGCCGACGACGCACGCGACGAGCAGGCCAGGGTTGTCGAACGCGGCGCCGAACGCGTGCGCGAGCGAGTACCCCAGTTCGCCGCCCTCGTGGATCGACCCGGGCACGTGCGGGGACACGTGGCTCGGCACCCCGCCGGGGAACGAGAACTGGCGGAACAACCGGTCCATCCCCTCGACGTCGCGCGAGACCTCCGGCCACAGCTCCGAATAGCTGCCCTCCAGCCAGGTGCTCGCCAGCAGCGCCGGGCCGCCGTGTCCCGGGCCGGTCACGAACATCGCGTCGAGGTCGTGGGCCAGGATCGCGCGGTTGAGGTGGGCGTAGACGAAGTTCAGGCCGGGCGAGGTGCCCCAGTGCCCGAGGAGCCGCGGCTTGACCTGCCCGGGCTCCAGCGGTTCCCGCAGCAGCGGGTTGCCCATCAGGTAGATCTGTCCCGCGGCGAGGTAGTTCGCGGCGCGCCACTGGGCGTCGACCTGCGCGAGTTCCTGCCTGCTGAGCGTTGCCGCGGGAGCGTCGACCGCGGTCACCGGTTCCGCTCCGGCCGCACCACGAGCACCGGGCACGAGGAGTGGTGCACCAGGGCCTGGCTGGTCGAGCCCAGCAGCATCCCGGCGAACCCGCCGCGCCCGCGGCTGCCGACGACCAGCAGCTGCGCCCGGTCGGATTCGTCGAGCAGCACGTGCCGCGGCCGGTCGCGGACGAGCTTCCGCTGTACCTCGACGTCCGGGTACTTCTCCTGCCAGCCCGCGAGCCGCTGCGCCAGCAGCCGTTCCTCGCTGGGCTGCAGGGTTTCCCACTGCGGGAGGAGCCGCGCCGCGCTGTCGGTCGAGTCGTAGACCACGTCGGCCCAGGCGTGCACCGCGACCAGCGGGACCTGCCGGAAACTGGCCTCCTCGAACGCGACCGCGATCGCCGCCTCGCTGTTCGGGCTGCCGTCGACGCCGACCGCCACCGGGCCGTCCTGCGGCACCGGGCCGTCGCCGTGGCGCCCGCGGATCACCGCCACCGGACAGGCGGCGTGGCCTGCCACCGCCGAGGTCGTGGCTCCGACGAGCATGCCGGTGAAGCCGCCGGTCCCGGTGCGGCCGAGCACGAGCATCCGGGCCTTCTTGGAGCGGTCGATCAGCAGCGCCGGCGCGGAATCGGTGAACACCTCGGTGCGGACCTCGAGCGAGGGGTCCACGGACAGTGCCAGCTCGCGCGCCTCGGCCGCGATGCGGTCGCCGTCCTGCTGGATGCCCTCGAAGAGCACCTGGCTGCCGGCGAGACCGCCGCCGTAGACGAGCCCCGCCAGCTGCAGGCAGTGCACCAGCTCCAGTTCGAGATCGCGGCCCGAGGCGAGCCGAGCGGCCCAGCGGACGGCTTCCGCCGCCCCCTCCGAGCCGTCGATCCCTACGAGCACCGTGCGAGTCCGGTCAGTCATCGTCCCACTTCCTGTTCCGCGGACACGATGTCCGCTCCGACCACGCCGGGCACCGCCAGTGCCAGCAACGTCGCGACGTGGCGATCGGTTTCGTCGTCGTAGCGGTCGGCGATCCGCACGATCCCGTCGTGCACCTCGACCTCCCAGCGGCCCGTGCCGCCGTAAATCTCCAGCCGGTGCCGCACGTCCGCGGCGATCGCGCGGTCTTCCCGGGCGAGCACGCGCACGACGTCGCCGCGCGTCACGATGCCGATCACCCTGCCGCCGTCGACGATCGGCATCGCCCGGATCCGCGCGTCCACCAGCGCCTGGCACAGGTCGGCGACGTCGGTGCCGGACGACATCGCCGTCGCCGGAGACGTCATCACCGCGCCGACCGTCGTGTCGATCGCGCCCGGGTGGTACGGGTGCAGGTGCTCCGACCGTGCGTCGGACGGGATCCGGCCGCGGATCAGGTCCGCCTCGGTGACGATGCCGGTCAACCGGTCGTCGTCGTCCACCACCGGCAGCGCGGTGAACCCGTGCTCGGACAGGATTTCGGCCGCCTCCTTGGCGGGAGTCCACGGATGCACCGTCTCGACCGGTGCGGACATCAGATCGCGTGCGCGCATCAGGTCCGTCCTTTCCTTGTGCTGCCTCGAAAATAGGCAACGGAACCGGTCTGGCACGCCGGTCCGGAGTCACCGGTGCGAAGGACCAACGTCATCTGCGCCGCAGCGGCGCCAGTTGCCGGTACGCCTCGCGCCACGCCGCGGGAAGCGCCTCGGCGCACTGCTGGGCGCAGCGGATCTCGGCTTCCAGCACCAGGGCGTGGGCCCGCGTCCCCTCGCCTGCCTCGACAAGCGGCCTCAGCCTGTCCTGCGCGACCACAGCGTCCTGGTACTCGCCGAGCAGTTCCTGCAGTGCCCGCAGGCGCTTCAGTACCTGGGCCTGCTCGACCGGCAGCGCCGCGCCCGCCGCCTCGACGGCGTACCGGAGCCGTTTCACGCTCTTGCGTACTGCGTGCACGTCTCCCGTGCCGACGCGCGCATCGGTTTCCGCGACCACCCTCCAGACCAGTTCCGGAAGCACCTTCTCTGCCGGTCGTCGCGCGCGTTTCCCTTGCGCACCAGTGCTTTGCTCGCGCAGCACGACCAGGAACACGTCCAGTGCGTTCAGCAGTTGCAGGTACCGCGGCGAGTCGAGGACGACCGCGCACTCGGCGGCGGCTTCCTCCGCCTGCGCGGTGAAAACCTGCTCCGCGGCTACGCGCACCTCGTCCTCGACCGCATCGGACGGCAGCTTGTCCAACGCGGCGAAGAACCGGGCCCGTTGCACCTCGACGTCTCTGGCCGGTCCTGCACTCGCGCCGAGCCAGCGCAACGCCGGCCCGAACCTCCCGGCGAGCCTTCCGCCGAGCACCGGCGCGAAAGTCCTTAGTGTGGCCCGGATCTGCCGGGCGGCCACTCGCAGGTCGTGCACGCCCTCGGGCTCTTCCAGCCGCACCGCGAGGTCGGCGCGCGCGAGTGCTCCGACCTCACGTTCCAGGTAGGCGAGCACCACCTGCCGGGCCGTGCCAGACTTCCCGCCCGCGCCCTGTCCGGTACCGTCCTGCCTTGGCACCAGGACCAGTTCCAGGTCCCGGCTGTACGCGCGGACCAGCCGCGACAGCTCGTGCGGCACCTGTTCCACGCCGGGAGCCTCGACCCGGCATCCCCGGCCGTCGCCGAGATCGAGCTGCCACGCGCTGCCCGTGCGGCTGATCGCCATTCCGTTCCGCCGCAACCGCAGGCCGGTCGTGTCGTAGTACGTCACCGGCCGCGCCGCGCGGGTCACGACCGCACCGCCCGCTGCGCGAGCCTGCTCAGCAGGACCAGCACCACGGCCAGGGAGAGCGTCACCCACTGCACCGGCTCGCGGAAGCCCAGCACGACGAACTGAATCGCCAGCCAGCCGGCGAGCACGACGCTCGCGGCGTACCCGAACCAATGCGCCCCCGGATCCCCGCGCCACGCCGCGAACGCGGCCCAGGCGAGCGTGCCGCCGATCGCGATCACGAGCGCCAGCCCGGGCAGCGCCCAGCTGGACAGCCCGAGCGGCACGAGGGCCGACAGCGGCAGCCGGAATCCCGGGGCGCCTGCCATCAGGCAGATTCCGCCGACCAGCGCACTCGCCGCGAATACCGTCTCGTAGGTCGCGAGCACCCGTTGCGCGGCCCGGCCGCGCAACGCGCTCACGGCAGGCTCCTCGGCCGCACGACCGCCACCGGGCAGGTCGAGTGGGCGAGCAGGGCCTGGCTGGTGGAGCCGAGCAGCATCCCGGTGAATCCGCCCCGGCCGCGGCTGCCGACGACGACCAGCTGGGCGTCTTCGCCGTACTCCAGCAGGGTGCGGACCGGCCGCCCGCGCACGATCTCGACGTCGATCCGCAGGTCCGGGAACTTCTCCCGCCACAGCGCCAGCTGGCCCTCGATCCGGCAGCGTTCGCCCGCCTCGATCTCGTCCGGCACGATCTCCATGGCCCGCAGCGACCCGTCCAGGGTCAGTTCGTTCCAGGTGTGCACAACGGTGAGCGACGTCTTCCGCGCGGCCGCTTCGGCACAGGCGAACCCGAGCGCGTCGTCGCTGTCGGCCGCTCCGTCCAGTCCGACCACGACCGGTCCGGCCGCGGGCGGGACATCGTCCGGCATGCGCCCGCGCACGACCACGACCGGGCACAGCGCGTGCGCCGCCAGCGCCACGGCCGTCGATCCGACCAGCAGGCCGGTGAATCCGCCGAGCCCGCGCGAACCCAGCACCGCGAGCTCCGCGCCGCGGCTTTCCCGCAGCAGCACGGCGACCGGGTTTCCCTCGGCGACGACCCGCCGCACCCGCAGCGCGGGCCACTGCCGCCGGATCGCGGCCTCGGCCTCGTCGAGCCAGGTCTCCGCTTGTCCCTGGAACCCGGTGCGCACTCCGGCCACGAACGGACCGGTGATGCCCGGCGACGGAATCAGGTACGCCTGCACCAGCCGCAGCGGCGCGCCCCGGTGGTGTGCTTCCCCGGCCGCCCACACGGCGGCGTGGCGCGCCGACTCGGAACCGTCGATCCCGGCCACTACCACGCGTTCGTCAGGTCCGCGCATCGTGCGCTCCTCTCTTCGCCCGCCGCAGCGCGCGCAGCCGCTCGAACCGGCTGCGTTCCTTCCGGTCCTGTTCGGCTATCTCGGTTTCGGTGAGCACGACCGCGTCCGATCCGGGGAACACCGTCGTGACCCGGTCGTCGGCGAGCCAGCGCACCGTGAACGGCGGGCTGCCGTCCGGCTTTCCGGTCGCGACGATCCGGCCGCGCTGCTCCGGCAGATCGAGCCGGACGCCTTTGACCACCAGCCAGTCACCGGGCTGTGCGTGCATTTCTCCTCCTCGGTCTCACGCTCTCCGCGGCGGGCAAAGCTCTGCTGCCACCACGCCTTCGACGGTCCGCGCGAGAGCCGTTACCAAGCGGCGCTCGGCTTCGTCGGCGAACTCGCCGCGGACGGTCACCGCCCCGCCGGCGACGGACACGTCCCACCGGTCCCGGTGCCCGGCGTAGTCGCTCAGCAGCGCGCGCAGCCGGGACGCGATCGCGTCGTCGCGGCGGACCAGCGACGCCAGCAGGTCGCGGCGGCTCACGATCCCGACCAGCCCGTCGTCGTCGACTACCGGGACACTGCGCAACCGGTCGAGCAGCATCCGCGCGGCGATGTCGCTCCCGTCGGCGTCGAGGTCGACGGTCTCGACCGATTTGGTCATCACGGCGTCCACCCGCAGCTCGGGGGCGACCGGCTCGCCGGTCAGCACGCCGGCCAGCGCGTCCGCCTCGGTGAAGATGCCGACGACCCGGTTGCCCTCGTCGACCACTGGCAGCGCCGCGACACAGTGCTCGGTGAGCAGCGCGATCGCCTCGCGGACCGGCGTTCCCGGTCCGACCCGGACCACCGGCCGGGTCATGATGTCCCGTGCTCGCACGGCTTTCTCCTCGCTCCTCGTGGGACTGGCGGCTCAGTGCACCACCGCGACCGGGCACGCCGAGTGCGCCAGCAGCCGGTTCCCGGTCGACCCGAGCAGCCCGCCCGCGACCGGGCCGCGGCCGCGGCTGCCGATCACGACCAGCTGCGCGGGCTCGACGGCCATCAGCGCCCGCGCGGCCGAACGCTCCCGCACCGCCAGCGTGCGGACCTCGACCGACGGGTATTTCTCCGCCCAGGCGGCGATGTGCTCGCGCAGCGCGCGTTCCTCCGTCTCGAAGCGCCCGGGCTCGTCGACCGGCGTCCCGTGCCAAGCGCGCACCGCGACCAGCTCCGCCTTCCTGCTCGCTGCCGCGTCGAAGGCGAATTCGAGAACGCGCTCGTCCCCGTCCACGCCGACCACGACCGCGCCGTCGGGAACCGCTCGCCCGCGCACGACGACCACCGGACAGGACGCGCTCGCCGCGACGCGCAAGGCGACCGAGCCGATCGCCGCGCCGCGGAGCCCGCCGAGCCCGTGCGAACCGAGCACGACCAGCGACACCGACCGGGAGCGTTCGATCAGCAGGTCGGCCGCGAACCCGACGCGGGCGACCACCTGGGTCCGCACTCCCGGCGCCGCGTTCTCGGCCGCCTCCGCGGCCCAGGTCAGCCACCGGTGCGCGCGGCCGAACAGCTCGTCCGCCTTCTGCTCCGCGACCTTCCCGGAAACGTCGACGGTTTCGCCGATCCCGGCGTGGAACAGCTCCAGCCGGCAATCCCGCCGCTTCGCTTCCGCGGCCGCCCAGCGGACCGGGGCCAGAGCCGACTCCGATTCGTCGATCCCGGCGAGCACTACGCCGCCGGGCTTGTTCGCGGTCACCGCTTGCCTCCCGTTCCGCCGCCGGTCCCGGCGGCCCCTTCCACTGTCACGCGGGGGCGCCGGGGCGGGTCAGAGCCCGAAGTCCCTTCCCACGGGGACGAAAGCGGAATGTCTTCACCCGAGGTCCGCAGCGTGGTCCGGCACCTCGTGCAGCAAGCGCCGGTCGGTCCGGGCGTAGCCGGAATCGTGCGGACGGGGCGGCAGTTTCACCGGCGGAGGCGGGATTTCCCGGTACGGCACGCTGGCCAGGAGGTGGGCGATCATGTTGAGCCTGCCGCGCCGTTTCTCGTCGCCGTCCACGACGTACCACGGACAGTCGGGGGTGTCGGTGTGCACGAACATGTCGTCCTTGGCGCGCGAGTAGTCGTCCCACCTCGACACCGATTCGAAGTCCACTGTGGACAGTTTCCACCGGCGGAGCGGATCCTCGATCCGCGCTCGGAAGCGGCGTTCCTGTTCGTCCCGGCTCACCGAGAACCAGTACTTGCGCAGCAGCAGCCCGTCCTCGACCAGCAGGCGTTCGAGGATCGGGCACTGCCGCAAGAATCGCTGGTACTGCTCAGGAGTGCAGAACCCCAGCACGCGCTCGACGCCCGCGCGGTTGTACCAGCTTCGGTCGAACAGCACGATTTCCCCGGCCGCGGGCAGCTGCGCGACGTACCGCTGGAAGTACCACTGGGTGGACTCCCGGTCAGTGGGCCGGGGCAGCGCGGCGATCCGCACCACGCGCGGGTTCAGGTGCTCGGTGAACCGTTTGATCGTGCTGCCCTTGCCCGCCGCGTCGCGCCCCTCGAACACCACGACGAGCCGGGCTCCTTCGTGGCGCACCCATTCCTGCAGTTTCACCAGTTCGATCTGCAGGCGCGCCAGCTCCGCCTCGTAGACCGCCCGGGGCAGCCGGGCGGTCCCGCGTTTCGCGGCCACTCGCGTCAGGCGACGTCGTCCCAGACGTAGTCGAGGCCATTGCAGACCGCGACCACGCCGGGGACGGCTTCGATCAGCCGGGTGACCGGAGCGATCTCGCTGCGCCGCTCCACCCGGCCGGCGACGGTCACCACTCCGGCGTGCACCATGGCGCGCGCCCGGTCCGGGCCGAGGTGCAGCGTCTCGTACAGGACGCCGGTCACCACGTCGCGCTCGATCTCCGGGTCCGGGCGAGCCAGCGCGCGCAGCACGTCGCGCCGGGCGACGACCCCCGCCGGACGGCCGTCCTCGACGACGAACAACCGGCGCAGCCCGGTCTTGTCCAATTTGGCCGCCGCTTCGGACACGGACTCGTCCGCGGCGACCGTGACGACCGGACTCGTCATCACCTCGCGCGCGCTCCGCGCCCGGGCTTTCCGCGCGTCCCTCCGACGCCACCACCGGAACCGGCCGCCCCGCACCATCGGCAGCAAGTCCTTTTCGGACACCACGCCGACGAGCGCCCCGGCGTGGTCGACCACCGCGACCGCGCTGATCCCCTCCCGAGCCAGCATCGCGGCGATTTCTTTCACCGGCGTCTCGGCCCGCGCGCAGACCGGGCGGGCCGTCATCACCTCGGAAACCGGTGTCGTGATCGTCTTCATCGCTCCTCCGCCGTTCTTCCGGCCCGCCCTTGTCTTGTGCTGCCTCGAAAATAGGCATCGAGGCCGCCTCGGCACGCCGGTCCGGGGTCACCGGAGGGAAGGACCAATGTCCTCTCGGCACCGTGCGTCAGGTCCGGGCGAGCTTCTCAGGACTCAGATACGTGAGGCGATCACGCGCGCCTCAGCCGGGAGCAGGCCGGCGCCTTCTCGGCGAGGGATCTCAACGCCCGCGTCGCGCCGCCGCGGACCGGACAACCAGCACCGGGCATCCGGCGTGGTGCAGCAGCGCGTGGCTCGTCGAGCCGAGCACCATGCCCGTGAACCCGCCCCGGCCGCGGCTGCCCAGCACCACGAGCGAGGCCCGGGCGCTCCATTCGAGCAACCGGTCGCGCGGGCGGCCCTGCTCGACGATCTGCTCGACGCGCACGTCCGGGTAGAGCGAGCCGTAGCCGGCCAGTCGTTGCGCCAGCAGCCGATGCTCCGCTTCCCGTGCCTCGAACGGGAAAGCACGGTCGCCGAACAGCCGGGTGCGGTCGGCGTCGAGCCAGGCGTGCACCGCGACCAGCGGCACGCCGTGCACCGCGGCCTCCTCGAAAGCACAGGCAACCGCCGCGTCGCTGAGCGGGCTGCCGTCGACTCCGACGACGACCGGGCCGTCCGGGCGGACCGAGCCGCGAACCACCACGACCGGGCAGTGCGCGTGCGCGGCAAGGTCGATGTCCGGCGAGCCCGCGAGAAGCCCGGACAGGGTTCCGGTCGGTGCGCCGAGCACCAGCAGCTGCGCCTTCTCCGAGGCTTCCCGCAGCGCCGCCTCAGGCCCCGCCGGGCTCGTCTCGAACGCGATCCGGACCCCCGGTTCGACCGCCGCGAGGTCCTCCCGGACGGTGCGCAGCAGATCCTCCGCGACGGCTTCCTTCGCCTCCAGCCAGTCCACCGGCGGATACCGGCCGCCGGCGAAGCTGCCGTCGGCGAACCCGAACGCCGTGAGCACGGTCAGCGAAACGTGCCGCAAGACCGCCTCGCGCGCCGCCCACCGGACAGCCGCCGCGGCGGACTCGCTCCCGTCGACGCCGACCAGAACCGGGTCGGTGTTCATCACCGCTCCCGCCACTTCGGTCCGAGGACTTCAGCCACGCCGCGGCGCAGGCTCGACGGCGCTACCCGGGTCGTGCGTCCCAGCCGCAGCAGCGCCTGCGGGAAACCCGCGAGCTGGTAGTCCTCGCACAGCGCCGAACGCACTTCCGGCACACGCAACGGCTGGGTCAGCACCGCGCCGGCGAGACCGAGGGTCACCCCTTCGAGCCAGCAGCGCTCCAGCGCGTACCCGGCGCGGATGTGGTCGATGCGCGCGTCGTCGGCGGTCGTGAACAGCAGCAGAGTCTCGGCCTCGAGCCGTTCCCGCAGCACGACCGGGTCCGGCACGACCGTCGCCCGCCGCACCAGCCCGGCCCACGGGAGTTCGCCGGGCGGCAGCGCGGAGAACCGGATTCCCGCCCCGTGCCGGTGCGCGGTCTCGTCCCGGATCGTCCAGAGCGCGAGTTCGCGTTGGTAGGCGCCGTCGTGCTGAAGCGCATGCGCCGCATGTTCGAAGAGCTTCGCCAGCCGCTCCATCGCGCCCAGTCGCGTCGCCTTTACCCCGGTCGTCACGGCGGCCGCGGCGACCCGCGCGGTCTGCTGCGCGCTGACCGGCAGTCCGGTGAACGCCCCGCGGTGGCTGCGCCGCACCATGATCGCCCCGTACCGCTGCAGTTCCTGATCCGTCGGCGGCAACGGCTCCGCCGACTCGACCCGCGCGACGAGGTCGGGCTGCTCCGGGTCCGGCAGCACGGCGACTTCCACCCGCCGGCCGAGCACCCGCACGGCCAGCTCGAGGTTCGCCAGCGCGGTCCCGCAGGACATCGCCAGGTCGCGGCGGAGGGGATCGTGCTGCGGGAGTGCGACGTCGGTGCGCTCCCGCAGCAGAACCGCGCCGTCGACGAGTTCGACCCGCCAGGGCTGCGTGTTGTGCACCGAGGGGGCGCGCAGCACCGAGCGGCCCAGCACCTCCGCTTCGGCGAGCGTCCACTCGCCGGACCGGCAGCCGGTCGCGGCGGCTGTCTTCTCCATGGCGGTCACTCCTGTCGTAGCGGACCACCTGAGCCAACCCCGTCCGGCCCGCTCCGCGCTCCGGCCGCAAGCCACCGGGTCAAGGGACCAAGGTCCCCGGCTGGGCGGCCCGGGCCCAACGGCACCTCCGGGAGGACCAAGCACCCTTTCCGGCCCGCCCGCGCGGCCACGAGGGTGGGCGGCATGACCGAAACCCAACCGTGGGCCGGAGCGCGGGAGACGCACAGCGGCGCGGTGTTCTTCGCCGGAGACCGGGCGTGGAAACTCAAGAAACCCGTCGACCTCGGCTTCCTCGATTTCACCGATCCGGGGGTGCGCGAGCGGGTGTGCCGCCGCGAGGTCGAGCTCAACCGCAGGCTCGCGCCCGACGTCTACCTCGGGGTCGCCGCCGTGACCGGCCCGGACGGCGCGGTCTGCGACCACCTCGTGGCGATGCGCCGGATGCCGGACGACCGGAGGCTCTCCGAGCTGGTGCGGCGCGGCGAACCGCTCAGACCGGTCATCCGCTCGCTCGCCCGGCTGCTCGCGGCCTTCCACGCGGGCGCGCACCGCGGCCTCGAGATCGACGCCGACGGCACGCGCGACGCGGTGCGCCTCCGCTGGCACGCGAGCTTCGACCAGGTGCGGCCGTTCCACGGGGTCGTGCTCGACGCGGCGACCGCCAAGGAAATCGAGAGCCGCACCGACGTGTTCCTCGCCGGACGCGCTCCGCTCTTCGCCCGCCGCATCGCCGAGCGCCGGGTCGTCGACGGCCACGGCGACCTGATCGCCGACGACATCTTCTGCCTCCAAGACGGGCCGCGTGTGCTCGACTGCCTGGAATTCGACGACCATCTCCGGTACGTCGACGGACTGGACGACGTCGCGTTCCTCGCGATGGACCTCGAACGGCTCGGCGCTCCCGCACTCGCTGCCGAACTGCTCGCCGCGTACGCCGAATTCTCCGGGGACAACGCTCCGCCGGCACTGCGGCACCACTATCTCGCCTACCGCGCGTTCGTGCGGGTGAAGGTCGCCTGTCTCCGGCACTCGCAAGGGGATCCGGCGGCCGCGGAGCTCGCTCGCGCGTACGCGGAAACGACGCTTCGCCATCTCCGCGCGGGCGAGGTCAGAACGGTGCTGGTCGGCGGTCTGCCCGGTTCGGGAAAGTCCACCGTGGCCGCCCGCGTCGCCGACGCGCTCGGCGCGACCCTGCTGCAGAGCGACCGGATCCGCAAGGAAATCGCCGGAATCGACCCGGAACACCACGCGCCGGCGGACTACCGGCACGGGATTTACACGCCTCAGTGGACCGCGCTGACCTACTCCGAACTCGCCCGGCGCACAGCCGCGTTGCTCGGGCTCGGCGAGAGCGTCGTTCTCGACGCGTCATGGACCTCCGCGCACGAAAGAGAAGCCATCGCCGCCGTCGCGGGACAGTCCGGCAGCAGACTGTGCGCGCTGCGCTGCACCGCGCCGGATGCCCTGCGCGAGCGCAGGTTGACGACCCGGACCGGATCGCTGTCCGACGCCGGGCCCGCCGTCTCCCGCGAAATGGCGGAAGACGCCGCGCCGTGGCCCTCGGCGTTCCCGCTCGACACGACCGGAACACCGGCCGACACGGTGGAAACCGCCCTCGCACATCTCGCGCAGTGCTCGTGACCGGATGACGAACGTCCCCCGCCCTGCCCGCCAACGTCCCTGCCGCACCTCCGGCGAGCGCGGGCACGGTGGGCGGGAACGCAAGGGAGGAGACAGCATGGCACGTACCGAGGTCGTCGTTCTGGGCAGCGGTTTCGCCGGGCTGGAAACAGCGTTCCGGCTCCGCGCTCGGGCGAGCGAGGACGACGTGGGCGTCACCGTGGTGTCCGAACGCGACGATTTCCTGTTCCGCCCCGGAACGGCCCGGCTGCCGTTCGGAGCCGCAGAAGAACCGCTGCACGTTCCGCTGCACCGCGCGTTCCGGCGGCGCGGCATCGGCACGGTGATCGCGACCGCCGAAGGGATCGACCTCGACCGCGGGCAGGTGCACACCTCCCGCGGGCCGATGGCCTACGACCGGCTCGTCGTCGCCACCGGAGCGGCGAGCAGGCCGGAGGAGATCCCCGGGGTCGCCGAACACGCGCACTCGATCGCGACTCCGGGCGCGCTGCACCGGCTCGGCGAGGATCTGCGCTGGGCGGCCCGGAACGCCCGGCACGGCCGAGCACAGCGAGTGCTTTTCGCGCTGCCGCCGGGCAATCACTGCGCGGCCCCGCTGTACGAAATCGCGCTGATGCTCGACACCTGGCTGCGCCGCAAGCAAATCCGCGACAACGTGGAGATCGCCTTCGACACCTGCGAAGAGACCTACGTCCAGGCCTTCGGCCCCAAGCTGCACGCACTTGTGTCCCGGCAGTTCGAAGCGCGCGGCATCGACAGCCGCACCGCGTCGACGCTCGCCGAGGCGACCGAGCGCAGCGCCGTGTTCGCCGACGGCTCCGTCCGGGAATTCGACGTGCTCGTCGCGTTCCCTCCGCAGGTTGCTTCCGTCGGCTACGCCGGACTGCCTGCCGACGACCGAGGGTTCCTGAGGTGCGACCCGGACACTCGCGCGGTGACTGGGCGCCCGGAGGTCTACGCGCCCGGCGACGCTGGGGACTTTCCGCTGAAGCTGGGACATCTCGCCCTGCTGCAGGCCGACGCGGTCGCCGCGGCGATTATCGCCCATCGGACCGGGGCGCAGCTGTCCGCCCGGCGCGTCCCGGTCGTGCGGCACGTGCTGGACATGCTCGACGACGCCGCCTTCGCCCAGATTCCGCTCTCCCCCGGCGGCGATCCCGCGCACGTCGACGAGGCGTCGGCCCGGTACTGGGTCAGCACCAGCGTCCTCTGGCGCGCCGGCGCACGGCTCGCCGAGACCGCGCTTTCCGCCCGGTTCCGGCTCGGCCTTCCCCTCCGCGCCGGACGAGCCGCTTTCCGCCACGGTCCCGAAATCACTCACCGGAACACCGACACCCTGATGGAGAAACCATGACCGTTCGAGTCGGCATCAACGGATTCGGCCGTATCGGCCGCGATTTCCTGCGCCGTGTCCTGGAACGGCCGGACAGCCCGGTCGAAGTGGTCGCGGTCAACGACGTCACCACCCCGGACGCTCTCGCCCACCTGCTCGCGCACGACTCCACCTACGGTCCGCTGCGGCTGCCGGTGCGGGTGATCGGCGACGCGATCGAGGTCGGCGACCGGACCGTGCAGGTGACGTCCGAGACCGAACCGGCGAAGCTGCCGTGGCACGAATTCGGCGTGTCGGTCGTGATCGAATCGACCGGCCGCTTCCGCACCCGCGAGGCGGCCGCCGGGCATCTCGCGGCGGGAGCGCGGAAGGTGATCGTTTCCGCGCCGGGCAAGGGACTCGACGCGACGCTGGTGCTCGGCGTCAACGACGGCGACTACGACCCGGCGCGCCACGACGTGGTCTCCAACGCCTCGTGCACCACGAACTGCGCCGCGCCGATGGTCAAGGTGCTGCACGAAGCGTTCGGGATCCGCCGCGGGCTGCTCACCACGATCCACAGCTACACCGGGGACCAGGCGCTGCTCGACCGGCCGCACCGGGACCCGCGCCGGGCCCGGTCGGCCGCGGTGAACCTGATCCCGACGAGCACCGGAGCCGCACGGGCGATCGGCGAGGTCCTCCCGGCGCTGGCGGGCAAGCTCGACGGGGTCGCGATCCGGGTTCCGGTCGAGGACGGTTCGCTCACCGACCTGACCGTGGAACTCGAGCGGGACGTCACCGCGGATGAACTCAACCGCGCGTTCGCCCAGGCCGCCGACGGGCCGCTCAAGGGCATCCTCCGCTACTCCGAAGCTCCTCTGGTGTCGCGCGACATCATCGGCGACCCCGCGTCGTGCATCTTCGACGCCGGCCTGACCAAGGCCGAGGGCCATCTGGTCAAGGTCTTCGGCTGGTACGACAACGAATGGGGCTACGCGGCCCGCACCGTCGAGCTCGCCGAAACCATCGGGCGCACCCTCGACTGAGGCTGAAACCGGCGGCGGCATGGGCGCGGTTTGAGGTGGGGTCAGAGGTACGTGAGGGGAACCCTGAGGGAATCAGATTTCCTCAGGGTTCCCCTCACGTACCTCAAGGAGCAGTCAGGTGGCGGGCGCACCACGCAACGCCCCCGCGCTGGCATCGCCGTCTCACCGCCGGGCGGCGGCCTCGTGCCGGCCCCCCGCGTACTGCAGCTGGTTGCGCACGCCCACCACTCCGGGCAGCACCTCGGTCAGCAGCTCGGCACGCTGCACCTCGCCGGGGCTGTCGACGGTCCCGGTCAAGGTGACCACGCCGTCGTCCACCCGCACCGACGTCGTCGCGGGGTCCGCCCACAGCGCCTCGCGCAGCACCCGGCGTTCGACCGCTTCCTTGATTTCCGCGTCCGGCCGGAGAAACACCGCGAGCACGTCCCGGCGGGCGAGCACTCCGGTGAGCGATCCGGAACCGTCGACGACGAACAACCGGCGCAGGTTCGCCTCGACCATCCACCGCGCCGCGTCGGCCAGCGGTTCGTCCTGCCGGACGACGCGCACCGGGGTGCGCATCACGTCGAGGGCGCGCCGGCCCCGCGCTCGCGCCCAGCGGCGACGGCGGCGAGGAGAGGCGAAAAAGCCGGGCGGGGGTCCTTCGGCCCGGCTGTCGTACCGGGCGAGCAGTTCCTGCTCCGAAACCACCCCGACCGGCCGCCCCGACCCGTCAGTCACCGGCACCGCCGAAATGCGGTTGGCGGCGAGAAGATCGACCAGTTCCTTGAACGGCGTGTCCGGCGCGGCAGTCACCACCGGCCAGTTCATCACCTCCGAGACCAGCAGTCCGGTCATCACAGCACCTCCGAGTTTTCGTTGCACCGTATGCTTTCCCTCGCCGGGCGGCCGGAGTCCGCGGTCCCCGGGAGCCGGGCCGTTCTCCCCTTCCCCGCCGGTCTCGCGGGGGTGTTGCCTGGGAGCCCGACCAGGAGGAGGAGCCCATGCGAGCACACCGGAAGTTTTCCGATCTCTCCCCCGCGCAGCGGCGCACGGTCCTGGCCGCCGCCGCGGTGCAAGTGCTGCTGGCCGCGGCCGCCTGGTGGGATCTCGCGAAACGGCCCGAGGACCGGGTCAACGGCCCGAAATCCGCCTGGGCGGTCGCGATCGCGGTCAACTTCGCGGGTCCGCTGGCGTATTTCCGCTGGGGCCGGGCGGTTCCTCGCCGGAACCGGCGACGATGACCGGGCACAGCGCGTAGGACATCACCGCCTGGCTCGTGGACCCGAGCAGCAGTCCGCCGAACCCGCCGAACCCGCCGCGCCCGCGGCTGCCCACGACGAGCAGCTGCGCCCGGTCCGCCAGGTCCAGCAACTGCTCGGCAGGACGGCCGCGCACCACCAGCTGCCGCACATCGACACCGGGATATTTCTCCGCCCACCCGGCGACCCGCTCGGCGAGCACCACGTGCGCCTCCTGCTCGATCCCGCTGTCGGCGTTCCAGCGGTTCTCCCGGAAGATCGCCGACAGCAGCCGGTCGTCCCAGCAGTGCACCGCGGTCAGCGGAGCGTTCCGCCACGCGGCTTCCTCGAACGCCGTCCCCAGCGCCAGTTCGCTCGACGGCGAACCGTCGACTCCCACGACGACCGGTCCGGTCGCCGGCGGCTCTTCGTCGCCCGCGTGCGGCCGAACGAGCGCCACCGGGCAGTCCGCGTGCGCGGCGAGAGAGATCGACACCGAGCCGAGCAGGATCCGGACCAGCGGACGCAGTCCGGGGGTCCCGAGCACCAGCAGCACCGCCCCGTGGGACTGCGCGGCGAGGCACTTCCCGACGATTCCGCGCAGCAGCACCAGATCCGGAGTCAGTCCGGGAACCGCTTCCTGGGCGGCGTCGCGGGCGGTGCGCAGGATCCGGTGCCCGCGCGCGGTGAGCACCTTGCCGAAGTTCTCCACTGTCGGCAATGGACGGGGGAAGTCGAGAGCCAGCTCGTCGAGGACGTGCACGAGGCGCAGCGGAACCCCGCGTCCCGCCGCGGCACGCGCCGCCCACCCGACCGCGTGCAGGGAAGCCAGCGAGCCGTCGACTGCGGCGACGAGTGCGGGTTCGGTCATCGGTTCCGCCTTTCCTTGTCCAGCCGGGTTTTCCCTCCGGACGGTAGGCGCGGACGGCACCGGGCGGCAGCGGCGTCGGTCCCCTCGTGCGTGGACCTTCGGCCCCTCCTCGGCGGTCCGCGCCCAACGGCCTGTCCGACGAGGACTTTCGGCTCCAGAGCCGCGCTGGCCCGGCGGATCAGACTCGGGCCAGAGACGAATGGAGGTCCCCATGTCCGTCAAATCCCAGCACAGCACACCCCCGGCGAGCCGGACTCCGGCCGGTCGCGACGAGACGGTCGCGCAGCCGCCCTGGGCGAACTACAGGGCCCGGTCGCTCGCGGTCCTGCGGATCGCCGCCGGATTCCTGTTCCTGTGGCCCTTCGCCGACAAACTGCTCGGCCTGGGCTACTCCACGCCCGCCGCCGGAGCCTGGATCCACGGCGGCTCGCCCACCAACGGCTTCCTGAGCAAGGTCGACGTCGGCCCGTTCGCGTCGATGTTCCACGCGTGGGCCGGAACGTGGTGGGCCGACTGGCTGTTCATGCTGAGCCTGCTCGGCATCGGGCTGGCGCTGGCCGCCGGGGCCGGACTGCGGATCGCCGCGGTCTCCGGGACCCTGCTGATGCTGCTCATGTGGGCCGCGGAATGGCCGCCTGCCCGCAGCACCGGTGCGGGAGCGGCCACGCATTCGGCCAACCCGTTCCTCGACTACCACCTGGTCTACGCCCTTGTCCTGATCGCGCTCGCCGCCGCCTGCGCCGGCGACACGTGGGGAATCGGCCGCCGCTGGGCCGCCTTCGTCGGCGACCGGACCTGGCTGCGCTGAACCGTCCACGGGCGTCCGCCGTGCCGGCGGACGCCCGCAGTCCTGTGAAGGAGGAACTGTGAAGGCACTCGTGTACGACGGCCCCGGTCGCCGGTCCTGGACCGACCGCCCGGACCCGGAAATCCTCGCGCCGACCGACGCGATCGTCCGGATCGACGCCGTCACCGTCTGCGGCACCGACCTGCACATCCTGAAAGGCGACGTCCCCGAGGTCGAACGCGGCCGCATCCTCGGCCACGAAGCGGTCGGCACCGTCGTGCGCACCGGCGACGCGGTCGCCTCGGTCAAGCCGGGCGACCGCGTGCTCGTGTCCTGCATCAGCGCTTGCGGCCGCTGCGAATACTGCCGCCGCGGCAGCTACGGCCAGTGCCTCGGCGGAGGCGGCTGGATCCTCGGCCACCTCGTCGACGGCGTACAGGCGGAATTCGCCCGGGTCCCGTTCGCCGACACCTCCGTCTACCTGCTGCCGCCGTCGGTGAGCGACGAAGCGGCCTTGTTGCTGGCCGACATCCTCCCCACCTCCTACGAGGTAGGAGTCCTCAATGGACGCCTCCGCCCCGGCGACGTCGTGGCGATCGTCGGAGCGGGCCCGATCGGCCTCGCTGCGATCACCGGGGCCCGGCTCTACAGCCCGTCGTCGGTCATCGTGATCGACAAGGAACCCGCCCGGCTCGCGGCGGCCAAAGCGGCTGGTGCCGACGTGACGGTCCAGCCCTCGGAAGCGGAGGCCGCGGTACGCGAAGCAGGCGGCGGGCTCGGTGCGGACGTGGCCCTCGAAGCCGTCGGCGTCCCGGAGACGTTCGAACTGTGCGCCGAGCTCGTCCGCCCCGGCGGCCGGGTCGCGAACATCGGCGTGCACGGCAAACCGGCCACGCTGCACCTCGAACGGCTCTGGATCCGCAACGTCACCATCACCACCGGCTTGGTCGACACCTCCAGCACGCCGATGCTGCTGCGGATGCTCGCCGCCGGGCACCTCGACGTCAGCCGGATGGTCACGCACCGGTTCGGGTTGCAGGAGATGGACGAGGCGTATGACGTCTTCGCGCATCCGCAGGACAGCGGTGCGCTGAAGGTCGCTTTGTTCCGCGAGTGAGCCGCGGTCCGGCGAACGTTCGCGCGGGGGCCCCTGAGGAAATCTGATTCCCTCAGGGGCCCCTCACGCACCTCGAATACCAGCCAGATGGCGATCAATCGGGCATTTCGGTGCCGCTGGCGTCTCGTGTGGACAGTCAGCGGGCGGAATCGGCACAGCAACTTCCTGGCATTGACTCTGGTTCCGCAGGTCTGCCTTCATCGCCGGGCGCAGGCCGCGAGGGGCACCCTTCGCGAACGAGCCCGGCCGCCGGAACGCACCCAATGCCACATTCGGGTCTTCTCAACAGCTGTGGCATGCGGCGGCGTTACCGCGATGCGCAGTACCGGCCGGGCCGGGTGGCTCTCCGCACCCGCCGAAGCATGTGAGGGCCTCCTGACGGAATCTGATTCCATGCCAGGGACTTAAGGCGGCCCTGCGAGTGCGTGGGGAGTGCGTCCGCCCGGGTCGGGAAGGCCGGGCTGGCTGCCGGTCAGGCTGCCGGTCAGGCGGGCGGAAGCGCGGTGTGCGGTCTGTGAGGGACCCCTTGAGGGAATCTGATTCCCTCAAGGGGTCCCTCACAGACCCACGGATACGGTCATACGGGTATTAATCGGGCATTCGACGGGGCTGGTGTCCTGTGTGGACAGCCCGCGGGCCGAGGCCGCCCGGCTCAAGTCCTCCGGCATGGGAATCTGATTCCCTCAGGGAGCCCCTCACGTACGTTCCGGCCTGGCTCACGGACGATGGATCGACCGGTCCGGGAACATCCCGCCCGCCGCGGGCACGCCCGGCCCGATGTTCCGGTCGTCCAGCTCCACCCGCAGGTGCTCCCGCACCTCGACCACCCCGTCGACCCGGCTGATCAGGGCCTTGATCACCCCGATCATGCTGTACCGCTCGACGGCCCCGCTCAGCGACACCACCCCGTCGTGCACCGAGACGTACAGCGTGGACGGGTCGAGGCACATCTCCTGTTTCAAGACCTCGTCGCGCACTTCCTCGCGGATGTCGTTGTCCGAACGCAAATACGCCCGCACGAGGTCCGCCCGGGAGACGATCCCGGCCAGCGTCCCGTCGGCTTCGAGCACTGGCAGCCGGTGCACTCGGTGCTTCTCCATCAGCTGGGCCGCGCGCACGACGTCGTCCTCCACGTCCACCGTGACGGGCGGCGCCGTCATCAGGTCGGCCGCGAAAAGTGCTTCGGCCTTGTGCTTGCCACGTCGTGCCTGCGGTCCGATGCCGTGGTGTTCGACGTTGCGCTCCAGCAGATCGCCGCGCGAGACGACCCCGAGCACGCGGCCGTCCTTGTCGACGACTGGCGCCCCGCCGACGCCGCGTTCTTCCAGCAGCGCGGCGACGGCCTTGAACGATGTGCCCGGCACGACCTGTGCGACATCGGTCGTCATCACCGAGCGGATCCGGCGTGTTCTCTTCATTTTCCGCTCCTCACAACAGGGGTCCGGGGTAGTAAGCGCCCGCGGCCGCTTCGGGCAGCGGTTCCCGTTCTTCGGCCGACCGGGCCGGGACGATGACCACCGGGCAGCGCGCGTGCCGCAGGCAGTACTCGGAGACCGAGCCGACGAGCATGCGCAGCACCCGGCTGTGCCCGTGGCTGCCCAGCACCAGCATCGCCGCCTCCGCCGACGCGCGGACCAGTGCCGGGCCGGGCGCGCCGTCGATCGTGCCGCTGCGCACTCGCACCCCTTCGGCCTCGTCCCGTGCTTGGTCCAGCACTTGGTCCAGTTCGTGCTGGTAGCGGGCGGCGATGTCGTCCGGCGAACGGGTGACCGCCGATTCGAGGTCGCCGAGCGGGTCGAACGTCCAAGCTCGCAACGCCACCACCGTCCGGCCGCTCGACTTCGCTTCCGCCAGCGCCCAGCGGACCGCCGCGGCGCTGCCCGCCGACCCGTCGACGCCGACGACGATTTCGTGTTCATTCGCTGTGGTCATGGTTTTCTCCTCCGTGCACGATGCGACGCTCAGCGCGCCTTTTCCAGCAGGACGCGGCGTTCGGCCGCGGCGATCGCGCCGCGCGCCGCCCCGATCGCGTCCGGGTTGACCGAGATCGACGTGATCCCGGCGCGCACGAGATGTTCGGTGAACGCCGGGTTCGTCGACGGCGCCTGGCCGCACAGCGACGACGTGATGCCGCGGTCGCGGGCCGTCCGCACGATTCTCGAGATGGCGTCCAGCACCGCGGGATCGGCCTCGTCGAACAGGTCCGCGCACACCGCCGAATCCCGGTCGACGCCGAGCATCAGCTGGGTGAGGTCGTTGCTGCCGATCGAGACCCCGTCGATGCCGAGGCCGGCGTACTCGCGCAGCCAGTAGACGACCGACGGGACCTCGGCCATGATCCACCGGTGCAGTCCGCGCTGCTTGCCGAGCGGGCTCGCGTCCACCGCCTCCAGGCACGCCTCCAGTTCCCATTTCGTGCGCACGAACGGGATCATCAGGTGCAGGTTCGGCGTCCGCTCCCGCACCCGGGCCAGTGTCCGGAGTTCCAGTGCGAACAGGTCGTGCTCGCGCACGTAGCGGTAGCAGCCGCGGTAGCCGATCATCGGGTTGTTTTCGACCGGCTCGTACTCGGCGCCGCCGTCGAGGCCGCGGAACTCGTTGCTGCGCAGGTCGGTCGCCCGGTAGACGATCGGACGCGAACCGAACGCGGTGGTGATCTCGAGCAGCGATTCCGCCACGGCGTCCACAAAGGACTCTTCCTCGCCGCGCGCGAGCAGGGCGCGCGGATGCCGTCCGCCGAGCGCCGTGGTCAGCAGGAACTCGGCCCGGAGCAGGCCGACCCCGTCGACCGGCTGGGCCGCGACCTCGGCGGCGTGGTCGGGCATCGCGAGATTGACGTACAACCGGGTGCCGATCGCCTCGGCGGCTGCGGGCACGGCGACCGGTTTCGGGTGCGCCGCCTCGTGCGCGATCGCTCCCGCTCGCACCTCGCCTTTCGTGCCGTCGACAGTGATCAGCGTGCGGTCCGCGAGGACCCGGGTCGCGTCGCCGGTGCCGACGACGCACGGCACGCCGAGTTCGCGAGCGA
Source organism: Amycolatopsis sp. VC5-11 (assembly GCF_037034185.1). NCBI lineage: Bacteria > Bacillati > Actinomycetota > Actinomycetes > Pseudonocardiales > Pseudonocardiaceae > Amycolatopsis > Amycolatopsis sp. VC5-11. The sequence continues at coordinate 661,934 of NZ_JBAGKF010000003.1, read as the reverse complement.
CCACCGCGGCGTGACAGGTCATCCCGCCGCCGTCGGTGACCAGCGCCGCCGCGCGACGGATCGCCGGGACCCAGTCCGGTGTCGTCATCGGGGCCACCAGCACCTCGCCGTCGCGCAGCCGCCGTGCTTCGGCCGGATCGCGCAGCACCCGGACCGCGCCGCTGCCCTCGCCGGGCGAGGCCGCCAGCCCGGTCACCAGCACGCCGGTGGCGCCTTCCTGAACCGGCGGCAGGGTGGTGATCGGCCGGGACTGCACGAGCCAGGTCTGGTGATCGGCGATGGCGAACTCGATGTCCTGCGGCACGCCGTAGTGGTCCTCGACCCGGCAGGCGAGCCGGGTCAGCCCGAGCACGGTGGCGTCGTCGAGCACGCGCCGGCCGCCGACCTGCGCGGTCAGCGCGACCTTCACGTCTCCGCCGCCCGCTTCGGGGATGATCTTGTGCGACTGGGCCCCGATCCGCGCGCTGAGCACGCGGAGGTCCTCTTTCGCCACCACGTAGGTGTCCGGGTCCACCGCGCCGCTCACGATCGCCTCGCCCTGGCCGAACACCGCTTCGACCACCGCCCGGTCGCGGTCGCCGGTGCGCGGGTCGGCGGTGAAGATCACGCCGGACCGCTCGGCCGGGATCATCCGCTGCACGACGACCGCGATCGCCGGTTCGCCGGTGAATCCCCGGCTCGCCCGGTAGCTCACCACGCGCGGCGAGAACAACGACGTCCAGCAGTCCACCACTCGCGCGGCCAAGGCTTCTTCGTCGACGACGTTGGTGTAGCTGGCGTTCATGCCCGCGAAGGAGGCTTCGCTGCCGTCCTCCCCGGTTGCCGACGAGCGCACCGCCACCACCGGCTGGTCGCCTAGTGCCCGGTACGCGCCGGTCACCTCCGACGCCAGTTCCGGAGGCAGCCCGGCGGAGCGCACCAGCTCTCGCAGCCGCTCGCAGGCGGCAGCCAGCTCCTGTGCGTCGTCCACCGCGATCAGCGCCTTGGCGTGCAGGTCGGCGATCTCGGCACGGACCCCGGCGGCCTCCAGCGCGGACCAGTACGCGTCGCGAGTGACGACGAATCCGTCCGGCACCGGGTAGCCCGCGGAGATCAGCTCGCCGAGGTTCGCCCCCTTGCCGCCCGCCGTCTCGGCATCAACGAGCCGGATCTCGGCCAGTTTGCGCACGTGTGTCATGACGATCCTCCTCGGGTACCGCGGGTCAGGCGGCGGAACAGCTCGTCCGCGCCCCAGACCAGCACCGGCATCGGCGCCAGCACCGCGTACACCCACGCGGGCAGCGCCGCGGTGCCGAAGACGCCCTGGAGCCAGGGCAGGTAGATGAGCGCGGCGGCGAAGGCCAGTTCGAAGGCGATGCCGCCGAGCAGAAGCTTGTTGGTGCCCAGGCCGATCGCCCGCAGCGACACCCGTTCGGTGCGGGCGGCGAACGCGGTGCCGATCTGGCAGAACACGATCGCGGCGAAGCTGGCCGTGGTGGCTTGGAGATAGGCGTGGTGCAGCGGCGCGCCATCCGACACGTCCGCGCCGGGGTGCCAGCCCGCGGCGTACAGCACCGCGAAGAAGGCGCCGAGCACGAGCGCCGCCGACAGCACGCCCATGATTCCCCACGCTCGCAGGAGCATCCGGCCGGTCACCACGCCTTCGCGGCGGGAGCGCGGCCGGCGGGCCATCAGCCCGGGCTCGGCGGGCTCCCGGCCGAGCGCGAGCGCGGGCAGCGTTTCGGTGCCGAGGTCGATCGCGAGGATCTGCAATACCGTGAGCGGCAACGGGATCGCGCCGCCGGAGATCGCGAACAGCAGGAACGGCAGCACCTCCGGCACCGCGTGCGCGAAGATGTAGAGCACGAATTTGCGGACGTTGTCGAACACCCGGCGGCCCTCGCGGACCCCGGCGACGATGGTCGCGAAGTTGTCGTCGGTCAGCACGACAGTCGCGGCTTCTTTGGCCACGTCGGTGCCGCTGACGCCCATCGCGACGCCGATGTCGGCCCGCCGCAGCGCGGGCGCGTCGTTCACCCCGTCGCCGGTCATCGCGACGACCTCGCCGCAGTCGCGCAACGCGTCGGCGATGCGCAGTTTGTCCTCCGGTGCGGCACGCGAGAACACCACTTCGTCCCCGCCAGCCAGCACCGTGTCGAGGTCCGGTTCCGGCATGCGCGCGAGCGCGGTGCCGTCCACGACCCGGTCCGCGCCGATGCCGACCCGGCGGGCGATCTCGGCCGCGGTCAGCCCGTTGTCCCCGGTCACGACGTGCACGGTGATCCCGGCGGAATGGCAGTCCGCGACCGCGGCGGCGACCTCCGGGCGAGGCGGGTCGACCAGGCCGACGAAGCCGAGCAGGCACAACCCGTTCTCCGCTTCCACGCGGCTGCCCGGGATCGCCGGCGTCTCCCGCCGGGCGATGGCCAGCACCCGCAGCGCGCGCCCGGCCATGCTGTCGACGAGCGCCGCCAGCTGCGCGCGCCGGGTCGCGGTCAGCTCCGTTCCGTCGAACTCCGTGGTGCACAACGGGAGCACCTGTTCGGGCGCACCCTTCACCGCCACCACGAGGCCGCCGTCCACGAAGTCCACTGTGGACATCCGCTTGAGCCGGGGATCGAACGGGTACAACGTTTTCCGTCCGGCTTCACGGGCGCTCGCGGTCACGTTCGCGCCGTGGTCCGCGGCGAACCGAAGCAGCGCGAGTTCGGTCGGATCGCCGGAATCCCCGTCGAGGTCCGCGGTGCTGCACCGCGCGAGGACCTCGGCAGTCTCGCGCGGCTGCGCCGAATCCGCGCCGTCCGGGCCGCGCAGTTCCTCGACCCGCATCGAGTTCTGGGTCAGCGTGCCGGTTTTGTCCGTGCAGATCACGGTGGTCGAGCCCAGCGTCTCCACCGCCGACAGCCGTTTCACGAGCGCGCCCGCCTTCGCCATCGACCGCACCCCGGCCGCCAGCGCGAGCGTGATCGTCGGCAGCAGGCCTTCGGGCACGTTGGCCACCAGCAGGCCGATCGCGAACACGAAGGCGGCCGACCACGAAAGCCCCGCCGCGACGCCGAGCGGAAGGAACCCGACCCCGACGACCACCGCGACCCCGGCGATCAGCCACGCGACCCGCCGCACCTGCCGCTCCAGCGGGCTCTCCTCGCGGCCGATCCGGGCCGAGAGCGACGCGATCCGGCCGATCTCGGTGCGCCGTCCGGTCGCGTGCACCACGGCCCGCGCGGAACCCGCGACACAGACCGTGCCGCTGAAGACCAGCACCGGGGAATCCAGCGAACGGTCGGCGTCGTCCACGGCGTCGGCGGTCCGGGTCACCGAAGCCGACTCGCCGGTGAGCATCGACGCGTCGACGTCCACCGTCCCCGCGATCAGCCGCGCGTCCGCCGGAACCCGGTCGCCTTCGGCGAGCAAGACGACGTCGCCGCGAACCAGCTCGGTTGATTCGAGATGCACGACGACGCCGTCGCGCAGCACCGCGCTGCGCTCGGGCAGGTACTTGCCCAGTGCTTCGACCGCCCGCTCCGCCTGCTGCTCCTGGAAGAACGCAAGCAGCCCGTTCAGGATGATCACCCCGACGATCGCGTACGCCAGGTTGGTCGTCCCGGCGAACCACGCCAGCCCGGCCGCGACCCACAGCAGCAGGGCGAGCGGGTGGACCAGCTGGCGCAGCAGGGCGAGCGGCCACTGCCTGCCGCCCTTGTGCGGCAGCTCGTTCGGGCCGTAGACCTGCAGTCGCCGGGCCGCTTCCCGGCCGCTCAAGCCGCCCGGCGCGGAACGGAGGTCCCGCAGCAGGCGGCCGATCGGCTCCCGTGCGTCGACCTCGGGCTCCGCTGTCGCGGGCGGCGGGCGCAGATGCGTGGTCATGGAATTCCCTCAGCTCTCGAACACGAGAAGGACCGCCTGCGGAGCCGGGCTCTGGTCCCCGGGACGCACCTCGGTCGTCAATCCGCGGACCGCGGCTGCGACCCGCAGGGAATGGACCGCCGCGCCGACCAGAACGCGGTCGACGCGAGTCGTTCCTTCGGCGAGCACCACGAGGCCCCGGCTGCCCGCGTGCCGCGATACTCGGGTGCGCGGCCAGGTGTTCTCCTGCGCCAGCTCCGCGAGCACGCCCGGATCGGCGACCGGCACCGCGCGGCCTCGCGGCGGACCGGCGACCGCGCGCAAGGCGAGGTACCGGTCCCAGTCGCTCGCGGTCGCCGGGTCGTCCGCCCCGGGAGTCACGGCCGCGACCACGTCCGGGCGGCCCGGGTCGTCCGGGAACGACAGCACCGGGCGGATGCCCAGTCCCCGCAGCACGATCCAGGCGGCGGACAGCGCGGTGCCGCATCCGGCGAGCACGTGGCGTCCGCCGGGATCGTGCCGGAGCCGGCCCACCCGGGAGATCGCCAGCTCGCCTGCCCGGGTCTCGACCACGAAACGGCGCACGTCCAGCCGCGCCAGCGCGTCCACGAGCACCGCTCGCGCGCAGCGGTCCCAGGCGAAAGCGACGTCGCTCATCCGATCGCTCCAGCGGGTTCCGGCCTCGGTCTCGGAATCGCGACCGCTGCCTGGCAGGTGGCCAGCAAAGTCTCCGCGTCGGTCACCGTGACCCGGTCCTCAAGCCCCGCGGGCGCGGCCACCGGCAGCCCAGGTTCCGGCGGGACAATCGCCACCGGCACCTGTTTCCGCAGCGCGCACACAACCCCGAACTCGCGTGCGGTGAGCTCGTCCCCGGCGTCGCGAACGTCCACGGCGAGCACCGGCGGATCGGCGCGGTCGTCGAGCGGGCACGACGAACCCGGCACGAGTGCGAGGCAGATCCCGTCCCTCGCATGGCACCGGCTCACCCGGCACCCGTTGTCCCGCAACGGCTTGCTGAGCGCGTCGCAGTCACCGAACTTCGCTTCGGTCAGCAGTACGTGCACGATGCACCTCATTTCCCAGATCGGCGAGCACGGTTTCCGCGCCGCGGGCAAGTTCCAGGTCTTCCCGGGCGCGGACGACAAGCACCGGCGCGGCCGAGCCGGACGCGCTGATCGCCCGGTCCGCGTCGGACCTCTCGAGCGCCCCCACCCGCACGCCCAGCGCCCCGAGGCCGCGCGCGACCTCGGCGACTGTTTCCGGCTGGTACTGCGCGACCCCGCCGGTGAACACCAGCGCGTCGAGCCGGTCGAGGCTGACCGCCGCCGCGCCGATCTCCCGGCGGAGCCGGTGGACGTAGACCTCGACCGCCAGCGCGGCGTCGGCGTTCCCGGCCGCGGCGGCCGTCCGCACTTCTCCGAGGTCGCCGCTGGTCCCGCTCATCCCGGCGAGCCCGGACCGCAGGCACAGCGCGTCGGCCAGCTCGTCGGGTCCCATCGGCGCGGTTTTCATGACGTGCAGCAGCAATCCCGGGTCGATCGAACCGGACCGGGTGGCCATCGCGGGCCCTTCCAGCGGGGTGAACCCCATCGAGGTGTCCACGCTCCGCCCGCCGCGCACCGCGGTCACCGACACCCCGGCTCCGACGTGTGCGCAGACCAGTTGCAGCTCGCCGGCCGGCAGCCGCAGCAGTTCCGCGGCACGGCGCACCGCGTACTGCACGGACAAACCGTGGAAACCGTAACGACGCAACCGATTCTGCCGCGTCCACTCGCGCGGCAGCGGATAGTGCGCTGCCGCGTCGGGCAGCTCCGCGTGGAACGCGGTGTCGAAACAGGCCACCACCGGCACGCCGGGCAGCAGTGCCCGGACCTGCCGGGCGACGTCCAGCGACAGCGGCTGGTGGATCGGTGCCAGCGGAACCAGCCGGTCGAGGTTCGCGATCACGTGGTCGGTCACCAGCACCGGCGCTTTCTGCGCGCCGCCGTGGACGAACCGCACCGCCACCGCGTCCGGCCGGGGCCAGCGCTCCACGGCATCGACGACCGCGCGGGACATGTCGCTCTGCCACGCCGCCCAGCCGACCGCGACGCCGTCGTGCACGACCGCCGCCTTCACACTGGAGGACCCGGGATTCAGGGTCAGGATTCGCACTGGCTTCTCCTTGCTCGGTCAGCCGGACAGCTTGCGCAGGTACGGATCGGCGGGCTTCCGGCGCTCGAGCCGGATCCGGACGTCGAGCGCGGCGCAGCCGTCCGCCCGCGCGACCACCGGATTCAGGTCCAGTTCCGCGAGCTCCGGCACGAGCGTCGCCAGCCGGCCGGTCTTCAGCAGCAGTTCGCGCACCGCGGCCCGGTCGATGCCGGACGCCCACAGCGCCTCGGCCGAGCGCAGGCCGTCGAGCAGCAGGTCCGCGTCCGGTCCGGTGAGCGGGGCGAGCCGCGCGGCGCGGTCGGCCACCAGATCGGTGTCGACCCCGCCCCGCCCGAACACCACCAGCGGGCCGAACACCGGGTCCGACCGCACGCCGACGAGCAGTTCCCGGCCCCGGTCGGCCATCGGCTGGATCACCACGCCGCGCAGCGCCGGACCGAATCGCGTCAGCAGCAGCCGGTACGCGTCCCGCGCGCCGGATGGTCCCTCGACGCCGAGCAGCACGCCGCCGCCGGCGGACTTGTGCAACAGTCCCTCGGCATCCGCCTTCACCGCGATCGGCCCGTCGAATTCCTCGGCGGCGCGGACAGTCTCGGTCTCGTCGCGGGCGTATCGGGTCGGCACCAACGGGATTCCCGCGAGCCGGAGCAGTTCCGCCGCGGCGGCGGGCGACAGCCAGCCTTCGCGCTCCGCTGCGCGCGCCGTCGCGAACTCCCGCACCGCGGCGGAATCGATCTCCGGCAGAGTCATGGCATCGTTCCTGGGCCGAGCGAGCCATTCGGCGTACTCGGCCTGCCGGGCGAGCACGAGCGCGGCGGTGGCCGGATCGTCGTAGCACGCGGTGATCGCGGGCCCGTCCGCGCACAGCGGCGACACCCGTTCCCGCTGTCCCGGCCGGACCGCGAGCACGGTCTTGTCCGCGCCCGGCAGCACGTCGGCGATCGCGGCCGCGGGGTTCCCGACCGCAGTCGGAACCGTCGCCGCGATGACCGCGTCGACACCCGGATCCGCGAGCACTGTCTTCAGCGCCTGCCCGAATTTCTCCGCCGGAACCGCCGCTGTCGTGTCCACCGGATTGTGCACAGCGGCCTCGGCGGGCAGCAGCTCGCGCAGACTGGCCGCGGTCCCCGCCGACAGGCTCGCCATCGTGAGCCCTTCGCGCTCGCACGCGTCGGCCGCGAGCACCCCGGCTCCGCCGGCGTTGCTCAGCACGGCGACCCGACGGCCGTGCGGAAGCGGTTGCCAGGAAACACCGGCGAGCACATCCACCAGCTCGGCAACCGTGTCGACCGCGATGATGCCCGCCTGTGCGTAAAGCGCGTCACGAGTCACCGCGGGAGTCGCCGCGGCGGCAGTGTGCGAAGCAGCGGCGCGCTGGGCGGTCCCGCCGCTTCCGGCCCGCACTGCGAGCACCGGCCGGGTCCGCGCCAGCCGAGCCGCCAGCCGGGCGAATTTGCGGGGATTGCCGAAAGATTCGAGGTACAGCACCACAGTCTCGGTGCGCCGGTCGCTCGCCCACCACAGCAGCAGGTCGTTGCCGCTCACGTCGTATTTGTCGCCGGTTGAGACCAGCGAGGAAAGCCCGAGGCCGAGCCCGGTCAGCGCCTCGACGAGGGCGATCCCGACCCCGCCGGACTGTGTCGCGACGCCGATGCTCCCGGCCCGCGGACGGCGGGCGAGGAACGTCGCGTCCACCGGACAGAACGGATCCGTCGAGAGCACGCCGAGACAGTTCGGGCCGACCAGCCGCATGCCGTGCCGGCGCACCGCGTCGCGGACGCGCTCGCCGGCTGCGGTCCCGGTCAGTCCGGACGAGACGACGACCGCCGCGGCCACTCCGCGTTTGCCGCATTCCTCCACCGCGTCCGCGGCGGCTTCCGCGGGAAGGCAGATCACCACCAGTTCGGGAGTCCGGGTCAGGTCCGCGACCGACGGCGCGCAGCGCACGCCGAGGATTTCTTCCGCCACCGGGTGCACGACCTCGACCGAGCCGGGAAAACCGCTGTCCAGCATGTTCGCCAGCACCGCGTGCCCCACCGAGCCCGGCCGCCTGCCCGCGCCGATCACCGCGACCGACGCCGGCCGCAGCAGATGCGCCAGGCTGGCCGCCTCGGCGACCTCGTCGCGGCGGGCGAACGCGTCCGGGTAGCGGTCCTCGCCGTCCAGCCAGATCGTGACGGACCATTCCGGGCCCTCGTGGTCGATTTCGTAGGGGAGGCCGAGTTCGGCGAACACCCGGATCACCTTCGCGTTCTCCGCGAGCACTTCGGCGACGAACCGGGAGATGCCGTGCGCGCGGGCCGCCGCGGCGAGGTGTTCGAGCAGCAGCGTCGCGATCCCGTGCGTGCGCCGGTTCCCGTCCACGACGAGCGCGATCTCGGCGTCGGCGCTTTGCCCGATCCGCTCGCAGTGCGCGACCCCGGCCAGCTGCTCGCCGAGAAAACAGCCGACGGCCGCGTGGCCCTCGCCGGACGTCCCGGCGATCTCCGCCGCCAGCCTGTCCACAGTGGACGGCAGCGGGCCGAAGAACCGGAAGTACCGGTCCCGCTCCCCGAGGCCGGTGTGCAGCCGCAGCACGGCCTCGGTGTCGACCGGTCCGAGCGGGCGCACCAGGCCGACCTGTCCGTCGGCCAGCAGCACCCGTGCGGGCTGGTCCGCGCTCATCGGAACTCCTCCCTGCGCGAGGCGGCGGGCACGGCCGCGACCGTGCCCGCCGCCTGGTCCGTCATGCCTTGTCGACGTGGATCGAAACCTGCTTCTCGTGCGGCTGCCGCGCCAGCGGCATCGAGATCTCGAGAATGCCGTCGGCGTACTTCGCGGCGATCTTGGCGGCCTCAGCGCCGGCGGGAAGGCCTACCGTGCGGCTGAACTTGCCGTAGTAGAACTCGCTGCGGCCGCCCGTGTCCTTCTTCGCTTCGCGCTCCGCCTCGATGGTCAGCAGCCCGTCGTGCGTGGTCACAGAGATGTGTTTCTCGGGATCGAACCCCGGCAACTCGGCTCGCACCGTGTACTTGCCGTCCTCGGCGGACTCCTCGATCCGCACCGGGTTGTGCTCGGCGAACGGCCACGGGTGGTCGAGCCAGGCGGCGATGCTCGGCAGCGCCAGCCGGGAACCGGGCAACAGCGACGTCATTGCGCGCTCCTCTCTTCGCGAACGGTCTCGCACTTTCAGACAACTCCAGGCGCCCGCCGCGGCGACGCGGCCGGATTGCCTGAAGACGATGGACGAAGGTCACCGGCCGTCCCCGCGCTCAGCTCGCGGGCGATCGCCCGGCCCCAGGCGCGGATCACCGGCCAGTCCCGGTTGTCGCCGTCGCGCACCCGCAGCGCGGCGACCATCGCGCGCTCCGGGAACCGCAGCAGGGAACGGTCGAGCCGGCCGCCGAACAACCGGTGCTCCTTCGCTCCGCTGCGGGCGAGCACGTCGGTGACGTCCACCGGTTCTTCGCCGGGTTTGCTCCGCTCCCCCACCGGACCGCTGGAAAACAGCCACACCGGGATCCGGGACAGCTCGTCCTGATGAGCCCGCACCAGTTCGCGAGCGGGCTCGAGCCAATGTCCGATGTAGACAGCGCTGCCGAGCACCGCCGCGTCGCAGCCGTCGAACGACGTGACGCCGCCCGCGTCTGCCACCACCACCTCCGCGGGCGTGCCCGTCTTCGCGAGCTCTCCGCGCAGCGAAACCGCGATCTGCTCGGCGATCTCCCGGGTCGCCCCGTGCCGGGTCGCGACCGCGACAACAATTCTCATGAGACTCAGTCCTTCCCTCGCATTCAGCGGGCGACCACGACCGGGCAGGCCGCGTGCGCCAGCAGACCGTTGCCGGTCGAGCCGAGCAGGCCGCCCGCGACCGGTCCGCGGCCGCGGCTGCCCACGACGACCACCCGGGCGCCGCGGGAAATCCCGGCGAGCGCACGGGCCGCCGAACGAGCACGCACCGTCCGGACGCGCACCGGAACCGCCGGATGTTTCCGGGACCACGCGGCGACCTGTTCGGGGACACCGTTTTCCCGGTTTCCGTCATGCCACGCGTGCACCGCTTCCAGCGCCGCTCCGTGCGTTTCGGCGGTTTCGAAAGCGAAGGCCAGCGCTCGTTCGCTGCCGCCGGAATCGTCGACCCCGACCACCACCGGCCCTGCCGGATCCGCGCGGCCGCGCACGACCGCTACCGGACAGCGAGCGGAGGCCGCGACGCTGAGCGGCACCGAACCGGTGACCGCGCCCCGCATCCCGCCCACGCCGGACGGCCCGAGGACGAGCAATCCGGCTTCGGCCGACTGTTCGACGAGAAGGCCGGCCGCGGCCCCGAGCCGAAGACACATCCGCACCGAGACCCCGGGCACCGCGCGGCGTGCCTCGTCCGCCGCTCGGCGAAGCAGGCGGTACCCGGGTTCGAGCAGCAATTCCGCTTCGACGGGCGGTTTCCGGTGCGGCAGCAGGTCCGGGTCGTCGAACACTTCGGCGCGGAACACCACGAGCCCGCCGCCGCGCGACCGGGTTTGCGCCGCCGCCCACCGGACGGCGGCCGATGACTGCGGCGAGCCGTCGATCCCGACGACCACCGGCGGGATCATCGGTGCGGCGCTGGCGCCGGCTCGGGGACCTCGCCGCGTTCGTTTTCGTTGCTCGCCCGCTGTTCCTCCGCCAGGAGATACCGCCGCATCGCCGGGCCGTGCCCGCCGTGCTGTCCGCGCTCGGCGACGCTGCGGCGGGCGTCTTCCTCGATCAGCGCCTTTTCCTTCTCGTCCATCGCGTGCCTCCTCCGAGCCGGGACTCGCTCGTCCCGAAGCCGACGCTAAGACCGCGCGGCCGGCGGCCGCTGCGGGCGGACGTCCGCGGCGCCGGAGTCTTTGGTCCCGCGGCGAGAGGCGCTGCGGCCCTGCCGCTCGCACCGGCCCAGCGGGAGATTCGGGCCATGACACAGGCGACATTCCCGCTCGGCCGCGTCGCCGGGATCCGCGTCGGCGCGCACTGGTCCGTGCTGATCGTGATGGGCCTGCTGGCCGATCTCCTCGCGACGACCGTCCTTCCGCTCGGCGCCCGCGGTTCGCCGGTCGCGGTCGACTGGACGGTCGCGGTCGTGAGCGCGCTGGTGTTCCTGGCGTCCCTGCTCGCGCACGAGCTGTGCCACGCGCTCGTCGCGCGGCATTACGGGCTCCGGGCGGAACGCATCACGCTGTGGCTGCTCGGCGGTTCCACCGAGTTGCCCGAGGAACCGCCGACGCCGCGCTCCGCGCTGCTCATCGCGGCGGCCGGGCCCGCGGCGAGCGCAGTGGCGGGCGGAGGGTTCCTCGGCGCGTCCGCGCTTGCCTCCCCGCTGCTGCCCGCGGTGGTCACCGTGGCGCTCGCCTGGCTGGGCTGGGCGAACGGCGTGCTCGCGGTCTTCAATCTGCTGCCGGGGACGCCGCTCGACGGCGGGCGCGTTCTCGAAGCCGTCGCGTGGCGGCTGACCGGAAACCGGGCCCGTGCCCGGCGGATCGCCGCCGCCGGCGGCCAGGTGCTCGCCAGCGCGCTCGCGGCCTTCGGCGCCTGGCAAATTCTGGCGCTGGGCAACCTCGGCGGACTCTGGACGATCGCCATCAGCTGGTTCCTCGCCGTCGCCGCGCGCACCGAGATGTCCGCGGCCCCGCTGCGGCAGCTGCTTTCCCAGCTCCGGCTCCGCGACGTCATGAGCACCGAACCGGTCACCGCACCCGGCTGGTACACCGTGCAAGGCTTCCTGGACCAGGCCGCGCGGACCCGGTTCCGGACCTTCCCCGTGGTGTCCTTCACCGGGGCACCGGTCGGTGTCGTCAGTCTTTCCGCGCTGTCCCGGGTCCCGGAAACCGAGCGGACCGCCACGCGGCTGGAGGACATCTGCGTAAAGCCGCCCGCCTGCCTGATCGCCAGTCCGGACACGCCGCTCTCCCAAGTGTTCGGGGGCGTGCGGCTGCGTCCCGGCCAGGACCTGGTGCTCGTCGTCGACCACGGCGAGCTCGCCGGAGTAGCGGCTCCGGGCGATCTCGCGCGGACGCTCGAACTCGCCGGACTCGGCGTGCGGCCCGCTCACGACGCCGGCAGCGTGAAATAGGCTTCCTCCTCCTGCGCGAAATGCAGGGTGAGCACCGCGTCCAGCCCGTACAGCGTCGCGCGCAGGTCGTCGACCTGGTCCGCCTGGATCCTCGACGGCGACTCGGCCAGATGCCGTTCCAGCCGCCGCGCCAGCCGGGCGATCTGGGCGTGCGCGCGGCTCATCGGCACCGTGCTCTCCGGACTGCCCAGCGCATCGGCCAGCGCCGGGTACAGCTCGGTCTCCTCCGCGGTCTCGTGCGGCAGGACTTGCCGCAGCAGCACGTCGCACGCGTGCCGGACAGCCCGATCCGCCGCCGGGGTCGGCCCGCCGGCCAGTGCGTCGGCGGCCTGCCGGATCGCCAGCAGCGCGGGCCGGAGCCGCTCGTGCTCGGTCTCGAAGCGGTGCACCAGCTGGGCGGGCGCCGGAGCCGCGACCGCGGGGACCCGCAAGGCGCGCAAGGCGTTGAGGATCACCGCGACGTCGATGCCCTCCTGCACGATCGCGCCCCAGACCGGCGTGAGGAAACCGGCCGCCGCGGCCGCCATCGCCGCCAGCGACAGCGCCACTCCGGCCGCGGCGCTCTGCACTGCCAGCCGCCGCGCGCGCCGGGCGATCTCCGCGGCGTCGGCGAGCCGGTCCAGCCGGTCGTCGAGGATCACCGCGTCGGCCGCCTGCGCCGCGGCCGTGGCGCCGCGGGAACCGAGCGCGACGCCGACATCGGCGGCCGCGAGCGCCGGAGCGTCGTTCACGCCGTCGCCGGTCATCACGACGAGTCCCTCGGCCCGAGCGGCGGAAACCGCCGCGACCTTCTCCGCCGGGCTGACCTCCGCCTGGACGCGGTCGAGGCCGAGCAAGGCCGCGACCTCCCGCGCGTTGTCCACCCGATCGCCGGTGAGCAGCCCGATCGTGGCGATCCCGGCCGCCCGCAGCCGGCGCGTCGTGCGGGCCGCGTCGGGGCGGACCCGGTCCTTCGCCAGCAGCGCCGCCACCGGCTCGCCGTCGCACTCGACCCAGAGCACGGACGCCAGGTCGAGCCGTCCCCGGCGCGCGGCACTGCGCGCCCAGGCCGGCGTCTCCCGGCCGGCGGCCGGCCTGCCCACCCGGACCATCCGCCCGCCGACGCGCCCGGCCACGCCGGAACCGGGCACCTCGCCGACCTCGACCGCCGGGGCGCGTTCGATCCCGGCCGATTCCGCGGCCCGGACGACCGCCGCGGCGAGCACGTGCGGCGAGTAGTACTCGACGCTCGCGGCCAGCCGGAGCACCTCCTCGACGGGGTGCCCCGGCGCGCACACCACGTCGGTCACCTCCGGCCGCCCGGCGGTGACCGTGCCGGTCTTGTCCATGAGCAGCACCCGGGCCCGGCCAAGCGACTCCAGCGCGGCACCGTCCTTGACCACGACCCCCGCCCTCGCGGTGCGCGACATCCCGGCGGTCACCGCGATCGGCACCGCCAGCAGCAGCGGGCACGGAGTCGCGGTCACCAGCACCGCGACCGCCCGTTCCGCTTCGCCGCTCAGCAGCCACGCCGCACCGGCCATCAGCAACGCCGCGGGCAAGAACCACACGGCCACCCGGTCAGCCAGCCGCGCGACCGGCGCCGTCTGCGCCGCCGCCGACTCGGCCAGCCGGACCACCCCGGCGTACGTGCTTTCGTCCGCGCTCGCCGCCGCCGTGATCTCCGCCGCGGCCCCGGCGTTCACCACTCCGCTGCGGACCGCGTCCCCGGCGGTGCGCGCGACCGGGAGCGGTTCCCCAGTGAGGGCCGACTCGTCGAATACCCCGCCGGTGGCGAGCGTCCCGTCCACGGGAACGACCTCGCCGGGCAGGACGACCACCGCGTCCCCCGCGGCGACTTCGCCCGCCGGGACCTCGCGAAGGTCGTCCCCCGCCCGCACGTGCGCCGTTTGCGGCACCCGGTCCAGCAGCGCGGTCAGGTCCCGCGCGGCGCGGCGCTGTGCCCGCGATTCGAGCACCCGCCCGGTCGCGACCATCACCGCGACGACCGCGCCGGCGAGGAACTCGCCGACCGCGAGGGTCGAGGCGAGCGCCAGCACCGCCAGCGAATCCGCGCCCCAGCGCCGGTGCCGCAGATCCTCGGCCACCCACGAGACGGCGGGAGCCAGCGCGACCGCGGTCGCCGCCGCCCAGCAGCCGCCGGACCCGGGTTTCCCCCACCACCAGAGAATTCCTCCGGCTGCCAGCAACACAGCCACTGCGGCGAGCAACAGCGCTTCGCCCGGCAGCCGCTTCCCTTGAAGTGTCATGACGCCTCCCGGCCGCACGATGCGCCGAAGGCCTCCGGCCGGGAAAGGGCCGAAGGACCCCGGTTCAGTCCACAGTGGACGGAATCAGTCCGCGTGCAGGACAGCGGCTCCGGTGACCCGGTCCGCCGCCAAGTCCGTCAACGCCTCCGCCGCCGCGGACAGCGGATAGGACATCGTCCGGACGTGCAGCCGGTGCGCAGCCGCGAACTCCAGGAACTCCCGCGCGTCCGCCCTCGTGTTCGCGGTGACGCTGCGCACTTGCCGCTCCTGGAAGAGATGGTGCTGATAATTCAGCACGGGTATGTCCGAAAGATGGATACCCGCGATCGAGAGTGTGCCGCCTCGGTCCAGCGCCGCCAGCGCGACCGGCACCAGTTCCCCGACTGGCGCGAACAGGATCGCCGAATCCAGCGGCTCCGGCGGTGCCTCGGCCGCGTCGCCCGCGGAAGCGGCACCGAGCTCGAGCGCCAGCTTCCGGGCTTCCGGGCTGCGGGTCAGCACGTGCACGGTCGCCCCGCGCGCGAGCGCCACCTGCGCGGCGAGATGCGCACTGCCGCCGAACCCGTAAATGCCGAGCCGGCCGCCTTCGGGGACCTCGGCCCGCTTCAACGCCCGGTAGCCGATCACCCCGGCGCACAGCAACGGCGCCAGCTCCTCGTCGGAGTAGCCGGCGGGCAACCGATGCGCGAACGCGGCGGGGACGACGGCGTACTCGGCGTATCCGCCGTCGGCGTCCCATCCGGTGTACCTCGACTCCGGGCACAAGTTCTCCTTGCCGGACACGCAATAGCGGCAAGCGCCACAGGTCCCGCGCAACCAGGCGATGCCGACCCGGTCCCCCGTCCGGAAGCCGCCCGCCCTCGCCTCGACCACCTCGCCCACGATCTCGTGGCCGGGCACCACTCCGGCGCGGTGCACTGGAAGATCGCCCTCCGCCACGTGCAAATCGGTCCGGCACACCCCGCACACGCGCACCCGCACCAGCAGTTCGCCGGCTTCTGGCTCCGGGACCGGCATCCGTTCCCGCACCAGCGGCCGGCCAGCCATCGGACCGGGCGCGCGCACCCGCCAGGCCCGCATTTCCGCCGTCATCGCGGCTCCTCTCGTCCGCAGTGCCCCGTCCAGGATGTCGGCGTGCCGGATCCGGGACGACGTCCGCAGGTCCCGCCCGCCGGGGACGTTCGGCTCTTCTCTGCGGCGCCGCGGTTGCGCAGAGTCGTGCCATGACTGCTCCCCAGCGTGCGGCGTAGGCCAGGATGTCCCGCACCGCCCGTCCCGGGCCGCCTCCGGACCCGCCCGCGCACAAGCCCGAAGAGCACCACAACGGCGGCCTCATCGGGCTCCTGCTCACCGCGGCGGTTCTCGTCACCGTGGTGCTCATCGCCGGTCCCTCGCTGTGGACCTCGTCGGTCCCGGCGCTCGCCTACACCGAGCTGCTGTCCAGAGTAGACGCCAACCAGGTCGCCGAGATCACGGTCGGCGGCGACGGCGCGGTCTCCGGGAACTACCGCGACGGCGGCAAGTTCACCAGCCAGCTCCCCACCGCGCTCGGCGATCCGCGGCTCGACGCCAAGCTGCGCGAGAAGAACGTCGCCGTCACCGGCGCGAAGACCAGCAGCGGCGATTCGGTCTTCACCGCTCTGCTGGCGTATCTGCCGATCCTGGTGATCTTCGGACTGTTCTGGTGGGCGGGCCGGCGCGCGCGGCAAACTCTCGGCGCGGGCGGGCTCGGCGGCATGGGAGGCATGGGCGGCATCGGCGGGTTCGGCCGGTCGAAGGCCAAGATCATCGAGGCTCAGCGACCCGGCACGAGGTTTGCCGACATCGCCGGGTACGAGGGAGTGAAACAGGAGATCGCCGAGGTCGTCGACTTCCTGCGCGATCCCTCGCGGTACGCCGCCGCCGGGGCCAAGGGCCCGCGCGGGGTGCTGATGGTCGGGCCGCCCGGCACCGGGAAAACCCTCCTCGCCCGCGCGGTGGCCGGCGAGGCGAGCGTGCCGTTCCTGTCCATCACCGGGTCCGCGTTCGTGGAGATGTTCGTCGGCGTCGGGGCTTCCCGGGTGCGCGACCTGTTCTCCGAGGCCCGCGATCGCGCGCCGTCGATCATCTTCATCGACGAGATCGACGCCGTCGGCAGCCGCCGCGGCATCGGCGGCGCGGGCGGGCACGAAGAGCGCGAGCAGACGCTGAACCAGCTGCTGGCCGAAATGGACGGTTTCGACCAGAGCGGCGGCACCGTCGTGCTCGCCGCGACGAACCGGCCGGAAACCCTCGACCCCGCGCTGCTGCGCCCCGGCCGGTTCGACCGGCAGGTCACCGTCCCGTTGCCCAACCAGGCCGAGCGGGCTGAGATTCTCGCGGTCCACATCGACGGAAAGCGGCTCGATCCGGACGTCGACCTGACGGTCGTCGCCCGCGGCACGCCCGGGTTCTCCGGCGCCGATCTGGCCAACCTCGTCAACGAGGCGGCGATCAACGCCGTGCGGGACAACCGGACCGTGCTGACCGCGGACGACCTCGCGACCGCACGGGACCGGGTCCTGCTCGGCCGCCGAGACGCCTCGAACGCGCTGCTTCCCGAGGAGCGCCGGTCTGTCGCCGTGCACGAGGCCGGGCATGCTCTCGTCGCGGCGCTGTGCGAACACGCCGACCCCGTGGCGAAGGTGACGATCCTGCCCGCGGGCATGGCCCTCGGCGCCACCGAGCAGCTGCCGGAGGCCGAACGGCGGCTCTACTCCGAGAGCTACCTCGCCGATCTGCTCACGGTGCGCCTCGGCGGACGGGCGGCCGAACTGGTCGCGCTGGGAGAAGCGTCGACTGGTGCCGCCAACGATCTCGCGAGCGCCACCGCGATCGCCGCGAAAATGGTCACCGAGTTCGGGCTCTCCCCCGCGCTCGGCCCGATCGGCTACAGCCGCGGCGGAGCCCCCGCCGTCGCCGACGACGGCCCGGCGCTGCTGGGCAGGCCGTACTCCGAACAAACGCAACGCGTGGCGGACCAGGAAATCGGCCGCCTCGTGCGGGAGGCGGAGGCCCGGGCGGTCGCCCTGCTCGAACAGCACCGCGACGCGCTCGACCGGCTCGCCGAGCGGCTGCGCGAGGAAGAGACCGTCGACGGCACGGCCGTGCAGGCTGCTCTGGCGGCCAGCCGAACCGCGCCCGAGGATTTGGCCGAAATCCCGGCCGCAGTGCCGCGATAGGTGCCGATCCGGTGCCTAAAGTCCCCGCGCGGCAAGGAGAACCGCTCGCCGCCGGGAGCCGGCGGGCCCTCCGGAACGGGCAGTGCGGCCCTCGTGGCCCCGAGCGTCGAAGCGGAAGCTCGGACGCAACGAAAGCGAGGCGACCATGAGCATCGACCGCATCTCCCCGGACCGCCCTCCCGCGCCCTCGACGACCGTCCCGGCCGGACTGCGGCGCAACCGCCACGACCGGCTCGCGCTGGTGCCGGACGGTCGCGTCGACGCCCGGTACGCCGATCTCCGCGACCTCCGTCTCGCGCTCGCGCTGACCGAGGAAGACGCCCGCGAGGAGACCGATCTCGACCCGTTCGACCGGATCACCTGCCGGACCCATCGCCGCTGGCTCCACCAGTGCGTCTCGTCCCCGCACCACGCGGTGCCGCTCAGCGGCCACCGCTGGTGCCGCCCGTGCGGCCGCCCGCTCGACGCGGCCGTCGACGAACTCTCCGGCGACGTGCGGTTCTCCTGCCCGCGCTGCGGCCAGACCCCGGGCACCCGCGCCACCCGCCAGCTGACCCGCGCGTGCCGGGCGAGCATCGCCGCGGCCTTCGACCGCTCGTCCGGCCGCGACCTGTGCGCCTGAGCGAACGGAACCGCGCGGCGCGGCGAACCTGTGCGCGGCTCTGGCCGCTGTCCACAGAGGGCGGAGCCGGGGACCTTCGGCCCTTTTCCGGCACCTGCCCGAAGCGCAGCCTGGAGACAGGCAGCCGGGCGCCCGATTCCCCCTGACCGTCGCGAACCGGCGGCCAGGGCGAGCGCGGGAACGCCATTCCGGGCATAGGCGAAAGCCCGCCCGACCGAACCGCCTGCGCCGAGAAGTCCGCCGTGCCAGGCGGCAGCAGAAACGAGAACCGATGAGCGGCCAGCAAGCGACCACCGACGACGAATACCTCCTGCACTGCGGAATGAGCGGCTACCTCGACGCGGTGAGCGTCGCAGCGGGCGTCGGCCCCGAGTCCGCCACGATGGACCTCGACTCGCCGATGTCGGCCTACCTCGCACTCGACGGGCAGCTCGCCGTCCATCCCGGACGCGACACAGCGCTGGTCTGGGACGAACGGCACGGCTGGTCGTTCACCATCGAAACCCATTCCGGCGAAGACCTGCTCGTGGTGGCCTACCTCGGCGACGACCTGGTACCGCCCCCTTCCCGCGTCCGGGAATTCGTCCGCGCGGTCCGCGCCCTGACCCGGCGCACGCCGCCGCCCGCGCCGCCGGAGCTGAACCGCGGGCGGGCCGACCTCCTCGCCCGGCTTCTCGGCTACCGGACTCCGCAACCGCTGGCCAGCCAGTGACCCCGCTCGAGCGGGAGCGGAGACGCAAGCGGGCCGGCACAGCCAAGCTGGTGCTTCCCGCGCGCAGCGGGGCGCTCAGGTGAAGATGATCTGGCCGCCCGCCGCTTTGGCGTAGAATTCGCCGACGGTGATGATGTCCCGCACCTGCTCGATCAGATCGTCCTTTTCGAGGCCGAACAGGTCGACCGACGCCTTGCACGCGTACAGCCCGGCCCCGGTGTCGGAAATCATTTCGAGGAATTCCGGAATGGCGGGGATATCGAGCTTTTCCATCTTCCGTTCGAGATACTGCGTCATGACCGACGACACGCCGGGCAGTCCGCCCGCCCACGTGGCCAGGTGCAGGCCCGGATTGCCGACGGTCGCCAGCTTGATGTGGTCGTGCCGGGCCTTGTGCACGGCGTCCAGCCCGAAAAAAGTGAAGAACAGATCGGCTTCGATGCCTTCCGCGCGCGCCCCGTTGGCCATGATCAGGCCGGGGTAGATCGCGTCCAGCGAGCCTTTCGAGACGATGACGGAGACCTTTTCGATCATGCCGGGATTCCTCCTCAGATGCAGCCGCGCGGTTTCGGGATTCCGGCGATTTTCGCGGCGAGCTTGGCCGGGCCCTTCGGGAAGAGCCGGTACAGGTCTTTGATCGTCACGCCGGAAGTGCGCCCGAGCGCCCGCACGGTCGGGCCGGTGCCCTTCTCCGCGTATTCCCGCCGCATGAACTCGATGACCTTCCAGTGCTCGTCGGTCAGCGCGTCGATGCCGGATTCGCGGGCGATCTCCGGAGCCATCTGCTCGGTCCAGGACTCCGGCTCGGTGAAGAAACCCTCGTCGTTGACAGGCACCTCGATGCCCGCGTAGGTCGCGGTGGCCATGAGCGTCCTTTCTGGTCAGTGTTCCGCAGGCGCCGGGAACTCCTTGCCCGCGCGGGGCATCTCGGCGGCGATGCCGGGGATTTCCCGGCCGGGCAGCAGGCTGTGCCAGTACAGCCACGAGAACATCAGCTTGCCGAGGTGGTTCAGCCGCGATTCGCGCAGCAGCGGAAGCCCGGCCGCCGCCGGGAAATGACCGGGCAGAGGTTCGGTGTCGTAGTTGAAGTCGATGAGCATCGCCTTGTGGAAACCGCTCTCGATGAAGCAGTTGGTGTGCCCGTCGAATCCGGGGTCGAGCGGACGGCCGGCGAGGTACCGTGCGACGTTGCGGGCCAGCACCGCGCCCTCGAAGTGGGTGACCGAACCTGCCTTGGACGCCGGCACCCCGGCGGCGTCGCCGAGCGCGAAGATGTTGGGGTACGCCGTGGACTGCAGCGTGTGCGGATCGACGGAAACGAAGCCGAACTCGTCACCCAAACCGGGCGATCGGTCCACATAGGACGCTCCGCTGTGCATCGGCACCACCACCGCGAGATCGAACGGGACCTCGCGGCCGTCGTAGGAGACCAGCCGACCGCCCGCGCCGTCGACCTCGCCGGTGTTGAACTCCGTCACCAGTTCGATGCTCTTGTCCTCCAGCAGACCGGCGAGCGTCTTCGCCGCCACCGGCTTGGTGAACGCGGAATCGAGCGGCGTGACATAGGTGATCCGCACTTCGTCGCGGATTTCCTGTTCGGTGAAGTACCAGTCGGCGAGGAAGCAGAATTCCAAGGGGGCGACCGGGCATTTGATCGGCAGGTCGATCACGTTCACCACGAGGCGCCCGCCGGTGAACTCGTCGAGCGCGGACGCGAGCGCCATCGCCCCGGCGTAGTCGTAGAAGGTGTGCACCGTCTCCCGCCAGCCCGGGCCGGTGAGTCCCTCGGTTTCCTCGGGCACGAGCCGGGCGCCGGTCGCGATCACGAGCGCGTCGTAGGCGAGCATCGTGCCGTCCGCCAGACCGACTCGCGCGGCTTCGGCGTCGACGTGGTCTACCGCGCTGCGGTGGTACTCGATTCCTCGGTGCAACTGCGCCGGGCGGGACCGGACGAGGTCCTCCGGCTGGGCGAGGCCGAACGGCACGAACAACAGGCCCGGCTGGTACACGTGGTCGTTGTCCTGGTCCACCACGGTGATCCGGATCTGATCGCCCAGACCGCGCCGCAGCCGGTTCGCGGCCAGGGTGCCGCCCGTCCCGCCGCCGAGAATCACGATGTGCTTGGTCACCGCTCCAGTCTCGAAGCGGCCCGCCGGTCCGGTTAGGGTCTTCGGTCACCGGCGGGGGCGACCAAGGAGGGCCGGTTACCGCAGCGCGACAGTCAGCAGCACGACCGCGTCTCCCAGCGCCTGCAGCCCGTGGCGTTCCGGCGGAACGACGGCCAGCTGCCCGCGTTCCAGCGTCCACTCCGCACCCTGGGTGTGCAGCCGCACGGTGCCGGCGACGACCTGGAGCGTGGCCGCGGGCGGCGAGTCGTGCTCGGCCAGCTCGGCGCCGTCCCCCAACGCGATCAGCGTCGCCCGCTGGGAGGTTCCGGACACCAGCGTCCGCGCGGCCCGCCGTGATCCGTGCGCGCCGGCTTCGACCTGCAATTCGGCGGCCACCGCGTCGATCGAAGACACTGCCGGGTGATCGGTCATCGCTTCTGCTCCCTCCTCGGCGGGCCCCCGCGGCGGAGCGTCACCGAGTACCGCGTGGGGCGGCGTTCTCGCTGAACTTACCCTGCCACGATGCCTGCGCACCGGAATCGCCGATGCGGTAGACGTCGTAGACAGTCGCGCCGGCGACCAGGACCGCGACGACCGCGATCACCGTCGTGACCTTCGTCGAGGCGGGCGCCAGGTAAGTCTTGCGGCGCACGGCGGTGGCGACCGCGGCGTTGTCCTCGGCGGTCCCGACGTCGGTTTTGCCCGTCAGCAGGGCGCTTTCGCGCTGGCGCCACCACACCACCAGCGCGAGCACGGCGACCGGGATCGCGACCCAGAGCGCGGTGTCGCCCAGTTCGGTGTGGTCGCGCAGCAACTGGGTCCGCGGAACTCGCCGCTCGAGCCATTCGCCGGCGTTCGTGGTGATCGGAACCAGGATCAGCGCGAGCACGGCCAGCACGGCGTTCGGCGCGGCGAGCCTGGCGCGCGCTTTCGGCCAGACGCTGCTCAGCACCAGCAGCAGTGCGCTCAACGGCAGCAGTACGACAATCGCGTGCACGAGCAGGATGTGGGCGGGCAGGCCGTTCACGGTCGTCATGATGTCCTTAATCCGGTGGAATTTCGCGATTCAGCGGGAATTCTGCGAAAGCGTGCTCACTTTGGCACGGCGCGGGCCGGTTCGCACCGGGCGGGTCATCGGCGCCCGCCCGCCGCCAGCCGCAGCGCCAGGGTCGGGCAGGCGGCGACCGCCTGGCGCGCGTCGGACAGCACCGGGCCCGGCACCGGCCGGTCGGCCAGGATCGGGTAGCCCCACTCGTCGAGGTCGATCAGTTCGGGCAGCAGTTCGGCGCAGATTCCGTGGGCCCGGCAGGCGATCGGGTCGACCCGCAGCTGCCGGGAGCGTCGTTCGGGCACGGTCACGTCCAATCGCCGCTTCGGTTGTTCCATTCCGGCGTGGGCAGCGCGGGGTGCGCCGCCCACGCGCACGGACGCCCGGCGAGGTGGGCTCGCAGGTCGTCGGCGAAACACCGCAGCGCGCTCGCGGCCAGCCGGACGGCGCCGTCGGGATGGGCGCACGCACCGCGGCCGGGAATGACCGAGAGCCGCGTGCGGAGCCGTTGCCCGGCCAGCGCCGCTGCCCGGCCGCCGAGCACCAGGGAGATGAAATCGTCGGCGACGGCGGGGAGACCGAACATGCACGGCCCGCATTGGCGGGCGGACTCCCCCGCCAGATAGCGCAGCACCCGAGCGGTTTCGGCGAGACCGCAGGCGCGCGCGGGCAGCACGGTCAGCGAGGCGACGCCGAGTGCCGCGCCCGCCGCGCGAAGGTCCTCATGGGACAGCCGGATGCCCGCCGCGGCGGGCGCGGGCAGCCAGGTGCCGCCGTATCCGCCGAACAGGATCGCCTGCGGTGTTCCGGCCGGGCCGCCCGCCTGGCCGAGCACCTCCGCGACCGGGGTGCCGAACGCGGTTTCGTACACCCCCGGCCGGGCGACTCCGCCGCCGGCGGTGACCAGCGTGGTGCCGGGCGAGTCCCGGGTGCCGCAGCCGCGGAACCACTCCGAGCCGTAGCGAGCGATCAGGGCGAGATGGGCGAGCGTTTCGACGTTGTCGACCAGGGTCGGCCGGCCGCGCACCCCGCGCTCGAAAGGACGGGGCGGTTTCGCGGTCGGCCGGGCGTCGCCGGTCTCCAGGAAGTTGACGAGCGCGGATTCCTCGCTCGCCACATACCGGCCGGGCGCCTGGACCAGCCGGATCGGGATCTCTCCGCTCGGCCGCTCGGCCAGCGCACCGGCCACCGAGCCGGCGATCGGATCGGCGCGGTGCACGCACAGGATGATCTCCGTCGCGTCGGTCGCCGTCGCGGCCAGCACCGCCCCGTCGATGACCAGGTGCGGCGCGACGGTGAGCAGTGCTCGGTCCTTGCCGCTCGCCGGTTCGCCCTCGCAGCCGTTGGCCACGACGACCGGGCGGCGGCCGCGGGCGACGGCACGCAGCTTGCGGCCGGTGGGGAAACCCGCCCCGCCGCGCCCCCGCAGCCCTGAAGCGTCCACTGTGGACAGCAGCAGGGCCCGGCCGTTCCGTCCGGCGTAGCGTTCGACGGGCAGCGCGCCGTATCGGGCGCTGTGCTCGGCGAATCCGGCGGACTGCCGGGCTTCCAGCCAGCCCGCGAGAAGACGGCGCGGGCGGGCCGGGTCAGGCGGCAGCAGCGGCCCGCTGGCCGCCCGGGGACGGCGAGCGGTCGTCATCACAGGCCTCCCAGGGTGCCGCGCCGGGCCTCGGTGTCGGGATGCCGCACCGTCGCGCGCCACCCCACGGCCGCCGCGGCGGCGAGCACGCACGCCACCAGCAGCACCCGGACCCAGCCCAGCCGGGAGTCGGCGCCGCCGATCTCGAAGCCGTGCACCACGGCCGCGGGCCAGGAGAGATACGCGGCCCAGTGCACGGCTTTCCAGGCCCTGGCGTTGATCCGGGGACGGAGCAGGCTGGACACGACCACAGCGACGAGCAGATCGAACGCGACGGCTCCGATGCCGAGCGACACCGGGTGGTACGCCGAGACGAACGGGACCACCACGCTGATCCACCGGATGCCCGCGTACGTGTCGATGATCGCCGTCGCGATGTGGACGGCCAAGAAAGCAAGCGTGATCAGGGACAGATTCCGGTGGAAGGCGGCGACGGCGAACCTCGGCCACCTCTGCGACGCGAGCCGGGCGCTGGAGATCGCGCCGAGGACCACCACGGCCGTGAACAGCACCAGCGCGGCCAGTCCCGTCGCCCGGCTGACGTACCACAACGCGCTCATGCCGGCGCCTCTTCCGGCCATCCGGCGACGCGGACGACGCGCCCGTCCGAGGCGACCAGGCGAGCGGGCAGCCGGCGTTCCGCGAGCCACGCCGGAGCGAGCTCGCCGAGCACGACGGCCGCGGTGCTGGCCGTGTTGGCGTCCGCGCACGTGGCCGCGGCGACGGTGACGGTCCGCCAGCAGGGATCTGGGATGTCCCCGGTGCGCGGGTCGACGATGTGGTGCACCGTCCGCCCGGCTCGCCGCCAGGTGCGGCACACCGTGCTGGACGTGGCCAGTCCGCCGCTGGCCACGGCGATCACCGGGTCGCGGAGAGGATCCGCGGCGGCGTGGTCGTCGCCGACCACCACCGGCCATCCCCCGGCCGGTGCGCGTCCCGCGACAGCGACGTCGCCGCCGAGCCCGACCAGCACGCCGCAGCCGAGTTCGCGCGCGAGCGCGGTGCTGGCGCGGTCGGCTGCCCAGGCCTTCCCGGTAGCTCCCAGGTCCAGCCGCACGCCGCGCGGGACGACGACCTCGCGCCGCGACCAGTCGGCGGTGATCCGCCACCAGCCCGGAGCCTCGCCCGCCGGCTTGACCGGTGCGGCGAGATCGCGGGCGATCGCGGCGAAGTCCCGGTCGTAGCCGAGCTCGCACACTGCTCGGCCGACCGTCGGATCGACCAGCCCGCCGGTCGCCTCGGCGGCCCGCAACGCGACCTGCAGCGCTTCGGCCAGCAAGGGGCTGACCCGCACGGGAGAACCGGCGTGGCGGTGCAGCTCGGCGATCTCCGAATCGTCGCGAAACCGGCTGCACGTCTCGTCGACGGCACGCAGTTCGGTCCGGAGCAGGTCCGTGGCGACCGGGAGGCGGTCCGGCTCGGTGACCACCAGTTCGGCGGTGGTGCCCAGCGCGCGGAACCGGATGCTCGCGAGCGGTTCGGCGGCCGTGGTCATGAGCCGCCCGAGCGCGCGGCACTGTGGTGCCGGCGACCGACGACCGGCGGCTGCGCGGGCGGGCTGACCGCCGGAGGCGCGCTGGTCTCCGGGATGCTGTCCGGGTTGCTGTCCGCGGAGGGCTGCGGCGGCGGGACCGCGGACGGCGAGGAGGTGACGGGCGGAGCAGCCGGTGCGGTGGTGTCCGCCGTCGCTTGCTGAGCGAGCGTCACCCCGAAGACCGTGGCCAGCGCCGCGCCGCCCAGTCCCGCCGTCCACGTCGCCGTCGAGATGCTGCGGCGGCCGCGGGCGCGGGCCCGGATGCGTTGCCGGTGATTCACGTGGGTCTCCTTTTGGCCGGGAGGTCTGCTGCCCAGTTTCGACGGGAGTCCTGGGGAAAATCTGGGAATCCGGGCCGCGGATGCCGCGGGCCGCGCGGGCAGGCACGATTGCGGGATGGACACTGCGCACCGCGGCTCCGGCCGGGTCCTGCTGGTCGAGGACAACGCCGAACTGGCCGAGCTCCTGACCGAACTGCTGTCCGACGAGGGCTACGAGGTCGAAACCGCCGCGGACGGGCAACGCGGCCTGCACCTCGGCCTGGTGCGGCAGTACGACGTGGTGATCCTGGACCGGGGCCTGCCCGCGCTCGACGGCCTCGACGTGCTCGCCCGGCTGCGCGGCAAAGGCGTCACGACGCCGGTGCTGGTGCTTTCCGCGCTCGGCAACCCCGCAGACCGCGTCGCGGGCCTGGACGCCGGAGCCGAGGACTATCTGCCCAAACCGTTCGACGTGGACGAACTGCTCGCCAGGCTGCGCGCGCTGCGCCGCCGCCACCTCGACGTCGCCCGGGTGCTGCCGGTCGGCACGATGCGGCTGAACCTGGACACCCGCCAGGTCGAGCCGGGCCCCGGGGCGGGCGAGCCGGTCCGGCTGTCCGAACGGGAATGCGCGCTGCTGGCGACGCTCGCGGGCAGGCCCTCCCGGGTCTTCACCCGGCGGGATCTGCTCAGCCTGGCCTTTCCCGAGGCCGACAGCGAGGCCGTCGTCGACACCTATGTGTCGTACCTGCGCCGAAAGCTCGGGCGGCCGGTCATCGCGACAGTCCACGGGCGTGGATACCAGCTGGGCGCGCCGTGAGCCGCCCGCCGGCTTCGACCGAAGCGAGGCTGCTGCGACGCGCGACCTGGCGACTGGGCTTGCAGGTCGGGCTGTCCGTCGCCGCGATTGTCGTGCTGCTGTCCGGCCTCGCGGTGTTGATGGTGCTGCGAAGCCAGCAAACCGGCGTGGCCGCCCTGCTGCAGCAGGCCGCCTCGCAGGCCGACGATGTGCAGGACCCGCCCGCCGGGGTCTGGCTCGCCATCCAGGGACCCGGCGGCCTGACGGCGACGCCCGGCGCACCGGCCGTCCTGCCCGATCGGGCGGCGCTGGCGAACGTCGCGAAGACCGGGACCGCGCAAACCGACGAGGTCCGCGGCGAGCGCGCCGGCTACGAGGTCTACACCGAGCAGCGCGGCACGCAGACCGTGCAAGCGGCGCTGGACCTGCGGGCGAACAACGACGAACGCGAGCGGTTGCTCGCCGCCATGCTTTTCAGCGGCGGAGTGGGGCTGCTGCTGGCAGTAGGCGCGGGTGTGTGGTTCGGGCGGCGCGCGGTCGCACCGCTGGCCACCGCGCTGGGCATGCAACGACGGTTCGTCGCCGACGCGAGCCACGAACTCCGCACCCCGTTGACCCTGCTGTCCACGCGCGTCCAGGTGCTGCGCCGGCACCTGCGGCGCGGCGACTCCCGAGAACGGCTGACCGCCGAAATCGACGGGGTCGTCGCCGACGCCGGGCACCTCACCGACATCCTCGAAGACCTGCTGCTGGCCGCCGACGTCCGCGCGGACGGACTCACCGCGACCCTCGACCTCGTGGAACTCGCCGCCCGGGCGGCCGCCGCCGGAACCCCGGCCGCGGCCGAGCGCTCGATCGTCATCGAGGCGCGTCCGACGGTGCCGACGCTGCTCGTGCGCGGCACTCAGGGCGGCCTCCTCCGCGCCGTGACCGCGTTGGTCGACAACGCCGTCACCCACGCCCGTTCGACGGTCACCATCACGACGAAGCAAACCGGAACCACCTGCGTCGTCGAGGTTTCCGACGACGGGCCCGGCATCGACCCCGCGGTCCTGCCCGGGTTGTTCGAGCGATTCTCCTCCGCCCGCCCCGAATCCTCGCCGCGCCGCCACTACGGCCTCGGGCTGGCCCTGGTGAGCGAAATCGCCGACCGGCACGGCGGCCACGTCACGGCCGGAAGCAATCCCGGCGGCGGAGCGCTGCTGACCTTGACCCTGCCGCTGGCCGGACGCGATCCCCACGCCGCTCCCGGCTGATCAGTCGATTCTGAGCAGGGAGCCGGCGGCAGCGAAGCCGCGGTCCGTCCTCGTTGCCGCAGAACGTCTTCCGCGGTCGACGACGCGCGATGAGGTCCACCCCGTCCGGCACCGAGATGCCTCCGCTGAGGATCTCGACCGCTAGCCGGCTGGATGCTCATCGGCGACGCCAGCAGCGACAGCGGCCACCGGCGCTGCCCTTCGTCCTCCGCAGCGAGGACATTGCGCCCTGCCGTTCCCCCGACGGCAAGAAGAAGAATCGAAAGCGCGAGAGCCGCGAGCGGGCCAACCCCGACGATTCGGCAGCAGCGCTCTCGCCTCGAGCGGTGGCGGCGGCATGGGGCTCTTCCCCTCGTCCCCGGCCCCTCCGCTGCCGCCGCTCCCTGCGGAGAACACCGTCACGGCCGTCCGTTCCGCTTGCGCAGCAGCCGATCGATGGCGGGCGCAAGAGACTCTTCCCGCGGAATCGTGGTGGATTCCCGACAGGACTGCGCGTACGCGCGCATGGCGGCCCGCAGAGGCCGAAGGTCACTTCGACCCGTGACGAACGCCCGGTGAACGGTCCGCCTCCTTCGCCGAAGCTGAATGGCGTACGGCCGGCACCAGGGTGGTGTCGCAGCGGGACAGTCCCGCCGAGCCGACCGCCCGAAGGAGTCGCATTGCCCACACGACCAGTGCCGGCCAACGACCGCGTTCCCGGGCACGGACCGCTGCTCGGCGTGCGGCGGCTGCTGACCAAGGAGACCGTCGGCGACCACGGGCGCACCCTGCACCAGATCGACGCGAACGCGTGGGAGTCGTTCTACCGCGACCGGTGGAGCTACGACCGCGTCGTGCGTTCGACGCACGGGGTGAACTGCACCGGTTCGTGTTCGTGGAACGTTTTCGTCAAGGACGGCCTGATCACCTGGGAGCACCAGGCGACCGACTACCCGGGCACCGGGCCGGACAGCCCCGACTACGAGCCGCGCGGCTGTCCCCGGGGCGCGTCGTTCTCCTGGTACGAGTACTCGCCGTCGCGGGTGCGCCATCCGTACGTGCGGGGTTCGCTGCTCACCATGTTCCGGGCCGGCCTCAGGCGGTTCGGCGATCCGGTCGCGGCCTGGGCGGACATTGTCGAGGACCCGCGCAAAGCCAAGGCCTACAAGGAACAGCGCGGCCGCGGCGGGTTCGTCCGCGCCACCTTCGACGAGGCGACGACGATGATCGCCGCCGCGCACGTCTACACCACCAAGACCTTCGGGCCCGACCGCGTGGTCGGCTTCTCGCCGATCCCGGCGATGTCGATGGCGTCCTTCGCCGCGGGCACCCGCTACCACGCGCTGCTCGGCGGCACGCTGCTGTCGTTCTACGACTGGTACGCCGACCTGCCGGTCGCCTCGCCGCAGGTGTGGGGCGACCAGACCGACGTGCCCGAGGCGGGCGACTGGTGGAACTCCACCTACCTGGTCATGTGGGGCTCCAACATCCCGGTCACCCGCACCCCGGACGCGCATTTCCTCGCCGAGGCGCGCTACCGCGGCGCGAAGGTGGTCGCGGTCAGCCCGGACTACGCCGACAACGTCAAGTTCGCCGACGACTGGCTGGCTCCGCACCCGGGCACAGACGGGGCGCTGGCGATGGCCATGGGGCACGTCGTCCTCACCGAGTTCTTCCGCGACCGCCAGGTGCCCTACTTCGCCGACTACGTGCGGTCCAACACCGACCTGCCGTTCCTCGTGACGCTGCGGGAACGCGAGCCCGGCGTCTACGCCACCGACCGCTTCCTCACCGCCGCCGATCTCGGCGACGACGGCGAAGGAGCACGGCACAAGACCGTCCTGCTCGACGACGCCACCGGAAACCCCTTAGTGCCCAACGGATCCCTGGGTTTCCGTTACGGCGCCGAGGGCGAAGGCCGCTGGAACCTCGACCTCGGCGACGTCGTGCCCGCGCTCGGCGTGCTCGGCCACGCCAGCGGCCAGGTCGCCGTCGACCTCGCCCGCTTCGACATCGGCGAGACCGAGGGCGGCGCCACCATGCGGCGCGGCGTGCCCGTCGTGCGGGTCGGAGAACACCTCGTCACCAGCGTCTTCGACCTGCTCATGGCCCAGTACGGCGTCCAGCGCGGCGACCTGCCGGGCGAGTGGCCCACCGGGTACGACGACGCCGACGCTCCGCACACCCCGGCCTGGCAAGAGCGGATCACCGGCGTGCCGGCGGCGCTGGCCGCCCGGATCGGGCGCGAACTGGCGCGCAACGCCGAACGCAGCCACGGCCGGTCGATGATCGCGCTGGGCGCGGGCGCGAACCAGTGGTTCCACTCGGACATGACCTACCGCGCGCTGATCGCACTGGTCACCCTCACCGGCTGCCAGGGCGTCAACGGCGGCGGCTGGGCGCACTACGTCGGGCAGGAGAAGGCCCGGCCGCTCACCGGGCAGCAGCACCTGAGCTTCGCCTTCGATTGGCAGCGCCCGATGCGCCACCAGGCCGCCACACCGTTCTGGTACCTGCACACCGACCAGTGGCGCTACGAGAAGGTGCCCGCCGACGAGCTGGCTTCCCCGCTCGGCGAGGGCAGGCTGGCCGGGATGGCCTTCGCCGACACGGTCGCGGCCGCGCAGCGGATGGGCTGGTCGCCCGGCCACCCCGCGTTCGACCGCAACCCGCTCGACCTCGCCGACGAGGCCGCGGCCGCCGGAGTCAGCGCGGCCGAGCACATCGTCGGCGAACTGCGGGCGGGGCGGCTGCACGCGGTCGCCGACGACCCCGACGACCCGGCGAACTTCCCGCGCTGCCTGACCCTGTGGCGGGCCAACCTGCTCGGCTCCTCGGGCAAGGGCAACGAGTTCTTCCTCAAGCACCTGCTCGGCGTGGATTCCCTCGCCTCGGCCGACGAATGCGGCACGGACGAACGCCCGCGCGACGTGAAGTGGCGGGACGACGCGCCGACCGGCAAGCTCGACCTGCTCACCACGGTCGACTTCCGGATGACCAACACCGGCCTGCACTCCGACCTCGTGCTGCCCGCCGCGACCTGGTACGAGAAGCACGACATCTCCACCACCGACATGCACCCCTTCGTGCACGCCTTCTCCCCCGCGGTCGAGCCGCCCGGGGAGGTGCGCACCGACTACGACGCGTTCCTCGCACTGGCGGACAAGGTCAGCGAGCTCGCGGTCGCCCATCTCGGCACTCGCCGCGACGTGCTGGCCGCGCCGCTGCAGCACGACACTCCCGACGAACTGGCCACGCCGTCCGGACGGGTCCGGGACTGGGGCCGCGGCGAATGCGAGCCGGTGCCGGGCGTGACGATGCCGAAGCTGATCGAAATCGAGCGCGACTACACCCTGCTCGGGGCCAAGATGCGCGCGGTCGGCCCGCTGCTGGACAAACTCGGCACCACCACCAAGGGCATCACCGTCGACGTCGCGCCGGAACTGGAATACCTGCGCCGCCGCAACGGCGTCATCGCCGACGGCCCGCTCGCCGGGCGGCCGTCGCTGTCCACAGCGGACCGGATGTGCGAGGCGATCCTCGCGCTCTCCGGCACGACCAACGGCCGCGTCGCCCACGAAGGCTTCCTGAAGCTGGAAAAGCAGACCGGGCAGCAGTTCACCGACCTGGTCGAGGGCCACGAAACCGAGCACGTCACCTACGCGGCCACGCAACAGGCCCCGCAGCCGGTGATCACGAGCCCGGAATGGTCCGGTTCGGAAAAGGGCGGCCGCCGCTATTCGCCGTTCACCATCAACGTCGAGCGCCGCAAGCCGTGGCACACGCTCACCGGACGGCAGCAGTTCTTCGTCGAACACGACTGGGTCGCCGAACTGGGCGAGCATCTGCCCGGCTACCGGCCGCCGCTCAACATGGCGCGGCACTTCGGAAAGCCCGGCGACCTCGCCGACGGCGGCGTCACCGTCCGGTTCCTGACCCCGCACGCGAAATGGTCGGTCCACTCGATGTACCACGACAACGAGCTGATGCTCGCGCTGTCGCGCGGCGGGCCGGTGCTGTGGATGAGCGTCGAGGACGCCGCGAAGATCGGCGTCGCCGACAACGACTGGGTCGAGGCGGTCAACCGCAACGGCGTGATCGTCGCCAGGGCCGTGGTCAGCCACCGGATGCCCGAGGGCACGGTGTTCCAGTACCACTCCCCCGAGCGGACGGTGAACGTCCCGAAGACCGAAAAAGGCGGCCGCGGCAAGGGAAAGCGCGGCGGCTACCACAACTCGATGACCCGGTTGCTGGTCAAGCCCACGCATCTCGCCGGCGGGCACGCCCAGCTGACCTATGCCTTCAACTACTACGGACCGATCGGCAGCCAGCGCGACGAAATCACCGTCGTGCGGCGGCGCAGCCAGGAAGTGGAGTACTGACATGCGCATCCGCGCTCAAGTGGCGATGGTGATGAACCTCGACAAGTGCATCGGGTGCCACACCTGCTCGGTCACCTGCAAGCAGACCTGGACCAACCGCGAGGGCACCGAGTACGTCTGGTTCAACAACGTCGAGACCAAACCCGGCATCGGCTACCCGAAGCACTACGAGGACCAGGAACGCTGGAAAGGCGGCTGGAAGCTCGACGCCAAGGGCAGGCTGGTGCTCCGCTCCGGCGGCCGGGCGAAGCGGCTGTCGCGGATCTTCGCCAACCCGGACCTGCCGTCGCTCGAGGACTATTACGAACCCGCCACCTTCGACAAGGACATCCTCCTCGACGCGCCGGCCGGGTCGGCCGACACGCCGGTCAAGCAGCCGCGTTCGGCGCTCACCGGCGAGCCGATGCGCCTGGAGTGGGGCGCCAACTGGGAGGACGGTCTCGGCGGCGCGCCCGAACGGGCCGGAACCGACCCGAACATCGCGGCCATGGACCCCGAGGCCGCCGCGCGGGTGAAGTTCGAGTTCGAGAAGACGTTCATGTTCCACCTGCCGCGGATCTGCGAGCACTGCCTGAACCCGGCGTGCGTATCCGCCTGTCCCTCGGGCGCGATGTACAAACGCGAGGAGGACGGGATCGTCCTGGTCGACCAGGACCGGTGCCGCGGCTGGCGGATGTGCGTGAGCGCGTGCCCGTACAAGAAGGTCTACGTCAACCACGCGACCGGCAAAGCGGAGAAGTGCACCTTCTGCTTCCCGCGGATCGAAGCCGGGCAGCCGACCATCTGCTCCGAAACCTGCGTCGGCAGGCTGCGGTATCTCGGGCTGGTCTTCTACGACGAGGACGCGGTACTGGCCGCGGCCTCGGTCGAGGACGAGCACGAACTGCTCGCCGCGCAGCGCTCGGTGTTCCTCGACCCGCACGACCCGGAAACGGTGCGGCTGGCGTATGAAGCGGGCCTGCCGGAGGAATGGGTGCTCGCTGCGCAGGCGTCGCCGGTGTGGCGGCTGATCAGCGAGTACCAGATCGCGTTGCCGCTGCATCCGGAGTACCGCACGCTGCCGATGGTCTGGTACGTGCCCCCGCTGTCCCCGGTGCTCGACGCGGTCGGGGCCGCCGGACGCGACGACACCGACGCCGACGACGTTTTCCACACCATCCGCGACCTCCGGATCCCGGTCGAGTACCTGGCGGAACTGTTCACCGCCGGCGACTCCGAGGCAGTCGCCGGAGTGCTGATGAAGCTCGCCGCCATGCGCTCCTACATGCGGGCGCGCACCCTCGACGGCACTGTCGCCGAGGAACTGTGCGAGGCCGTGGGAATGCCGGGCGAGCAGATCGAATCGATGTACCGGCTCCTGGCCATCGCCAAGTACGACGAGCGCTACGTCGTGCCCGCGGCCTACGACAAGGACGCCGCGGCCCTCGAAGCGCAGGCAGCGTCCACTTCGGACTGCTCGCTCGACTGCACGGGCGGGCCGGGGATGACCGAACAGGCCGCCACCGCCGAGCGATTCCACCTCGTGTCCGAAGACGAGCGAGTCCGTCCAGGGCGCCGCGGCCTCCTCAGCCGTCGCTCCGACGGCAGGCTCGGGCTGACCATCGACCCGGCGGGAGGCACGGCATGACGGTCGATCCGGCGGACCGGACCCGGTTGTTCGACCTCGCCTCGGTCCTGCTCGCCTATCCCGACGCCCGGCTGTTCTCCGCGGCGGACGAACTCCGCGAGACGGTCGCGGCGATCGCCCACCCCGAGGTCCGCGACCGGATGACGGGATTCCTCGACTGGTTGCTCACCACTGAGACGCTTGCCGTCGAGACCCATTACGTGCGCACGTTCGACCTGCGGCGGCGCAGCGGGCTGTACCTGACCTACTATCTGCACGGCGACACCCGCAAACGCGGCATCGCTTTGCTCACGCTCAAACAGCGCTACCGCGCGCACGGCCTGCGCCTGGCCGAGGGCGAACTGCCCGACCTCCTGCCGGTGGTCCTGGAATTCGCCGCCGCCGCGGGTCCCGGAGACGGCGAGGCCCCGCTGCGCCAGCACCGGCGCGGCCTGGAATTGCTGCGCTGCGCGCTCGAAGAAGCCGGATCGCCGTACCGGCACGTCGTCGACGCTGTCGTCGCCGCGCTGCCGCCGCTGACCCCGGACGACCGGGCGGCGGTCGCCGCGCTCGCCGTCGACGGCCCGCCGGTGGAATCGGTCGGGCTGGCGGCTTACGGAGCCGACGTCGACGCGATCGGCTTCGGCCCGGAACTCACCTCTGGCTCGTGTCCTTCCCTGGAGAGTGCCCCGTGACCACCTTCGTCTGGATCGTGCTGCCCTACGCCTGCCTGGCGGTGTTCGTGCTCGGCCACGTCTGGCGGTGGCGCCACGACCAGTTCGGCTGGACGACGCACACCAGCCAGTTGCTGGAGAGCCGCATTCTGCGGTGGGCCTCTCCGCTGTTTCACCTCGGCGCGTTCGGCGTGATCGTGGGACACGCGGGCGGCCTGCTGGTGCCGTCGTCGCTGACGAGCGCGATCGGTGTCCCCGAAGGGCTGTACCACGCCGTCGCGGTGTGGGGCGGCACGCTCTCCGGGCTCGTGCTGGTCGCCGGGCTGGTGCTGCTGATCGCGCGCCGCGTGGTCAACGGCCGGGTGCGCCGCGCCACGACCACAATGGACAAAGTCCTCTACGTCGCGCTCGCCGCGATGGTGGCGCTCGGCATGACGGCCACGGTCGGCGTCAACCTGTTCGGACACGGCTACGACTACCGCGAGACCATCGCCGTCTGGTTCCGCGGCATCTTCTGGTTCTCCCCGCAGAGCCAGCTGATGATCGACGCCCCGCTGGTCTACCAGCTGCACGCGGTCGGCGGATTCCTTTTGCTCGCGCTGTGGCCGTTCACGCGGCTGGTGCACGTGTGGTCGGCGCCGCTGGCCTACCTGTGGCGGCCGTACGTCGTCTACCGCGCCCGTCGCGGCGCGCCGCCCGCACCGCAACCGGCTCCGGCCGTCGTGCGAGACCGGGCGACCGAAGAGAGGCAAACCCTTGCCTGAACCGACAGTCGCCGACGTGGTCGTCCGGCTGCCGAAAACCTTGCCCGCCAAGGCTTCCGTCGCCGAAGCCAGGGCTTGTTTCGCCGACGACCACGTCCACATGCTCCTGTTCACCGAGTCCGGCCGACTCCTGGGCACGCTCGTTCGCGAAGACCTGGACGAAACCGCATCCGGCCCCGCACTGCGGTACGCCCGGCTGACGGGCCGGACTGTCTCCGCCGACCTGCCCGCCGATGACGCGCGCCAGCTCCTGCTCCGTCGCGGGCAGCGGAGACTCGCCGTCGTCGACCACGACGGCGCACTGCTCGGACTGCTGTGCCTCAAACGCCGCCGCACCGGATTCTGCAGCGACGCCGACGTCGCCGCGCGGGCCGCGGAGCCTCTGCGGTGACCGCACCGACGACGCGCCGCAAGGCTCCCGTCGTTCCGCCGCAGCACGGAGCCTGGGGATTTCTCGGCCTGCCGCTTCTGCTCGGAGTCGCGGCAGGTGGCTGGTCCGCCTGGCTGATCCCGTTCGCGGTGGCCTGGGTGTCCGCCCATCCGGCGGGCTGGGCCGTGACCGGGCTGCTCACCGCGCGACGGCCCAGCCGGTTCCGCCGGGCCGCGCTGCTGTGGACTCCGGTGTGCGTAACAGCGGGCGCGGTCGTGCTGAGCGCGCGTCCCTGGCTGATCTGGGCGCTGCTCGGCTATCTGACGCTGTTCGGAGTCAACCTCGGGTTCGCGCGAGCGCGCCGCGAACGGTCGATGGCCAACGACCTCGTCCTGATCGCCGAGTGCGCGCTGCTGGTTCCGGTCGTGGCCGGAGTGGCCGCCGGGAGCCAGCCCTGGGCAGCCATGACCGCCGCTCCGGTGCTCGCTGCCACTGTGTTCACCGCCCTCGCGCTCATCGGCTCCACGCTGCACGTGAAGTCGCTGATCCGCGAGCGCGCCAATCCCGCGTATACCGCCGCGGCGCGCGCTTTCTCGCTCGCCGCCGTCGTCGCGGCGCTCGCGCTCGCGATAGCCACCGGCTGGTGGTGGCCGGTGGCCGCGTTCGTGCTGCTCGCCGCTCGCGCCGCCTGGTGGCACGACCCGTCGTGGCGGCCGTCGCGGATCGGGATGGTCGAGCTCGCCGGACTGGTTTCCGTTGCCACTGCGGGATTTCTCACCTTCTAGTCCGGAGTGGACGGTGAGGACCTTCGGCCCCCGCCCGGGGAAATTCGGCTCTGCTGCCGATCCCCGCCGGAGCCGGAAACTGGACGGGCCCTCGCCGACCGGCGGGCGCTCGCACGACACGAATGAGGCGTCGATGACCTCGACACAGGACCGCCCGGCCGGAACCGGCAGACCCGCGCTGATGCTGACCCTCGCGACCGCCGGGTTCGCGCTCAACTTCTGGGCCTGGGCACTGCTCAGCCCGCTCGGCCCGCTGTTCAAGGACTCCTTGAAGCTGACCGCGTTCGAACAGGCCCTGATGGTCGCCGTCCCGGTCGTGGTCGGCTCGCTCGGCCGGATCCCGGTCGGCGCGCTCACCGACCGCTACGGCGGCCGGATCATGTTCCCGGTGCTCTCGGCCCTGACCGCGCTGCCGGTGCTGTTCCTCGGCCTCGCCGGGCATTCGTCGCTGCTCGCACTCCTGATCGGCGGCTTCTTCCTCGGCCTCGGCGGCACGTCGTTCGCGATCGGCGTCCCGTTCGTCAACGCCTGGTTCCCGCCCGAGCGGCGCGGACTCGCGATCGGCATCTTCGGCGCGGGCATGGGCGGCACCGCGATCAGCGCGCTGACGACCGTCCCGCTGGTCAGGGCCGGAAGCGTCGCGACCCCGTTCCTGATCACCGCGGCCGTCCTCGTCGCTTACGCGATCCTCGCCGCCGTCCTGCTGCGCGACGCACCCGACCGCACGGTCCCGACGGAACCGCTGGCCCAGCGGATGCGCCAGACCCTCCGGCTCGCGGTGACCTGGCAGGCCTCGGCACTGTACGCGATCGCTTTCGGCGGCTACGTCGCGTTTTCGGTCTACCTCCCGGCCTACCTCAAGACCGGTTACGGACTGGCCCAGAGCGACGCCGCCAACCGGATGGCCGGTTTCGTCCTCTTCGCCGTGGTGATGCGCCCAATCGGCGGCTGGCTTTCGGACCGCTTCGGCCCCGTGCGCGTGCTCGTCGGCGTGTTCGGCGCTGTCGCGGCGTGCGCCGCAGTACAAGCGTTCAGTCCCGGCCTGATGCCGCTCGGCACAATGGCATTCCTGGCAATGGCCGCGGCCCTCGGAGCGGGGAGCGGCGCAGTGTTCGCGATGGTCGCCATGCTCGTCCCGGCGAACAAGGTCGGTTCGGTGACCGGAGTCGTCGGAGCTGCCGGAGGCCTGGGCGGCTTCATTCCGCCGCTGGTGATGGGAGCGCTCTACGGCGGCCTCGGCTCGTATGCGCTCGGCCTTGCCGCACTCGCGCTGGTCGCCGCCGCAGCCCTCGCGTTCACCGCAACGGTGGCGAAGCGGTCGTTGCAGCAGCACTTCCGTGTGGAGAAGGCCGGTGTGTGAGTACTGCGGCTGCCAGGCTGTGCCCGCGATCGCAGAACTGACCCGGGAGCACGACGAGGCGGTCGCGTTGATCAGCCGCACCCGCACCGCGCACGGCGCGAACGACGTCGCAGCGATGGCAAACCTCGCCCGCCGGATCGCCGAAGTCCTCGGTCCACACACGACAGTCGAAGAGCAAGGCCTTTTCCCAGCGCTGCACGACGAGTTCCCGGACCACCTCGCGGCGCTGGCTGATCAGCACCGGCAGATCGAGCACGTGCTCGGCGAGGCCGCCGACGGGACACCTGCCGACCCGGCGTGGCCCGCGCGGCTGATGGCCACGCTGCACCTGCTGCGCGAACACATCCTCGCCGAGCAGGACGGCGTCTTCCCCGCCGCGCTCAGCCGGCTCGACCCGGCCCAGTGGGAGGCCGTCGACGCGGTACGCCGAAACATCGAAGCCGGGTTCTCGACGCAGTACAGGGCGTGTCCAGGCTAGGGGCAGGCATAGCTGCGGGGAGAGGCGACGCTGATGCTGGCCGCCGGAGTGGACATGAAGGTGATCCAGCACATCCTCTGCGCACCCCGCCCGCGCCTCTCGGGCTCACACCAGACCACAATGGACAGTCCCGCACCGGAAGACCCGCTCCCGGACAGCACAAAACCCCAGGTCACCGAGCCCGGTGACCTGGGGTTCGAGAGTGGGCCGCCAGGGATTCGAACCCTGAACCCGCCGGGTAAAAGCCGGCTGCTCTGCACGATTGAGCTAACGGCCCGAGCTGGGGCTGCCCGTCGAGGGTTCGAACCTCGGTTTCCGCGTCCAGAGCGCGGCGTCCTGCCAGTTGGACGAACGGGCATCGGCTCCCGGTCCAGGAGTCGAACCTGGGCCAGCGGATCCAAAATCCGCGGTGCTGCCTGCTACACCAACCGGGAACGGGCGGTGGCGAAGTCGGATGCCCGCGGGTCGAACGCGGTGTCTCCTGGTCCCGAACCAGGCGGGGTCGCCACTGCCCCTCGCATCCGGCGGAAAGCCCCGGCGCCCCCTCGGCGCCGGGCCCGTACCCCTGCCAGGACTTGAACCTGGGGCCTCCGCATTCGTAGTGCGGCGCTCTGTCCGACTGAGCTACAGGGGTGTGCGTCCGGCGCCAAGGCACCGGACCGCGAGCGGCCGGAGGGCATCGAACCCTCTGCTTCGGTTTGGAAGACCGACGTGTCCGCCGAGTTCACCACGACCGCAGGAAGCGCCCTGGGCTCGGGCGCGGTGGTGAAGGAGGGAGTCGAACCCTCAATGCCGCAAAGGGCGCCCGGGTTACAGCCGGGTGGGGCTGCCACCGCCCCGTCTTCACCGTGCGGGTCCGGCGGCGGTTGGCTGCCGGACCCGGCGCTCGTCCTGGCCGCGGGTGAGGCGACGGGGACGAGTCTCGGAAATGTCTTGCTTCGCTGTGCAGTTGTCAAAGAACCGCCACCCGGAAATGGGCAGCAGTAGTTGTGAAAAATGGGAATTGATTGTGCGAAGCGGCCCTGACGAGAGAAGCCGCCCGGATCGGCTTCCCGACGGGCGGCTCCCTGTGCGCGCAGCGACTGCTGCGTCAGGTCAGGGAGCGGATACCGCCCAGGATTCCGCCTTTTCGGCCGATTTGGCGCTGGTGGAGCGGCGCACGCTGGACAGCGCGGACGGCGGCCGGATACTGGCCTCGCATCTCCCGCGTCCGCATGTTCGTCATGTCCGCTCCTTCATCCGCTGTGGTGGAATCATCTTCACCTACCGCGAAGGCATGCGTCAATCTTATTTTCCGCAGAACAGTTTCCAGGCGGTCTTTCCGAAGAAGAAGGGTTGTGCTGTAATGGGCGAGTGCACTTCAACCCTTACGGCGGCGCGGGCGCGCAGGTAGCCGCCGACCTGGCGACCCTTGCCCAGCGCGACGACGTCACGGCCGCCGAGGTGCGGGCCGCGGGGCAGGCTCGCGACATGGTGCTGCCGCGCATCACCACGGACGAGGCGGGGCGGATTCTCGCGTGGGGGCGGCGGCTGCATCAGGTGTTCGTCGCGGAGACGACCGGCGAGCGGATCGATCTGCTCAATGAGCTGCTCGCCGTCGCCGCGTGTCGGCCGAATATCGCCAGTCACGACGGGAAAGCGCCGCATCTGCACTACTCCAGCGAGGGCGCGGGGGTGGTCGAGCGGTTTTACGCCTACACGGCGGGCGGGCTCGCGCATCTGGTGTGCGAGGAGCCGCACCGTCTCGGCGTATGCGCGCGTGAGGGGTGCGGCGTCGCGTTCGTGGACACGTCGCGCAACGGACGCCGACGGTTCTGCTCCACTCGCTGCGGCACACGGGTCAATGTCGCCGACCATCGCGCGCGGCAGCTCGCGGGCTAGGCCACAGATGCGGCGGCAGCCGCGCCGACTGCTCGCGAACCGACGTCGCCGAACATCGAGCGCGCCGACTTGCGGGCTATGCGACCGGTCAGTCCCGTCGCACAACCGCGCGCGGCGGCACGCGGGCAGACGCGGCCGACGATCGCGCGCGGCAACTTGCGGGCTAGACCACCGATCCGTGAGCGCCCGCGGCGAACGCGGACTAGACCACCAGTCAGTCAGCAACCGCCTCGAACGATTGCAGTTCCGGGTACTTCGGCGCGATCGTGTCGCCGGAGGACTCGCCGCGCAGGCGTCGGCCGATCCACGGCAGAGCGTGTTCCCGTCCCCAGCGAAGGTTCGCCGCGCGCTGTTCCCGGGTTGACAGGCGGGGGCGCGGTCCCAGCGCGGCGTGCGTGAGGCTGTGCTGCACGCCCAGCGCGTCGAGGACGGCGATGGCGATTTCGGTGTGCCCGGCGGCATTCAGGTGCAGCCGGTCCGGGGACCACATGCGACGGTCGCGCAGCTGGCGCATCGACCACATGTCCACGAGCAGCGTCTCGTGCCGCGCCGCGATGCCGCGGACGTGTTCGTTGTAGATCGCGACCCGCCCGCGGATCTGGCGGAACAGCGCGTCCTCGACGCCGTCGACGCCGGTGAACAGCAGCACCTGCGCACCGGCCGCGCGGAGGCGGGCCACGGCGCGTTCGTAGGAGTCGGCGAGGCTGTCGATGTCGACGCGCGGCCGCATCAGGTCGTTGCCGCCCGCGTAGACGGTGACGAGGTCCGGCTTCATCGCCAGTGCCGGTTCGATCTGCTCGTTCAGCACCTGCGGCAGGAGCTTCCCGCGCACCGCCAGATTGGCGTACTGGAACCCCGGCTCACCGGCGGCCAGCACCTCGGCGACCCGGTCGGCCCAGCCGCGCA
The DNA here is from genome assembly GCF_037034185.1 of Amycolatopsis sp. VC5-11. Taxonomy (NCBI): domain Bacteria; kingdom Bacillati; phylum Actinomycetota; class Actinomycetes; order Pseudonocardiales; family Pseudonocardiaceae; genus Amycolatopsis; species Amycolatopsis sp. VC5-11. The sequence continues at coordinate 621,273 of NZ_JBAGKF010000003.1, read as the reverse complement.
CCCCGTTGCGCGCGGACGGATCGTCGTCCCCGACGCCTTCGGTGAACGAGTCGCCAATACAGACTAAGCGGTTGGTCATTGCCTCAGTTTAGGCCCGGCTCCCCCGCCCTGGTCACGGCGCCCGCGGACAGCAGCGTAGCTCCCGCGAGACCGCCCCAGAGCGCGCCAGGCCCGAGCGGAGCGAGTGCGGTGAGCACTGCCGGGGAGACCGCGAGTCCGATGCCGGTCGACAGTTCGAAGCGGGCGGCCGCCTGCCCGAGCAGGCGTGCAGGTGCGAGGGCCAGGACGAAGGCGGTGGCGCTGCCTGCGTAGATGATCTCGCCGATGGTGCAGACCACCGAGACCGCGGCGATCGCCGGTGCCGCCCAGCCGGATCCGAGCAGGGTCGCGGCGAGGAAACCGAGGTAGGACACCGTCAGCACGATTCCGCCGGTCGCTAGTGCGGTTCGCCGGGAGATCCGCGAGAGCAGGACGGTGACCGGCACTTGCAGGGCGACCACGAGCACTGTGTTGGCCACGAAGATCGCCGCCGACCACACGGGGGACGCGTGCAGGTACGCGGTCAGCACCAGCGGCAACGCGATCTCCGGGACGTTGAGGCAGAACGCGTAGACGACGTTCGCGCCCAGCAGCGCACCCATCCGCGGCGCGCGCTCGAGGGTCGGCTCCGCCGGCATAGCCGGGGCGCGCAGCCGCACTGACCAAGCCAAGCCCGCGGCGACCAGGTACGCGATTCCGGTGCCGATCGCCATGGTGCGCAACGCATCCGAGCCGCCTGCCAGGCACGCGGTCGCGAGTAACGCGCCGATGCCGAGCGCTGCATTGCGGAGGGAACGGCCAGCGGCGAGGGCGGCGTCGCGTTCCCGGTCGGCGGCGAGCGTCGCGACGAGCGCGGCGTGCGCTGCTGGCCAAGCCTGGTTGCCTGCGGAGAGCAGGATCGCCGCGCCGACGAACGGCCACATCTCCCCCGTCGGCGCGGCCAGCAGCATCGCGACGCCGAGCGCGCGCACCAGCATCGAAGCGGCCACCACGGTGGTGCGCGCACCTCGATCGAGCCATCGCCCCACGCACGGCATGCAGCCGAGGCCGACGAGCACGCCTGCGGTCATGGCCGCACCGGTCGCAGGCGCGGACAAGCCCAGCACGGTCACGCCGTAGATCAGGAGAAACGGGCGCAACAGGCCGGTGCCGAGCGCGTCGACGGCCATGGCGGCCGCGTAGCGCGGGCCGCCGGAGACGCGGAGCAGCGCGCTCGGCCGGATCTTGGTGGTCATGGCGCTCGACAGTGCCGCGCGGGCCTCGGGCGGAGCACTCCGATTCGCCGTTTCCGTCAACCGGCGAAGTCCCGCACCGCTCGATCGGCGATGCTGGTGCGGTGCCGTTGAGGATCGACATCGCCGGACTGCCGGCCGAGCAGGTGCGGTTCGCCGCGTCGCCGCTCGCGGAGCTGACCGCGATGCTGCACGTGCTGGCCGAACCGGGCCATCACCCGCGGTTTGCCGCGTGGGCGGGCGAAGTCTGGGCCGGGCTGCGGCCGGAGCTGGCCGAACGCGTGCGAGAGGCGGATTCCCTGTGGCGGTCGTCGCAGGCCGACTTCCTGTTGCCCGGACGTCCGCGCCCTGCTCTCGCCGACGAACTGGCTGACGTCGACGCGATCGACGACGAAACCTATGCGACCGCGGCGCTCGTCTCGACCTGCGGCAGCACCCGGATCGCGACCGGGTCTCCGCTCACCGACCCGGCGTCGCGCGAACGCGCCCTCGACCTCGCCCAAGCGCGCGGCCCTCGTCAGGAAGCGTTCGCCGAAAGCCTGCTGACCGATCCCGCGGCCACGCGCGCCCGGATCCGCGACACCCTCGAGCAATGCGCCGAAGCGTTCTTCGACAGTGCTTGGGCCGGCCTGGAGCCGCAACTCTCCGCAGATCTTCGGCGCAAGCAGGATCTGTTGCGGCACAAGGGAATCCGCGCGGCACTCGACGCGGTGTCCAGCGCGGTCGCTTTGTCGGAAGACAGCTGCCGCATCGTCGTGGACAAGCTGCAGGACAAGGCGACCGCCGCCCGGGAAAGCGTCACCTTCATTCCCAGCGTGTTCGGCAGTCCGCACCTGGTCGTGGTGCACGCGGCGGGCTGGCGGCCGGTGGTGCAGTATCCGGTCGCCGACATCGCGCCGGTGCCGCTGGAAATCGTTGAACTGCGGCTCGACGCGCTCGCGCATCCGGTGCGGCTGCGCCTGGTCCGCACACTCGCGCGCAGCCCGCACACCACCAGCGAACTGGCGCACAACTGGGATCTCTCCGCGCCGGAGGTGTCGCGGCACCTCGCGGTCCTGCGCCGGGCGGGCCTGCTCACCACGAAGAGACAGGGCCGGTACGTGCGCTATTCGCTCGACTTGCCGCAGTTGTCCTCGCTCGGCACCGATTTGCTGGCCGCCGTGCTGCGCTGACTCAGGTGCGGAGGCCGTCGAACAGGATCGCGATCGTGCGGTCCCGCAGCGCGCGGTCGGACCCGACGTGCTCGGCCGCCTTCGCGGTGCCGATGATCACCGGGATCAGTTCGGTGGTGGTGACGTCGCGCCGCACCGCGCCGCTGTCCTGGGCGCGGCGCAGGAGCACGCCGAGGGATTCGCGCAGCCGCTCCCCGATCACCGAACCCGTGCTGGGGACGCACACGCCGGCCGAACTGAGTGCTTCGAAGTAGGCATTCTTGGCGCTGGACATCTCGATCCAGCTGGTGAGGAAGGTGAAGAACGCGGCCCCGGCGTCCTCGGCGTTCTGCGCGACGACCGCGTCGGCCTCGTCGACGAACCGGTGCAGCCGCGCGTAGAGCACGGCTTCCAGGAGCGCTTCTTTTGTGGGGAAGTGCCGGAACACCGTGCCGATGCCGACGCCGGCCTCGCGCGCGACCTCTTCGGTCGGCGCACCGGTGCCCTTGGCCGCGAAAACCGTCTCGGCGGCTTCGAGCACCTTCGCGCGGTTTCGCCGCGCGTCGGCGCGCAGCGGTTTGTCCTCCGTCACGGCTGTGATGGTAGTCGCGCGTGCTGGCCGCGCGGCGCCCGATACCGGTCCGTCCGGCGTGCCGCAGCGGCGGAAACAACCCGTCCGGAGCAGGCGTCAGGAATCGTCAAACCTCTGCCGGTCGTTCACACTGTAGTGTGACGACCGTCACGAGAGGTGCACGACCATGACTCTAGGCGACAACGAGGTCACCCAGTCAGTCCAAGCGTCGACCGGCGACCGGCGGGTGCAGGTACGCCGGGCGGCCCTGGCCGGGTCGATCGGAACCACCATCGAGTGGTACGACTTCTTCCTCTACAACACCGCCGCGGCGTTGGTCTTTCCCCATCTGTTCTTCCCCGCGTCGTCGGCCTACGCCGGGGTGATGCAGTCGTTCGCGACCTACGCGGTCGGTTTCGCGGCCCGCCCGGTCGGCGCGGCGATCTTCGGCCATTGGGGCGACCGGCTCGGCCGCAAGGCGACGCTCATCGTGACGCTCCTGCTGATGGGCCTTTCCTCGGCCGTGGTCGGCCTGCTTCCCGGCGCGGCGACCATCGGCATCGCCGCCCCGTTGATCCTCGTCCTGCTGCGGCTGGTGCAGGGCATCGCGATCGGCGGCGAGTGGAGCGGTTCGGTGCTGCTGGCCATGGAATGGGGCGACCAGCGACGACGCGGCCTGCTGGCGAGTTTCGCGCAAGTCGGCGTCCCGGTCGGGCTCGTGCTGGGCACCGGCGGGATGACCCTGCTGTCGGCGACGCTGTCTCCGGAAGCCTTTTCCTCGTGGGGCTGGCGGATCCCGTTCCTGCTGAGCCTGGTGCTGGTGGCGATCGGCCTGGTCATCCGGCTGCGGATTCTGGAAACGCCGATGTTCGCCGCGGCGGTCGCGGCCAAGCGCACGTCGAAAGCCCCGGTGAAGGACGTGGTCCGGCACCACTGGCGGGAAATCCTGCTGTCGGCCGGGTTGCGCTTCAGCGAGCAGATGCCGTTCTACTTGTTCACCAGCTACGTCCTGGTCTATGTCGTGCAGCGACCGGAGTTCAGCAAAACGTTCGTGCTCAACGCGGTCCTGGTCGGGGCCGCGGCGGAATTGGTGCTGATCCCGCTGTTTTCCCAGTTCTCCGACCGGATCGGGCGCAAACAGGTGTACCTGACCGGCGCGGTGCTGACCGGGGTGATCGCGTTCCCGTACTTCACGGTCCTGACCCACAGCGGGCACGGGATGATCTTCCTCGCCATCATCGTGTCCCTGGTGGCGCATTCGATGCAGTACGGCCCGCAGGCGGCGCTGATCGGCGAGAGTTTCCCGACTCATCTGCGCTATGGCGGGGCGGGGCTGGGATACCAGCTGGCGTCGGTGTTCGCGGGCGGTCCCGCGCCGTTGCTGGCGGCCTGGTTGCTGCACACCACCGGCACGCCGTACTCGATCTCGATCTACATCGTCGCGTCCGTCGTGGTGACCGTGGCGTGCGTGATCGCGCTGCCTGATCGCTCGAAGGCCAACATCGACGACGTCGGCGTGTACGCGCGCTGACGAGAGCCGCGTAGTCCGGATGTCACCGGACTACGCGGTAACGGAGGTGGGTGACGCCGCGGCCTTCGAGCCGCCGCACGGGCTCGAGTTCGACGCGGCCGAGCCCGGTCGGTTCGAACAGCCGCCGTCCCGCGCCCAGCAGCACCGGAATCAGGTGCAGTTCGATTTCGTCGAGCTGGTCCGCGGCCAGGAGTGCCTGCGCCGCGCCCGCGCCGTGGACCAGCACGGCCCGCTCCCCCGCTTTGTCGCGGGCTTCGTCGGCGCACACGTTGACGTCGGTGTAGAACTTCGCGCTGCCCGGCGGCGCGTCGCCCGGGTCGACATGGTGGGTGAGCACGTGGATCGGGACGCCGTCGTGGTGGTCGCCGTGCCACCGGTTGGCCAGCTCGAACGTGCGGCGTCCGGAGATCACCGCGCCGGTCGCGGATGCCTCGGCGTACACCTGCCCGTTGATCCCCTCCTCCGCCCGGTCGTCGAGCCAGTCGAACAGCCGGAATCCGTCGCGGCCGAGCTCCTGGCCGGGCCGGTCGTCCGGGCCGGCGATGTATCCGTCGACGGACACGGACATGTACAGCCGCACTGGGGTTCTGCTCATTTCCCGATCTCCTTTTCGAGGAAGTCGACGATGGTCATGCCGTCGGCGTGGTGAGCGGGCCACTGGACGAGTTCGATCCGGCGGGCGGCCAGCGCGGCGAGCGTGTCGGCCCTCGACTTGACCTGCACGACCAGGTGGCTCACGCCGGTGCCCGTCTCGTAGCCGATCGCCGGGTAGAACGCCAGCGACCGATCGAGGTCGGTCACCCGCAGTCCGAGGTGCAATGTCCGCATTCCGGTGCCTCCGTCGCGCCTGGCCTTGCGGTGCGCCGCTTTCACCAGTGCGTCGAACGCGCGGTGCCGGATTCGACAACCCAGGGGCGAGATTCTTTTTCGGCGGCAGGCACAGAAAAAGGGGCTGCCACCCCGAAAATCGGAGTGGCAGCCCCTGTGCGTGACGCGATCAGCGCTGCGGCGGCGGTCCGCCCTGCGGTCCGCCGAACGGGCCTTGCTGCGGGAACGGTCCGCTGCCCGGTCCGGGGCCCTGCGGTCCGCCGAACTGCTGCGGCGGCGGGCCCTGGTACGGCCCGCCCTGCGGCGGCCCGGCCGGGGGCTGCGGCTGCGGCAGCGACTGCTGCTGCTGAGCAGGCGGCGGCGCACTCGGCTGCGGGCGCTCCGGCGGTGCGGGCGGCTCTTCCTCCTGCACCGGCTCGGGAGCCTCCCGCTTCGCCGGAGCCCCGCCGATCGCCCGGCGCGACTCGCCCGAGGACGCGCCCAGCGGTCCCTCTACTTCCTTGCGCGCCACCGCTTCCGCGGCGGCGACCGCCTCGGCGACCTTCGGGTCGCTGCTGGTGTCGAACCAGCCGGCGACCTCGTCGTCGTCGAGGTTCGGCTTGGCGGGCGTGTCGTCCTTGGGCGGTTCGTACCGGAACACGCCGTCGTCGCCCGGGGCGCCGAGTGCGCGGGCGAAGCCTTCGAGGGCCTTGCCGTAGTCGCTCGGGATCATCCAGACCTTGTTGGCGTCGCCTTGGGCCATCTGCGGCAGGGTCTGCAGGTACTGGTAGGCAAGGACTTCCGGCGTCGGGCGGCCGGCCTTGATCGCGGCGAACACCTTCTCGATCGCCTTCGCCTGGCCCTGTGCCTGGAGGTAGCGGGCGGCTCGTTCACCCTGCGCGCGCAGGATCCGCGACTGCCGTTCTGCCTCGGCGGCGAGGATCGCGGCCTGCTTCTGGCCTTCCGCGGCGAGGATCTGGCTCTGCTTCTGGCCTTCGGCCGTCTTGATCGACGATTCCCGCTGGCCTTCGGCGGTGAGGATCATCGCGCGCTTCTCCCGGTCGGCGCGCATCTGCTTCTCCATCGAGTCCTGGATGGAGGCGGGCGGCTCGATCGCCTTCAGCTCGACGCGGGCGACGCGGATGCCCCAGCGGCCGGTGGCCTCGTCGAGCACGCCGCGCAGCTGGGTGTTGATCGAGTCGCGGGAGGTCAGCGTCTCTTCCAGGCTCATGCCGCCGACCACGTTGCGGAGCGTGGTGGTGGTGAGCTGCTCGACGCCGATGATGTAGTTCGAGATCTCGTAGACGGCCGCGCGCGAGTCGGTGACCTGGAAGTACACGACGGTGTCGATGTTCACCGTCAGGTTGTCCTCGGTGATCACCGGCTGCGGCGGGAACGACACGACCTGCTCGCGCAGGTCGATCCGCGCGCGCACCTTGTCCAGGAACGGGACGAGGAAGGTCAGGCCGGGCGAAGCGACCGTGCGGAACCGGCCGAGCCGCTCGATCACCGCCGACTGGGCCTGTGGCACCACCATGATCGCCTTGACCACCGTGATGATGACGAACAGAGCCAGCAGTGCGACCACGACGATCGCTATTGTCGACAAGAGCGTTTCCCCTTACCTAGTACCGTTTTTCCTCGGACGGAACCTCACGAGACGATGTCCACCACGGCCGTGGCGCCGGAGATCTCGACGACCGTGACGCTGGTGCCCGGAGCGATCGGCGGCTGCGATTCGTGCACGGCGCGCGCCGACCACACCTCGCCGCCGATTTTCACCTGGCCGGCATCGTAGTCCACAGTGGACACCACGACGGCCCGGGCTCCGACCAGCGCGTCGATGCCGGTGGGGATGGCCGACCCGGCCAGGAAGCGGCGTTTGAGCGCCGGGCGGGCGAGCGCGAGCAGCCCGACCGAGCTGACCGCGAAGACGGCGACGTCGATGTAGATGTTGCCGGTCAGCGCCTCCGAGCCGGCTCCGAGCAGCGCGCCGACGCCGAGCATGATCAGCACGAAGTCCCCGGAGATCACCTCCGCGATCATCAGGACGATGCCGATGATCAGCCAGATCAGAGCCGCTGCCATGCCCTCATGCTCTCAGATCGCGTCGTTTCGCACCGGGCAAACTACTCGACGTGACCGACGCGTGACCTTGGATTTTTCCGACATACCGGACACTACGGAGCGTCGCCACCCGGTTCGGTCACGAAGTCGATGAGCCGTTCCACCGCGCCGATCAGCGGCGTTTCGAGATCGCGGAAGCTGCGCACCCCGGCGAGCACACGCTGCCATCCCTCGTACGGTTCGCCCCAGCCGAGCGCGTCGCAGATGCCGGTCTTCCACTCGACGCCGCGCGGGATCTCCGGCCAGGCGCGGATGCCGACCGACGCGGGTTTCACCGCCTGCCAGACGTCGATGTACGGGTGGCCGGTGACCAGCACCTGCTCGTCGCGGATCTGCCCGACCAGCCGGGATTCCTTGCTGCCCGCGACGAGATGGTCGACCAGCACGCCGAGCCTGCGGCCGGGTCCGGTGCCGAATTCGGCGATCCGGTCGGCCAGCACGTCGACGCCGTCGAGCGGTTCCACGACGACGCCTTCGACGCGCAGGTCGTGTCCCCAGACGCGTTCGACCAGTTCGGCGTCGTGCTTGCCCTCGACCCAGATCCGGGAGTCGCGCGCGACCCGGGCCTGCAGCCCCTGCACGCGGACCGAACCGGACGCGGACACCTGCCGCGCGGGGGCGGCGGTCTTCTTGACCGGCACGAGCGTGACCGGTTTGCCTTCCAGCAGGAACGCGGCGGGCGCGAGCGGGAACACCCGGTGGCGGCCCTTGGCGTCCTCGAGGACGACGTTGCCGTATTCGATCTTCACCACCGCGCCGCAGTACCCGCTGGCCGGGTCTTCGACCACGAGCCCTGGTTCGGCCGGGACCTCCGGCACTTTCCGCTTGCGGGGGCCGGACAGCACGTCGTGATAGCGCACGGTCGGGCACGTTATCGGCGCAGCGCCGGGGCGTCCCGCCGCCACGCCGGGGACGGGCGGCCGATGCGCCGGCTTGACGTGGAGCGCGGTCCAGCTCCTAGCGTCGGTGGCGTCAGCCGTCGAGGTGCCGCCCGGGTCCGCCGGGCAGGAGGAGCAACCGCATGATCACCCGAACCACGCTCGGCTCGTCCGGTCTTCGCGTCAGCGCGATGGGACTGGGGTGCATGGGGATGAGCGAAAGCTACGGCGCCTCCGACTGGGACGGCGGCCTCGCGACCATCGACCGTGCCCTGGAGCTGGGCGTCACGTTCCTGGACACCGCCGACGCCTACGGTGCCGGGCACAACGAGGTGCTGGTGGGCCGCGCCGTCCACGGCCGCCGCGACCAGGTGCAGCTGGCCACGAAGTTCGGCATCGACCGCAGCGTCGGCGACCGCGCGCGGCGCATCCGCGGCGCCCGGGACTTCGTGCTGCGCTCCTGCGACGCGTCGTTGCTGCGGATGGGCGTCGACGTGATCGACCTGTACTACGCGCACCGCCCACCCCAGGACGTGGAGATCGAGGAGACCGTCGGGGCGATGGCCGAGCTGGTCCAGGCGGGCAAGGTCCGGCATCTGGGCTTGTCCGAGGTCGACGGCGAGCTGCTGCGCCGGGCGCACGCGGTGCATCCGATCGCCGCGGTGCAGAGCGAGTACTCGCTGTGGACGCGCGACGTCGAGGCGGTCACCCCGGTGATGGCCGAGCTGGGGGTCGGGCTGGTGCCGTACTCGCCGCTGGGGCGGGGGTTCCTGACCGGGGCCCTGGATCGCTCCGCGTTGGGCGAGAAGGACTTCCGGCGCACCAATCCCCGCTTCGCCGGCGAGGCGGGCGACGCCAACGAGAAGATCGCGCAGACCGTGCGCGACGTGGCCGACCGGCTGGGTGCGACGCCGGCTCAGGTGGCGCTGGCCTGGGTGTATGCCCAGACCGAGCGGCTCGGGGTGGCGGTGGCGGCGATTCCGGGCACCCGCAGCCCGGCCCGGCTGGAGCAGAACGCGGCCGCGCTGGAGATCGTTCTGGACGCCGAGGCGCTGGCCGCACTGGAGCCGCTGAGCGACCAGGTGCGGGGCGAGCGCTACACCCCCGCGCACACCGCTGAGGTCGCCCGGGGCTAGTCGCTTGGTCGCGAGGGTTCAGCCCGGCAGGAGTCTTCGGGTCGGACGGTCCGGCTCAGCGAGCCATCCGCAGCACCGCGTCCGTGAACGGCGTCGGTCCGCCGCGGCGGAGCGGGCCCATCGCGACCAGCGGGGCGAGCGCGACGCACCACGCGCGGACCCGGTCGCCGTCGAGGTGCGGGAGCTCGGCGATCCCGTCCTCGACGGCACCGCCGTGGGCCATCGGCAGGACTGCCCAGTCGACGGCGTCGAAAGCTGGATCGCCGACGCACGGGCGCGGGTCGATCGCGACCGCGCCGCGTTCCGGTCCGGCGTCGAGGACGTTGCCGGGGTGCAGGTCGCCGTGCACGAGGGCGATCGGGCCGCTGGCCGCCAGTTTCTCGGACCGGGCGAGGCCGGTGCGCAGCGCTTCCAGCGGCAGGTGCGCTTCGGCCGGGGACCCGGCGAGGCGTTGCTCGGCGAGGCCGAACATGAACCGGACGCGTTCGAGCTGGGTCGGGAACGGACCGGCGGCGGGGACGCCGTGCACGTCGGCGAGCAGTTCGCCGATCTGGTCCCAGGGGACGTCGGCGCCGCGTCCGGTGAACGTGTCGCCGGGTTCGAGTCCTTCGAGCAGGACGGCGCCGTGGTCGAGGTCGGCGTCGAGGATCTGGACGACCCGCGACAGTCCGGCCCAGGAGCCCAGAGCGGTCGCCTCGGCGGTCGCGATCGCGCGGTCCGGGCAGAGTTTGAGCACCTTCAGCGCGCCCTCGCCGTCGCGGCAGAGCAGGGTGCGGCCGGTGTTGCCGGGCCGGGCCTCGGAGACGGTGAGGCCCCACTGGCGGCAGAGCCGCTCGACGAGCGTGGGCAGCGCGTCGCACCAGGCTTCGGCGACGGGGCCGAACCGGGTGACGAGGCGGGCGCGGGCGTCGGCGTCCATCAGGGCGGTGTCCATGGATTCCGCCATCAGAACAGCGGCCAGGGGATCGCGCGCCAGTCGTCGCCGGGCTCGGGGAACACCGCCTCGGCGAGCAGGTAGTCGGTGCGCTGCGAGAGCGCCCGGATCTCGAAGGCGGTCAGGTGTTCGCCGAGTTCCGCGCCGAGGCGGCCGTCGAGGTCCGCGCGGAGTTTCCGCAGCTTCTCGACGGCGTCCTCGGGCAGGTCCTCGCCGATCCAGCCCCACAGCACGGTGCGCAGCTTCGGGTCGGTGTGCAGGCAGATGCCGTGGTCCACGCCGTAGACGTGGCCGTCGGTGCCGGCCAGCAGGTGCCCGCCCTTGCGGTCGGTGTTGTTGACGACGATGTCGAGGACCGCGAGTTCGCGCAGGTCCGGGTGGTCGGCGTGGACGAGCACCGCCGGTTCGCCGAGCCGGTCGTGCGCGTGCAGCACGGTGCGCCAGCCTTCGGGGACCTCGTCGGGCGCGCAGACGTCGACCACTTCGGCGTCCTCGTCGGTCTCGACCCACAGCTGCACCATGCCGGGCCCGAACGGGCCGTCGCGCAGCACGGTCGGCGGGATCGCGCCGAGGCCGCAGGCGTCGGAGATCATCGCGGTCGCGACCTCGCGGCCGGCCAGCGTGCCGTCCGGGAAGTCCCACAGCGGCCGCTCCCCCGACACCGGCTTGTACACGACGCGGCCGGTGACGCCGTCGAGTTCGATCGCGCAGAACAGCGTCACGTTGGAGGCGTCGACGAGCCTGCCTTCGACGTCGATGCGCCCGCGGGAGACGAAATCGCGGGCGGCGGGGTCGGCAGGCCCTGGCGCGGTGCTCGCCACAGCCGCCCTCAGTCCTCGGTCACGTCGACGTCGCGCCGGTACCCGTTCTGCCGCGGGCAGATGTGCCCGGCCGGGTCGAGCGGTTCGCCGCACAGCGGGCACGGCTTGCGGCCGGCGTTCACGACGCGGTCGGCGCGTTCGGCGAAGGCGCGGGCGGCGACCGGGGTGAGGAACACGCGGACCGCGTCCGGGCCTTCCTCGGTGTCGTCGAGCACGACGGTCTCGTCGATCTCGCCCTCGGTGATCGCGAGCAGTTCCACGACGACCGCGCCGGAGTCGGCGTCCCAGCCGAGCCCCATCGTGCCGACCCGGAACTCCTCCTCGACGGGCACCGTGAGCGGGTCGGTGTCGACCTCGTCGTCGGGGGCGTGGCTGGGCACGTCGGCGCCGAACCGGCTGGCGACTTCCTCCAGGAGCGACCCGAGCCGCTCCGCGAGGACGACGACCTGCTGTTTTTCGATCGTGACGCTGATCGTCCGCACGTCCTCCGTCGCCTGGAGGTAGAAGGTGCGGTCGCCGGGCTCGCCGACCGTGCCGGCCACGAACCGGTCGGGCTTGCGGAAGACGTGGATTACGCGTGACATAGCGTCTTCGACCCTAGGCCACGGACGCATGATCGGCATCCGCCGCCCCGGGTTGAGGGACCTTCGCGCGCGATTCCTGCGCGGTGCGTGCGGATCCGGACACGCAGCGGATCCTCGTTAGGCTTTCCGGGTGCCTCGCATCTCTCCTCATGGAACCTGGACCTCTCCCGTCACAGCGGCCGGCGCCGCGGCCGCCGGCGGCGGCGCGCAATGGCTCGCCGCGGTCGACGGCGCGCTCTGGTGGGCGGAGGCGCGGCCCGCCGAAGGCGGCCGGGTCGCGCTCGTGCGCGCGCTTCCCGGCGGCGGCGCCGAGGACGTGCTGCCCGCGCCGTGGAACGTCCGGAACCGGGTGCACGAGTACGGCGGGCGGCCGTGGCTCGCGGTCGGCGGCGTCGTGGTGTTCACGCACTGGGCCGATCAGCGGGTGTACGCGCTCAAGGACGGCGAGGTCGCCCCGCTGACGCCGGAACCGGCCACGCCGCAGGGCGTCCGGTACGGCGATCTCCGGCCCGGTCGCGAGGGCGAGGTGTGGGCGGTCCGCGAGCGCAGCACCGGGCCGCGGCGCACGGACATCTCCCGCGAGCTGGTCGCGATCCCGCTGAACGGCTCCGCCGAACGGGTGCTCGTGGAGGGGCACCGGTTCTTCACCGCGCCGCAGCTGTCGCCGGACGGTGCGCACGCCGCGTGGCTCGCGTGGGACCACCCGGCGATGCCGTGGGACGGGACCGAGCTGTTCGTCGCGCCGGTGGCGGCGGACGGGTCGTTCGGGGAGGCGCGCGTGCTGGCGGGCGGGCCGGAGGTCGCGGTGTGCCAGGTGGCGTGGGAGTCCGCGGACCAGCTGCTCGTGCTCGCCGACCCGGACGGCTGGTGGAACCTGCACCGGGTCGGGCTCGACGGTTCGGTGGCGAACCTGGCGCCGGCGGAACGCGAACTGGGCGGGCCGATGTGGAAGCTCGGCACGAGCTGGTTCGCCCCGCTGGGCGGCGGGAAGCACGCGGTCCTCGATTCCGGCAAGCTCGCGATTCTGGACGAGAGCGACGGTTCGGTGACGCGCGTCGACACCGAGCTGACCGTGTGGTCGTCGAGCGGGCTGGCCGCGACGCCGGACGGGATCGCCGGGATCGCGGGCGGGCCTCGGCACGAGAGCGCGGTCGTGGTGCTGGACCCGGACACCGGGAAGTGGCGCGCCCTCACGCCGCAGCCGGCCTCGCTGCCGCCCGCGGAGTACCTGCCGGTGCCGCAGGAGCGCGTGTTCACCGGACCGGACGGCGCGGAGATCCCGGCGTACGTGTTCCCGCCGACGAACCCGGACTTCGCCGCGCCGGAAGGCGAACTGCCGCCGTACGTGGTGCATGTGCACGGCGGGCCGACCGGGCACAGCGACGAATCGCTCGACCTGGACTTCGCGTACTTCACCAGCCGCGGCATCGGCGTGGTCGCGGTGAACTACGGCGGCTCCACCGGATACGGGCGGGCGTTCCGCGAGCGGCTGCGGGAGCAGTGGGGCGTGGTGGACGTGCGCGACTGCGCGGCGGTCGCCGAAGCGCTTGTCGCGGAAGGGATCGCCGACCGGGCCCGGCTGGGCATCCGGGGCGGCAGCGCGGGCGGGTTCACCTCGGCCGCGTCGATCACGATGACCCGCACCTACGCGGCGGCGACGGTGAAGTTCCCGATCCTCGACTTCACCGGATGGACCGGCGAGGGCGGGGAAACGCACGACTTCGAATCGCAGTACCTGGTGAGCATGGTCGGCCCGTATCCGGAGGCCGCCGACCGGTACCGGGAGCGCTCGCCGATGACGCACGTGGGCGCGCTGGCCGGGCCGGTGCTGTTCCTGCAGGGGCTGGAGGACCAGATCTGCCCGCCGGAGCAGGCGGACCGGTTCGTCTCCGAGATCGACGGCAGCGGGATCCCGCACGCGTACCTGCGGTTCGAGGGCGAGCAGCACGGGTTCCGGAAGGCGGAGACGATCGTCGCCGCGCTGGAGGCCGAACTTTCCTTCTACGGCCAGGTGTTCGGCTTCGAAACGCCGGACGTGCCGCGGCTGGAGCTGTCCCGATGAGGCCCGCGAGACTTTCCGCCGGGGACACGGTCGCGCTCGTCGCGCCGTCCGGGCCGGTGCCGCAGGATCTGCTGGACGCCGCGTTGCCGGTGCTGGGCAGCTGGGGCGTGAAGGTGCGGGTCGGCGCCGGGGTGCGGGCTTCGGGCGGGTCGTATCTGTCCGCGCCGGACCAGGCGCGGGCGGCGGAGTTCGCCGAGGCGTGGCTGGACCCGGAGGTCCGGTGCGTGCTGGCGGCGCGCGGCGGGTACGGGACGCAGCGGATGATCGATCTGGTGGACTGGGCGGCGCTGCGGGCCGCCGGTCCGAAGGTGCTGGCCGGGTCGAGCGACGTGACCGCGCTGCACCGGGCCGTGCACACGCATCTGGGCCTCGCGTCGCTGCTTTCGCCGATGCCCGCGAGCGTGCTGTTCGACGAGCCCGCGGCGGAGCACCTGCGGCGGACGTTGTTCGAGCCGGACCACGCGCGGGTGCTGCGGGCGCGGGAGCCGGACGTCGTGGTGCCCGGCCGTGCGCTGGGCGTGCTGGTGGGCGGGAACCTGTCGCTGCTCGCGTCCGGGATCGGCACGGCCGAGCAGGGGTCCGCGCGCGGCGGGATCGTGCTGCTGGAGGACGTGACCGAGAGCCCGTACCGGATCGACCGGATGGTGACGCAGCTGCTGCGCTCGGGCTGGTTCGACGGCGTGCGCGGCATCGTGCTGGGCTCGTGGGCCGCGTGCGGCGACCCGGCGGAGGTCCGCGAACTGCTGGCGGAACGGTTGTCGCCGCTCGGGGTCCCGGTGCTGAGCGGGTTCGGCTTCGGGCACGTGGCGGGGTCGCCGACGGTGCCGCTCGGCGTTTCGGCCTCGCTCGACACCGAACTGGGCACGCTGACCCTCGACTCCCCCGCGCTGGACTGAGCATGCGACTGTCCACTGTGGAAACCCGGGCCCGGTTCGCGGCGGCACGGGTGGCCCGGCTGGCCACAGTGGACAGTCGCGGGGTCCCGCATCTGGTGCCGGTGACGTTCGCGGTGCGCGAGGACACGGTGGTGTTCGCGGTCGACCACAAGCCGAAGACCACGACGTCGTTGCGGCGGCTGGCGAATATCGCGGAGAACCCGGTGGTGTCGTTCCTGGTCGACGAGTACGACGAGGACTGGTCGCGCTTGTGGTGGGCGCGCGCGGACGGGGTGGCGCGGGTGGTCGCCGATGCTTCGCGGGACTCGTACGTCGAATGGCTGGCCGCGAAGTATCCGCAGTACGCGGAACGGCCGCCGGAGCATGCGGTGGTGGTGACCGAGGTGCGGGCCTGGCGGGGCTGGGCGGGGTCGTAACGCTGGACCGGAGTCCGGCGATCTTTCTCCCGAATGGGGAGGATCATGCGTATTTCCGTCGCGGTGACCGGTCTTGTCCTGCTGGTCGCGGGCTGTGCCGCGGAAACCCCGGCAGCGCCTTCGGCGCCGAGTGCGGGCCCGCCGTCCAGTTCGGCGACCAGTTCTGCGCCGGTGTCCGCTTCGGCTTCGGCTGCTCCGGTCGCGAAAGACCTCACGAAGTATCTGCCGAGCGATGAGCAATTGTCCGCGGCCCGGGTCCGCATCCAGCAGCACCGGACGCGCGTCTCCCCCGGCACTTCGCTGCGCATCGTGCGGGCGTGCGGCGCGGACCAGCCGTGGGATTCCGCCGCGCAGAACGGGGTGCGGGCGGTGTCCGTGACCGACCAGATGCAGATCGACGAACTGCTCGCGGAGTACCGGGGTTTCTCCGGCGAGCAGGTCGTTTCCGGTCTCCGTACCGCGCTGGACTGCGGGAGCGCGGTGGTCGAAGGACGGCGGCTGGCGGTGAAGTCGCGGTTCTCGGTCGCCGGGGTCGCCGACCCGCACCTCGGTTTCTGCGGTCAGTTGAACGCGCGGGTGGCCGGGTGCGTCCTGGTGTTCGCGCACGGCAACCGCGTGCTCGCGCTCACCGCCGCCGGCTGGCTCGCGAGCGCCGAGGAACAGCAAGCCGAACTGAAGCGGCTGGCTCCGACCTTCACCGCCGCGTTCGACCAGGATTGACATGCGAAGACTCATCACGCTGCTGGGGCTCGTCCTGCTCGCCGGAGGCTGCGCGAGCACCCCTCCCCCGGCGTCGTCTTCCGCGGACGAGCTCACCCGATACCTGCCGGACGAGAAGCAGTTGAGCGAGGCGGGGGCCAAGCAGAAGCAGGCTCCGTCTTCCTTTGCCGTCAAGTGGATCACGCCGCTGCACGTCGTGGCGGCGTGCGAGGGCAAGCAGCCGTGGGAGTCCGCCTTGCGCAGCAACGTGCAGGCGACTGCCAGCGCCGGGGAGCTGGAGGTCTGGCAGCTGGCGGCGCAGTACGAGGGGTATTCCGGCGAGCAGATGGTCACCGTCCTCGAGGAGTCGCTGAGCTGCAGCAAGTACCCCGACCTGGCCACGCGGTTCTCCGTTTCCGGTCTCGCCGACCGGCACCTGGCGTTCTGCCGCCGGTTCTGGGAGCCGAGGCTGACCAGTTGCGTGCTGGTGCTCGGCCGAGGAGACCGGCTGCTCGCCGTCCGGACCGGCAGCAGCAGCGTCGCAGCGCCGGTGCTGCAGGCCAAGCTGAAGCAACTGGCCCCGATGTTCGCCGCGGCGTTCGACCGGGACTGACGATGGCGAAACGGCGCTACGTGGCGCGGGGCGTGCCCGGCGGGTACCAGGTCTGGGACAACCGGGCCCGCCGCTGGTGGGGCGAGGCGTTCCAGCGGTGCCCGGACGATCTGGTGGCCGCGCTCAACCGCCATGCGGACCACGCGACCGTCACCGCGCTGGTCAACCGGTACCGGACGCTCAAGCGCTGACCGGTGCTCGCGGGGTCGTAACGCGGAGCTGGCGATCTTTCTCCCGAAACGGGGAGGATCATGCGTTTTGCGCTTGCGGTAACCGGTCTTGTCCTGCTGGTCGCGGGCTGCGCCGCCGAGGCACCGGCTGCCGTACATCGTCGGCCCGAACACGCCGCTGCGCATCGTGCGGGCGTGCGGCGCCGATCAGCCTTGGGACGCTGCCGTGCGGGACGGCGCGCAGGCGTACTCCACAAAGGACACTCTGTGGATCCGGCAGCGGCTCGCCGAGTACGCGGGCGATACCGGCGAGCAGGTCGTCTCCGCGCTGGACAAGGCGCTCGGCTGCGGGAAAACGGTGTCCGGGGACCACGATCTCGCGGTCGTGACCCGGTTCTCCTCGCACGGCAAAGGCCTGCCCGAGGACGCCGAGCTCACGGTGAAGGCCCGGTTCTCGGTCCCCGGCGCCGCTGATCCGCAGCTCGGGTTCTGCGGTCAGTTCGCGGGCGCCCGGGCGGCCAGTTGCGTCCTGGTCCTCGCCCGCGGCGATCGCGTCCTCGCGGTTATCACCACCGATTACCAAGCGGGCCGGGTGAGCATGGCGGCGCCGCAGGCCGAGCTGGCCCGCTTGGTTCCGACGTTCGCCGCGGCGTTCGACCAGGACTGAGGTGCGTCAGCGGGTCTGCGCCAGGTCGCCGAAATAGCCGGTCCGCCACAGGATCCTGGTGCGGACTTCGGTGATGCGCCAGCCTTTCGCGGTTTCTCGCAGGTCCGCGGTGACGGCGCCGCCCGCGGTGAACGCGCGGTCCTCCATCCGCACGGTGACCGGGCGGTCTTTCCACAGGTGGATCGCCACGAGATTCGCCCGCACCTCGGCGGTGGTGCCGTCGAGGTCGACGTCGTGGCCGGTGAGCAGGTGCTGGCTCGCCTCGAAGCGGGCGAAGCTGCGGGCGTGGCTGTCCGCGATGTCGGCCGGTCCGGCGATTTCGGCGCCGCCCGGGCGCACGATCTTGCCGTCCGGCGCGAAGATGCGCTGGAAGCGCGTGGCGTCGAACTGCCGCTCGTCGACAGCGCGGTAGTAGCTGTTGAAGGTGCGGATGATGCGGGACGTGGCGAGCAAGGCGTCGAGTTCGTGTTCCTGCACCGGCTTCTCCCCTCGGGGTTCCGCTGTCATCGTCCCGCGCCGGCCGGTCGTGGCATCATGCTGTGACGGCGGTCGCACTCCCGGTGCGGGCCGGGCGGGGGGCGTCTTGGGGTGTGCGATCGCGGTCGTCATCGTCGTGGTGCTGATCGCGGCGGCGGTCAACAGCGATGTCGACCACGCGGTGACCGGCGGGTTCAACGTGGTCGTCTGGATCGCGTTGATCGGCGGCGGGCTCTGGCTGGCGTCGAAGGCGTATGAAAAGAACAAGACGACGGTCGCGGCGAACGCCAAGTCCGCGAAGGACAAGACTCGCAGCGAGCGGTACTCGCGGGCGAGCGAATGGCAGCGGGAGACCCGGGCGGCCAAGCTGCCCGACGCCCGGCCTCCGGGTCCGCTGAAGCTGTCGCTGGACGGCACGGTGCGCGAAGCCGTGTCCGATGCCGACAGTGCCCGGCGGGCGATCCGCGACGTGCTCGCGGCGATCCCGGTCCGCATCGCCGAGGAAGCCCGCGCCCGCGCGAAGGCGCTGCGCCCGCCGGTCGAGCGGCTGTGCGAACCGGGGCGCTATTTCCAGGAAGAGGAAGACTGGGGCCGCTACAACGTCTGGTGGGGGCCGGAGCGCACCGGCACCCGTCCGACCCGCGAGGTGGTCGCCCAGGTCAAGGACCTGCTCGGGTGGGCGGCCGCCCGGCGGAATCTGGTGTCGGACATCCATCCCGGAGCCGAGCGTCTGCTGGCGACGCTCACCGGCGCGCTGGCCCAGCGGTTCCGGGACAGCCTGCAGACCCGCTACGGGCGGGCCGACGACGGCGCGGGGATCGCGGTTCTGCCGCCCGGCGAATGGGAATCCCTTCTCGGCGACCTGCACGCCGCGCTCGTCGCGGTCGCGGACGGGCTGGCCGCGCTTCCCCGGCCCAAGCTGCTTCCGCTCATGCACCGGCCCAAGGAAGCGCGGTTCAAGGACCACGTGTCGGGCGAGGCGATGGAGCAGGACCTCCGGGAGTTCCTCGCGGACACCGCCAAGCTGCGGGAGCGGGCGCTCACCGGGTCGTGGCCCGCGAAGTTCCGCTCCGGCTGGCAGCTGGACGGCGGGGTGCTGGACGGGTTCGTGACCGAGGAGATCCGCCGCCGGCTGGCCAGGGGCACCGAGGGGTTCCCGTGGGTCGCGCAGTGGAACACCGGCCAGCTCAGCCACGGCGGCTTCGCCCGCGTCTACCTGGCTTACGTCACCATCGCTCTCGCCTATCTGACGGAGGTGCTCGGCAACATGGCCGACTACAAACGGGATTCCGCGCCGCAGTCCGGCCACCGCATCGAAATCGGCGGCGACGTGACGCACAGCAACTTCATTCTCAACAGCACGGTGCGGGACATCACGACCGTGCTGGCTCCGGTCGCCGGACGGGACGACCGGCTGGCCGAGGCGATCGAGGCGCTTTCGGCCGCGGTGCGCGAGGATCCGGATCTGCCGGAGGACGAGCGCGAGGAACTCCTCTACCACGTCAAGGACATCGCCGAGGCGGCTGCTGAACCCGGGGAGAAGCAGAAGCGCGGCCGGGCGAAGCTGGCGTTGAGCGCGGTGGCCGAGGCCGCCAAGAGCGGGGCGCAGCTCGCGCAGACCGTCACCGCCTGGCACGACGTGCTGAGCAAGATGTTCTGACACCGCGGGGTATCCCGGTCAGGGGCAGGCGGCGGGCTCGGCGGCGCGCCAGGATGGCCTGGTGAGCAACGGAAGCAACGAACTCGGCGGTTTCCTGCGCAGCCGTCGCGAGCGGTTGACGCCGGAGGCCGCGGGCATCGCGCCGGGCGGCACGCGGCGCGCGGTTCCCGGGTTGCGCCGGGAGGAATTGGCCGAGCTGGCCGGGGTCAGCGTCAGCTACTACACGCGGCTCGAGCAAGGGGCCAGCAGTAGTGCCTCGGACGCGGTGATCGACGCGCTGGCCGCGGCCTTGCGGATGAATCCGGCCGAGCACGAGCATCTGCGGGCGCTCGCGGCGCCGCGGCGGGCGGTTCGGCCGCGGTCCCGACGGACGAAGCTCAGGCCCGCGGTGCGGGATTTGCTCGCGGCGATGCCCGCCATGCCGGCTGTGGTGGTCGATCACCGGGCCGATGTGCTGGCGTGGAACCGGCTCGGGCACGCCCTGCTGGCCGGGCACGTCGCGTTCGACGCGCCGGACGAGCGGATCCGCCCGAACATCGCGCGGATGCTGTTCCTCGACCCGCATCATCGCGCGCTGTACCGGGATTGGGCGGACAAGGCGTCGGTGACCGTCGCGGCGCTGCACCAGGCGGTCGCGCGGCATCGGGACGATCCGGTGCTGGAACAGCTGGTCGGGCGGCTGGCGGTGGAGAGCCCGGAGTTCGCGCGGATGTGGGCGAAGCGGCCGGTCCGGACCTGCTCGTACTACGTGCGCGAACTCGACCATCCAGTGGTCGGACGTCTGACGCTCGCGAACGAGACGGTCACGCTGCCGGACGACGATCAGCAGCTCGGCCTGTTCTACGCGCTGCCGGGCGCCGCGGACGCCGACGCGCTCGCGTTGCTGGCCCGCAGCTGTGCGGAACCCTTGGCGAAGGAGAAGGTGCGATGAGAATTCTTGTGGTCGGCGGGGCCGGGACGATCGGAAAACGGCTGGTGCCGGAGCTGCGGTCGCGCGGGCACGACGTCGTGGTGGCCGGGCGGACGTCGGGCGAGGTGCGGGTCGATCTGGCCGAGCCGGAGACGATCGCGGCGATGTACCGCGAGGTCGGTGCGGTGGACGCGGTCGTGAGCATCGCCGCGCACGGCGCGTTGGACGAGTTCGCGAAGCTGACGTCGGCGGAGCTGCGCGAGAACATGCGGGCGAAGTTCTACGGGCAGGCCGAGCTGGTCCTGCAGGGGCAGCATCGCGCGGCGGACGGCGCTTCGTTCACGCTGACGTCCGGGATTTTCGCCGATGAGGCGTGGCCGCACGTCACCGGCGGCGGGGTGATCAGCGGGGCGCTGCACAGTTTCGTGCTGTCGGCGGCGATCGAGCTGCCGCGCGGGATGCGGGTCAACGCGGTGAGCCCGACGATGGTCGGCGATTCGGCGGACGAGTTCGGCGGGCATTTCCCGGGGATGCGCCCGGTGCCGATGGACGAACTGGTGCGGCACTACCTGGACTGCGTCGAAGGAGACCGCACGGGGACGGTCGTGCGGGCTTACGCTTGACCGCCTTCGGCAGGACTCTTACCTTTGACTCACCAGACATCGGATGTACTGCGCCGCCGGCCGATGTGCCCCTTTCGTTCCTGTTCGGAAAGGACACTCCGCGATGCCGGATTCCCGTGGTTTCCCGCGCCGTGCGGCGCTGCGCACGATGGCAGGTGCGGCGCTCGCCGTCCCGGCCCTGGCTGGTCCGCTGGCCCGGTTCGCCGCTGCCGCGAGTCCGTTGTGGCATCCCGATCCGGTGAAGGACGGGCTGAAGGCGTTCGAGGGCGTCGAGGCGGATCGGGGCGGTCTGCATCCGGACCGGAAGTACGTGGTGGTGGAGGGGAATCACTACCGGTTCACCATCTGGCGCGACGACCGGGACACCACGGGCGGCGGGGATCGGCAGCGGACCGAGACGAAGGGCATGGTGCAGAACGGTTCCGCGTTGAAGATGCGCGACGGCGAGACGTGGACGCTGTCCTACGAGATGTTCATTCCGGCGAGCCTGCACGGCACGAGCCGGTTCACGCACATCTTCCAGACCAAGACCCCGGCGACGAACGAGGGGCCGTGGGTGACGCTCGATCTGGTCCGGGACGGCGGCGTGGAGATGATTTCCGCTCGCGCGTACGCGAATCCGGGTTCGCCGTCGATCGCGGCGGCGAAGCTGGCTCCGTTGCGGGAGAAGTGGATCACGGTCGAGTGGACGCTCACTCCGGGCGACGCGGGGGCGGCGGCGTGCGTGATCCGCAGCGGCGCCGGTGCGGGTGCGCCGATCGCCGCGCAGGGTCGCCGGACCGGGGTGAAGCTGCCGGACCAGGGCGACTACGTGCGGCCGAAGTGGGGCATCTACCGTTCGGTCGAGAGCGATCCGGCGGACATTCTCGACACGTACCTGCTGTTCCGGAACTACCGCGCGAATCGCGCGTAGCCCTGGAGTGCGGTGGTCCCGGTGCGGGACCGGGACCACCGGCTCAGGAGGATTTGGCGGGGGGTTCCGGGAGGAATTCCTCGTCCTTGGGCTTCTTCCGCCAGGCGGCGACGAGGCCGAGCGGGTCGGGGCGCAGTAGGGACGCGGCGGCGTAGAGGCTGACCACGACGACGATGGCGATGAACCACCAGTCGTAGAGCGCCTGCTCGCCGGTCGGGTAGTACACGAGCGTCACGAACACCGAGATCGCCACGATCGCCGACAGGTTCCGCCGTTCCCACGGGAACGCGGAGATCAGCACGAAGCCCCAGGTGAGGTACCAGGGCAGGGTCGGCGGCATGAGGATCGCGACGGCGAGCAGGGTGATCGCGGCGCGGTAGACGGCTTCCTTGCCGCCGCCGCGGGCGAGCCACCACTGGCGGACGCCGAACACGACGAGGCCGACCATCGCGATGGCGCGGGCGACGGTGACGAACGGCGAGGGCTGGACGTTGGCGATGATGTGGACGAGGTTGTAGACGGCCTCGCCGATGCCGCTGGGGAAGTTCAGCCAGTTGGTGATGAGCTGCGGGGCCTTGAGGCCGGACCACCAGCCGAGGTTGAGCGAGCCGAGCGAGAGCCAGGTGCCGACGACGAACACCGGCAGGAACAGCCCGACGGACGCGGCCCCGGCCTTGAAGAAGTTCTTCGTCTTCGACGGGCCCTTCATGTCCGCGGCCCACATCCAGACCATGAACGGGAGCGCGACGGCGGCGGTCGGCTTGATCAGCATGCCGATGGTGACGAGCACGACCGCGACGACGTGCTTGCGCTCGAGCGCGGCGAGCATGCCGATGGTGAGGAAGCCGAGCATCATCAGGTCGTTGTGCGGGCCGCCGAAGAGGTGGATGACCATCATCGGGCTGGCGACCGCGACCCAGAGCGCGACCGGGAGCTTCCCGCCGAGGTGCTTGACCAGGCGGGGCAGCGCCCACAGCGTCATGCCGAGCCCGACGAGCAGCACGACCCGGGTGAGGATGACGCCGGCGATCATGTGGTCCTGGGTGATCGCGACGATGCCCTTGGAGATCAGCAGGAACAGCGGCCCGTACGGGGCGGGCGTGGTCTGCCACAGCGGGTGCACGTTCTGCACGACGTTCGGCAGCACCGGCAGTTCGGCGGGGCCGTTGGCGTACGGGTCGAGCCCGTAGAGCAGCTGCGCTCCCTGGCCGAGGTAGGAGAAGACGTCGCGGGTGAACAGCGGCGGCGACACGATCAGCGGCGCCATCCAGCACAGCGCGGCGATCAGGATCGGCTTGCTGCCGATGCGCCCGGCGAGCGCGTAGCGGCCGAGCCGCACCCACGCCCACACGACGAGGCCGAAGCCGCTGTAGAGCAGCGCGTTGGCGAGCGCCCGGCCGTGGCCGTAGCGGACCCACGAGAGCGGGCCGTGGCCGAGGACGGGGTCGCGGATGAGGATGCCGCCTGCGCCGAGCGCGGCGAGCATGAGGAGGGCGCTTCCGACCGTGCCCATCGCGATGGTCCGGTAGGGGAAGCGCGCGGGCGTCAGGAACTGCCGGTCTAGAGTGCCGGCGTTCGGCTGCGCGTCGTCGGTAGTAGTGGCCATTTCGATCCAGAAGATTACCGGGTGCAGTCGGCTGGGCCCGCACGGGCTCCGGGCGCGGCCGGTTCGGCGCGCGCCCGGGGCGGGGCCGCGGTCAGCGTTCGGCCGCGGTCCGCTGCGCGGTGCCCCCGGGGAGCGCCGCGAGCAGCGACTTCGTGTACTCGTGCCGCGGTTCGAGCAGGACTTGTTCGACGGTACCCGTCTCGACGAGTTCGCCGCGGTACATCACCGCGACCCGGTCGGCGATGTTCCAGGCCAGGCCGAGGTCGTGGGTGATGACCAGCGCGGAGAGGCCGAGCCGGCGGCGCAGCCGGAGCAGCAGCGCGAGGATCTCGCCGCGCACGGACGCGTCGAGCGAGGCCACCGGTTCGTCGGCGAGCAGCAGGGACGGTTCGAGCGCGAGGGCCCCGGCGATGACGACGCGCTGGCGCTGGCCGCCGGACAGTTCGTGCGGGAGCCGGTCGAGGTATTTCCCCGGCGGGCGCAGTTCGGCGGATTCGAGCGCTTGGAGCACGACGTCGCGTTCGTTCGGCAGGCCGTGGATGCGGGGGCCTTCGGCGACCGCCTCGTAGACCGTGTGGGCCGGGTTCAGCGCGCTGGTCGGGTCCTGGAGCACGAGCTGGACTTCCCGCCGGTACGCGCGCAGCCCGGCCCCGGACGAGGGCACCGGCTTGCCCGCGTAGCGGACCGTGCCGGAGTCGGCTTTCTGCAGGCCGAGCAGGGTGCGGGCGAGGGTGGTCTTGCCGGAGCCGGACTGGCCGACCAGCGCGACGATCTCGTCCCGGCGGACCTCCAGGTCCACCCCGTTGACCGCGTGGATCCGCTTGCCCTTGCGGTCGCGGAACGACACGTGCAGGTTCTCGGCGGCGAGCAGCGGCGCGTCGTCGGAGCCGGCGCGTTCCTCCGGTTCCGGCGGCAGCGGGGTCGCGGTGGCCGGGGCGTAGCGCGAGACCGGGTCGCCGACCGTCGGGAATGCCGCGGCGAGCGCTTTGCTGTGGTCGTGCTGCGGCGAGGCCATCAGCTCGGCGCTGGGCCGTTCCTCGACGAGTTCGCCGTCGTACATCACCGCGATGCGTTCGCAGGTGGCGGCGAGCACGGACAGGTCGTGGCTGATCATGATCAGCCCGATTCCGCGTTCGGCGACCAGTTTCGACAGCACGGACAGCACCTGGGCCTGCACGATGACGTCGAGCGCGGTGGTCGGCTCGTCGGCGATCACCAGCCGCGGTTCGCAGGCCAGCGCCATCGCGATCATCACGCGCTGTTTCTGGCCGCCGGACAGTTCGTGCGGGTACGCGCCCGCCCGCGAGCGCGGCAGGTCGACCTGTCCGAGCAGTTCGGTGACGCGGGCCTGCACCTGTGCTTCGGAGGGGGTTTTGCCCTCGGGTGCGTGCAGCCGGATCGGTTCGGCGATCTGCTCGCCGACGCGGCGGACCGGGTTGAGCGCGTGCATCGCGCCCTGGAACACGACCGACGCCTCGGCCCAGCGGACCGTGCGCAGCCGTCCCCAGCGCATGTCGTTGACGTTCTCGCCGTCGAGCAGGATCTCGCCGGTGATCTTCGCGCTGCGCGGCAGGAGCCGGAGCACGCTCATCGCGACGGTGGATTTGCCGGAGCCGGACTCCCCCGCGACGCCGAGCGTGCCGCCCGCGTCGAGGGTCAGGTCGACGCCGCGGACCGCGGGGACGTCGCCGCCGCCGGTGCGGTAGGTGACGCCGAGGTTTTTCAGTTCGAGCAGCGCGGTCACGAGTGCCGTCCTTTGAGCCGCGGGTTCAGCACGGTTTCCAGCCCGCGGCCGACGAGGGTGAACATCAGCACGACGAGCACGATCGCGATGCCCGGCGGGAGCAGGTTCCACCAGGCGCCGCGGGTGACCGCGCCGTTGTTGAGGGCGGTTTCGAGCATCGCGCCCCAGGAGATCGAGGTAGGGTCGCCGACGCCGAGGAACGAGAGGGTGGCGTCGGCGATGACCGCGTTGCCGACCACGAGGGTGGTGTTGGCGAGCACGAGCGGGGCGACGCCGGGCAGCACGTGCTTGGCGATCACGTGCAGGTGGCCGCCGCCGAGCGCGCGGGCGCGTTCGATGTAGGGGCGGCTTTCGATGGTGAGCGTCTGGGCGCGGACCAGCCGCGCGGTGCTCGGCCATGCGGTGACGCCGATGGCGAGCACGATCGTCCAGATCCCGCGCGGGAGCACGGCCGACAGCGCGATCGCCAGCACCAGCGACGGCAGCACCAGGAAGAAGTCGGTGAACCGCAGCAGGACCGCCGACACCCAGCCGCCGAAGTGCGCGGCGGTGATGCCGATCAGGGTGCCGATGAACACGCTGAGCACGGTCGCGCAGAACCCGACGAGCAGCGAGATCCTGGTGCCCCACAACGTCATCAGCAGCACGGAGCGGCCGTCGATGTCGGTGCCGAGCCAGAATTCGCCGTCCGGCGGGCTGAGCGGTTTTCCGGTGACGCGGGTGACGTCGAGCCCGCTGGGGTCGCTGATCAGCGGCAGCGCGACGGCGAGCAGCACGGTGAGCGCGAGCAGGAAAAGCCCGGTGAGCGCGGCTTTCTGGGTGGCGAACTCGTGCCAGGTGCGGGCGATTCCGGCGCGGCGGCGGCGCCACGCGATCGCGCGGGCGCTTTCGGCGGCGGGCGAGGCGGTGGTCATGCGGCACGCACCCTCGGGTCGAGCACGCGGTAGAGCAGCTCCGCGAACAGGTTCATCAGGACGACGGCGCTGGCGAGGATGATGAAAACCCCTTGCAGCACCGGCAGGTCCGGGCCGTGCAGCGCGTCGTAGGTGAGCTGGCCGAGTCCGGGCCAGCTGAACACCGCTTCCACGGTGACCGCGCCGGCGACCACCATGCCGAACTGCATGAAGATCAGCGTCACGGTGGGCAGCAGCGCGTTCGGGACCGCGTGCCGCCGCCGGACGAGGTCGTCGCGGAGGCCTTTCGCGCGGGCGGTGGTGAGGTAGTCGGCGTTCATTTCGCCGAGCAGCGACGAGCGCATCACCAGCATGTACTGCGCGTAGAACACCGCGAGCAGCGTCAGGCACGGCAGGATCAGGTGGTGCAGCACGTCGAGGCTCTGGGCGAAGAAGCCGGGTCCGGCGTCGGGCGAATGCATGCCGCGGCTGGGGAACAGGCCGTTGGTGGCGACGAGCAGCAGCAGGCCGAGCCAGAACTGCGGGACCGACCAGAGCGTCAGCGCGATCCCGGTCTGCGCGCGGTCGAAGAAGCTGTCGCGCTTCCACGCCGCGCGGATACCGAGCCACAGCCCGAGCGCGACGGCCAGGATCGTCGCGCTGCCGACGAGCAGCACGGTCGGCCACAGCCGTTCGCCGATCATGTCCAGCACCGGGCGGCGTTCGATGTAGGACTCGCCGAAGTCGCCCTGGAAGAGGCCGGCGAAGTAGTTCCCGAACTGCGCGAGGATCGGCTTGTCGATGCCGAGCCGTTCGCGCAGTTCGGCGATCTGGCCGGGGTCGGTGGGCCGTTCGCGGGCCATGAACGCGACCGGGTCGCCGGGCAGCAGGCGGAAGAGGAAGAACCCGAGGACGATCACCAGGAAGACGCTGGCGACCGCCTCGGCGATCTTGGTCAGGACGAACCGGAGGGTCCCGGTCCCGCCGCGGTGCTCGTCGGGGTCGGCGAGCACCGCGGCCTGGTCGGGCGCGAGGGTTTGGCTCACGGTCTGCTACTCCCGGTCGTCGGCGGACTTGCCGCGGCGGGACAGCGCGATGCCGCCGCCCACGAGCACGACGAGCAGCACCGCGCCGACGACGATCCACACCGTCGTGCCGGAGCCGCTGTCTGACGAGGCGGCCGACGCGTCGGCCGGGACCGCGCCGTACACGCCCCAGTAGGCGGTCTGCTCGAGGATCGAGCCCTCGGGCTGCGGCTGCTTGCCGAAGGAGGAGAACTTGTCGGAGCGGTAGGCCTCGAGGGCGTCGTCGTAGTCGTAGACGACGTTCACAGCCTGGCTGTAGAGCCGCGCCTGGGCCTGCTTGACGTAGCCGGCGCGGACGGCCGGGTCGGTTTCGGCGAGCTGCTTGGCGTAGAGCGCGTCGTACTGCGGGTCGCAGAAGAACGTGTCGGTGGTGCCGCCCTTGCCTTCCGCGTTCGGCCGTGCGGCGCAGGTGTGCAGGGCCAGCGAGTAGTCCGGGTCCGGGTTGTTCGCGTAGCCGGAGATCGCGAGGTCGTAGTTGCCCGCGTTGGTGCGGTCGTTGAGCTCGTCGTCGGAGACGAGTTCCTGCTTCACCGAGATGCCGATGTCGTGCAGCCAGCCGGTGATGTACTGGGCGAGGCGCTGGTCCTGGGCGCGGTTCGCGTGTCCGGTGAGGCGCAGTTCGAGGCGCGCGCCGCCGGGCGCGGTGCGGATGCCGTCCTGGCCCTTCGGGTAGCCGGCCGCGTCGAGCGCGGCGTTGGCGGCGGCGAGGTCGAACTTGCGCGCCTCCCCCGGCGCCGGGTCCCAGTGGTAGGCCGAGTAGATCGGCGGGACCACGCCGCCGCCGGGCTGGGCGTAGCCGCCCGCGACCTTGTCCACGATGGTCTTGATGTCGATCGACTGCGCGATCGCCTGGCGCAGCCGGATGTCCTTGAGCACCGGGTTTCCGTTGCCGATCGGCTTGTTCTCGGAGTTCTCGGCGCCTGGGTTGAGGTTGATCTCGTTGTAGCGGCGGCCGGGCGCCTTGTTCAGCTCGATGTTCGGCTGGCCCTTGAGCGCGTCGAACTGGGTCGGGGTGAGCCGGTTGATCACGTCGACCTCGCCCTGTTTGAGGGCGTTCACCGCGGCCTCGACGTCCTTGAACACCAGCAGCTGCAGTTCGTCGACCTTCGGCGCGCCGCGCCAGTAGTTCTTGTTGGCCTTGAACTTGACGTATTCGTTCTGCTTGTACTCGGTGATCTGGTAGGGCCCGTCGTCGACGCCGACGACCGGGATCGTGTCGGTCTTCGGGTCGCTCAGGTCCTTGATCTGCGACCACACGTGCTCGGGCACGATCGGGACGTCGAGCAGCGTCATCGACGACTGGACGGTCTTGGTCTTGATCACCAGCGTGGTGTCGTCCGGCGCCTTGACCGACTCGAAGCTCGCGACGTAGTTGCCGTTCGCGGTGCGCGCGGTGGAGTCGGTGAGCATCCGGTTGAAGGTGAACGCGGCGTCCTTCGCGGTGACCGGCTGCCCGTCGGACCACTTGGCGCCCTTGCGGATCTTGAACGTCCAGGTCAGCTTGTCCGGCGAGGTCGTCCACGATTCGGCGAGCGCCGGGGAGGCCTCGGCCTTGTCCTGCGACGGGATCGTCAGGAACTCGTAGATGAACCGGCCGACCTGGGTCGACGCGGCGAGCCCGGCGGTGAACGGGTTCAAGTGGTCGATACCAGTGGTCAGCGCGACCCGCAGCACCTTCGGCTGCGCCTGCTGTGGTGCCGCCTGTGCTGCCGCCGTCCCTGCCAGCGGCAGAATCGCCAGCGTTCCCGCCATCACGACACCGAAAACGCGGCGCAACCCGTGCCGCCCGTGCTTATTTCGCACTTGAGAACCACCCCATCGTCAATCCCCGACCCCAGAGACGAAAAGTAACCACATACGGCGGGAAGTGCGCAATATGTGACGGTGCCGCTGCGTGTCCGATCGTTATGGTCGCGGGGCGGATCACTAGAGTGCCCGGCATGCGGATCCTGATCTCGGCCGACATGGAAGGCGCCACGGGGGTCACCTGGACCGACGACGTCGTGCCCGGGAGCCCGCAGTGGCAGCGGTTCCGGGGCATGTTCACCGGCGACGTCAACGCGGTGCTGGCCGGCCTGTACGCGGCGGGCGCGACCGACGTGCTCGTCAACGAGGCGCACTCGTCGCAGCGCAACCTGCTGCTGGAAGACCTCGACGAACGCGCGCGGATGCTGACCGGGCGGCACAAGCCGCTGTCGATGATGCAGGGCATCGATTCCGGTGTGGACGGTGTGGTGTTCCTCGGCTACCACGCCGGAGCCGGGTTCGACGGCGTCCTGTCGCACACGTACCTGGAGAACCAGATCACCGGCGTGTGGCTGGACGACGTCCCGGCGAGCGAGGGCAGGCTGAACGCCGCGATGGCCGGCGAGTACGGCGTGCCGGTGCTGCTGGTCAGCGGCGACGACCAGGCCTGCGAGGACGCGCGCGACTACGCGCCGGACGCAGAACTGGTGCAGGTCAAGGAATGCGTGAGCCGGTACGCGGCGATCTGCCTGCCGCCGGCGCGCACCGCGCGGCTGCTGGAAACCGGCGCGCGCGAGGCGATGGGGCTGGCCGGGCGGACCGAGCGGACGCCGGGGCGGCACCGGATCGAGGTCGAGTTCGACGCGAGCCATCTGGCGCAGGCGACCGCGGTGATCCCGACCGTGGAGCAGACCGGGACGCGCCGGGTCGCGTTCGAGGCGCCGAGCATGACCGAGGCGATGAAGGCGTTCAAGGTGGTCACGGCCATCGCGGCAGGGGCGGTGCAGGGCATTTATGGCTGAGGTCGACGTGGTTTCGCTGTGCGCGGACCTGATCCGGTTCGACACCACCAACTACGGCGGCGGGGAGGCGGCGGGCGAACGGCTCGCCGCCGAGTACGTCGCGGAATTCCTTGACCGGCACGGGGTTCCGTCCCGGATTCTGGAGCCCGAGCCGCAGCGGTCGAACGTGATCGCGCGGATCCCGGGCACCGATCCGACGCTGCCCGCGCTGCTCGTGCAGGGGCATCTGGACGTGGTGCCCGCGCGCGCCGCCGATTGGTCTGTACCGCCGTTTTCCGGCGAGGTGCGCGACGGGTTCCTGTGGGGCCGGGGCGCGGTCGACATGAAGGATTTCTGCGCGATGGTGCTGTCCGCCGTCGCGTCCGGGCTGGCGCCGCGGCGGGATCTCGTGCTGGCGTTCGTCGCCGACGAGGAGGACCGCGGCGACTACGGCGCGCACTGGCTGGTCAAGGAGCACGCGGACCTGTTCGAAGGCTGTGCGGCGGCGATCAGCGAGTCCGGCGGGTACAGCTATCACGTGCCCGCCGCGGACGGGCGGAAGGTGCGGCTGTACCCGGTCGGGACGGCCGAGCGCGGCACCGCGCACCTGCGGCTGACCGCGAGCGGGCGGGCCGGGCACGGGTCGCGGCCGAACGCGGAGAACGCGGTCGTGCGGCTGGTCGGGGCGTTGCAGCGGATCGCGGACCACCGCTGGCCGGTGCAGCTGACGCCGACGGTGCGGGCGTTCCTGGAGCGGACCGGCGCGGCGCTGGGCGTGCCGGTGGACCTGTCGTCGGGCGACGCGGTCGACGAAACCGTGGCGCGGCTGGGGGCGGCC
The DNA here is from genome assembly GCF_037034185.1 of Amycolatopsis sp. VC5-11. Classification (NCBI taxonomy): domain Bacteria; kingdom Bacillati; phylum Actinomycetota; class Actinomycetes; order Pseudonocardiales; family Pseudonocardiaceae; genus Amycolatopsis; species Amycolatopsis sp. VC5-11. The sequence continues at coordinate 590,443 of NZ_JBAGKF010000003.1, read as the reverse complement.
GGGTCGCTGGTGGTGCCGACGGTGCGCAACAGCACCACGCCGACGATGATCGAGGCCGGGTACAAGGTGAACGTGATCCCGTCGACGGCGACCGCGCAGGTCGACGTCCGGGTGCTGCCGGGGACCGAAGACGACCTGTTCGCGGTGGTGGATTCACTGCTGGGCGAGGGTGTGACGCGGGAATTCGTGGCGCATCAGCCGCCGGTGCAGGCTCCGGTCGATTCGCCGTGGTTCGACGCGATGGCCGAGGCGCTGCGGGCGGAGGACCCGGAGGCGGTCGTGGTGCCGTACTGCATGGGCGGCGGGACGGACGCGAAAGCGTTCAGCCAGCTGGGGATGGCGTGCTACGGCTTCGCTCCCCTGGCGCTGCCGGAAGGCTTCCCATACCGGGCGATGGCGCACGGCGTGGACGAGCGGGTGCCGGTGGACGGGCTGCGGTTCGGGACGCGGGTGCTGACGCGGTTCCTGGAGTCGTGCTGAGCGGTCAGGCGTCGACGCGCCGGATCGTCGCCAGCCAGGCGGGAAGCCCGTCCGGGGCGAACCGGGCGACGATCCGGCTGTCGCGCAGGGTTTCCAGCTGCCAGCCGGTTTCGCGCTGGAACGGAGCTTCGAGTTCGGCGCGGGCGACCGGGTGCGGTCCGGCGTCCCCGTCGGTTTCGCGGAAGCACAGGATGTGCAGCCTCGCGCCCGGTTCGGTGACGGACGCGAGGCTGGCGACGTAGCTCTGGCGTTCTTGGGCGTCGAAGGTGTGGAACAGGCCGCAGTCGAGGACGGTGTCGAAGGTCTGGTCCACAGTGGACAGCCGGAAGGCGTCGCCGACCGCGAACTCGACGGCGATCCCCCTGCTGCGGGCCTTCTCTTTCGCTTGCGCGACAGCGGTTTCCGCGACGTCGATGCCCACAATGGACAGTCCGGTCGCGGCGAGGTGCAGCGCGTTCTCGCCGGTTCCGCAGCCGGCGTCGAGGACCGTGCCGCGGAACGCGCCCTCCGCGGCGAGCTCGACGATCGCCGGTTGCGGGCGGCCGAGATCCCACGGCGCCGGACCGTCCTGATAGGACTCGTCCCACGGACGCCCGGACGCGCGTTCGTGGCTGGTCGCGGGACGGTCCTCGGGCATCAGCGGGCGAACTCCGCCCACCAGCGGCTGTCGCGGACCCGTTCCAGCGAGGCGAGGGTGACGCCGTCGCGGGCGAAGGATTCGACCTCGGCCTTGCTGAGCGGCCACGGCGGTCCGGACCAGGTGGAGAGGTCGATGCTTTCCTCGGCGACGGCTCCGACGACGAGCGTTCCGCCCGGGGCGACGAACCCGGACACCGAGGCGATGGCCGGGTCGTGGACGTCCTTGGGCATCGACTGGACGGTCATGATCTCCACGACCAGGTCGAAGGCGTAGTGGAATTCCGCGGGCGGGGTGAGCAGGTCCGCGGTGCGGTAGGAGACGACGGTGTCGGGGAAGCGGTTGAGCACGGCTTTGATCGCGCTGGGCGAGACGTCGAAGGCGGACGTCTCGTATCCGGCGGCGGCGAGGAGTTCGGCGTCGTCGGCCATGCCGCAGCCGACGACGAGCGCGCGACGCCCGTTGCCGGGCCGCCCGGCGATCCAGGCGGCGAGTTCCGGCGAGGGCTCGCCGCGGTACCACGGCAGGACGGCCTCGCCCGCTTCCGCCGCGGCGTAGAGGGGCTCGAACCACCCGGTGGGGTCGCCGTTGGCGAGGGCGAGTCCGGCCCGGCGGCGGGCTTCCTCGTCGGGATCGATGGCGTCGTCTGGCATGGACTCTGTTATACCCGCCGGGCCTGGGCGCCGGTGCGCTCGACTGGCCGAGTGCCGATGGCTTCTCCGCCTGGGCCGGATGTTCCGTGTGGTTTCCCGGCTGGGCCGCGCGGCTGGCTGTGAAGGGCTCCTTGAGGGAATCTGATTCTCTCAAGGAGGCCTTCACAGACCTCGGGCTCGCCGACGGCAGTCTCGCCGACGGCGCCGAGTCTCCGCCTCGCCGACCGCGCCAAGGCTCCGCCTCGTTAGCCGCCCTGCCTCGTTAGCCGCCTCGCCCCGCGCCTCCGCCTCGTTGGCCGCCTCGGGCCTGCGCCTCGCCTGCCGCCCCAACGCGGCATTGGGTGCATGCGACGAGCCCAATGGGGTTTTGTCACTAGCGAGGGCTGCGTCAGCGAGCCCGCCCACCGACTGCACGCGAGCGGTGCGTGAGGGTTCCCCTCACGGAATCTGATTCCGTGAGGGGAACCCTCACGCACCTCCCCTGCGCCTGCCGGGGCAGCCGGATGGGGAGAGTTCCGCGCATCCGCACTCGCTACGCGCGAGATGCACCCAATGCCGCATTGGGTGCATCTGACGCACCCAATGCGGCGTTCGGTGCGTGGCACACACCCCATGCCGCATCGGGGCCGGGAGGGGCGGGGTGGTCACCCGAACGCCGCGTCGGGGCGGTTCCGCCCGGGCGGACACCCCGTTTGCCGTAGCGGCGCGGCCCGGGCGGGGCGAGCGTCCGGTTGTCGCATCGGGGTGCCCCGGGGCCGGGCCGACACCCGGTTGCCGTAGCGGAGCCGGGAAGGGTTGTCCGTTTCCGGTCAGGTTTGCGGGGCGGCCTTGACATCGATGTCACCCGCGCGTTGAGCTTCCGGCACCCCGGGATTTCGCGAAGTCCCGGGCCCCCGATCCCCTGACGAACTGGGAGCAATGATGCCCCGAAGCGCCAGACCGTTGCATGCCGTGCTCGTCGCGGCGGTGGCGGCTGCGGGCTTGGTCGTCCTGCCCGCCGCGGCCGGTGCCGCGCCGGGCGAGGCCGCCCCGCCGGACTTCGTTTCTTCGTTCGAGCCGAACGACCCGCAACCGATCCAGGACGCTGTCGACACCGATGCCGCCGGGAAGCCGCGGGCTTCGGGCGTGGACGGCGCGAACGGGACCGCGATCCCCGGCGACATCCGGGGCAAGGTCACCGACATCAGCGCGACCAGCGAGAACACCGGCGGCGGCGAGGTCGCCGCGAACCTGATCGACGGCAGCACCGGCACGAAGTGGCTGTCGTGGGATCCGACCGCGTCGGTGACGTTCACGCTGTCGGAGCCGACGAAGATCACGCACTACGCGGTGTCCTCGGCGAACGACGCGCCCGGCCGCGATCCTCGGGACTGGACGCTGCGCGGTTCGAACGACGGCCAGCAGTGGACCGATCTGGACAAGCAGGCGGGCCAGTCGTTCGACAAGCGGTTCCAGCAGAACGACTACAAGCTGTCCGCGCCGAGCGACGCGTACCGCTATTACCGGCTGGACGTCACGCGCAACAACGGCGACGACATCATGCAGTTCTCGGAGCTGCTGCTGGCCAACGACGATCCGGCCCCGCCGCCGTTGCCGAACATGCGCAGCGTCGTGGATTCGGGCCCGAGCCAGGGCTACACGAACAAGAACCGGGTCGGGTTCACCGGCAAGAAGGCGTTCCGGTACTCCGGCAGCCAGCCCAAGGCCGGGCACGGGTATTCCTACAACAAGGTCTACGACGTCGATCTCCCGGTGACGGAGACGAGCGAGCTGTCGTACAAGGTGCAGCCGCAGTTCGTCGAGGGCGATCTGAAGTACCCGAGCACGAACGTCGCGGTCGACCTGGACTTCACCGACGGCACGCATCTGCGCGATCTCGGCGCGACCGACCAGTACGGGTTCCCGCTGACGCCGGAGGGCCAGGGCGCGAGCAAGGTCCTCTACGCGAACCAGTGGAACCTCGTGCGGTCGGCGATCGGGCGGGTCGCGGCGGGCAAGACGATCGACCGGATCGCGATCGGCTACGACAACCCGAACGGGCCGGCGCAGTTCGCGGGCTGGCTGGACGATCTGAAGATCTCGGCGACGCCGACTCCCCCGGCGAGCACCCGGCCCAGCGACAACGTGCTCACCACGCGCGGCACCATGGCGAACGGCACGTTCTCGCGCGGCAACAACTTCCCGGCGACCGCGGTGCCGCACGGCTTCAACTTCTGGACGCCGGTGACCGACGCGGGTTCGGCGAGCTGGCTGTACAACTACCATTCGCAGAACAACGCGGACAATCTCCCGCAGCTGCAGGCGTTCAGCGTGAGCCACGAGCCGAGCCCGTGGATGGGCGACCGGCAGAGTTTCCAGGTGATGCCGTCGGCGGCGAGCGGGGTGCCGGACGCGAACCGCGACAAGCGGGCGCTGCCGTTCACGCACGACAACGAGGTGGCGCGGGCGCATTACTACGGCGTCACGTTCCAGAACGGGATCAAGACCGAGATCGCGCCGGCCGATCACGCGGCGATGATGCGGTTCTCGTTCCCGGGCGCTGATTCCAGCCTGATCTTCGACAACGTCAACAACTCCGGCGGGCTCACGCTCGACCCGGCGCACGGCACGCTCAGCGGGTATTCCGACGCGAAGAGCGGGCTGTCGGCGGGCGCCGGGCGGATGTTCGTCTACGCGACGTTCGACAAGCCCGTCACGACCGGCGGCAAGCTCACCGGGCAGAACCGCGACAACGTGACCGGCTATCTGCGGTTCGACGCGGGCGCGGACAAGACGGTGACGATGCGGATCGCGACGTCGCTGATCAGCGTGGACCAGGCGAAGAAGAACCTGGAGCAGGAGATCGCCCCGAACGCCGGGTTCGACTCGGTGCGGGACGCGGCTCAGCGGGCGTGGGACAAGCAGCTCGGCGTGATCGAGGTCGAGGGCGCGTCGCAGGACCAGCTGGAGACGTTGTATTCCAACCTGTACCGGCTGTTCCTGTACCCGAACGAGGGTTTCGAGAACGTCGGCACGAAGGAGGCGCCGAAGTACCGGTACGCGAGCCCGGTGTCGCCGAAGGCGGGTCCGGACACCGCGACGCAGACCGGGTCGAAGGTCGTCGACGGGCAGACGTATGTGAACAACGGGTTCTGGGACACCTACCGCACGACGTGGCCGGCGTATTCGCTGCTCACGCCGGACATGGCGGGCAAGATGGTGGACGGTTTCGTGCAGCAGTACCGCGACGGCGGCTGGATCGCGCGCTGGTCCTCCCCCGGTTACGCGGACCTGATGACCGGGACGAGCTCGGATGTCGCGTTCGCCGACGCCTACCAGAAGGGCGTGACGAACTTCGACGTCAAGGCGGCCTATGACGCGGCGCTGAAGAACGCGACGGTGACGCCGCCGAACTCGGCGGTCGGCCGCAAGGGTCTGGACCAGTCGATTTTCCTCGGGTACACGCCGAATTCGACCGGCGAGGGCTTCTCGTGGGCGATCGAGGGCTACGTCAACGACTTCGGCATCGCGAACCTGTCGAAGAAGCTGTACGACCAGGCCGCGGCGAACGATCCGCGCAAGGCGGAGTACCTGGAGAACTACCAGTACTTCACCAGCCGGGCGCAGCAGTACGTGAACCTGTTCGACCCGAGCACCGGGTTCTTCCAGGGCAAGGACGCGAGCGGGAAGTTCACGAAGGCCAAGGCCGATTACGACCCGCGCCAGTGGGGCGGGGACTACACCGAGACCGACGGCTGGAACATGGCCTTCACCGTGCCGCAGGACGGGCAGGGGCTGGCGAATCTCTACGGCGGCAAGGACAAGCTGGGCGCCAAGCTCGACCAGTTCTTCGCCGACCAGGAGACGGCGAATTTCCCGGGCAGCTACGGCGGCGTGATCCACGAGATGCGGGAGGCGCGGGACGTGCGGATGGGCCAGTACGGCCACTCCAACCAGCCTTCGCACCACATCCTCTACATGTACGACTACGCGGGCCAGCCGGCGAAGACGCAGGCGAAGGTGCGCGAAGCGGTGTCGCGGCTCTACACCGGCAGCGAATTGGGCCAGGGCTACGCGGGCGACGAGGACAACGGCGAGATGTCCGCGTGGTACGTGTTCAGCTCGCTGGGCTTCTACCCGCTGCAGATGGGCAGCCCGGATTACGCGATCGGGTCGCCGCTGTTCACCAAGGCGACCGTGCACCTGCCCGGCGGGGACCTGGTGATCAACGCGCCGAAGAACTCGGCGAAGAACGTCTACGTCCAGGGGTTGAAGGTCAACGGGAAGAACTGGACGTCGACGTCGTTGCCGCACGACGTGCTCGCGCACGGCGCCACGCTCGACTTCGACATGGGCCCGAACCCGTCGACGTGGGGCACCGGCGCGGGCGACGCGCCGAAGTCGATCACCACGGGCGACGCGGTGCCGACGCCGCTGCACGACGAGACCGGGCCGGGGCTGGGCACGCTGTCCACTTCGGACGGTTCGGACGCGTCGGCGTTGCTGGACAACACCTCGCGCACGCAGGCGAAGGTGACCGGTGCGGTGCAGTACCAGCTGAAGTCGACCGACGAGGCGGTCACGCACTACACGCTCACCTCCGGCACCGGGGCGGGCGACGCGAAGAGCTGGACGCTGAAGGGTTCGTACGACGGGAAGAACTGGACGGTCGCCGATCAGCAGACCGACCAGTCGTTCCAGTGGCGGCAGCAGACCCGGGCGTTCGCGGTGAAGAACCCGGCGCATTACGCCTACTACCGGCTGGAGGTCACCGCGACCACCGGCGGTCCGGCGACGCTGGCGGAGTTCGAGCTGCTGGGCCGTCCGGACGCGTCGTGCACCAAGACGCTGACGGGTGTGCAGAACGGCCCGCTGACCGTGTCGGGCGGCGTGGTGTGCCTGAACGGCGCGACGGTGTCGGGTCCGGTGAACGTGGCGCGCGGCGCTTCGCTGATCGTGCGCGGCGGCCAGATCACCGGCCCGCTCGCGGCGGCCGGCGCGGCGCAGGTGGTGCTGAACCGGACGAAGGTGGCCGGTCCGGTGTCGATCACCGGCAGCACGGGCCCGGTGTCGATCGAGCTGACCGACATCTCGGGCCCGGTGAACCTGACCGGGAACCAGGGTCCGCTGATCACGAGCAGCACCGTGGGCGGGCCGCTGGCCTGCACGGGCAACTCCCCCGCCCCGACCGACCACGACCTCGCCAACACCGTCCGCGGCCCGTCCGCCGGGCAGTGCGCGCAGTTGTGATCGGCTGATTTCCCTACCCGCCGCAGGCCAGGTCGCCCGGATCCGTTCCGGGTACCTGGCCTGCGGCGCGTCCGGCTAATTGTCCGGGCAGTCGGCTTCGGTCCAGGACGCGGTCAAGTCGCGGCTGACGACGGTGAGCGATCCGGCGAGGAAGCCGATCTCGTGACTGCAGCCGTGGTCGTGGGGCAGGATTTCGTCCAGGGTGACGGAGCCGAAGCCGGTCCAGTCGGCCGGGTCGTGGGTGAGAGTGCGGAGGCCCAGGTAGCGGATGTTCAGGTCTTCGTCGTGTTTCCAGCAGTTGTGGCGGAAGCCGAGTTGCAGCCAGTCCTCGCCGTCCGTGGTTCCGCGCAGGAGGGTGTCGAGCACGAGGTCTTTGACGCACCGCTTGCCGGGGAAGTCGTAGTGATCCGGGTCGGCGGCGAACGCCCGGGCGCCGGGCGGGAGCTCGGCCGAGAGCGCGGGCAGCAGCCGGAGATATGCCTGGGGATCGAGGTAGTTGCCCGTCTCGGTCGCTTCCACTCTGACGTGTTTCATCGCCGCACCAGCTTATTCGGTGGCTCGCCCCCCGAAGCCGTGGGAGCGTCGCGTCATGGAGATCAACTACGCCTGGCGGACCGACCTCACCGACGCGCAGCTCGTCGCTCTCACCGAAGCGCACGGCGGAGACGCGGAACCCGGCTGGTGGAACCGAGCGAGGCAGCACAGTCTCGGCTGGGTCAGCGCCCACGACGGCGATCAGCTGGTCGGCTTCGCGAACCTGGCCTGGGACGGTGCCGACCACGCGTTCCTCCTCGACCCGAAGGTGCACGCGGACTGGCAGCACCGCGGCATCGGCACCGAACTCGTCCGCCGGGCGCGGGATGCCGCGAGGGACGCGGACTGCGAGTGGCTGCACGTCGACTTCGAACCGCGCCTGCGCCCGTTCTACTTCGGCGCCTGCGGGTTCACCTCCACTGACGCGGGGTTGATCCGGCTCACCGCGAGCTGATCCGGCGCGCGCCGGTGCGGGAGCGATTACCGTGGGGGCGTGACCACGGCTGCGTTCTTCTCCTCGTTCGAAGCGGGCGATCCGCAGCCGGTCGCGGGGGCGCGGGTGGACAGCGGGCCGCGGCGGTCGCCGACCGCGAAGACCGGCGTCGGGTTCACCGGGGCGAAAGCCTTGCGCTACCAGGCTGGGCCGCCGGTCGTGTTGTTCGAGGTGGACATTCCGGTCACTGACCACAGTGCACTGTCGTATGTGGTCTTCCCGGCTTCCGACGGTCCGGTGCCGAGTTACCGCAGCACGCGGGTCGCGCTCGATGTCGAGTTCGACGACGGCAGCCGCGCCGGGTTCGCCCCCGAAGAGAAAGCGCTCTACGTCGACCAGTGGAACCTGGTGCGCCGTCCGCTGAACGCGTTCGCCGGACGGCGGGTGCGGCGGATCCTGCTGACGACCGCGTTCGACGGCGACGGAACGGGCTGGCTGGACGACGTCCGGATCGCCGAGCATCCGCCGGAGCGCAAAGATCCAGTCGACTGGGTCCGCACGACGCGCGGCACGCATTCCAGCGACGAGTTCTCGCGCGGCAACACCTTCCCGGCCACCGCGGTCCCGCACGGGTTCAACTTCTGGACCCCGGTCACCGACGCGCGGGCGCTGAGCTGGTTCTACTCCTACCACCGGCACAACGACGAGCGGAACGAACCGCGGCTGCAGGCGTTCGGGCTCAGCCACCAGCCGAGTCCGTGGATGGGCGACCGGCACACCTTCCACCTCATGCCCGGCTCCGGACCGGTCGAGCCGGACCGCGGGCGGCGTTCGCTGGCGTTCAGCCACGACGACGAGACCGACCGGCCGCACCATTACCGCGTGCGGTTCCGCGGCGGCATCACCGCCGAGGTCGCGCCGGCCGAGCACGCGGCGATGTTCCGGTTCGCGTTCCCGGCCGAACGCGGCTGGGTGCTGTTCGACAACGCCCGCAACCGCGGCGGCATCCGGATCGACGCCGAGCGCGGGATCGTCACCGGGCACACGTGGGTGCGGAGCGGGCTGTCGACCGGCGCGCGGCGGATGTTCGTCTACGCCGAGGCTGACCAGCGGCCGTCGGGCGGCGGGCGGATCCGGCGGCCGTTCTGGCGGACGGTGACCGGCAGCCTGGAGTTCGCCGAGCCCGAGGTGACGCTGCGGATCGCGACGTCGCTGATCAGCCTGGCGCAGGCGAAACGCAATCTGGCGCTGGAAATCCCGGCGGGCACGACGTTCGACCAGGTCCGGGACCGGGCGCGGGAACGCTGGCAGGAGGCGCTCGGCCGGGTCGAGCTGGAAGGCGCGTCCGAGGACGAGCTGACCACTTTCTACTCGTGCCTGTACCGCCTGTTCCTGTATCCGAACGTCGCGCACGAGAACACGCCGCGCGGCATCCGGCACGCGAGCCCGGTCGTGCGGAGCTTCCGGCCGAGCACGCGGCGGCGCACCGGCGCGAAAGTCGTCGACGGCGAGTTGTACGTCAACAACGGCTTCTGGGATACCTACCGCACCGCCTGGCCCGCGTACGCGCTGCTCGCGCCGCGCCAGTGCGGCCGGATGATCGACGGTTTCGTGCAGCAGTACCGCGAAGGCGGCTGGATCGCCCGCTGGTCCTCCCCCGGCTACGCCGACCTGATGACCGGCACCAGCTCCGACGTCGCGTTCGCCGACGCGTACCTGAAGGGCGTCACGAACTTCGACGTCGAGGCCGCCTACGACGCCGCACTTAAGAACGCCACCGTCGCCCCGCCGCGCAAAGGCGTGGGCCGCAAGGGTCTCGACCGTTCCGCGTTCCTCGGCTACACGCCGGCCTCGACGCGCGGCGGCCTGTCCTGGGCGCTCGAAGGCTGTCTCAACGACTTCGGCCTCGCCAACCTGTCCGACGCGCTCGCCCGGGAAAGCAGCGGCGCGCGGGCCCGCCGGTTCGCCGACAACGCCGTCTACTTCCGCCAGCGAGCCCAGCACTACGCCAACCACTTCGACGCGCGGACCGGCTTTTTCCAGGGCCGCACCCTCGACGGCGGCTGGCGGCACGCGGCCGAAGGATTCGACCCGACGGCGTGGGGCCCGGACTACGTGGAGACCAACGCCTGGAACACCGCGTTCTCCGTGCCGCACGACGGTCCCGGTCTCGCCGCGCTCCACGGCGGCCCGGCGGGTCTCGAGGCGAAACTCGACGAGTTCTTCCGGCTCCCGGAAACCGGCCAGGGCGGCCGGATCCACGAGATGACCGAGGCCCGCGACGTGCGGATGGGCCAATACGGGCATTCCAACCAGCCCTCGCACCACATCCCGTTCGTCTACGCCTTCGCCGGGGCGCAGGCGAAACTGCAGCGGACCGTCCGCGAGGTATTGCGCCGGCTGTACGTCGGCAGCGAACTCGGCCAGGGCTATCCCGGGGACGAGGACAACGGGGAAATGTCGGCCTGGTATGTCTTCACCGCCCTCGGTCTCTACCCGCTGGCCGTCGGCAGCCCGCGGTACGCGGTGTGCGCGCCGCTGTTCCGCTCCGCCACTGTGCACCTCGACAACGGAAAGGACCTGGTGATCCGAGCACCCCGCGCCGCGACCGCCGACAGCGCGGCCGACACGCCGTACGTGCACGGCCTGACTGTCGACGGCGAACCGCACCCTTCGGCCACCCTCGCGCACGCGGTCCTCGCGCGCGGCGCGGTGCTGGAGTTCGACGTCCGCGCCGAGCCCGGCGACTGGGGCACGGAACCGGTCGCCCCGGCCGCCCCCGCGCCGCTGCGCGACCTCGCCGTCCGCACTGTCCACGGCGTTCTGGCGGACAACACCAGCCGCACCCAAGCCGTCTTCCGCACGCCCAGGCCGACCATCACGTTCGCCACCGAAGGCGAGCCGCGCGAGGTCGTCCTCTACACGCTCACCTCCGGCAGCCGCGCGGGCGATCCGAAGGACTGGGTGCTCGAAGGCTCCGACGACGGGCGCCGGTGGCGGACCCTGGACGAACGCTCCGGCGAGGTGTTCCGGTGGCGGCGCCAGACCCGGCCGTTCGTGCTCGCCGAACCCGCCGCGTGCCGACACTACCGGCTGCGGGTCCGCGCCTCGACCCGGCGGCGCGTCGCCCTCGCCCAGTGGGAGCTGCTGGCCCGATGATCACCGACGTGCGCAACGCCTTCCTCGACCGGCTGGCGGCGGCCGACCCCGGGCTCGTCCGGCTGCGGCTCGCCGCGTCGGCGGTGCTCGGCATCGTCATCGCGGTCCTCGCGATGCTGCCGCTGCATTTCCCGCTCACCACGACGCTCGTCGCGGCCATCGCGGCGATGATGAGCGCGTTCACCGTCAACGACGCCACCAGCGGCGGCCAGGCCGTCACGCTGCTGCTCGCGCTCGTGGTCGGCGCCGCGTCGATCACCGCCGCGTGCTTCGGCTCCGCGTATGCGCCCGCGGACAGCATCGTGTTCGTGCTGCTGATCTTCGTCGCGGTGTACGTGCAGCGGTTCGGCGCGCGGGGCATCGCGCTCGGGTCGATGGCGTTCTTCCTGTTCTTCTTCCCGATGTTCCTGCAGGCGCACCTCGCGCAGGTGCCGCACCTGCTGCTCGCGCTGGCGATCGGGGTCGCGGCGAACGCGGTCGTGCGGTTCCTTCTCTTGCGCCGCAACGCCGAAAGCGAGCTGATCCGCTACCGGCAGGCGTTCCGGGCCCGGCTCGGCGCGGCGGTGCGGGCGACCGAGGCGTACATCTCCTCCGGCGGTTCGGACCGCAGCGACCGGCAGATCCGCACGTCGGTGGAGCGGCTGCACGAGGTGGTCCTGCTGATCGAGGACCACGCTCCCGACGTCGTCGACGACCGCCGCGCCGACCAGCTGCGCCGCCGGGTGATCGAGGTCGAACTGGCCGTGCAGTGGCTGGTGATCACCGTGCGCCGGACCTGCTCGCAGCCGCTGCCCGAGGGGGTAGCCGACGATCTCGTGGCCCGGCTGTCCCGGTTCCGGTCGCTGATGGAACGAGACCCGCGCGACCTGCCGCTGATCAGCGAGACCGGCGAGTACAGCCGGATGCTGGTGGAAGGCAGCCGGATCGACGAACGCGCCCACCCGGGCGACGGAGTCCGCCGCGCGATCGCCGAGCTGGCCGTCGCGGACGACCGGGCGCAGCGGATCGCCAGTCTGCAGTCCGAAGTGGACTTCTCCGTCGGGGAGGACGAGGACGACGAACCGACCAAGGCGTTCGCCTACGACAACCAGACCCGCGGCGCGATCCAGGCCGTGCTCGGTGGCGGGCTCGCCGTGCTGGCCGGGCAGCTGATCTCGCCGCAGCGCTGGTACTGGGCGGTGCTGACGGTGTTCGTCGTGTTCATCGGCACCTCCAGCGCGGGCGCGCGGTTCGTGAAAGGCATGCGCCGCACCGGCGGGACCCTGCTGGGCATCGTCGGCGGCGTCGCGCTGGCGCTGCTGGTCAGCGGGAACACCCCGGCGATCCTCGCGCTGCTGCTGGTCTGCGTGTTCGGCATGGTCTACACCGCGCGGGTTTCGCAGTTCCTGATGGCGTTCTTCGTGACCAGCATGCTCGGCTTGCTCTACAGCCTGCTCGGCACGTTCAGCATCGAGGTGCTGTGGATCCGGGTCGCCGAAACCGCGGTCGGCGCGGCGTGCGGGCTGCTCGCCGCGGTGGTGGTGCTGCCGGTCCGCACGCGCGCGGTGATGCTCGACGACATCGCGATCGCGCTCGACGAACTGCACGAGTTCATCGAGTCAGCCGCGACCCTGCTGTCCGGCCGGGAGAACGTGAACATCATCGAGATGTCCCGCGACCTCGACCGCGCGGTCGAGCAGGTGCGGCTGACCATCGAACCGCTCACCCACCCGATCAACCTGCGCAGCGCCCGCCGCGACTACGGCTGGCACGTGCTGACCACGTTGGAGGGCATCGCCTTCCGCGCCCGGCACGTGGCCGCCCGCGCGCAGCCCGGCCAGCTCGCCGGCCCGGTCTCGGAGCGGCTGGACCAGTTCGCCGGCCGGATCATCGCGAACGTCGACCTCGTGCACGAGGCGGTCAGCAACCCCGGCGGCACCCGGCCGCGCAAGCTCGTCCGCGACGACGGCACCCCGGTCGCCGACCGGATTGACGAGGCCGAGACCCGCGCCGTGCTGTCCAGCCTGAGCCACCTCGACGAGGGCTTGATCGCGCTGGGCCGCGTGCTCGGCGTCGGCGCGCAGGACCCGCCTCGGCACAGCTGACTTAAGCGGAGGCGGCGTCGAGGATCCGCAGCTCGTCGTCGCTCAGCTCCACGTCGTGCATCGCGACCAGCGCGGGCACCTGCTCGACCGTGCGCGCGGACGCGATCGGCGCGGCCACCGTCGGCTGCTGCGCGAGCCAGGCCAGCGCGACTGTCGCCATCTCCGCGCCGCGCGCCTTCGCGACCTCCTCCAGCGCAGCGAGCACCTTCACGCCGTGCTCGGTGTCCGCGTAACCCCCGGCGAGCCCCGGCAGGTTGCGGATGTTGTCCACCTGCTGGCCGGGCCGGTACTTGCCGGTCAGGAACCCCGACGCCAGACCGAAATACGGCACGCAGGCCACCCCGTGCCGCTGCACGATCCCCCGCCGCTCGCTCTCGTACTCGTCCCGCGCGACGAGGTTGTACTTCGGCTGCAGCGCCACGTACTTCGCCAGCCCCTCGCGGTCGGAGAACTCCAGCGACTCGGCCAGCCGCTCCGGACTGATGTTCGACGCCGCGATCGCGCGGACCTTGCCTTCCTTCACCAGCTCGTCCAGCGCAGTGATAATGTCCGCGACCGGAACCGATTCGTCGTCGAAATGCGTGTAGTACAGGTCGATCCGCTCGATCCCCAGCCGCCGCAACGACTCCTCGGCCGCGGCCTTGACGTTCGCCGGCGCGAGCCCCTTGAACTCCGGATGGTCCCCGACCTTCGTCGCCACGACCACGTCGTCCCGGTTCCGCCGCGAGGCGAGCCACTTGCCGAGGATGGTCTCGGACTGTCCCGGCTCGTTGCCCGGGAACTGGTACATGTACGAATCGGCCGTGTCGACGAAGTTCCCGCCCGCCTCGGCGTAGGCGTCCAGCACCGCGAACGACGCCGGTTCGCCGGCGGTCCAGCCGAACACGTTCCCGCCGAGGCACAGCGGGGAGACGGCGAGATCGGATGAGCCCAGTGTGCGAAGTGCGACCATGATCGCATTCAAGCACTCCCCGCCCGCCGATGCCCGTGCCGGCGAGCGATTCTGCCCGCTCGTACCTCGCCCGCCCGCAAACCTGGCAGGATCGATCTTCTCGCACAGCTTTCTGGGGAGGCAGCTGATGAGAAGACCGGCGGTCGACGACCCGCTCTGGCTCGGTCAGTACCGAGTGCTCGCGGAACTGGCCCGGGACGAGGCGACCCGGGTGCTGCTCGGCAGCGGACCGGACGACCGACTCGTTTCGCTCACCCTCCCGCGAACCGCCGAATCCCGCGCCGAGACCGCCGCCTTGAGCGCGGTGCTCGAAGCCGATCCGGACGCTTCCACGCCATGGCACGCTTCGGAATTCCACCCCGGCCCCTCTCTGCAGGAGGTCCCCGACCCGCTGCCCGAACCGGCGGTCGTGCGGCTGGCCGCCGGAATCGCAGCCGACCTGACCCAGCTCCACAGCGCCGGACTCGCCCACGGAAGCTTGGACCCCTCCCACGTCCGGCTCACCGCCAACGGGGCCAGGCTCATCCCCCGCGCGGCCGGCAAAGACCCCGCCGACGACCTGCTCGCGCTCGGCTCCTTGCTCGCCGCGCAGCCCGCGATTCCCGAGGCGCTTCGCCGGTGTCTCGCGGAAAACACCACCGCCGCCGAACTCCTCGAAGCGATCGGCCCGGCCACCGCGCCGTGGCCACCCGAGGTCGGGAAGCTCATCGCGGAGCGCACGGCCGAACTCGCCCAGTTCCTCGACGCCCAGCCAGTACCGCACCTCGAAACCGACTCGGTGATCTACCAGGTCACCGACCCGCCAGAGACTCCGCGCCGCCCGCGGTCGCGCCGCCGGATCCTGATCGGCGCGCTCACCGTCGTGATCGCCGGACTCGCCGCCTGGATCGCCTGGCCGAGCCCGCCCGCGCTCCCTCCCGCACCCCAGCCGCCGCTGGTCGAATCCGGATTCCTCGTGGCCCGCGCACATCCGCAGTTCCTCCAGTTCAGCCACGACGGACGACTGCTCGCCACGGCGAACGCCGACTTCACCATGGATGTCCTGGACGTCGGCACACGCAAGCCGGCCGGCCCTCGCGTCGGCCCCTTCCCGGAGACCGGCCTGACCGGGCTCGCTTTCGGCCCCGACGGACGCACCCTGGTCACCTCACGCGTCAAAGACGCGCAGCTCACCACGCAAGCCTGGGATCCGCGGACCGGCCGGGAAATCGGCCCGCCGCTGGTGATCGACGGCATCGACCGCGACAGCGGCTCCTCCGCACTCAGCTCCGACGCCCGCCTCCTGGCCGTGCCGATGGTGTCCCCGCGCAGGCTGGACCTGTGGCGAATCGCGGACCACACCCGCATCGGCAGCATCGACACCCCGACCACTTTCCGCTACTCGGAGTTCAACCCCGACGGACGCACGCTCGTCGTGTACGAGTGGGACGGCCACTCCGCCCACTCCAGCCAGCTGCGCTTGTGGGACACGGCTTCGCTCACGCCCGCGGGCGACCCGATCGCCGTGGCCGAGAACGACCACATCTGCTGCCTCGCTTTCCGGCCGGACGGCCGGACGCTGATCACCACCAGCGGCGAAGCCCGCACGGCAGCGAAAGTCCACCAGTGGGACACCGCCACGCACCAGGAACTCCGGCCAGGCTTCACGCTCGCCCCCGCGCAGATCGACCAGCAGAGCGGCACCGTCCTCTTCACCATGGCCCTCGCCGGGCTCGACGATCAGCACCTTCTCGCGCTCTCAGCGGGCACCCTCGTCGTTCTCGGTCTCGACGGGAAACAGGAGGGCGCGGGCGTGCCCGGAATCGCCTCGCTCGGCGTCAGCCCGGACCTGCAGACCGTCGCCACCACTTCCGGCTCGACCGCGGACAAGACCGTCCACCTGTGGCGCAAACCCTGACACTGCCACGACAGCGACCAGCGGCGCACCGGACGTGAGGGGCCCCTTCACGGACTTGGATTCCAATGCCAGGGACTTAAGCCGCGCCGATTCCGCCCGCTGACAGTCCACACGAGACATCAGCAGCACCGAAATGCCCGATTGATGGTCGTCTGACTGATACTTGAGGTCCGTGAGGGCCTCCCTGAGGGAATCAGATTCCCTCAGGGAGCCCCTCACGGACCGCTGACCCCGCATCCCGCCCCGGCCGCATCGCCGACCTGGGCAGACAGGCACCGAAACGCACCTGCCACACCTCATTAAGTCCCCGGCATTGGACTTGGATTCCCGCAAGGAGCCCTTCACGGCCCGCTTCTCCACCGCCGGGTCAGCGGGCGAAAGCGGGCGGCGCGCCCATCGGACTGAGGTGCATCCCCGCGATCCGCCAGCCGTCCTCGCCGCGCACCAGAATGTGCGTCGCCCGGAAGGTGCCGTCTACGCGGTTGCCCTGATGGGTCGCTTCCTGGTCGTGCACGCCGATCGCGATCGCCGTGTCGCCGTGGACGCGCACCTCGACGTCGCGCCAGTCGAGGCGCTGCGTCGCCAGCGCGCCCGACTGGTAGCGGTCCAGCCACTGCTGCCGGTCGAGCACGAAGCCGAGCGGTCCGACGAGCCGGAATCCGTCGACGACCAGGCCGCTCAACGTGTCCGTGTCGCCCGCGACCTCGGCGGCCGCCCAGCGTTTGCCCAGGTCGGAGATCTCCGCAACATCCATAGTGTCCTCCAGTGCCGATCGATGAGACACCACAAACGTTAGGTATCGAATCGTTCGTCGTCAAACGGTTAGAGTTCGACGAACCTGCGGTACCGTCCTCCCCGTGCCCCGACCCGCCACCCCGCCGCTCGGCGTTCTCCTCGCCCGCACCGCCAAGACCGCGGGCCAGGCCTTCGACCGCGCGCTCGCCGAGGTCGGCGGATCGCAGCCGGTCTGGCAGATCCTCATCGCGCTCAAAACCCGCCAGCACGCGAGCCAGCGCGAACTCGCCGACGCCGTCGGCATCCAGGGCGCGACGCTCACCCACCACCTCAACGGCATGGAAACCGCCGGCCTGCTCACCCGCACCCGCGACCCGGAAAACCGGCGCGTGCACCAGGTCGAGCTGACCGGCTACGGCGAACGCACCTTCCACCGCCTCGCCGACGCCGCGATCGCGCACGACAAACGGATGCGCCGCGGGTTCACCGACGACGAAATCGCGACCCTGGCCGCATTGCTGGGCAGGCTCGCGGAAAACGTCGCGCGGGCGGACCCGTGAGCGCCCGAGGAAGCGCTCACGGGTCCGCGTCCCGCAGTTACCGGGTTTCCGGGCAGGTCTTCCAGGCGAAGTGGTAAACCGTCTGGACGCTGCCGTCCGTCGAGTCCATCGTCAGGAAGCTCGTCGTCTTCGCCGGATCCGAAGTGCCGGCATACGCCCGCAATTCCGTATTGATGTTCAGGTTCCGCTCCTGCCCGCACGGCTCGTAGATAATCGCGTCGATGTCGGTCGAATCCGAGAATTGCCAGTCATTGTCGTAGAACCCGTCGAGCCGATGCGTCGCGTACGCGGTCGGCGAGTTCCCCTGGAAATAGTAGTTCGCGCGCTCCACGCCGTACGCGCCGTTTTCCAGGTGCCCGAACCCGCGGTAGTCCGCCGAGGCGATCCCGTAGGTGAAGCCCTGCGGCACGTGCACGCGAAGGCCGATCTGGCAGTTCTTCCGGAAGTCCGTCGGCTGCGCGCCGACGCCGACCTGCGCGGTGTATTGGCTGTAGGTGACGGTGAACGCGGTGTTGTCCGCGGAAACCGAAACCGCGGCCGTGTCCGGCGGGCAGCCGGTCCCGTTCACGGTCGCCACGTCGATGATAATTTTGTCCGGCGGCGGATTCTGCGGCCAAGACTGCGGGGTAATTGTCGAAGAAAGCGCCAAAAGAGCAGCGGCCATCGTGGCAAGCATGGGTTCCTTCCCATTACTTCCGGGTGGGTGGGGGTTTCGACAGGGTAGCGCAACAACTGTGCGGATAGTCCCACTGAATGGAGCAACGCCGTTGCTTAGCTGTGCACAGCAACGTGTTCACAAGCCGTTGACAAAAGCTATTATGGACAATTGACGAATCAACAAAAATGATTCAAAAATAAACGACACAGCACCCGTTGACCCAGCAGGTCCGGACAATCCGGCGAAAAAGACCGCGGAAACCGGGGCATTCAGGACAGTTCGGGTGTCGCACCCGCTACCTCGCCGACCCGCTCTTCCCGGGGCGATTCGGCGGACCGCCCCGCCCGTCGCCGTCCGACCCGAACCTCCGCGCCCGCACGCCCGCCGCGACCGCGCGCGCCCGCAACTCGATCGTGATCTCGAGTTACGCCCTTCGCCCCACGACTTAAGGCGGATCGCCCGGGACGCGAACGTGATCCTGGCTACCGTGACTGGACGCACCCGGACGACGCCCGCCGGTAGGGCTAGCATCCTCGGTACTAGCCAAAGTCGTCTCAAGCTGGAGAAGCGCAATGACCCAAGCCCCTGTCAACGTCACCGTCACCGGTGCGGCCGGCCAGATCGGCTACGCGCTGCTGTTCCGCATCGCGTCCGGTCAGCTGCTCGGCGCCGACACCCCGGTGAAGCTGCGGCTCCTGGAGATCCCCCAGGCGGTCAAGGCGGCTGAGGGCACCGCGATGGAACTGGACGACGGCGCGTTCCCGCTGCTCGCCGGCATCGACATCTTCGACGACCCGAAGCAGGCCTTCTCCGGCGCGAACATCGGCCTCCTGGTCGGCGCCCGCCCGCGCAGCAAGGGCATGGAACGCGGCGACCTGCTCGAGGCCAACGGCGGCATCTTCAAGCCCCAGGGCGAGGCGATCAACGCGGGCGCGGCCGACGACATCAAGGTGCTCGTGGTCGGCAACCCGGCCAACACCAACGCGCTCATCGCCCAGTCGCACGCCCCCGACGTGCCCGCCGAGCGCTTCACCGCGATGACCCGCCTCGACCACAACCGCGCGCTGGCCCAACTGGCCAAGAAGCTGAACGTGGCCGTGACCGACCTGAAGAAGGTCGCGATCTGGGGCAACCACTCGGCCACCCAGTACCCGTCGGTGCAGCACGCCGAGGTCAACGGCAAGAACGTCGCCGAGACCATCAACGACGAGGCGTGGCTCGCCGACACCTTCATCCCGACCGTCGCCAAGCGCGGCGCCGCGATCATCGAGGCCCGCGGCCTCTCCTCGGCCGCCTCCGCCGCGTCGGCCGCGATCGACCACGTCTACACCTGGGTCAACGGCACCCCCGAGGGCGACTGGACCTCGGCCGGCGTCGTCTCCGACGGCTCCTACGGCGTCCCGGAGGGCCTCATCTCCTCCTTCCCGGTCACCGCGAAGGACGGCAAGTACGAGATCGTGCAGGGCCTGGAGATCGACGAGTTCTCCCGCCCGCGCATCGACGCCTCCGTGGCCGAACTGGCCGAGGAGCGCGACGCGGTCCGCAAGCTGGGCCTGATCTGAGGTTCGTTTTCCGCGATGGCCGCCCCGGTTTTAGGGGCGGCCATCGTTCGTTTTCGCGTCCTGTGCGGTGGTTTTGGACGTGCGAGATGCACTTGCGTCTCGCGCTGTGGTTGTTTTTCGGTCGCCCGCCGTATAGGTCGTTATACAGTTGAGAGGAGTTCGTGGAGTCGGCGGGCGGTGGCGAAGCCGGGCACCGTGTGCGTCCCGTCGCGGAGGTCCTCGGCCAGTTGCTTGTAGACCCGGCCCACGTTCGCCGCCTGGACTGGCAACTCGCTGGGATCGCACACCGGAGCCACCGTCCATTCCGGACTGCCCGGGCGGGACAATCGCAGCTCCAGCCCACCGATCTGCAGCTGCGCGGCCCACGGGTCGGTCTCCGGCGCGGATGTCAGCGCAAGGTTTCCTTCGGTGCCCGCGATCTCGATCCGCGTCCGGGGCATCGTGGCTTCCCCGTCGTGCAGGTGGACGGACACCACTGCCCCGCCGTCGAGTTCGGCGTGCGCGAGGAAGTGATCCGGTGCCGTGACGTCGATCGGCTCCCCCGTTTCGGCCACGCGATGCGAGCCGTTCCGGATCGCGGTCCGGGCGGTCAACTCGCGGATCGGCCCGAGCAGGTACTGCACCAGATCGAGCGTGTGCCCGCCGAGGACTTCGACCAGCCCGGCACCGCTGCGGCGGTCGTAGGTGTAAGCCGTCCAACCGGGGACGTCGCGGGTGTTTCCCTTGCCGCGCGAGCTGTAGACGGTCGCGGACCGCACCTCGCCGATCTCCCCGACCATCTCGCGAGCCCGGCGGACGGCCGGCGAGAACCGCGCTTGCAGGCCCACCGCCGTATGCACTCCGGCCCGCTCCCCCGCCGCAGCCAGCGCGGCGGCTTCCTCCACGGTCGTCGACAACGGCCACTCGCAGTAGACGTGCTTGCCTGCCTCAAGCGCAGCCGTCACCAACTCAACGTGCGTGGGCACCTTCACCGTCACGACAACCAGGTCGACGTCAGGGTGCTCGGCGAGACTCCGGGCGTCAGTAAAGGCATACCGTGCACCGAACCGGGCGCGCGCCTCTTCCGCGCTGCTGGTGCGCGTGGTGGCGACGGCGGCAAGCGAGAAGCTGGGTGACGCGGTGATGGCGGGAATGTGCGCCCGCGCGGCCCAGCCCCGATCCGGGTTCGCGCCGAGGATTCCGACGCCGATCGGCTTGGTCAAGTCCCCACCTCCACTAAGCGGGTCACGTTGTTCCGGTTCCGCCAAGCTACCAGAAGCGGAACAGACTGACCCGCTTGGTTTAGACTGCGGGAATGCCGGACTCCGCCGTCGCAGCGCTGCTCGCCCAAGGCCGACCGCGTGCGGACGCGCAGCGCAACGTTGAGCGGCTGGTGGCAGCGACCCGCGAAGCGCTCGACGAGCTAGGGCTCGCGGTCACGACCCGCGACATCGCACAGCGCGCGGGCGTCGGCCTCGGCACGCTGTACCGGCGCGTGCCGTCGTTGGACGCGCTCCTGGCCGCCATCCTCACCGACACCATCGACGAGATGACCGACCGCGCTGCGCGCGTGCTCGACTCCCCCGATCCGTGGCAGGGATTCGCTGAATTCGCCGAAACCTACGTCCAACTCCGCGCGGCCAGCTGCGGACTGCACGACGCCCTCTCTGGCCGCGGCGAACGCCTCGACCTGAAGGAACGGATCACCCGGCTGCAGCGGGCGGTGCGGCAGCTAGTCGAGCGCGCGCAACAGGCCGGCACGCTCCGCGCCGACGTCGACTGGCGGGACGTCCCGTTCGCGCTCGCCACCGCGATCCCGCCGGACCACACGATCGGCCTCGTCCCGGGCGACGACCAGTGGCGGCGGAACCTCCGCATCATCCTCGACGGCCTGCGCCCGGCACGATCGCCTGCTCCAGCAGGCCCTGCAGCACCCGCTGCTCCTGCGGACTGAGCCCGGCCAGCGGCGAATCCCGGGTGAGCAGTTCGAGCAGCCGCTCGCGCAGCGCCGTGCCGTCCTCGGTGAGGACGAGATGCCTGGCGCGCCGGTCGGTCGGATGCGCGCGCCGCTCGATCAGCCCCTGTTTTTCCAGCTTGTCCACGACGAACGTGGCGTTCGACGGTTCGCAGCTCATCCGCTCGGCCAGCTCGCGCATCGTCATCGGGCCGGTCAGCTCCCGCAGCGCGGTGGCCTGCGGAGCGGTCAGCCCCAGCGTCACCGCGCGCTCGCGGACGTGGTCGGCGATCTGCTGCGCCAGCCCGTTCACCAGACCGCACAGCTCGCGTTCGGCGACCGCCCGGGATTCCGTCATGAGCCCATCCTAGCAACTCCATCAAGCCAGAATAATTAGAGCTTGAATGTTTCTAGCTTGATGCTTATGGTCGGAGTAGACCGAGGGAAGGGAACAAGACCGTGTTCGACGACCGACTGCGCAGGCCCGCGCAGAGCCGCACGATCCACCTGGGCGAGACGAAGGTGTCCTACGTGCCGGACGGGGCGGTGCAAGGGAATCCGCGGCTATGGCTGCCCGACAGCACCACCGAGACCTGGTCCGCGCACCCGGAGTACCTGGACGACGACGGCTACCTCGTCGCGAGCATCGGCGGACTGCTGGTGGAACGCGACGGCCGGGCGCTGCTGATCGACGCCGGGTTCGGTCCGCAAACAGTGCCTGCCGAGCCAGGCGCGCCGAACGGCGTGCTGTACGGCGGTGCGCTGCTCGACAACCTGGCCGCGCTCGGGCGCAAACCGGAAGACGTCGAGGCCGTGGCGCTCACGCATTTGCACTCCGACCACATCGGCTGGGCACTGCGGCCCGCGTTCGCGCACGCCGAATATCTGGTTACGGAACCAGAGTGGGCACAGCGCGAGAGCGACGCGATGGCACCGCAGGTCCGGACGATCTCGGACGGACAGGAAGTGTTCCCCGGCGTCCAGGTGCGCTTCGCCGCCGGGCACACGCCGGGACACGCCGAGTACGTCATCACCGACGGCGGCCAACGGCTGATCGCTTTCGGCGACGCCGTCCATTCGCCGATCCAGATCGAAAACCCGGACTGGTCCTGCGTCTACGACCACGATCCGGTCGAGGCCGCGAGCCACCGCCGGAAGCTCGTCGCGGAACTGGCCGAACCCGGCACGATCGGCTTCGGGAACCACTTCGCCGACGTCGTCTTCGGGCACGTCCGCGACGGTCGCTGGCAGCCGCTCGACCGCTAAGGTCGGGTGGATGGCCCGGCTGATCCACCTCAACGGCCCGTCCGGCATTGGGAAATCCACCGTCGCGCGGCGCTACGCCGACCTCCACCCCGGAGTGCTCGATCTCGACGCCGACCAGGTGGTCATGATGATCGGCGGCTGGCGGACCGCGTTGCGGGACACGCTTCCCGCCGCGCGCCGGCTCGCGCTCGCCATGGCGGAAACGCATCTGCGGGCCGGGCACGACGTCGTCATGCCGCAGCTGGTGGCCCGCGTCGAGCAGGCCGAGCGGTTCGAGGAGGCGGCCCGCGCGGCCGGTGGCGAGTACGTCGAGGTCATGCTCACCGCGCCCCGGCCGCAGGCGAAGGCCCGGTTCGCCGCGCGCGGCGAGCACGCGGCCACCGACGCGATGGCCGAGCTGGGCGGTCCGGGCGCGCTCGACCGGATCCACGACCACGTCGCGGAGTATCTTCCGCTCCGTCCACAGTGCACAGTGCTGGACACCGAACACCTCGACCCGGACGAAACGTGCGCGAGGGTCGCGGAAATCGTTGCCCGCCGAGCAGCGGTGGAGGTACCGAGTGCACGGAACGGGGACCAAACGGGAAGCCTGCCGCCCGGCCCGGCCTGAGCGCGGTATATGTCGAGGAGTGCCAGGACACAGAGCCGACGCGGTCCGGCCGCCGTTTTCCGGGCGGACCGCGCGCACCGGACCCGGTGTCGCCGCCGCGGAAATCGCAGCCGATTCCGGCGCATTCCTGATTCTCGACGACGAGCGACAGACCAGTCCGCAGCGAGCGCCCGTCAACGGCCCGGTTTCCGCACTCCCCGATCCGCGCAGGTCCTTCCGGAAGAGACTCCCATGCCCGAACCCGTTGCCCGCACGGACTTCCCGACGCCGCCCTGGCTGCTCAGCGCGAGCGACGGCGTTGCCCTGCGCGCCCTCGCCGCGGGCCTCCTCGACAGCACGGCGTCCGACCTCGACCTCGCCTACTCCCTCGCGACCCGGACCCCGCGCGCGCTCCGCGTCCACATCCCAGCCGGCGACCGCACCGCTCTCGAAGCGGTCGCGAGCGGCCAGACGCCCGGCGAGCCCGTGCTGGAGCGTCCCCGGCTGACGTTCGTCTCCCGCGGCAGCAAACTCGCCCCGGGCCGAGAAACCGAGTTCTCGCAACGATTTCCGCTCTTCGCCGACACCTTCGACACGATGTTGGGCGACTACCAGGACTGGCTCTTCGCTTTCCAGGCCGCACTGTGCTGTCTGCTGGACTCCTGGGGTCTCCGCCCGGAAGCCGTCGCCCGCATAACCCGAAGGCCCTGGGACGACACCAGCCTTGTCCTGGACCTCACGCCACCCTCCGTCCGCGAGTTGTTCGCCGAACTCGCCCGGCTGCACACCGCGGGCATCCCCGTCGCCTGGACCGAGGTCTTCGCCGGGAGCGGCGCGCGACGAGTAGACCTGCCCGCCGAAACCCTGCTGTATCGCCCCCGCTGGGTCCCCGTCCCAGCGCGGCCCGGCGAAGCGGAAATCCTCGAAATCCCCGCGAGCAACGACATCCACTCCCTCACGCTGGACGCCCTGCGCCCCCGCGAGGATCGGCTCGTCGTCACGACCAACGCCACCGGACCGGATCCCGATCTCGTGAGCGCCGCCGCCTGGGGCCTCCTCAACGCCGTCAAGGTCACCGCCGTCGACGTCGACCGGCCGACCCCCGCCGCCCAGATCCTCGACCTCGTCGGCGGCAGCACCGAACCCCGGCTCGCCATCCGCGACGGCGTCCCGCACGTCTTCCGGGTCACACCCGCCACGCCTTCCGCCGCCCGGCCGATCGACCCGTCCGGCACCGTCCTCGTCACCGGCGGCACCGGCCGGATCGGCACCTTGCTGGCCGAGCACCTCGTCGCCGAGCACGGCGTCCGGCGCCTCGTCCTGGCGAGCCGCAGCGGCCCCGCCGCCGAACGCCGCCCGACCGATCTCGACGCGGACGTCCGCATCGCCGCCATCGACGCCGCCGACCCGGGTCAGGTCGAAAGCCTCATCGCGTCCTGCAATCCGCCGCTGACCGCCGTCATCCACTGCGCCGCGGTCTTCGACGACCCCTTCGCGGCCGTGCGAACCCCCGAATGCCCCGACCCGGTCCTGCGCGCCAAAGCCGATTCCGCCTGGGTCCTCCACGAAGCGACCAAACACCTGCCGCTGTCGGCGTTCGTGCTCTTCTCGTCCCTAGCCGGAACCTTCGGCGAATCCGGCGCGAGCTACGCCGCCGCTAACCGGTTCCTCGACGCCCTCGCCACCCACCGGCGCGCGCACAGGCTGCCCGCGGTGTCGATCGCGTGGGGCAGATGGGATCCCGCTGTCTTCGACGCCGCACTCGGCAGCGACGAACCGGTCCTGCTCGGCCCCGGCGCGTCACCCGCCGAACAAATCCGCCCGCCCCTGGACCCTTTCCCCACACTGCTGACGAGTGTCCCGGCCGGAAGATGACATCCGTCATCGGGTTCGCGCGCGGAGAACCCCAATACTCAGCGCCATGAAGAAACTCCGGCTCGCAGCCGCCGCTCTCACCGCCGGACTCGCCATGCTCGTCCCGGCCGTCGCCGACGCCGCGCCGATGCCGCTGACCTTCGGCATCTACCCGGGCGGTTACGCGGGCGGCGGGTCCACCACCGGCAAACCCGACAATCCGGCCGAGGTGCGGAAAGCGTTGGCACAGCTGCAATCCGGGCACCGGCCGTTCCTGCTCCGCGATTACCTCGGCTGCGGCAGCGCCTTCCCCGACGACGAAATGCAGTACCTCGCCCCGGGCCGCCGCCTCGACGTCGTGCTCAGCTACTCCGGCGAGAGCATGCCGGAATGGCAGTCCTGTGTGGACAAGACGGTGCACCGCTACGGTCCGATCGCCGACACCATCTCGGTCACCCTCGAGCAGAACGTGGTGCCCCAGCCGAACGGCGACACCGCGCTCGTCCAAGGCGTCATCACCGGCAAGAAGGCAGCCGACCGGGATGGGTTCGCCCGGCTGCAGATCGGGTTCGACGAGGTCGCCTTCACTCAGCCGTTCACGCAGTTCTGGCAGCACCTCGCCCAGCTGGGCGGAGCGGAGTTCAGCCGCTCGGTCGGCTTCGTCGGCGTCGACCTCTACCCGGACGCCGGGCTGCCGGGCATCCCGCCGATGCCCGACCTGGCCGGGTTCGTCCACCAGACCCTGCACACCGTCCGCACCCAGGAGATGCCCATCGCCGGCCTCGGCCGCGACGTGCCGATCCGCGTGTCGGAGAACGGCTGGGCGACCCACACCTCCCAGCGCACACCAGCCGACCAGGCCCGCGCGCTGACCACGGAAATCCTGGCGGTCAACCAGGATCGCGTCACGGAAAACGTCGCCAGCTACGAGATGTTCGCCCTGCGCGACGACGTCACCGGTTCCCCCAGCCCGTTCGACAACTTCGGCGTCCTCACCGACGACTACACCCCGAAGCCGATGTACTGGCTGTACCGCGGATTGATCTCGGCCCTCTCCTGAGCGGTTTTTGCTTAGAACGCGAGCCGGGCGCTGGGCGAATTTTCTAGCCCAGCGCCCGGCCGTATAGGTCGTTATACACTAATCAGGCGACGGAGATGTCGTCCGCGTAGATCGCGCTCTGGCCGTACCAGCCGTGGACGTACAACGTCACCGCGCCGGACGCGCCGGTCGTGAACGGGATGGTCAGCTTGGTCCAGCTGGAGTTGGCGGTCCACGAGCTCGCCGTCGCTCCCCCGCGGACGCCGGCGTAGGCGTAGCCGCCCTGGACCCACGCGGTCAGGGTGTACGCGTGGTTCGGCGCGAGCGTCAGGTTCTGCGTCGCTTCCCCGGTGGTCGACGCCGTCGGCGACACCTGCAGTGCGTGGCTGCCGGAGTGCACCGGCGAGGACACGATCGTCCCGCCGCTCCACGGGCTGAGCGCTCCCGTTTCGAAGTTGCCGTTGACGACGCTGCCGGTCGGGCTGGTTCCGTTGACCGTCAGTGTGTACGTCGCGGTGTGGCTGCCGCCGCCCGCGACCGAGCCGGTGATCGTCAGCGGGTAGACGCCCGGCTGAGTCGCCGCGGTCGTGGTGATCGACAGGTTCGCGCTCTCCCCCGCCTTGACCGTCGTCGGGCTGACCGACGCGGTCACGCCGCCGGGCGCGCCGCTCACCGAAAGCGAAACCTGTTGCGCCGTACCGGAAGTCACCGCGGTGGTCACCTTGCCGGCGGCCGAACCGCCCGGGTCGACCGAAGCCGAGGCCGGGCTCGCGGTCACCGAGAAGTCGTTGCCCGGCACCGGAGTTCCGCCGGTGAACGGGGCGAACGTGTGGCTGAAGTACCACTTGTCCTGCGGGATGCCGGAGCAGGTGTCCTGTGCGCCGGTGCCGGGGCAGGTGCCGTTGTCGCGCTGCAGCGCCCAGAACGACAGCATGTTGATGCCCTTGGACACCGCCCAGTTGTAGACGGTGACCGCGTCGGCCGTGGTGAACGTTTCCGCGGCGCCGAAGTCGTCGATGCCCGGCATCTCGGTGATGCCGACCATCCCCCACAGCTGTTCCTGCGTCTTGCCCGGATACAGCGACGCCAGCTGCGAGACCAGCCCGGCCGCCGCCGTCTGGGTGTCCTGGGCCATGTTGTGCGTGGCGTTGTCGTAGTAGTCGAAGGTCATCAGGTTGACCACGTCGACCTTGGCCCCGTTGGACACCGCGTTCCGCAGCACGTCCAGCGCACTGGTGAGACCGCTCGTGGTGGTCGGCAGCGTGTAGGAGATCTGGAGCTGGCGCCCGTTGGCCGCGGCCCAGTCCTGAACCTTCTTGATCGCCTTGTTCCGGCGGTCGATGCCCGCGGAGTTGGTCAGCGAGTTGTCCTCGATGTCCATGTCCAGGCGCGGCACGTCGTAGGTGGTGATCAGCGATTCGTACGCGGCCGCGATCTGGTCGACGTTCGTGCAGCTGTCGGCGATCTCGGTGGCGTTGTGGTCCGCGGTGTAGCCACCGAACGACGGGATGACGTCCCCGCCGCGCGAGCGGATGGTGCGGAAGTCCGCGCCGAACGTCGAGTCCGACACCGGCATGCTGGCGTCGCCGTTCCAGAGGACGGTGCACGAACCCGAGGACGCGGTCTGCAGGAACGCCATCGTCAGGTGCTTGACGCCCGCTTCCTGGGCCATCGCGGCCGGGCTCTGGCCGTTCCAGGACTCGAAGTAGGGCGCGAACACGTGGTTCGGCAGCGGGGTCGCGGCGTGCGCGGGCGCCGCGGTGGCGACCAGCACTCCGAGCGGAGCCGCCGCGGCGGCCAGGACAGCGGACAATCGTGACAAGTGACTTCTTCGTCGCATGCGGGCTCCAGTGCCGAAAAAGGGGCCGTGCGGCGGCGGCGCACGGCCGGAACCTTCTCAGAATTGGACTGGACCAGTCACCCGTCAAGGTCTAGACCACTAATGCGGCCGAACGGCCGGGTCGGATCGTCGGGCGCCACCCGAGGTCAGTGGTCCGGTGTGCCCGCAGCCCCGGCGCTCGTGAGTGCTCATGCCGGTTGTCACCGGCATGAGCACTCGCGAGACCCGCCTCAGCCCACCTGCTCCTTCGCCGGGACCGGCGCGCCGAGCGAGAGCTTGGTCGAGCGGGTGGTCAGCGAAATCGCCGCCGCGGCCAGCGTCGACACCGCCAGGAAGCCGAACGCGGCGGCGAAGCCGAACCGGTCCGCGAGCCAGCCCATCACCAGCGGCGCGAGCACGCCGGCGAGCTGGCCGCCCGTGTTGACCAGGCCCATCCCCGCGCCGACCAGGTCCCGCGGCAGCACCCGCAGCGGCAGCCCGACGATGCCGATCGAGGCGAGACCGCTGATGAACATCGCGACGGTCTGCAGCACGGTGAACCCGGTCGCCGAATCCGACAGCAGCATCGCGACGAGCACCCCGGCCGCGGCGACGAGCGCGGGCACCACGAGCCAGCGCGGCCGGCGGTCGAAGTACCGGCTCATCAGCCAGCCGCCGATCAGCACCGCCGCCGCGCTCACCAGCTGCGGGATCGCCGCCGAGATCCCGGCCGCGACCAGCGAAAGCCCCTTGGTCTCGACCAGGTACGACGGAACCCAGGTGATCATCCCGTAGGCGAGCATGTTGAAGCAGGCGAACATCGCCGCGCAGCGGATCACCAGCCGGTTCCGCAGCACCTGCGACACCGGCACCTTCACCGGGGCGACGCGCGCCTCGGGTTCGGTCAGCTCGCGCGGCAGCGGCGGAGGCAGCAGCCGCCACAGCGCCAGGCCGACGATCAGCCCGGCCACCGCGACGATCCAGAACGTGTGCCGCCAGCCCGCGGCGACCACGAGCGGCGCAACCAGCAGCGGCCCGAGCCCGGCCCCGACCGAGTTGGACGCCAGCAGCAGTCCCGCGCCGCGGCTGCGGCCTTCCTGCGTCGTGCGTTCGGCCAGCGCCTTGAACGCCGCCCCGGGGAACAACGCCTGCGCGAACCCGAACGCCGCGCGCAGCACCAGCAGCACGACCAGCCCGGGCGCGAACCCGGTGGCGGCGGTGAACACCGACCAGGCCACCAGCGAGATCACCAGCAACGGCCGCGCACCCACGCGGTCCGCGAGCAGCCCGCCCGGCATCTGCCCGACCAGATACGCGATCGCGAACGCGGACACGACCAGCCCCTGCGTGGTCTTGGACAGCCCGAACTCCGCGCCGATCAGCGGCAGCGCGACCGCGATCATGACGCGGTCGATGTAGTCGATGATGAAGACGCCGACCAGCAGCGCCAACGTGGTCCGTTCGGTCCGCCGCACGACCGGCGCGGAACTCGGAATGCTCACCGTCGGATCCTCCTTGATTCGGCGACGCCGCATTGTGTGGTCATGCACCCCCTCCGCGGCTTCGTCGGATCCGGCGAATCCCGGGCCCGCCGGTCAGCGGATCGGACGAACAGCCGGCGCGTCCCGGGCTCCGGCGCAGGTCAGCGCACCCGCGCTCAGAATCCCGGCGGACGGCGGAATCCGCCGATCGCCTTCGCGAGGCACTGCACGAACCGGACCGCGGTGCGGTCGTGCAGATAGGGCGCGATCACCTGGATGCCGACCGGGAGCCCGTCCCGGGTCGTCCCGACCGGCGCGACCGCCGCGGGCAGGTAGTTGAGCGCGGACGGCGCGATCCACGGGAGCATGTCGCGATACGGCCGCTCGGCGCCGTCGACCCGCAACGTTCGGAGCGACCAGCTGGGATCGGGTCGCTGGTCGTGGGGGAAGGCGGCCGTGGGGCTCACCGGGAGGAGGAGCACGTCGACGTCGCGGAAGAACTCGGCCCAGCGGCGGCGGGAGTGCTGCCGGCGTTCGTCGAGCGTGTGCCAGCCGCGGAAGCTGATCGTCATGTCGGACGCGAACGCGCCCGCGGCCCCTTCCGCCGCGGCGAGTTCCACGAGCCCGGCGTACGACTCGGCGGAATCCATCAGCCCGGACTGCGCGATCAGCAGCGGATAGTAGAGAGCCATCGTCTCCTCGAGACCGATCGGCCCAGGGCCCTCGGCCACGACGGCGCCCTCGGCCCGCACTGCCTCCAGCGCCGCACGCATGATCGCGACCAGTTCGCTGTCGACGGGGCAGAAAGGATCGTCGAGCCAGGCCGCGACCCGGAACTCCCGCAGCGTGTTCGGCCGGGCGGCGGGCAGCTCCAGCCGCCAGGCCGGAGCTTGGTCGTGGTCCGCGCCCGCGAGGACGTCCAACCCCAGGTCGAGGTCGTCGGCATGCCTGCCGAGCGGGCCGAGTACCGCCATGTCGGACGCCGCCAGCGTCCCCGGAGCGTGTCCCGCCACGTTCCCGCGCCCTGGCACGATCCCGTACGACGTGCGCAGTCCGTAGACGCCGCAGAAGTGGGCCGGCACCCGGATCGAGCCCGCCGCGTCGCCGCCGAGTTCCAGGCCGGTCAGCCCGGCGGCGACTGCCGCGGCGGACCCGCCGGACGAACCCCCGGGGCCGCGGGTCGGGTCCCACGGATTGTTCGTGGTTCCGTAGATCTCGTTGTAGGTCTGCCAGTCCCGGCCGTCGGCAGGCATGTTGGTCTTGCCGAACACGATCGCTCCCGCGTTCTTGATCCGAGTGACCGACTCGGCGTCGCTGGCCGGGACGTAATGACCCCAGCGGGTCGAGCCCCCGGTGGTCCGCATGCCCGCGACCTCCGTAGCGTCCTTGATGGTCACGGGGACGCCGTGCAGGGGGCCGAGCGGCTCGCCGCGGGAGACCGCGCGGTCGGCTGCCAGTGCGGCGGCCCTCGCCCCCTCCTCGTCCCTGGCGACGATGGCGTTCACCTTCGGATCGAGCCGCTCCGCCCGGGAGAGGTAGTGCTCGAGCAGTTCGACGCTCGACACCTCCCTTGCCGCGACGGCGGCAGCGAGTTCGCGTGCGGAACGAAATGCCAAGTCGGTCATGCGAAACCTCCAGAAGAGAACCGGATAGATGACGAAGTCGCGCTGAAGTGCTGGTGGCTGCTCAATCCCTGGCCGTGCCGACGGTGGCGGCCGGGGCGATGAGCGCCGCGTCCTCGGCCGCGGACGTGCGGGAGGCGGCCGCGTGCCGGGCGTGGCCGAGGCCCTGCCAGCGGCGGGCGGCGGGGGCGGGGAGGCCGAACTGGTCGAGGATCCTCGCCACGACGTGGTCGACCATGTCGTCGAGGGTCTGCGGATGGTTGTAGAAGGCGGGCATCGGTGGGACGATCCGGGCGCCCATGCGGCTCAGCGCCAGCAGGTGGTCGAGATGGATCTCGCTCAGCGGCGTCTCCCGGGGCACCAGGACCAGGCGGCGGCGCTCCTTGAGCGTGACGTCGGCGGCCCGGGTGATCAGGTTGTCGGCGTAGCCGGTGCGGATCGCGGCGAGCGTCTTCATGCTGCACGGCACGACGACCATGCCGTCCGTCGGGAACGAGCCCGACGACAGGACCGAGCCCTGCTCCCCCTGCCGGTGGTGGACGTCGGCCAGTTCGACGACCTCCCGCACCGTGCGGGCGCACTCCAGCTCGACGGTGGTCTTGGCCCAGGTGCTCAGGACGAGATGGGTCTCGACGCCGGGGAGGTCGCGCAGGACCTCCAGCAGCCGGACGCCGAAGGGAGCGCCGGTGGCCCCGGACATGGCGACGACGAGGCGGGTCATGCCGAGTGTCCTGTGCGGAGAGTGCGGAGGACGGCTGCGCTGCGGGGCCAGTCCTCGAGTTCGGCGAGGCGCCCGGTGGTGCGGAAGCCGAGCGGGCTGAGCGGGATCCCGAGGCTGTCGCGTTTGTGGTGCGCGACGGTGAACACGCAGCCCAGGACGTCGTCCAGGGTCAGCGACCGGATCAGGCGGAGCTTGAGGCGGTGGCACACCGTCCCGTCCACGGCCAGCAGCGCGGCGTACGGATGCCGCCGCAGGTTGGCGCGAGTGCCGGTCCCGCCCACGACCGCGTAGAGCGCGGTGCGGTCGTCGGCGGGTTCGAGTTCGGCGCGGGACAGCAGCGCGGCGTGCGGGTGGCCGTTCCCGTCCACGGTGAGCAACGGGAACGCCTGTTCGTCGGCGTCGAGCGGCGGCTCCCCCGCTGCCAGGCGGGCCACCTCCTCGGGCAGGTGCGGCACATCGTCCTCCTTGGACGGTCAGAGCGGCAGGACGTCCTTCCAGCGCGCGCGGAGTTCGGCGCGGTAGCCCTCGCCGACCCGGTTGGCGCGCGGATACTGGTCCTTCCACGCGAACGGTTTGCAGGCGTCGACGAGCACGATCCCCATGGACAGATCGCCTGCCTCCCGTTTGGCCGGCGAGAGGCGGGGGTCGATGGCGGTGGTGGGCGAGCGGAGGACGTGGATCGACTCCGCCGGGTCGACGCGGGTGAACAGCGCCCAGAGCACATGGTTGACGTCGGTGATGTCGATGTCCTCGTCGACCACCACGAGATAGCGCTCCATACCGCCGGTGCGCTTGCGCGACGCGGCGGCCAGCAGCGCGTGCATGGCATCGCCGGCCCCGGTCTGCTTGATGGAGACGACCATCATGAGCTGACGCGCGTAGGCCCACACGCCCCGGACGTTCTGGACCCCGGCCTGCTCAAGGTGGTCCCAGGTCACGGTGGCGGAGTAGAGCGGCACGGCCTGGTCGCCCGCCGGGACGGTCGGCAGCATCGGCGGAGCGCCGAGGATGATCGGGTCGTCCCGGTGCAGGATCTGCCGCACCCGCACCACGGGTTCCCGGCCGCTGTGGGTGTAGTAGCCGGTCCATTCGCCGAACGGGCCTTCCAGGACCGACTCCTCCTCGGGCGGCGGCATCTCGCCGTCGAGGACGATCTCCGCGTGCGCCGGGACGAGCAGGGCGGTGCCGGGCGCGTGCAGCACCTCGACGCCCTGCCCGCGCAGGCCGCCGGCCAGGTCGTACTCGGAAACGCCTTCGGGGGCGGACATCGCGGCGGCGGTGGACAGGATCGGGTCTTGCCCGACGACGATCGCGATCGGGCAGTTCCGGCCGCGGTCCCAGTACTTGTGCGCGATCGCGCGCGCGTGCCGGTTGCCGAGGAACCACACAGACAGCCGGTCCTTGCCGTGCACGGAGACCCGGTAGGTGCCGACGTTGACCCAGCCGGTGTCCGGGTCGCGGGTCACGACCATGCAGGAGGTGCCGATGTAGCGGCCGCCGTCGCCCTCGTGCCAGCGCGGCGCCGGGAACATGGTCACGTCGACGTCGTCGCCCTCGACGACGTTCTCCAGCACCGGCCCGTCGGCGACCTCGACCGGCGGGATCAGCCGCAGGTCGCGGCTGATGTCCTTCCAGGCCCGCACGATGTCCAGCTTCGGGGTGTCGGCGGGCAGGCCGAGCGCGACGGCGGAGCGGGCCGGAGTGCCCATGAAGTTGGTGCAAACCCGGAAGCCGCTCGGGTAGCCGGGGACGTCGTCGAAGAGCAGCACCGGCCCTTCGCGCTCGGCCAGCAGCTCGGTGAGGCCGCCGATCTCCAGGTCCCAGTGGGCCCCTTCGACGCGGCGCACCTCGTCCTCGCCGAGGGTTTCGGTCAGCTGCTCCAGGTAATGCCGGAGATCACGGAACGCGGTCATGCCCCCACTTTCCGCTCCGGACCGCCTCGCGCTCCAGCCACCGCCGGAAACGCGCCGGATACCGCCACCGAATAAGCTCGGCACCGTGGAAATCCTCGACGTCCAGCTCGTCCACGCGCTCTACCTCGACGGCCGCGCCTCGTTCCGCCGCATCGCCGCCGTGCTCGGCGTCTCCGAGCAGACGATCGCCCGCCGCTACCGCCGGCTCCGCGAAACCGGCGCGGTCCGGGTCGTCGGCCGCCTCGACCCCCGCTTTCTGGGGCACGCCGAGGAATGGGTGCTGCGGGTGCGGTGCGCCCCGCCCGCCACGCTCGCCGTCGCCAGGGCTCTCGCCGAGCGGTCCGACACCTACCGGATCCAGCTCGCCTCCGGCGGCACCGAAATCGGCTGCCACATCCAGGCGCCCGACCAGCGGGCCCGCGACGCGCTCCTGCTGGACAAACTCCCCGCCACCCGCCAGGTGCTCTCGATCGAGGCGCACCAGGTGCTGCGCCTGTTCCGCGGCGGCCCGGACGGCTGGCACACGCCGATCGCGTCCCTGAGCCCCGGCCAGGTCGCCGAACTGACCCCGCCCTCGCCGGCCGCGGAACCGCTCGACCTCGGCGACGGCGACCGGCTGCTGCTGGACGACCTGGCCCGCGACGGGCGGACCTCCCACGCTGCGCTGGCCGCGAGCACCGGCTGGCACGAGTCGACGGTCCGCCGCCGCATCGACCGGCTGCGGACCAGCGGGACGCTCTACTTCGGCGTCGACTTCGACGAGCGTCTGCTGGGCTGGTCCAGCCACGCCCTGCTGTGGATCTCGGTCAGCCCGGCCGCCCTCGAGGAGGCGGGCGCCGCGCTCGCCCGGTGCCCGGAGATCGCCTACGCCGCCGCCACGACCGGCCCGGCCAACCTCCTGGCCACCGCGCTCTGTTCGGATGCCGGAGCGCTCTACGAATTCATCACCGCACAGGTCGGTTCGCTGCCCGGCGTCCAGACCGTGCAGACCGCCCCGGTCCTGCGCGTCGTCAAACGCGCGGCTGCCCTCCCCTGACCGCAGGAGCGGTCAAGAGAGGGCAGCCGTATAGGTCGTTATACAGTTACCGTGCTTACGCGCCCGCGAGCCCCCGGCGCTTCAGCAGCGGCTCGATTTCCGGTGCGCGGCCGCGGAAGGTCGCGAACGCCTCCATCGGGTCGACGCTGCCGCCGAGGCCCAGCAGGGTCGACCGGAAGTGGTCGCCGTTCTCGCGCTTGAGGCCGCCGTTCTCGGTGAACCACTCGACGGTGTCCGCGTCGAGCACCTCGCTCCAGATGTAGGAGTAGTACCCGGCGCTGTAGCCCCCCGAGAAGACGTGGTTGAAGTACGTCGTCCGGTAGCGCGGCGGCACGCTTTCCAGTGCCACGCCTGCCTTTTCCAGCGCCGCGGCCTCGAATCGCTGCACGTCCTCCACCCGGTCGTCCGGGCCGAGCTTGTGCCACGCGAGGTCGAGCAGCGCCGCGGCGAGGTACTCGGTCGTGCGGAAGCCTTCGCCGTACTGCTGCGCGGCCTCCAGCAGCTCGACCTGCCCGGCGGGAAGCGGCTCCCCCGTCTCGTGGTGCTTGGCGTAGTTGGCCAGGATTTCCGGCCACAGCATCCACATCTCGTTGACCTGCGACGGGTACTCGACGAAGTCGCGCGGCACGTTGGTGCCGGTGAACGTCGGGAACTCGACGCCGGACAGCAGCGAGTGCAGCGCGTGCCCGAACTCGTGGAACGCGGTGCGCACCTCGTCGAGCGAAAGCAGGGTCGGCTCCCCCTCGCGCGGCTTGGTCACGTTCAGCACGTTGACCACGACCGTGCGCCGCCCGAGCAGCCGCGACTGGTCCACGAAGTTGTTCATCCACGCGCCGCCGCGCTTGGAGTCGCGGGTGTAGTAGTCCATCAGGAACAGGCCGAGCCCGCTGCCGTCGGCGTCGAAGACCTCGAAGATCCGCACCTGCGGGTGGTACTTCGGCAGGTCGTTCCGCTCGGTGAAAGTCAAGCCGTACAACCGGTTCGCGGCCACGAACACGCCGTCGTGCAGCACCCGGTCCAGCTCGAAGTACGGCCGCAGCGCCGCGGTGTCCAGCTGGAACCGCTCGCGCTCCACCTTCGACGCGTAGAACGCCCAGTCCCACGGCTGCAGCGTCGCGCCCGGCACGTCCGCTTCCAGCAGCTTCTGCAGTTCCGCGGCTTCGGTGCGCGCGTTCGCGACTGCCACCGGCGCGAGCCGCTCCAGCAGCCCGCCTGCCGCCTCGACAGTCTTGGCCGTCTCGTCCGCGATCACGTACGCCGCGTGGTTCGGGTAGCCCAGCAGCGCCGCCCGCTCGGCCCGCAGCCGGGTGATCTCCTCGACGATGGCGTTGTTGTCGTACTCGTTGCCGCGGTTGCCCCGCGACACCGAAGCGGTGAAGACGCGCTCGCGCACCGCGCGGTTTTCCAGCGACGCCACGGCCGCCTGCGCGGTGGGCAGCGTCAGGGTCAGGACGTACTTGCCCTCGAGACCGCGTTCGGCTGCCGTCTGCGCCGCCGCCGCGATCGCGCTTTCGCCGAGCCCGGCCAACTCCGCGGCGTCGTCGAGCACGACCGCGAGATCATTGGTGTCCCGCAGCAGGTTCTGCGAAAAACGGGTCTGCAGCGTCGAAAGCTGCTCGTTCAGCGCGCGCAGCTTCGCCTGGTCCTCCTCGGGCAGCCCGGCGCCCGCACGGCTGAAGTCGGTGTACCGGCGCTCCAGCAGCCGCAGCTCCTCCGCGTTCAAGCCCAGCTCCGCACGCTTCTGGTACAGCGCGTCGATGCGGGCGAACAGCCGCGGGTTCAGGTGGATCGCGTCCTCGTGCGCGGCCAGCTTCGGAGCCAGCTCGGCCTGGATCTCCTGGACCTCTTCGGTCGCGTTCGAGCTCGAGATGTTGAAGAACGTGCCGGACACCCGGGTCAGCAGCGCACCGGCCCGCTCCAGCGCCGCGATCGTGTTTTCGAAGGTCGGCTCGGCCGGGTCGTCGGCGATCCGCTCCACGTCGGCGGCGTGCTCGGCGAGGCCGGCTTCGAAGGCGGGCCGGTAGTGCTCGTCGGCGATCCGGTCGAACGGCGGCAGCTCGTAGGGCAGGTCGCTGGGGACGGCGAACGGGTTGTCCGGGGAAATCATTCGGGTTTGCGCTCCTGGTTCTCCACAGGGTTCTCCACGTGGTGCCGCCCACCCTACGGGGTCCGGCATCCGACGGAAGGACTGTCGATCGTCAGCGGCCCGTGCTTCCGCCCACGACGGCGTCGCTCGAAGCCTTCTTGCCGCGGCCGCGCTTCTTCTTCGGCGGCGGCGGCACGATCCCGGCCAGGTCGCCGCCGTGCTCGTTCACCCGGAGCACGAACGGCCGCGTTTCGGTGTAGCGCACGACCGACACCGCGGCCGGGTCCACGACGATCCGCTGGAACGCGTCGAGGTGCTGGCCGAGCGCGTCGGCCAGGATCGACTTGATCACGTCGCCGTGGCTGCACACCACCCACACCGCGTGGTCGCCGTGCTCGGCGGTGATCCGGGCGTCGTGCGCGCGGATCGCGGCCACCGCGCGCGCCTGCATCTCGGCGAGCCCTTCCCCGCCCGGGAACACCGCCGCCGACGGGTGCGCCTGCACCACGCGCCACAACGGTTCCTTGACGAGGTTCTTGAGTTCCCGGCCGGTCCACTCGCCGTAGTCCACTTCGGACAGCCGCGGCTCGACGACTTTCGTCAGCCCCTGCGCGGCGGCCAGCGGCGCGACGGTCTGCTTGCAGCGCAGCATCGGCGACACGACCAGTTCGGCGACCGGCACCCCGGCGAAACGCTCGACGAGGGCGTCGGCCTGTGCCCGGCCGGTGTCGTCCAGCCCGACCTTCGGCGTGCGCCCGGCGAGGACGCCCGAGCCGTTGGCCGTGGACTTTCCGTGCCGCAGCAAGATGACCGTACTCACGACGCCACCCTAACCGGTGATCCGCCGGTTCAGCCGCCCGCGGGTCCCGCGTTCGGGTCGAGCACGCCGCCGAAGACCAGCCCGAACAGCACCACGCCGAGCACGACGCGGTAGATCACGAAGGGCACGAAGCTGCGCTTCTTGATGTAGGCCATCAGCCACGCGATCACCAGGTAGCCGACGCCGAAGGCGACCAGCGTTGCCAGGATCGTCGGCCCCCACTGCGCGTTCTCGCCGTTCTTGCCGATGTCGGTCAGCTTGTACAGCCCCGAGCCGAACACCGCGGGCACCGCGAGCAGGAACGAGTACTCCGCGGCTTCCGAGCGGGTGTAGCCCATCAGCAGGCCTGCGCTCGTCGTGCCGCCCGAGCGCGAGACGCCCGGGATCAGCGCGAGCGCCTGCGCGAAGCCGTACGCCAGGCCGTGCGGCACGTTCAGGTGGTCCAGCGTCCGCTGCTGCTTCGCGGTCCGGTCGGCGAACAGCAGGATCAGGCCGAACACGATGAGCGTCGTCGCGGTGATCCGCAGGTCGCGGAACGCCCGGTCGATCTCGTCCTGCAGCAGCAGGCCGAGGACGACGATCGGCAGCGACCCGACGATGATCAGCCAGCCCAGCCGCGCGTCCGGGTCGCGCCGCCAGTCCGGGCGGTAGAGCGAGAAGAACCAGGCGCGCAGGATCCGGCCGATCTTCGGCCCGAAGTAGAGGATCACCGCGAGCTCGGTGCCGATCTGGGTGACCGCGGTGAACGCCGCGCCCGGATCGCCCCAGCCCGCCAGCGCGGCGACGATCCGCACGTGCGCGCTCGAGGAGATCGGCAGGAACTCGGTGAGCCCCTGCACCAGCCCCAGGACCAGGGCCTCGAACCATCCCATCAGGCCGCTCCCGCCGGTTCGCCCGCCCGCACGGGGCGCAGTCCGATTCGCACGGTCGGGAACCTATCGGGTGGTTCCTGAGGACCACCCCGAGGGCGCCGGTCCGACACGGGGTCACCTTGCCCGGGTCGCGGCGGGCGCGCCCACTAGGCTCGGCGGTCGTGGAAAAGCGACAGCTCGGCCGGTCGGGACTGCGGATATCGCGGATGGCCCTCGGCACCATGACGTGGGGCGGCGACACCGATCCGGACGAGGCGGCCAGCCAGCTGGTCGCGTTCGTGGACGCGGGCGGCACGCTCGTGGACACCGCCGACCTCTACGCCGGCGGCGAGGCCGAGCGGATGCTCGGCGAACTGCTGTCGGACCTGGTGCCGCGCGAGGACGTCGTGCTGGCCACCAAGACTGTCGCCCGCCGCACCGACGGCCCGTTCGGCGGCGGCGCTTCGCGCGGTGCGCTGCTGTCCGCGCTCGAAGGGTCGCTGCAACGGCTGCGCACCGACCACATCGACCTGTGGCAGCTGCACGCGTGGGATTCCTGCGTGCCGATCGAGGAAACGCTCTCCGCGCTCGATTACGCGGTGACGAGCGGCAAGGTCCGCTACGTCGGCGTCTCCAACTACGCGGGCTGGCAGCTCGCCACCGCCGCCTCGCTCGCCGCGGTGCCGCTCGTGTCCGGGCAGTTCGAGTACTCGCTGCTGGAACGCGGTATCGAACGCGAAGTCGTCCCGGCCGCGACGCACCACGGGATCGGCGTCCTGCCGTGGGCCCCGCTCGGCCGCGGCGTCCTCACCGGGAAGTACCGCACCGGAACGCCCGCCGACTCGCGCGGCGCGTCCGCCGAGTACGCCGGATACGTCGAACACCACCGCACCGAACGGGCCGCGCGGATCGTGCAGGCGGTCGTGACCGCCGCCGAAGGCCTCGGCACGTCGCCGCTCGCGGTGGCGCTGGCCTGGGTCCGGGACCGGCCCGGGGTGGCCGCGCCGGTCGTCGGCGCGCGCGACACCGGCCAGCTCACCGGGTCGCTCGCCGCCGAAGAGCTCACGCTCCCGCCTGCGATCCGCAGTGCGCTGGACGACGTCAGCGACATCGAATTCGGCTATCCGGAACGAGGCACCCGGTGAGCCGCAG
This sequence comes from Amycolatopsis sp. VC5-11, assembly GCF_037034185.1. Lineage (NCBI taxonomy): Bacteria > Bacillati > Actinomycetota > Actinomycetes > Pseudonocardiales > Pseudonocardiaceae > Amycolatopsis > Amycolatopsis sp. VC5-11. The sequence goes on along the minus strand of NZ_JBAGKF010000003.1, from coordinate 550,688 downwards.
GTGTCGGGTCGGTGACACGGGCGTGACGCGTCGGCGTTCCTGGAGGATGCTGGAGGGACCCGTTCGCCGGAGCTTTGGTGGAGGTTTCAAGGTGCGTCGGCTCACCGCCGCGTCGCGGATCGCGATCCCGCTGGCCGGTGCGCTCGCGCTGTCCGCCTGCTCGTCCTCGGAGCAGCCGAAGGACAATCTGCAGGTCGTGGCCAATCCGACGGCCGCGAAACCCGCCGTCTCCCCCGCCCGCGCGGTGCCGCCCGCCGGGCAGGTGCTGCCGATGCCGGTGGTGTCCGCGATCGCGGCCGACCAGCAGAGCCACACCCTCGTCGTCGCCCTCAAACAGCCCGCTGAGCTGCGGCTTTACGATCTCGCCTCGCTCGGTGCGCCGAAGAAGACCGTCGCGCTGCCCGGTCCGGCGGAATCGCTCAGCGTGTCCGGGGGCCAGGCGCTCGCCGGGATCCCGGGCAAGGGCGTGCTCGCCCGCGTCGCGCTGCCGAGCGGGCAAGTGACCGCCGAAAAGGTCGCCGGGCAGCCGGCCGCCGGGGTCGCCGACGGGCCGGACACGCTCGTCGCGGTCCGCGACCGCAAGGCCGTCGAGGTGCTGGCGAACGGCTCGGTCGCGAAGACCATCACCGGTCAGCTCTACAGCGCCGACGACGTGGTCAACACCGGCAACGGCGTCGTCGTCCTCGACCGGCTGCGCACCGCCGTGTTCAGCGTGGACGTGCAGGCCGGGACCATGGACGAAGGCCTGCGCGCGGGCGACGGCGCGGCCAACGCGGTCGCCGACTCCTACGGCCGAGTCCTGGTCACCGACGCCCGCGCGGGCGCGCTGCTCGCGTTCTCGACCAACCCCCTGATCCTCCGCCAGCGCTACCCGGTGCCGGGTGGCGCGTACGGCCTCGCCTACGACGCGAAGCGCAGCCTGGCGTGGGTCACCCTGACCGCCCGCAACGAGGTCGTCGGCTACGACGTCCGCGGCGGAGAGCCCGTCGAGAAGTACCGATTCCCGACCGTGCGCCAGCCGGACACGGTGGGCGTCGACGACCAGAGCGGCCGCGTGTTCGTCGGCTCGGCCGCCGGAGAAGGGACCCAGGTGATCCAGCCATGACGACAGTCGACGAGGCGGTGGTCGAAGGGGATTGGGAGTATCGCCGCCTGCGCCTCCCCCCGGCGGTGTCCCGGCGCGCGGCGATGATCCAGCTCTCCATCCACGCGGAGTTCGCGGGCTGGGAACTGCGCACGGTCCGGCTGTACGCCGACGGGACGCGCCGCATCTGGTTGCGGCGCAAGCGCACGGCGGCCGACCACTCGACGGGGCTCGCGACCTGACCTGCTTGACTGTCCGTTATGCGCAAGTTGGTCTATCTGGTCGCGTCCACCCTCGACGGCTTCATCGCGGCTCCGACCCGGGAGGACCCGACCGGCTCGGTATTCCAGTTCGAGGGCGACCACGCCGAGCCGCTGCTGCGCGAGTATCCGGAAATGGTGCCGACGCACCTCCGGTCCGTGCTCGGCATCGAGGACGTCCCGCACCGGCATTTCGACACGGTGGTCGAAGGCCGGGTTTCCTACCAGATGGGCGTCGACCTCGGCGTTCCGGACGCGTACACGCACCTGCGGCACTACGTCTTCTCCCGCACGATGACCGAGGCACCCGGCCCAGCTGTGCAGGTGGTCAACACCGACCCGGCGGAGAAGATCCGCGAGCTGAAGAAGGAAGACGGCAAGGACATCTGGCTCGTCGGCGGAGGCGCGCTGGCCGGAGCGCTGCGCGACGAAGTGGACGAGTTGCACCTGAAGCTGTACCCGGTGGTCATCGGCTCCGGCGCGCCGCTGTTCGACGCCGGGTTCTCCGTGGACAGCTACCGGATGGCGGACAGCCGGACCTTCGAGAGCGGCGTCGCCCTGCTGCGGTACGTCCGCGCCTGAACCCTCGTGAACGACGTCGCCGAGCTGACCGAGCGCATCTGGCGTTCCGACGCCGCCAGCATGCTGGGTGCGCTCAGCCGTCGGCTCGGCGACTTCGATCGCGCTGAGGAAGCGCTGTCGGAAGCGATCGCCGAGGCGCTCAAACGCTGGCCCGGCGAAGGGGTGCCGTCCAGTCCCACCGGATGGCTCGTGACTACCGGGTGGCGCAAGGCGATCGACCGGCTCCGCCGGGACGTGGTCGGCCAGGAGAAGGCCGTCCGGGCAGCGGCGGAACCGCCTCCGGAACCGGGCAGCGACGACCGGCTGGCGATGATTTTCGCTTGCTGCCACCCGGATCTGCCGGAACCGGCGCAGGTCGCGCTGACGCTGTACGCCGCGGGCGGGCTGACCACCGCCGAGATCGCCGCCGCGTTCCTGGTGCCGGTGCCGACGATGTCGCAACGGCTTTCGCGGGCCAAACGGCTGTTGCGGGAACGCGGCATCGGATTCGAACCGCCGCGGTCGCACGAGTACGCCGACCGGCTGCCCGCTGTCCTCTCGGTGGTCTATTTGGTGTTCAACGAGGGCTATCTCTCCAGCGGAGATTCGGCGCAGCGGCAGGAATTGGCGCGCGAGGGCGTCGAACTGGCCCGGCAGCTTGCCGACTCGCTGCCTCGCGAACCGGAAGTCGCCGGGCTGGCCGCGTTGCTGGAGTTGCAGCACGCGCGCGTCGCGGCGCGGTTCGACGCACAGGGGCGGATTGTGGTGCTGGAGCAGCAGGATCGCCGGTTGTGGGACGGGCCGACGATTCAGCGTGCGGTGCTGCGGTTGCGCGAGGCGGTGCGGCTTGGCCAGCCCGGGCCTTATCAAACCCGGGCTGGCATCGCCGCGATGCACGCTGTCGCAAGGAGTTTCGCGGAGACCGACTGGGTGGGCGTCCGCGCGATGTACGACCGGCTTTACGCACTGGACCCGTCGCCCGTCGTCCTGCTGAACCGGGCGGTCGCCACGCGATACGCCATCGGCCCGGCTCCGGCGCTCGGCGAGGTCGACGCGCTCGAAGACCAGCTGTCCAGCTACCACCTGTGGCACGCAGCCCGGGCCGATCTGCTCGCCGCGCTCGACCGGACGGACGAGGCGCTGACGTCGGCGAAGCGGGCACTGGAACTGGCCTCGAACCCGGCCGAGCGCGAGCTGATGGCGCGACGCGTAGCCGATTTAGCAGGCTAGTCTGACGCACATGGTCGACACTCCGCTGCAGACCGTGTACCCCAACCTCACCTACGCCGATCCGAAAGCCGCGATCGAATTTCTCGCCGAGGCCTTCGGATTCGAGTCGCATTTCGTGGTCGAGGCAGGGAACGGCGTCGAGCACGCCCAGGTCCGCGCGGGCGCGAGCCTGATCTTCCTCAGCCGGGACCACGAGGGCGGCCAGTACGGCATGCACAGCCCGCTCGCGCTGGGCGGCACCAGCCACGCGTTGTGCGTCTGGGTGCCAGACAGCACGCTCGACGACCACCAGGCCCGGGCCGAGGCCGCCGGCGCGCGAATCCTCAACCCGGTGCACGATTCCCCGGCCGGGGTGCGCGAGTACTCGTGCGCCGATCCCGAAGGCCAGGTCTGGACCTTCAGCAGCTACGCGGGCGAGTGAGGCTCACTCTTCTTCTCGGCTCATCACCGGCCGGACCTCCACCGCGCTCACGCCCGGTCCCAGCGGCCAGCTCGCCGCGACCTCGACCGCCTCGTCGATGTCGGCACACTCCAGCAAGATCACCGAACCGACGATCTCCTTCAGCTCCACGTACGGCCCGTCGGTGACCACCGGTTTCCCGTTCGCCCCGGCCCGGATCGTCCTCGCCGTCTCCCGCGGCTGCAGTTCGACGCCGTTCCCGACCTTGCCGGACGGCTGCCAGCGCTCGAACCACGCGTAGATCTGCTTCATCTGGTCTTCCTCGTCCGCCGGGGACAAGGCGGCCCATTCGCGGTCGTCGCCGCAGATCAGCATCGCGTACTGCACGGTTTCTCCTCCTGGCCGGAAAACGCTCTCGACCGGATGACGAACGGGCCGCCCCGGTTTTCGACAAGGCTCAACCGAGCGCGGCCATCCACTCCGTCCACTTGGCTTCCTCCGCCGCCACGTCGACGTCCGGCGCGACGATGTGGTGCGTCGCCACCAGTGGTCCGCGGAAGCCTTGCATGAAGCAGAAAAGCCCCTCTGCAGTACGAATCCCGACGGTCTGCTCGTTCACCGCGTACACCACGCCATCCGAACCGGCCAGCCGGACTTTCGCGCCGACCGTCAGCTGTCCGACGCCCACTTCCTTCGCCAGCGCAGTCCACAATGCAGGCCAGTCCGCGACGGCCGTCGTCCCGAAGGCGGTGACCGGTTTCGCCGTCCGGCCTGGGAAGTGCTGCACGAATTCCACCAGGTTGCGGAAGAACAGCGCGCCGCCCGCCTGCATGGCCTCGAACTCGTCGGCCCAGTCGTCGCCGGGCAAGAAACCGCTCGTGACACAACGGATCACCGAACTGCCGCCCTCGCGGCCTTCGACGAGGAATTCGTAAGCGATCCGCCGTCCGTCCGGATCCGGTTCGCCGCCGTAGGCCAGCCGGTTCGGCGGGTCCCAGGCGGTGATCGCGTGCGTCGGTTCGTAGGCCGCGAATGCCCCGCGTACCGCGCCGCCTACCCCGCCTTCGACCTCGTTGCGGCCCATGAACCACGAGTCGATGCCCGGCCCGGTCGCGATCGCCGCCCAGACCTGTTCCGGCTCGGCCGGGACCTCGGCGACGTCGATCTCCCGGAATTCCTTACCCATGCTCGGTTTCCTCCCCCATCGGCACGCTCGGGTGCACCGCCAGGACCACCCGGTGCGCTCGGCCGTTCTCGGCTTTCTCGTCGTGGTACTTCCCGACCAGCGTGGTCACCGCCGTCGCCAGCTCTTCCGCGAACGCCGCCCGGTCGGCCGCCGAAGCGAACCGGACCTCGCCGTCGAGCGCGAAGGTGGCGACGCGTTTCTTCGCTTTCGCCGCACCGGTGATCAGGATCCCGACGTCGCGCACCAGCCGTCCGGCGACCGCCAGCAGCCAGCGCGCGGAGAGCCGGTCCGGCGACTGCGCCGGATCGGGCTGCACGGCCGCGAGCGCGGACGGCGAGATCACGTACGACGCCGCGGTCGCCCGCATCATCCGTTCCGTGACGTTGCCCTTGCGCCGTTCCTCGACCAGTTCCACGAGGCCGTGCTTTTCCAGCGCGCGCAGGTGGTAGTTGACCTTCTGCCTCGGCAGGTCGACGCGGGCGGCCAGCATCGTCGCCGAGGCGGGCTGCGCCAGTTCGGCGAGCAGCCGGGCCCGGACCGGGTCCAGCGACACTTCGGCCGCGGCCGCGTCCTCGATCACCGCAACGGGAAACATGCGCCCATCGTCGCGGCTGAATACTCAGATTGTCAAGACAGGTTTTGTTGTCGGTAGACCTCGTGCACCACCGAGGCGATCCGCGGCACCACCTGCGCCGCGGCCTCCAGCGGCACGACGTGCCCGACGCCGGGCAGCACCACGGCATAGCCCTGGGCCAGCCCGCGCACGAACTGCTCGACGTCGGCGGGCGCGACGATCCGGTCCCGCTCCCCCACGATCGCCGTCACCGGCAGGTCACCGGCCAGCGACAACGCGGCTTCGCGCGCGTAGGCGTCGAGCGCGGGCCGGAACTGCGCGACAGTGTGCGGCCAGTTGCCGCGGATCATCTTCACGGTCAGCTCGACCAGGTCCGGATCGGGATCGTCGCCGAACAGCCACCAGCGCAGCCCGGCGCTCACCGCGCGGCTGGTGTGCTCGCGGAACACGCCGTACAGCTTCGCGCCGAGCACCATTTCGAGGTCCTGCGCGAGCTTGCCGAGCGCGTTGGGCCAGGCAGCCGACGCCTCGGTGGCCAGCCGCCCGGACGACGTCGACAGCAGCACCAGTCCGCCGGCACGCTCGGCGAACAGCTCCGGATGCCGCTGGGTCAGCGACATGACCGCGAGCCCGCCCATGTCGTGGCCGACGAGCACGACCCGTCCGTGCGGGACGGCTTGCTCGATCACCTCGGCGAGGTCGTCGGCGAGCTGGCCCATCGTCGCGGTGCCGCGCGCGGCCCGGCCGGATTCGCCGTGCCCGCGGTGGTCGTAGCTGACCACCGCGAGCGGATGCTCGACCGCGTCCGGCAGCACCGGGGCGATCCGGCCCCAGCTGCGCTGGTCGAGCGCGTAGCCGTGCAGCAGCACGACGGTCACGGCCGCCGCCGGATCGCCCCTGCGCACGAGGTGCAGGGGCGTGCCGTCGGCGAGCCGGAACCCGGACATCAGGAGGAGCGGAGGAACCGGTCCAGCACGCGGACGCCGAACTTCAGCGCGTCGACCGGGACGCGTTCGTCCACGCCGTGGAAAAGCCCGGAGAAGTCCAGGTCGGCGGGCAGTTTCAGCGGCGCGAAGCCGAAGTTGCGGATGCCGAGCTGCTGGAAGGACTTCGCGTCGGTGCCGCCGGAGAGCATGTACGGCAGAGTGCGCGCGCCCGGGTCCTCGGCGAGCACCGCGGCGGTCATGGCGTCGACGAGCGCGCCGTCGAACGTCGTCTCGACCGGCGGCAGCTCCATCCACTCCTTCTCGATGTCCGGCCCGAGCAGCTCGTCCAGCTCCCGGTCGAACGCCTCGAGCCGGCCCGGCAGGATCCGGCAGTCGACCGCCGCCTCGGCCACCGAAGGGATCACGTTCGATTTGTAGCCCGCGGTGAGCATCGTCGGGTTCGCGGTGTCGCGCAGGGTCGCGCCGATCATCCGGGAGATGTTGCCCAGCTTGGCGACCGCGCCCTCGAGGTCGTCCTCGGGAAAGTCCCAGCCGGTGATCTCGGTGACCCCGGCGAGGAATTCGCGCACGGAATCAGTCAGCACCAACGGAAACTGGTGCTGACCCAGCTTCGCGACGGCTTCGGACAGCTTGGTGACCGCGTTGTCGCGATGAATCATCGACCCGTGGCCCGCCGTGCCGCGCACGCGCAGCTTCATCCAGCGGATGCCCTTCTCGGCCGTCTCGATCACGTACGCGCGGACGTTGTCCTTCAACGTGATCGAGAACCCGCCGACCTCGCTGATCGCCTCGGTGACGCCCTCGAACAGCTCGGGCCGGTTCTCCACCAGCCACTGCGCCCCGTACTTGCCGCCCGCCTCCTCGTCCGCGACGAACAGGAACACGAGGTCGCGCGGAGGCACGATATTGTTGATCTTGTAGTGCCGCGCGAGGGCCAGCGTCATGCCGACCATGTCCTTCATGTCGACCGCGCCGCGCCCCCACACGTACCCGTCCTGGACCGCCCCGGAGAACGGATGCACCGACCACTCGGCCGGGTCCGCGGGGACGACGTCGAGGTGCCCGTGAATCAGCAACGCCCCGCGGCTGGGGTCGGCCCCCGGAAGCCGCACGATGACGTTGTGCCGGTCCTTGCCGCCAGACTCGACGTAGGTGATCTCGTACCCGGCGTCAGTCAGCTTCTCCGCGACGTACTCAGCCGCGACCCGCTCGCCCACGAGGGTTTCGGGGTCGCCGGTATTGGTGGTGTCGATGCGGATCAGCTCGCTGGTAAGCGTGACAGCCTCGTCCGCGGCGGCGTCGATCAAGTTCGGTTGGGTCACCGGCCATTCCTATCATCCGCCGAGCGAAGACGCCGCCGTCCCGCCGACTGAACTCCCTCCCCGGGCGCGGCGCCCCCAATGCGGCATTGGGTGCGCCAGATGCACCGAACGCCACATTGGGTGCGTCACATGCACCCAATGCCACATTGGGGCGCAAGCCCCACCCCCACCCCAACCGCACCGGTGCACCCAACGAGCGAGGCACCCAGCCCCTCCCCCGCACCCCGATACGAAGCTCATCTGCGGTCGGTGGGTGCTTGTCAAGGCATCTTTCCCGCCTTGACAAGCACCCACCGACCGTCAGCACAATCAAGCTTCGGGGTGCCCCACGCAACCACCAAGCGATGTCGCCGCCAGGCGACGAGCCGACCACACCAACTGACCCACCAGTCAACCCAAAATCGCAACTCCTTGCCCCACAACAAGATCCAACCCCCGTTACACCAACAACTCCCCAAGAGTTGCGATTTTCGCAACCCCCCATTACCGTCACGGCCCATGGACGAAACAGACCAGCTGAGAGAACGGGTCCGCCAGCTGATCCAGTCCACACCCGTCCCCCAGCGCGAATTCGCAGCCGCCATCGGCCTGGACCAAACCAAACTCTCCAAAGCCCTCAACGGCACCCGCCGCTTCTCCCCGCACGAACTGGTCCGCGTCGCCGAATACTCCGGCGTCACCGTGAACTGGCTGCTCAACGGCAGCGACGACGCCAAAACCGTCACCGCCGTCCCCGCCCCCGCCGCGGGAACCGCAAGCGAGCCCGACGACCCAGCACACTCCGAACCAAGACGGCGGATCCTGGAAACCGCCTGGCAGCTCATCGCCGAACGCGGCTACCACCGCGTCCGCATCGCCGACATCGCGCAGGCATGCGGCACCAGCACCGCAGCCATCCACTACCACTTCCCCACCAAAACCGAAGTCCTCGACGAAGCTTTACGGCGCAACGTAAAGCTCGCCTTCGACCGCCAGGTCGCCGAGCTGCACGCCGTGCCCGGCGCGCACGACCGGCTGCTGAAGCTCGTCGAGCTGCAGCTGCCGACCGAAGGCCTGCTGCGCGCCGAATGGTCGGTGTGGCTGCAGGTCTGGAACGAGGTCGCGCTCGACCCGCGGCTGCGTTCGCTCTACACCGATTCCTACGACCGCTGGTACCAGACCATTCTCATGACCATCCGCACCGGCCAGGAGCAGGGCGTGTTCCGCCTGGCCGACCCCGAGGCCGCCACCGCCCAGCTCACCGCGCTGATCGACGGCCTCGGCATCCAGGTGCTGACCGGGCGTCCCGGCAGCACGGTGGGCGCGATGCGCGCGCACCTGAACGACTTCATCGACCGCTCGATCGTCCAAGGAGCCTGATGAACCACGAGGTCATCGTCACCTGCGCGCTCACCGGCGCGGGGGACACCACCCGCCGGAGCCCGCACGTCCCGGTCAGCCCGGCGCAGATCGCCGAGAGCGCCATCGAGGCCGCCAATGCCGGCGCGGCCGTGGTGCACATCCACGTGCGCGAACCCGAAACCGGGGCGCCGTCGCGGGATGTCGCGCTGTATCGCGAGGCGGTGCGGCTGGTCAAAGAGTCCGGAGTGGACGTCGTCGTCAACCTCACCGCGGGCATGGGCGGCGACCTGGTCATCGACGCCGAGGACCCGCTCAAGCCGGTCGACGGCACCGACCTGGTCAACGCGCACGACCGGCTCCCGCACGTCGAGGAGCTGCTGCCGGACATCTGCACGCTCGATTGCGGTTCGCTCAACTTCGGCGAGGGCAACCAGCTTTACGTGTCCACTCCGGACATGCTGCGCACCGGCGCGAAGCGCATCCAGGAGCTCGGTGTGAAGCCCGAACTGGAGATCTTCGACACCGGAAACCTGTGGTTCGCCACGAAGATGGTCGAAGAAGGCCTCATCGACCCACCTCCGCTGTTCCAGCTCTGCATGGGCATCCCGTACGGCGCGCCGCCGGATCCCGGGCTACTGCAGGCGATGGTGCACCTGCTGCCGGAGGGCGCGCAGTGGGCGTCGTTCGCCATCGGCCGCGACCAGATGCCGTGGGTCGCGCAGTCGGTGCTGCTGGGCGGGCACGTCCGGGTCGGGCTGGAGGACAACCTCTACCTGGCGCGCGGCGTCAAGGCCACCAACGGCCAGCTCGTCGAACGCGCGGTGGACATCGTGCAGAAGCTCGGCGCGGACATCGCCACCCCGGACCGGGCGCGCGAAATCCTGGGGCTGAAGGAGCGCGTGCATGCCTGAGACCACCGAGACCACTGTGGACACTGTCGCCTGCATCGGAGCCGGGGTCATCGGCGGCGGCTGGGTCGCGCATTTCCTCGCCCAGGGCTTCGACGTCCGGGCCTGGGACCCCGCGCCGGACGCCGCCGAGAAGCTCGAACGGCTCGTCAACGCGGCGTGGCCCGCGCTCACCGAACTGGGCCTCAAGCCCGGCGCGAGCCGTGACCGGCTCACCGTCACCGGGACGCTCGCGGAGGCCGTCGACGGCGTGGGCTTCGTGCAAGAAAGCGCGCCGGAAGACCTTGCGCTGAAACAGAAACTGCTCGCTGACATCGACGCCGTCACCGCGCCGGACGTCGTGATCGCCTCCTCCACCTCCGGCTACGGCATGACCGAAATGCAGGTCGCCGCGAAGACGCCGGAACGGCTGGTGGTCGGGCATCCGTTCAACCCGCCGTACTTGATCCCGCTGGTCGAGGTCGCGGGCGGGAAGCTCAGCGCGCCGTGGGCGGTCGAGCAGGCCGCCGCGTTCTACCGGCGCGTCGGCAAGTCCGTGATCACGATGGACCGCGAGGTGCCCGGCTTCATCGCGAACCGGCTCCAGGAAGCGCTGTGGCGCGAGGCCCTGCACATGGTCGCGAACGGCGAGGCGACGGTCGAGCAGATCGACCTCGCGATCACCGACGGACCAGGCCTGCGCTGGCCGATCCAGGGCCCGATGCTGACGTTCCACCTGGCGGGCGGCGAGGGCGGTATGGCGCACATGCTGGACCACTTCGGACCGTCGCTGAAGTCGCCGTGGACCCGGCTCGAAGCGCCCGAACTCACCAAGGACCTGCGCGACGCCGTGGTCGCCGGTTGCGACGACGAAGCGGACGGGCAGACCATCGCCGACCTGATCGCCGAACGCGACCGGGCGGTCATCGCGATCCAGCGCGCGGTCGGGCAGACCCGTCGTGGCTGAGTACCGCGACCGGGTCCGTCCAGAGTGGATCGACTACAACGGCCACCTGTCCGAGCCCTACTACGTGCTCGTCTTCGGCGACGCGACCACCGCGCTGATGGACATCGTCGGCCTCGGCCCCGGCTACCGCGAGAGAACCGGGGCGTCGCTGTACACCGTGGAGGCGCACGTCCGGTACCTGCGCGAAGTCGGCGCGGACGCCGAACTCGAGGTGAGCACCTCCGTGCTGTCAGTCGGCGCGAAAAAGGTGCGGCTGTGCCACGAGATGCGGGTCGGCGGCGAACTCGTCGCGACCGAAGAGCTGTTGTGCCTGCACGTTTCCGGGGGCCGCGCGACGCCGTTCCCCGCCGAAATCGCCACCGCGCTCGACACGCATCTCGCCCCGGTCCCGGACTACGCGGGACGCGCCATCGCCTGATCCCCTCCCCCGCCGTGTCGTGCGCGGCGACGCCGATGAGAACCGGCGTCGCCGTGCACGGCACCCGCTCGAAAGTCACCCATGGAAGCCCGATGTAAACCGACCAACGTTTCCCGCCGCCGATTCCTCACGACCGCGCTCGCCGGCGCCGCGCTCGCCGGCACCGCACCCCTGCTGGCCGCCTGCGGCTCCACCGTCGCCGCGGCCGTGCCTTCCGGACCGCCGAAACGAGGCGGCACCCTCCGCGTCGGAGTCACCGGCGGAGGCGCGTCGGACACCCTCGACCCGCACATCCCCGCCACGAACCCGGACATCGCCCGGGTGCTCAACCTCTACGAACCGCTCCTGCTGCGCGATCACGACTACCGGCTCCAGATGCTGGTCGCCGAATCGCTGAAGCCCTCGCCGGACGCGCGCACCTGGACCGCCGTGCTGCGGTCGGGCATCCGCTTCCACGACGGCCGCCCGGTGACCCCGGCCGACGTCGTCGCGACCTTCCGCCGGATCACCGATCCGAAGGACCCGAAGAGCGGCGCGGCCGGGCTGACCATGCTCGGCGAGGTCGTCGCGACCGGCGACCGGACCGTCGAATTCCGCCTCACGTCCCCGAATTCCGGCTTCGACGACCTGCTCGGGCAGTACAGCCTCGGCATCGTCCCGGCCGATTTCGACGTCAAACGCCCGATCGGCACCGGCCCGTTCAAAGCCGACACCTTCACCGCCGGGCTGCAGAGCACCTTCGTGCGCAACGAGCATTACTGGCGGCCGGGCCAGCCGTACCTGGACCGGTTGTCGCTCATCAACTTCGCCGACGACGACGCCCGGATCAACGCGCTCCTCTCGTCCCAGGTGGACGCGATCGACCAGGTCCCGGTCGCGCTCGTGGACGTGCTCCGCAGCGATCCGCGGATCCAGGTGCTGCGCTCGGAAACCGGGACCTGGCTGCCGTTCACCATGCGCGTCGACCGGCCGCCGTTCGACGACGTCCGGGTGCGCCAAGCATTGCGCCTGGTGGTCGACCGCGAGCAGATGATCAACCAGGTGCTCAGCGGGCAGGGCCGGGTCGGCAACGACCTGTACGCGCCCCTCGACCCGGCGTACAACCGGCAGCTGCCGCAGCGGAAGCAGAACATCGCCGAGGCGAAACGGCTGCTCGCCGAGGCGGGCAAGCCGAATCTCGACATCGAACTGGTCACCGCGCCGATCCAGGCCGGTGCGGTCGAGGCCGCGCAGGTGTTCCAGCAGCAGGCCAAGGCGGCCGGCGTGAACGTGCGGATCCGGAAGATCGACACCACCACGTTCTACGGCGAGAACTACCTGTCCTGGGATTTCGCGCAGGACTTCTGGTACACGCGCAACTACCTGCCGCAGGTCGCGTCCGGCGCGCTGCCGAAAGCGCCGTACAACGAAACCCATTGGAACGACCCGGAATTCACCGATCTCGTCACGCGGGCGAGCGCCACGGTGGACCCGAAGGCACGCACGGAGCTGCTGCACCGGGCGCAGCAAATCGAGTACGAACGCGGCGGGCTGATCGTCTGGGGGTTCGTCGACCAGGTCGACGCCTACCAGTCCTATGTGGCCGGATTCGTGCCGGACCGGACCGGGATCTCGCTGTCGGGCTACCAGTTCCGCCAGGTCTGGCTCGGCACGGCGGAAGGAGGCGCGGCATGACCCGGCTGATCCTCAAACGGCTGCTCGTGAGCCTCGTGGTGCTGTGGCTGGTCACCCTGCTCGTGTTCGTCGCGACGCTGCTGCTGCCGGGCGACCCGGCGCGGGCCATCCTCGGCCAGCAGGCGACTCCGGAGCGGATCGCCGCGCTGCAGCACCAGCTGCACCTCGACGAACCGGTCTGGCAGCGCTATTTCTCGTGGCTGGGCGGCCTGTTCACCGGCGACCTCGGCACGTCGACCTCGACCCAGGGCCCGGTCACGACGCTGCTGGCGGACCGCGTGTCGGCCTCGCTCGTGCTGCTCGTGCTCGCCGCGGTGATCGCCACCCCGCTCGGGCTCGCGTTCGGCACCTGGACCGCGATGCGCCGCGGCCGCGCCAGCGACCAGGTCGTGTCCGGCATCAGCCTGGTGATCGCCGCGCTGCCGGAGTTCGTGATCGGCGTGGCGCTCATCGTCCTCTTCGCGACGACGGTGTTCCGCGTCCTGCCTTCCGTCACCCTCACGCCACCAGGCGAAGCGGTCTGGGCGCAACCGAGTCAGCTCGTGTTGCCGGTGCTCACGCTCGTGCTCGTCGTGACGCCGTACATCACGCGGATGATGCGCGCGACGATGAGCGAGGTCCTCGATTCCGGGTACGTGGAAATGGCGCGGCTCAAGGGAATGCGCGAGCGGACGGTGCTGCTGCGGCACGCTCTGCCGCACGCGGTCGGGCCGGTCGCGCAGGTCGTCGCGATCCAGCTGGCGTGGCTGGCCGGCGGCGTCGTGGTGGTCGAATTCCTCTTCCGCTACCCCGGGATCGGCCAGGCGCTGATCGACGCGGTCGGCAAGCGCGACGTCGCCGTCGTCCAGGCGGTGACGCTGTTGATCGCGGCGGTCTACATCGTGGTGAACCTGCTGGCCGACGTGATCGGCATCCTCGCCGATCCCAAGCTCCGGACGGAGGCAGTGCGATGACCGCGGTCGAAGAAGAACAGGTGGTGCCCGCCGTCCCGGAGACGCCGCCGCGCGCGGCCGGGCTGATCCGCACCGCTTGGGCGTTCCCGCAGGCCAAGGTCGGCACCGTACTGGCCGGAGTCGTCATTCTGGTGGCGCTGCTCGGACCGTGGCTCGGCCCGGTCATCACCGGGCACACCACCACGGACTTCGCCGGAAAGCCGTTCAAGCCGGACGGCCTCATGGGCACCGACGGCCTCGGCCGCGACGTCCTCACCCGCTTCCTGGCGGGCGGCACCACCCTGCTGCTGTACGCGGTCCTCGCCACGGCGCTCGGCATCGTGCTCGGCGCGCTGCTCGGCATGATCGCCGGGTACGGCGGCGGCTGGCTGGACAGCCTGCTGATGCGCGGCAACGACGTGCTGCTGTCGTTCCCGCAGCTGGTCATCGCGCTGCTGGCGATCGCGGTGATCGGCCCGAAGGGCTGGCTGCTCGTGCTGGTCATCGGGTTGACGCACGCGCCGCGGACCGCGCGGGTCGCCCGGCAGGCCACGGTTTCGGTGCGCAACCACGACTACATCCGCGCGGCCGAGATGTACGCCGTGCCGCGCAGCCGGATCCTGCTGCGCGAAATCCTGCCGAACATCACCGGCCCGCTCATGGTGGAGCTGGGGCTGCGGCTGACGTATTCGATCGGGTACATCGCCTCGCTGTCGTTCCTCGGACTCGGCATCCAGCCGCCCGCCGCGGACTGGGGCCTGATGATCAACGAGAACCGGATCGCGCTCGTCGTGCAGCCGTGGGGCGTGCTGCTCCCGGTCGCCGCGATCGCGGTGCTGGCCGTCGGCACGAACCTCGTCGCCGACTCGCTCGCCTCGGCCGCGGCCGGGCGGACCCGGGAGGCACGAGCATGACGACCGCTCTGGAGGTGACCGGACTGGCCGTGCGCACGACGGCGGGCCGCCCGGTGCTGCATTCGGTGTCCTACGAGATCGCGCCCGGCGAGGTCCTCGCGCTCGTCGGGGAATCCGGCTCCGGCAAGACGACCGCCGGATTGGCCGCGCTCGGCCATTTCCGCCGCGGGCTGACGGCCGGCGGCGGCCAGGTGCTGCTGCACCCGCGCGACGGCGAACCGGTCGACGTCCTGACGCTCGACGACGCCGCGCGCCGCCAGTTGCGGGGCAGCGCGGTCGCGTACATCCCGCAGGACCCGGCGCTGTCGCTCAACCCGGCGCTGCGCGTCGGCCGGCAGATCGCCGAGGTGCTGGAAACGCACGGCTACTCCGGGTCCGTCGACGAGCGCGTGGCCGAGGTGCTCGCCGAGGTCGGGTTGCCGTCCGACGAGGCCTACCAGCGGCGATACCCGCATCAGCTGTCCGGCGGGCAGCAGCAGCGGGTCGGCATCGCGATGGCGTTCGCGTGCCGCCCGAGCGTCGTGGTGCTGGACGAGCCCACCACCGGCCTGGATGTGAAGACGCAGGCGCTGGTGCTGGAAACGGTCCGGCAGCTGACGTCCGAGCACGGTGTCGCGGCGCTCTACATCACGCACGACCTCGCCGTCGTGGCGCAGCTCGCGGACCGCGTTGCCGTGATGTACCAAGGAGATCTGGTCGAATGCGGCGTCGCTGACGACGTGTTGCGGCGGCCGAAGCACGCGTACACGAAGCGGCTTCTCGCTGCGGTGCCCGACCTCGATGCGGAGCCCGCCACCGCTCCCCCGCCGGACGACGCGGTGCTGGCCGCGCGCGACATCCGGGTGTCCTACGGGCAGCAGAAGGTATTGCGCGGCATCGACCTCGCCGTGACGCGCGGGGAAAGCGTAATGCTGCTCGGCGAGTCCGGTTCCGGGAAAACCACGCTGTCGCAGTGCATCGCCGGGCTCAATCGCGGTTTCACCGGCACCGTCGCGCTCGAAGGCACTCCGCTGGCTCCGGCGGCCCGGCAGCGCAGCACTGACGAACTGCGGCGGATCCAGTACGTCTTCCAGAGCCCGTTCTCATCGCTGAACCCGCGCAAGACGATCGCGCAGTCGATCGAGGTTCCGTTGGTGCGCTTGACGTCTCTCTCCCGCACCGAGCGCCGGAAACGCGTCGCCGAGACGCTGGACCGGGTCCGCCTGCGGCAAGACCTCGCGAACCGGTTGCCGGACCAGCTCAGCGGCGGCGAACGACAGCGCGCGGCGATCGCCCGCGCGCTGGTGACCACGCCGGACGTCCTGGTGTGCGACGAGGTCACCTCCGCGCTGGACGTCTCCGTGCAGGCCACCATCGTCGAACTGCTCGGCGAACTGCGCCGGGAACTCGGCATGGCGATGCTGTTCGTGACGCACAACATCGCCCTGGCCCCGGAGGTGGCGGACCGGATCGCGGTCCTGCGCGGCGGCGAGATCGTCGAGGAAGGCACTGTCGAGACGGTGCTGAACTCGCCGTCGCACGAGTACACCAGCGAACTTCTCGCTACGACGCCGAGGCTGTGAGGAGCCGAATGACTGTCAACGGTGCGGTAAAACCCGGTTACGAGGGCGTGCGGGAAGCGTTCGGCGACCTCATCGAGGCCACCACTGGCGGAGCCGCGTTCAGCGTGTTCCGCGACGGCGCACCGGTGGTGGAACTGTGGGGCGGCTCGGCCGCGGACGGCGTGCCGTGGACCGAGGACACCCGCGCCGTGTTGTTCAGCGGCACCAAGGGCGTGGTCGCGACCATCCTGGCGATGCTGACCGCGCAGGGGAAGCTCGACCCGGACGAACGCGTCGCCCGCTACTGGCCGGAGTTCGCCGCGGCAGGCAAGGAGGACGTGCCGGTCTCGCAGGTCCTCTCGCACACCGTCGGCCTGCCCTACGTCGAGCCGGACCTGCCGATGCTGGACAACGCGGCGAACGCCGAGGCCCTCGCCGCCCAGCGTCCATTGTGGGCTCCCGGGACGAAGGTCGCGTACCACGCGCTCACCTACGGCTACCTCGCCACCGAACTGGCCCGGCGCGTCACCGGAGCGGACCTGGGTGTCCTCATCCGCGACCTCCTCGCCGAGCCGCACGGCCTCGACCTGCGGCTCGGCACCCCGCCGACCGTCCCGGTCGCCACACTGCGGCGCGCGCCCGGGTACCGGATCAGCACCTTCCTCCAGGACGAGGAACGCCGCCGGATCGTCGAACGGATGTACCGCGGACTGCTCGATTCGGGCGACTCGATGAACTCGCCGGAGTACCGCGGCGCGACGCTGGCGGCGGGCGGCGCGGTCGGCACCGCGACCGCGATGGCCCGCCTCTACGACCTGCTGCGTTCGGGCGGACTCGTCCCCGCCGACGTCCTCGCCCGGGCCACCCGCACCTGGTCCGAGGGCATCGACGCGATCAACGACCGCCCGCTGCGCTTCGGCCTCGGCTTCGAACTGGCCGACCCGATCGGCACCTACGGCCCCGCCGACGCCGACCCCGCCGCTTTCGGCCACTCCGGGGCCGGCGGCGGCCGCCACGGCGCGTGGCCGGCCCGGGGTTTGTCGTTCTCGTTCGTGACGAACGAACTCCAGGCCGAGGACGTCGACCACCGGGCGTCGTCGCTTCTGGCGGCGCTGCACGAGGCCGCCTGACCTACCGTGGGGAGATGCGGATCGTCTCCCTGCTGCCCGCCGCCACCGACCTCGTCGCCACGCTCGGCAAGGCGGGCGACCTCGTCGGCCGCACCCACGAATGCGACTGGCCCGCCGAGGTCGCGTCGGTGCCGGTGGTGACCGCCGCGGACCTCGATTCCGACACGCTGACCAGCCGCGAAATCTCCACCGCCGTCGGCGCGTCCCACCAGGGTTCGTCGCTCTACTCGGTCGACGTCAGCCAGTTGGCCGCCCTCGCACCCGACGTCGTGCTCACGCAAGACCTGTGCGAGGTCTGCGCGGTGTCCTACACCCGCGTCGCCGCGGCAGTGCGGATGCTCGATGCCGGACCGCGCGTGCTCAGCCTGGAACCGCGCACCCTGGAGGAGGTCCTCGACTGCTTGACCACCCTCGGCGACGCGCTGGCCGTCCCGGATGTCGCCGCCGCCCGGGTCGCCGAACTCCGCTCACGACTAGCGACTGTCCGCCGCCGGGTCGCTGGACTTCCCCGGCCGCGCGTGGTCGCGCTGGAATGGCTCGACCCGCTCTGGCCAGCCGGACATTGGGTGCCCGAACAAATCTCCGCCGCCGGCGGGAACCCACTGCTCGCGGAACCGGGCGAGCACACGAAACCGATGCCGTGGGACGCCGTGGTCGCCGCCCGTCCGGACGTCCTGCTCGTCCTCCCCTGCGGCTTCTCCCCGGACCGGACCGAGTCGGAGTTGGACGTCCTCACCTCGCTGCCCGGCTGGACCGACCTGCCCGCGGTCCGGAACGACCGGGTCTGGCTCCTCGACGGCCCGTCCTATTTCAACCGCCCCGGCCCTCGAGTGGTGCGCGGAGCAGAGATCCTCGCGACGGTTCTGCACGACATTCCCGCCGATCCCCCGGTCAGCCGTGCGGAAGCCCGGCGGACCTGACTCAGCCGCTCGAAAAAATCCCCCGACCGGGAAGCCGCGGACCCACTTTCGCGTTGTCTCTCAAGCAGAACCGGCACGGAATGGGGTGGGTCGCTTGAGCTCTCCCGAACGGCACGCGGCGGACTACCCGGCACCCCGCCTCGCCGTCGATCTCCCGATCGCAGCCCTCCTCATCGCCTCCCTCGCGCATTGGATCCGCGGCGCCCCCGCCGACGGCGTGATCTTCTTCGCCGCCGCGATCCTGCTGCTCTTCACCGAACGCCACACCACCCCCGCCGATGCCCTGCTCCCCGCCACCCGCCTGCCCGGCGCCTCGCTGATCGTCGCCGCTGCCCTCGTCGCGCTGGCCTTCGGCCGCCACACCGTGCCGATGTTCCTGGCCGTCACCGCGATCGGCGTCGGCGCTCTCGTCGTGGAGTGGCGGGACCCCTCGCTCCCCGCGCAACCGGTCCCGCGCCGCGGCTGGCTGTGGGTCGCGCTGGCGATCTCCTGGTGTCTCTGGGAGCTCGTTTCCTTCATCTACGAACAAGCCGCAGGCGGGCTCTCCCTCACGCATCCCACGATGAGCGACCTCGTCGACCCGATGCTCGACAACCGCGTCGTCCAGGCGCTCGCGATCGGCGTCTGGGTCGCCGCCGGGCTGGCGATGCTGCGCGCCGCCGCCACCGCGAGGAGGACGGCATGAGCAGCAGGCTGATCACCGAAATCGGCTTCGGCGCGATCGTGGCCGCCGCCCTGCTGCTGTGGCTGGGCAGCCACCTGCTCCCGAAGAAAATCCCGCCGCTGACCCGCGTCCTCTCCGCCCTGATGCGCAAGCGGTCCACCCGGATCGCGCTCGTGCTGGCGTGGTGGTGGGTCGGCTGGCACTTCTTCGTCCAGAGCTGACCCCCACCCTCGGCGTAATCATCGATTATTTCTGCTATGGTCGATGATATGAACGAACGTCTCGAGGTCTCCCGGCTCATCCCCGCCCCCGCCAGCGCCGTCTTCGCAGTCCTCACCGATCCGCAGGGCCACGTCGACATCGACGCGTCCGGAATGCTCATGGACGCCGAAGGCGGGCCGGTCACCCAGGCCGGCGACCGGTTCGTCGTCCACATGGACCGCGAAGCGCTCGGCGACCGGCCGCTGGGCAAGTACGACGTCGAGGTCGTCATCACGAAACTGGTCCCGGACCAGGAGATCGCCTGGACCGTCGAAGGCAGCCTCCGCCCGCACGTCCGGCACATCTACGGCTACCGGCTGGAACCCGCCGAGGACGGCACCCGCGTCACGTCCTACTACGACTGGTCCGAACTCAGCGAGGAGTGGAAGGAGCGCCTGACCTTCCCGGTCGTCCCCGAATCCGCTCTGAAGGCGACCCTCGGCATCCTGGAGCGCACCGTCCGCCGCCGAGCCGCCTAGCGGTACCGGAACGCGGTCGGCTTGCCCTGCTCCGCCAGATACTGCTCGAAGGTGACCACGCCGTCCGCGTGCTCCGGCGCCAGGTTCGCGCCGTCCGCGTAACCCCGGGCGACCCGTCCCGGCGCCGGCACCGAAACGAGCCGTTTGTCCTTCCCGGACGCGGCGAGCAGGGCACGCGCCAGATCGGCCGTCGTCCGCACCTCCGGTCCGCCGAAGTCCGCGACCCGCCCCCGCGGTTCGCCCTGCGCCAGTTCCAGCAGCCGGGCCGCGACGTCGCGCACGTCGACGGGCTGGAAGCGGAACTTCGGCACCGGCACCACCGGCAGCCGCGCGGCTCCGGCGAGGATCGTCCGCACCAGCGAGTGGAACTGCGTCGCCCGCAGGATCGTGTGCGGCATCCCGGAACCCGCGATCAGCTTCTCGGCTGCCAGTTTCGCCTGGTAGTAGCCGAGCGGGATCCTGTCGACGCCGACGATCGAGACGTACACCAGATGCGGTGTCTGCCCGCTCCACCGCGCGGCTTCGACGAGCATGCGGACTGTCTCGACTTCCCGGCGGTAGTCCGTCGCGCAATGAATCACCGTGCCGACCCCAGCGACCGCGACGTCGATCCCCCGCCCGGTGCGCAGGTCGCCGGCCGTCCACTGGACCCCTTCGCCGGACCGCCTCCGCCGGCTCAACGCCCGCACCGGAACCTCCGCGGCCCGGAGCCGTTCCACGACCACCCGGCCCAGTTGTCCGCTTCCGCCGGTGACGAGGATCTGCTCGGCCACGTGGTTCCTCCCGCTGCCGCACCGCCCGGGCTCAGCCGGCTTACGCCCGCCATCCTGGCACGCCTCACGGCACCCGGGTCAAAACCTCGAACGCCACCGCACCGTCGGCTCATCCGCAGCATGCCGTGATCAGCCCCGACGTCGCCTCATTCCCCCGAGCTCAGCCGACTCTCACCCGCCAACCAGACACGCCTCACGCCACCCGGGTCAAAACCTCGAACGCCACCGCACCGTCGGCTCATCCGCCGCGTCCCGCCGCGGCGCGTCCTTCCGCAACAACACCGACAACCGCCCGTACGCCGTGATCAGCTCCGACGTCGCCTCATTCCCCCGCCCGGCCCGGGCATGCTCGAACCCCTGCCGCAACGCGGCCAGCGCGCCCGGTTCCGCCGTCGCGAGCAGGCCAGCCGCCTCGGAAACCGTCTCGGCGAGCCCGTCGAGCATGGCGTTCGTTTCCGGCCGTCCGGGCGCGACAGTGAGCACCGGCGACAGCACCCGCAGCTGGTGGTGCAGCCGGTACAGCACGGCAAGCGGATCGTTCTGCTCAGCACCGTCCATCGTGCTCTCCTCCGCTCCGTCCCCGGGGAGACGAGGCGGAGGCTCCCCCATGACGCCAGGCGCCCGATTGACTTCGCTCAGGAGTCCTCTGCCTCCAACCCGTCCCGGTCGGCCCACTCCAGCAACGGCTCGAGCGAGTACGCCACGTCGTCGATCCCCGCGTGCAGGTCGCCGAGTTCGGCGAACCGCGCGGGCACGGTCGCGATCGTGCAGTCGTGCGGGTCGACGTCGTCGACCTCGTCCCAGCGGATCGGCGTCGACACCAGCGCCTCGGGCACCCCGCGCACCGAATAGGCGCTGGCGATCGTGTGGTCCCGGGCGTTCTGGTTGTAGTCCACGAACAGCTTCTTCGGGTCGCGGTCCTTGCGCCACCAGGTGGTGGTGACCTCGTCCGGAGCCCGCCGCTCGACCTCGCGCGCGAACGCCAGCGCGGCCCGGCGGACGTCGGCGAACCCCCAGCGCGGTTCGATCCGCACGTAGATGTGCATCCCGCTGCCGCCGGACGTCTTCGGCCAGCCGCGGATGTCCAGTTCGCCGAGGATCTCCTCGGCGACGTGCGCGACCCGGCGGACCGTGTCGAATCCGCAGTCCGGCATCGGGTCGAGGTCGATCCGCCATTCGTCGGGCCGCTCGGTGTCCGCGCGCCGGGAATTCCAGGGATGGAACTCCACAGTGGACATCTGCACCGCCCACGCGACGTGCGCCAGCTCGGTCACGCACAGCTCGTCGGCGTGCCGGTGGTAGCGCGGGAACTGCACCCGCACCGTCTCCAGCCACGGCGGCGCACCGTTCGGCACCCGCTTCTGGTGCACCTTCTCGCCGGCCACCCCGGACGGGAACCGGTGCAGCATGCACGGCCGTTCCCGCAGCGCGCGCACGATCCCGTCGCCGACCGACAGGTAGTAGCGGACGAGATCGAGCTTCGTCTCGCCGCGCGCCGGGAAGTAGACCCGGTCCGGGTTGGACACCCGGACCGTCCGGTCCCCCACCTCGAGCTCGACGGCCTCGCCCTTAGCCATGCCACCGACCGTATCCGGAAACGGCCCGGCGCGTCAGCGCCCGAACGGCACGAGGGTGAAACGCCTGCCCGCCGCGGCGCCGGCCGCTCGCCGCCGGATCGGTCAATTCGGCAACGCAGCCAGCACGGAGCGATCCAGTTTGTACACCGTGACCGTGCCCGACCGGAACGCCACCGAGAGGCCGGGAAGGCCGTCCAGGTTCTGCAGTCCCGGAGCCAGCTCGAACGTCGGCGCGGTGTACCAGCTGTTCGGCGAACCGGGTCCCGCGCCCATGGTCGGCGCTTTGCTGTCCACGTAGACGTAGCCGATGTTGAGCGACAACACGGTTTTCCGGATGTTCGGGTCGGTCGGATAGTCGCGGAACGAGCGCAGCAGCTCATAGGTCACCGGCTCGAGGGCCGAGCCGAGCGTGACCACGTTGACCACCGGCACCCGGTCCTCGACGTACGCGTAGGTCGAGCCGTCGTTGGCGCTGTTCATCAGCCGTTCGCCGGGCTTGATGTGCTCCTCGACGAACTTCGCCGCCCGCTTGTCGTCGTCGTTGACCCGGGTGAACTCCGGCTTCGCGTAGCGGCTGGCGATCACCTGGGCGTTGCGGTGTTCGTAGGGCACCGCGGCGTAGGCGACATATCCGGCCATCATGACCGCGAGCAACGCGGCGGAAACCGGACCGGCGAACCGGCGGACACGACTGAACACCGCCGCGTTCTTCGGCATCCCCGCCAAGCGAATGATTCCGACCGCCACGAATACGACCGCGATAGCCGCCAGCACCGGAATGAACAGGGAAATGTGCGACTGAATGCGCACATACGATTTGTAGAACGGCGATCCGACCATCGAGCCGATGCCCGACCACGGGTGCACCTTGAAATCGACGACGATCGCCAGCCAGGCCAGCCACATCGCGGCGACACCCCACGCGCGGCGGAGCACCACGACGACCAGCACCCCGACCAGCGCGAGCACACCCGCGCTGAGCTGCGAGAAGATGCCGTGCGGATCGAAATAGCCGCCGTAGGTGAGCTTGAGGTTGGTCGACAATGCGTCGCCGAACCGGCCCGGCGGGATGTCCGGCGACCAGGTCCCGGTGCGTGTGGCCTGGCTCGCCGAGCCCAGCAGCGTGGTCGCCGAGGCGAGCGCGGCCACCAGCCCCGCCGCCAGCAGCACCGGCCACTGCCCGCGCAGGATTTCCCGGCCCCGCTTCGTGAACGCCTCGACGATCCAGAACACCACGACGCTGAGACCGACGGTGGCGGCCACGCTCGGGTGGACCGAGAACACCCCGGCCACCCCGAGGCCCAGCACGAACGCCCGCAGCCAGCGCGAGCCCGGTCCCCATCCGCGGAGCCCGCCCACCGAGATCAGCGCCGCGATCACGCCGGGAGCCATGCTCATCGCGGCCGCGTTCGGCGCGATCCCGCCGTCGTGCAGCAGCTGCACGCCCGGCCGGTACAGCCCGGCCGCGACCAGCGCCGCGACCCCGCCGGCGAGGGCGGTCCAGCCCGATCCGGCGCGCAGCCTGCGGAACACCGCGGCCGCGAGCGCCGCCGAGCCGAGCACGAACACCGGCCCGGTGATCAGGGCGTTCATCACGTTGAAGCCGGTGATCGGCCCGCCGGTCAGCTGGCCCGAGAGCGCCGCGGGCAGCGGCAGCCCGGACGGGTAGAACGACACCGGCTGCCCGGTGAGCACGTCGATCGGCAGGAGGTCCCACGGCGCGGCCCGGCCGGTGTCGCTGATGTAGGCCACCAGCACCATGTGGATGATCGTGTCGTGTTCCTGCGGGTACGTGTCCCAGGAGCCGAGGCCGCCGTGCCATTGCTGCAGGGCGAGCGCGACGGCGCCCAGCACCAGCACCGCGGCGCCGAGCTTGGCCGCCAGCAGCCACCGGCCGGTCAGCGCGGGCAGCAGCGAGGTGTCCGGCTCCTCGACCGGCGCGGGCTCGGTGCGGCCGCGGCGCAGCCACGCGATGCCGAAGACGATCGCGGACAGCAGCAGGGTCACCGCGAGCGCGAGCGGAATCCCGAAGGACAGCCCGGGAATGCCGGACGCCAGCCCGGCCAGGCCGTAGACGCCGACGCTGACCGGCGCGGTCAGCGCGGCGAGCCACAATTTGTCCCGGACGCCGGCGGCGAGTTGCACCAGAAGCCCCGGCACGGCGAGAACGGCCAGCCCCGCCAGCGGGTACAAAAGCAGACTCACGGCGAAGACCACCCAATCTCGTGAAGAACTCGTTGGATTCCACTGGGAACTGCATCTGTACTGAAGACTGGGGCCGCCGGTCGCGCATCGAAGACGGAACTTCCGATATGCCTTCGATTTCGACGTGCTGCCTTCCCGCCGCCGCCGAGAATACGACACCGACCCCGGGATCCCGGGACCGGCCCGGCAGAAGTCGATCGACGGCGGGGCGGGCCCGCGGGCGCCCGCGGCCCGGCCCTCCCCGGCTCCGGAATCGCGGTGCTCCGGCCGTCTTCAGGCCGCGGGCCTACCCGCTTCCGCCGCGCGTCGCGTCGAGCACGGCAGTCTGCTTCGCCAGCCCGGATGTCGAGCGGGTGCCGTGTTCGACGGACAGCCCCCGCATCGGTACCGGGTAGTCGTACCGGAACACCGCGACCGGCTCCCGCACTTTGTCGCCGCGAAGGTACGTCGGCACTTCGGTCGCCTTGGCGTCGGCGTACAGCGGCACGTACGGGCCCCCGGCGTCCGCGGCGTAGGAAACGCCGACCAGCGACTGCGCGTCCTGGCCGGGCGCGAACCGGTAGCGGACCGGCTGCACGATGCCGTCCGCCAGCGAGGCCGGGGTGCGGCACGGCAGGACGAACGCGTTGGTCCAGTCCAATGTCACCGGCTCGCCGACGGGGATGACGTTCGTCAGCGGCGTCAGGCGCGGAATCCGGGGCGCGGTGACCGCGACCCAGCCCGCCGCACTCGGATCCTCGTCCCGCGCGACGACCCGGACCCGTTGCGCCCCCGGCGCCTGCCAGCGGGGATCGAAGCGCGCGTCGAGCCACTTCCCGCTGTTGTCCTCTTTGGCCTTCATCGTCGCCAGCACGGTCCCGTCCGCCTTCGCGAACTCCACCGAAACCTGCGCTTTCCCGTGCGCGGCGCGGGAAATCACCACCGGCGGCGAATCCGGCGACCCGACGTCGGCAGGCAGGTCATACCACCCGCTGACGAGCGTGCCGGTCCGCGACGGCGACCCGTGCGAACTCCATGCCAGATGCTCCGGGTCGCTGCCGAACGGGGCCGGCGGCGCGGTGTCCGGCGGGAACCCGGTGTTCGTCGCGAACCCTTCCGCCGAGGCCGGAGAGGACGCTTTGAGCACGCCCGCGCCGATGTCCGGCTCGACGTCCAGCCAATCCTCGACCCCGCAGGAGTTCCCGGCCTTGCCGGCACTGGCGGCGAGGCCCAGCGAAGCCAGATTCGACCGGCCGACGGAGTAAGTGCCCCAGCGCACCTTCACCGCTTGCGCCTGCCCGACCACTTCGACCGCCACCGTCGCGGCCGCCACCGCGACGATCACCCAGCTCGACCTCGGCAGCCAACGCGGTGCCCGGCTCGCTCCGTCCCGGCGTTTCGCGGTCTGCCAAGCACCGGCGACCACACCGGCGAGCGCGACCGCCAGCCCAACCCAGAGGGCCAGATCCGCCAGCCGCACTCCCTTCACAGTGGGGACAGTGTCGCCCCACCGGACGTCGTAGTCGGACTGCATCCACCACCAGTTCGGCGCGGACCAGGCCAGCCACGTTGTCGCCGCGACCAGGCCCAGGGCCGCCGCCCGTGCCCACACCGAGGACAGCGCTCCGCGTGCGACGGTGTGCACCAGCATCGCGATCATCACCGTGCCGAATCCGGCCAGCGCACCGAAATGGTGCGTCCACTTCGTCGGCGTGAACGCGAGCACGACCAGGCACAGGACACTGATGACGACCATGCGGCGGGCAGGCCCGACAGCCAGTCCCGGGGCGCGGCGCCAGATCAGCAGCACAGCCAGCAGCGCCATCGCCAGCAGCATCAGCAGCACCGGCACCCGGCGGTTCAGCGCCCCCTCGACCACCGACGGGTCGAGCAGGGTGACGTACCGGTTGATTTCGCTCTGCCACGGCAGATCCGGCCCGATCTTCTGCCGGACAGCGGTCGACTCCAGCACGGCAGTCAGCGGCTGGTCGTAGAACGCGGTCAGGAGCGCGCTGGCACCGGCGCCGACCACCACCGCGACCGCACCGAGCACGCGCAGGTCGCCGCGCCTGCGCACCAAGCGGAAAAGAGGACGCACCCCGGCGATGAACGGGAGGAACGCCGCGATCCCGAGCGGGTTCGTCGTCGCGGTGGCGCCGGCGACCACCAGCCCGATCGCGACCGGCGTCACCGCACTGGTCGCCACGGCGCGCTCGACCAGCGCGAACACCGCCAGCGAGCCGAACACGATCCACGGCTCCGGCCGCAGCCCGACGTCGAACGCCACGTACCAGGCCAGGAAAAGGGCCGCGGTCGCCCAGCGGGTCCACCGCGTCGGCCGGTTCACCAGCCGCGGCAGCACCACGCGATCGATCAGGAACCAGGACGCCAGCCCCAGCAGCACCGACGGCAGCCGCATCCACACCATGGCCGGCGTGACGCGGCCGAGAAGCGCGTACAGCTCGTAATACCAGCCCCACGGCGCTTCCGGCGCGTTGAACCAGCGGAAGTAATTGCCGGTGAACCCGCTCGTCTCGCGAGCGCGCAGCATCGTCGAGATGTATCCGTCGTCCACGGTGAGCGCGCCGACGACGGACCAGACTCCGAGCACGCCGGTCACGACGAGGTCCGCCGGCCGCGGCACCCACGCCCGCCGGGGAAGCAGCCGGACCCGGCGGGCGGCGCTCCGGTCGCGCCGGATCAGCAGCACGATCATGCCGAGCAGCGCGAGCAGCGACACCACGCCGAGTGCGATCTTCGCCGCGCTTGGCGTGCTGACCCACCGGGTGTCGGGTTCGATCTGCGCGGACACCGCGCCGGGGTGCTCGGTGTACAGCCCGGTGACGTTCGGGCGGCCCGTTATCTTGGCGGTGCCGACAGTGGTGCCTTCGCCGTCGGCGTGCACCGTCAACTGGCAGTCGGCGCCAGCGGGGCGGTGAAACAGTTCTGTGCCACCGAGTTCTGCTCGGACCGTGCCGTCGACCGCCCGGATCTCCAGCCCGCCCGCGAGAGGCTCCGCGCCCTGCTTGCCTTTCGGCGGAGCGGTCGCGAACAGCAGCCCGTTCGGCTCGGCGCATCGGACCGTCGCGTCGAGTCTGGCCGGGTGGTACGGGTACAACGGCAGCGCGGTGTCCTGCGCGCCGTCCCAGCGGTATGTCGTTGTCTCAGTGTTCACCGGCGCGACGGTGAACAGCACCGCGGTCAGCGCGCAGACGAGCCCGAGCCCGATGATGAGCCAACGATGGCCGGCTTGCCCGCTCGCGGCGGCGTCGGAATCTGGGGTCGGCACGGCGCGGAGTTTAGTGTTCCGGCGTATCTCCGCCGTGAAGCGGCCCGGCCCCGCCGCGTCGTCGCATGTGAGGCCGGTCTCGGCGCTCCCGGACCCGGGAGCAACCGGGGCCTTCTGTCCACTGTGGAACAGCCACCGCGCCCCGTCGTCGCCCGTTCGAGCGACTGCCGCGCGCTTTCCGGCCCGAATACCCTCGAGGACGCCCCGGATTACCCGAAAGTCTCCCGCCGGACCGTCCACCGTGGACATCCGCGCAGCTCCAGCGGGATTTCCGGAAGTCAAACGGGTCCTGCCCGGTTTGCCCGGTTCCTCCACGGTGATCTGGAGCACACCTTAAGTCCAGCCTAGGTGTGCTGCGTCACGCGGTCCGCTACCGCTAGCGTCACGCAACCATGGAATCCACAGTGGTCGCCAAAGAGGGCGACAACTACACGAAAGCACTGGGCAACCGCCAGGTGCAGATGATCGCGATCGGCGGGGCGATCGGGGTCGGGCTCTTCCTCGGCGCGGGCGGGCGGCTCCACGAAGCGGGTCCGTCGCTGGTCCTTTCCTACGCGCTGTGCGGCATCGCGGCCTACTTCGTGATGCGGGCGCTCGGCGAACTCGTCATGCACCGGCCCAGCTCCGGCAGTTTCGTGACCTACGCCCGCGAGTTCATCGGCCCGTGGGCCGGGTTCGTCTCCGGCTGGATGTACTGGCTGAACTGGGCGATGACCGGGATCGCGGAGATCACCGCGGTCGCGATCTACGTGCACAAGTGGCTGCCGGACGTCCCGCAGTGGATCACCGCGCTCGTCGCGCTCGGCGTGCTCATGGCGGTCAACCTGCTGAGCGTGAAGCTGTTCGGGGAACTGGAGTTCTGGTTCTCCGTCGTCAAGGTCCTCGCGATCATCGTGTTCCTGGTGACCGCGCTCGGGCTCGTGTTCACCGGCGCGAACATCGGCGGCACCACCGCCGGCGTGCACAACCTGACCGACCACGGCGGGTTCTTCCCGGCGGGCGTCGGCATCGCGCTGATGACGCTGCAGGCGGTCGTGTTCGCCTACTCCGCGATCGAGGTCGTCGGCATCGCGGCCGGCGAGACCAAGGACGCGCGCAAGGTGCTGCCCAAGGCGATCAACGGCGTCGTGTGGCGGATCGGCGTCTTCTACGTCGGTTCGGTGCTGCTGCTGGCGATGCTGATGCCGTGGCCGTTCTACAACGGCGGCGAAAGCCCGTTCGTCACGGTGTTCTCGCGCCTGGGCATCGGCGGCATCGGCGACGTGATGAACGCGGTCGTCCTCACCGCCGCGCTCTCCTCGTGCAACTCGGGCCTGTACTCCACCGGCCGCATCCTCCGCGCGCTCGCCGATGAGGGCGAAGCACCGAAGTTCGTCGGCAAGATGAACTCGCGGCACGTGCCCTACGGCGGGATTCTCTTCACGTCGGTGGCCTACGTGCTCGGCGTGGTGCTGAACTACATCGTGCCCTCGGAGGCGTTCGACATCGCCACCGCGATCGCATCGCTCGGCGTCGTCGCGACCTGGGCGACGCTGGTGTTCTCGCAGATGCGGATGCGTCAGGCGGCGTTGCGCGGCGAACTGGAACGGCCGAGCTACCGCATGCCCGGCGCGCCCTACACCGGCTGGGCCACGCTCGGATTCCTCGTGCTGGTCGTGGTGCTGATGGGATTCTCCGACGGAGCCGAGAAGATCGCGTTCTACTCGATCCCGGCGATCGTCGTGGTGCTCGCCGTCGGCTGGCGGCTCGTGTCCCGCAAACGGCAGGCGCGCACCGGCGCCTGAGCGGAGCCCGCGTTCCCCCATCCCCGCGAACGCGGCACCGGCCCGGCCGTCCTTCCGATACCCACCGGAGGGACGGCCGGGTTCTTTTCGTTCACCACAACGGGAAGTCGACCCCGCGCTCGGCTTCCGGCCGCGGCCCGAAGATCCGCCGCTCGGACTCCTCGATCCGCCGGTCGTTGATCGACGCCTCGCGCCTGTTCATCAGGCCGTTCTCGGCGAACTCCCACAACTCGTTGCCGTAGCTGCGCCACCATTGCCCGTCCGCGTCCCGGCTCTCGTACTGGAACCGGACCGCGATGCGGTTCTCGCGGAAGCCCCACAGTCCCTTGCGCAGCGCGTAATCCCGCTCGCGCTCCCACTTCGCGGTCAGGAACTCGACGATCGCGGCGCGGCCGACCACGTGCGTGTCGCGGTTGCGCCACACGGAATCCGGCGTGTACGCGAGCGAGACCTTCTCCGGGTCCCGCGTGTTCCACGCGTCCTCGGCGGCCTGGACCTTCTGCAGGGCGGCAGCGAGGTCGAACGGCGGGAACGGGGGCCGCGATTCGGTCATGACAGGGGTCCTTTCACTTGATGAGCTGAGGATTGCGCGGGTACGGCGTGTGCGCGACCTGTCGGGCGACGGGACGGCCGCCAACCACGCGCTGCACCGCGAACCGGACGATCCGGCCGGTGTAGCCGTCGTCGCCCGAGCGGCCCGCTTCGCCCCATGCGGTCTCGGCGGTGCCGGAGACCTGGAGGATGCGGCCGGTGGCGAAGTCGAAGAAGAGCAGCGCGGCTTCCGGGTTCGCGGCGATGTTGCCGAGGCTGTTGAAGAGGTTGTTTCCCGGATAATCGGGCCACCGCACGGCATTTCCCTCGACGCGGACGAATCCGGGCGCGCCGCCGCGATGGGACGCGTCCGCGCCGTGGGCGGGGTTGACGGTGCCGAGGAAGAACGTGTCCGCTTCCTGGATCAGCTGGGTGTCGTCAGCACTCAGCTCGGCACGTTCTTCTGCCGGTGCCGGCTCGACGTCGTGCGTGAGGGCCCGCTGCTGGATGTACTGCGGGCAATTGCCGTACGCCTGCTCGACCTCCACGATCAGGTGGTCTTTCGCGGCGGTCGAGAGAGTGCCGTTGATCCGGACCCGGCGGCGGGTCGCGAACTCTACGCTGGTCATGCCGAGCAGCTGCCCCGCCGGAAGCCCGTGCAGCGGATCGCCTTCCGGCAGCACGCGGTGGATCGCGAGGGTCGTTGCCGATCTGGTTTCCAAGAACCCGGGCGGGCCGGTGACCGGCGACGTCCACAACCGTCCGTCCACTGCGCGTCCGGTCAGGACCAGAAACGTCCGCTCGGCCAGAAAACCCGCCATTCCCGCGGAAATCCCGGCCGGTTCAGCCATCCGGGACAGCCGCGCGGCCTGGCGTTCGACTCCTGCCTCCCGCTGGACGGCGAGCTCGCCGGAGTGGAACGCCCGCTGGATCGCGTGGCTCATCGCACCCTCCCTTTCTCACGGGTTGCTCCGTGAGGTTCCGTGAGAAGTTCTAGCAGCCGCTTCTCACGGATGCAACCCATTCCATCCGTGATACCGTCTCGGCCATGGGCATGCTGCCGGACGAGGTCGTGCCGGTCCGCCTGATGGCGACCGTCTGGGCCGACACGAGCGGGCTCCACGACGACCTCCGCACCCGCGAAGACCTCGACGCGTGGCTCGACGACGTCGGCCTCGAGCGCGGTTCGCGGCAGTCGTCCGCCGCCGAACTCGCGCTGGCACGCCGGCTGCGCGATGCCGTCCGCCGCCTCGCCGCGCAGGTGACCGCCGACGACCGGCAGGCCCCCACTGTCGACCTGGACACCGCACTCGGCGACCTGAACGACCTCGTGACCCACTTGCCAGTCCCCCAACTGACCTTCACGGCCGGGAAACTGCAGGAAAGCTCCTTGCGCGGCACTTCGCCGGTCGTCACCGGATTAGCCCGCGTGGCACGAGAATCGATCGCGCTGCTCGGCGGACCGGATGCCGCCAAGCTGCGCGCCTGTTACGCGCCGGGTTGCGTGCTCTACTTCATGAAGACGCATCCGCGCCGCGAATGGTGCTCCGTCGCCTGCGGCAACCGAGCGCGCGCCGCACGGCATTACGAAAAGATCCGATCGACGCGCTGACGGCTCAGCCCAGCAGCACCACCGCCGTTTCCGCGGCGCGCGCGAAGACGTTCTCGCCGACCTGCATGCCCGCCATCACGATCGCGCCTTCGTGCAGCAGCATGATCTGCTCGGCCACCTTGCGCGGCTCCGGAACACGCGCCGATTCGGCCACTTCGACGAGGACGCCGAGCAGCCACCGTTTGCTTTCGGTCATCACCGCGTACGCCGGGTGCGCCGGATCGCTGATCTCCGCGTGCGCGTTGATCATGCTGCAGCCTTTGCCGCCGTATTTCTTCGCCCACGCCTCGGACGCGTCGAACACCGCCACTAGCCGGTCCCGCGGCGTTGTTCCGGCCTTCTCCAGCCACTCGCCGAGGAACTCCCGCCAGCGCACGTCCCGGGCGGACAAGTACTCCACGACCAGCCGCTCCTTCGAGCCGAACCGGTCGTAGAGCGTCTTCTTCGTGACGCCCGCCTTCGCCGCGATGACGTCGACGCCGACCGCGTGGATGCCGCGTTCGTAGAACAGCTCCGACGCGGCGGTCAGCACCGCCTGCGCTTTCGGGGTCCAGTCGATGGCCATGGCCCCAGTGTATACCGATCTGTATAGTCCGGCGGCATGGGTAAACAGATCGGTATAGTCGGAGCGGCGGTCCTGTTCGTGGCGTGCTGGTCGTCCGGGTTCATCGGCGCGAAGCTCGGCGCGGCCGACGCGTCCGTGCCGACCGTGCTGATGTGGCGGTTCCTGCCGCTGGCGCTGCTGCTCGCGCCTTTCCTGCGCCCCGGTTCGATGCGCGAACTGGGCAGGCATGTCCTGATCGGCTTGCTGTCCCAGTCGGGTTATCTGCTCACCGTCTACTGGGCGATCGGCGAAGGAGTCAGCACCGGCACCACCGCACTCATCGACGGCGTGCAGCCGCTCGTCGCCGCCGCGCTCGCCGGTCCGCTTCTCGGCGTCGCGGCGACCGGACGGCAATGGATCGGGCTCGCACTGGGTCTCGTCGGCGTGGTCCTGGTCAGCTGGTCGAACGCTGCTTCGCACGCCCCGGCCTGGGCGTACCTGATCCCGTTCGCCGGGATGCTCGGGCTAGTCGCCTCCACCGTGCTCGAACGCCGAGCTCGCGTTCCCGCTCCCCCGTTGCGCGCGCTGGCCGTCCATTGCGCTACCTCGGCGGTCGTGTTCACCGTCCTCGCGCTGGCGACCGGGAACGCGGCACCGCCCGCGTCCGGACACTTCTGGTTCGCCCTCGCGTGGTTGATCGTGCTGGCGACCTTCGGCGGGTACGGGTTGTACTGGCTGCTCGTCGGACGGATCGGCATGACCGCGGTGAACAGCCTGATGTTCCTGATCGCGCCGGTCACGTCGGTGTGGGGCACGGTGCTGTTCGGCGAACCGTTCACCGTGCTGACCGGCGTGGGCCTCGGCTTGGCCCTGGTCGCCGCGGTCGTCGCGAACGGCCGGGTCAGCCGCCGTAGCGTTGCCGGACCACCTCCGGAGTCTCCAGGTTCTTCCCCGCGTCGATGTTCTGCGCGAGCCGGAGGTACTGGCCTTCCGCCCACATCAACGGCGCCGCGCTCCCGGTCGGCCGGCCCAGCCCGAAGCACGCGACGTCGGCGCGATCCCACACCTGCTCGGGAATGAAGTACCCGTCGTTGGCCGCGTCCGCCATCGACTTGAGGTACACCGCCGCCGAACGCCCGTTGGCCAGCTCGTACTCGCCGCGCTCGCCGGACAGGACCGGCCAGAGCCGCCCGAACCGCTGCGGCCCGTTCGCCGGCCAGCCAGTGCACGCCGTGGTGCTCTCGCCGTAGTTGTCGTGCGGATAGCGGTGGAAGTAGATGTCGCCGTTCGGGGTCGTGACCTGCATGGGCGCGTTGCCGTCGCGGGCCGCCGCCGTCGGGGCCAGCGACTCGGCGACCTCGGGATCGGCCGGTCCGCGAAGCCCGAGCCGGACGAGGTCGAGGAACCCGAAGTCGACCACGTCGTGCTCGTAGAAGCAGCCTTCGTCGAAACAGATCTGCCCGGTGTCGTTCGGATCGGTTCCCTTGTCGATCCGCTCGTAATACGTGTGGCCGCCCCAGTACCCGGCGGTCGTGCGCGTCCAGCTGTCGAGCTGCGCGCGCCACGAGTCCGCAGTGGACTCCCACTGCTGCGCCGCCGCGGTGTCGCCGTTCGCCCGCGCGATCGCCCCGGCCGTCACGAGCCCAGCCACCTCCGCCGCGATCGACGACGGCGACCGGCCGTACTGCTCCTCCCACCGCTCGGTCGTCGCGGGCCCGCTCGTGCGGATGTGCTCCGCCGTGACCTTGACCCGCGCGTAGGTGGCCGCGTCGGTGAGCCCGGTCATCCAGGCGAGGACGATCGCGTCGGAATCCTGGTCGAGCTGCTCGCAACAGCCGAGCTGCTGCGGCGTGGCCCCCTGGACCCCGCTCACCGGGCTGTACCGCGGAAACGCGCCGGCCGGGTACGTCGTCCCGTCGCCCTGGGTGGGCGCGGAAATCCACTGCGAGGACCACAGGAACTGCGTCATCCGCTTCGCCTGCGCCGCGTCGCCCGCCGCGAGCAGCCCAGTCGCCTGCTGGTACAGGTCCCGGCCCCACACGCGGTGGTACCCGTCGTTGAGCACGTCGCCGTTCACGACGTCGCCCCACGGCGTGGCCAGCCCCGCGACGCTCGCGCCGCGATGCGCCTTGTCCTCCGCCGCGTGCAACGCCATCAGCGCGACGTAATACGCCCTGCGCTGCCTCTCGTCGCCCGCCACACTGGCCGGTGCCGCCTTCAGGCTGCCGACATACTCCTCCCACCCGCGCCGATACGCCTGTTCCAGATTGCCGAATCCACTCGCCAGCGACCCGTCCGCGGCCGCCGCCGCGCCCTGGGCGTCGCTCCCGTAGCCGAGCGCGACGGAGAACGTCGTGTCCTGCCCGACCGGGATCTGTCCACATTGGACTACATTGCCGTGATCAGTGGAATCGAAGTGATTCGCAAGAGTTCGATGTGCCCGCAAGTCTACCAGGCAATCACTGGCGGCGCCGGAATATCCGTTGTCGTGCGCGATGAATCCGGTCGATGCCCGCAACGCCGACGCCACCGTCGTCGTAGCCCCGAACAACTCCTCTGTCCCGCTAGCCGTCAGCCCAGTGCCGTCCCACGCCGCCGTGTCATTCGCCGCACCGCCCGCCATCGAGGGATTCGCGAGCAGGTAAACCTGATACTGACCACCGTCAAGCGACTGAAACCGCGTGCGGGTAAGAAGAGTCGGCCGCCCAGCGTCGGTGACGTACGTCGTGGTGATGCGATAACGCCCGCTCTTCGCGGTGTTCGTGACTGTGTATTCGAGCGCCTTCTCGTCCGGCATCGAAACGACATGCTCCGTCGCGTCGCGTTCGAGGTCCACAAAGGACTTCCCGTCGGTGACGACGTACTGCATGTCCTGCATGTTGGCCACGTCCGCACGCGGATAGAACACCTCCGACGTGACCCCTCCCGCGACCGTGAACCACAACGGACTGGCCGTCCCCGCCGCCGTCCCGAGGGCCGTTTTGTCCCCAGTTGTCCACGATGACGGCCCACCACAGCAATCCCCCGGCGGCTGCGCACTGTTTTGCCCCGCCGCACCGGACTTCGCCCCGGCTCCCGCAGGCGCGATCCCCTGCCCCACCACCGAAATCCCCACGACCGCGACCACCGCCGCCGCCCGTCCCCACTTCCCACCGACCATGCCGCTCATGCTGCCCCGGTGCCCCGCCCTCGAACAACAGCCGAACGGTGGGAACCCTCCCGCTCTCTCTCCCCGCCGCCGAGAGTCCCACCCGATGGAGTGACCGGGAAGCCGCGAAAACTGTCGTACCCGGATGGTCTCCTAGTTCCCGAAGCGGCGCCCAGGTCCGGGTCCGCACCGACCTGAGGAGCCGTCACCATGACCGGAGCCACCCTTCGCCCAGCCCGTTTCCGCAGCTTCGCCCCGCAGTGCTGCCTTACCTCGTCAAGACCAAGGCAGACGCGCGCGAGACACGCATTTATTCAGCACTGAACGGTTGTTCCCGGCAAACGATGGACGGGAACCGATCCTCAGACCCGTCGCCATGGACTTGGCGACCCGAAACCAAGGAGTGTGATCATGGCTGGAGAAACCGTCATCACAGTGGTCGGAAACCTGACCTCAGACCCGGAACTGCGTTTCACCCCGTCCGGAGCAGCAGTCGCGAATTTCACGGTCGCGTCGACCCCGCGCACCCTCGACCGACAATCCGGCGAATGGAAGGACGGCGAGGCCCTGTTCCTCAGGTGCAGCATATGGCGGCAAGCAGCGGAAAATGTCGCGGAAAGCCTAGTCCGAGGAGCAAGGGTCGTAGTCACCGGACGTTTGGTTCAGCGATCCTTCGAGACAAAGGAAGGCGAGAAACGCACCGTAGTCGAACTGCAGGTCGACGAGATCGGCCCTTCGCTGCGGTACGCAACCGCCAGAGTCACCAAGGTCAGCCGGAACAACAACGAGACGGGCGGACCAGGCGGGGATTCCTGGGGCGCTGCCCCAGCGTCCGCTGGGGTCGGAGTGACTGAGGAGCCGCCCTTCTGACCTCCCGTGTGTCGCTGGCCAGCAAGATGGGCGACGCGGCAGCCCGCAATCTCGGCGACCGCTCTCCCTTAACCGGAGCCTGGCCGGAATGCCCAAGAGCCAAGCATTCCGGCCAGCCCGGCCCGCGCATGCCGTCGCCTCACCGACGGTGCCGTCAGTGCTGCCCTCCTGAGGCGAACCGAAGGATGCTCCGCTGCACACCGACCGTTGACGCCGGAACCCCCACGCACACCGCGGGCGGCAGCCACGCCGCCCGAGGGGCACCCCGATGGGCACTGACCGACGTTCGACAGCTGGACGCCCGCCCGCTATTCGGCAACCGTGCGCCCGCCACCGGCAGCCGACGGGCACCCAACCGCCGTTCGGTGGCTGGATGCCCGTCAGCGGTAGCCGAAGGGTGCCCAGCTGTTATTCGGCGGCCCGGCGCGAGCTACTGGCAGCCCAAGGGCCCCAGCCGCTACTCGGCAACCAGATGCCAGCTACCGGCAGCCGGACTCCAGCCACCCGCCGCAGCATGCTGACCGCTCGCACGCGCCGCAACGCAGCAGTGGTCTGGTCCTTTCCTGAACCGGTCCATACCATTTGCCCAGAAGCCGACTATCGGCCCTGACCGGCCGGAAATCCCGCTGGTAGCTTCCCGGCCATGCCCGCACTTCACCGGACCAAGGCCGGAACCACAGTCCTCGCCGCGATTTCCGTACTGCTGCTGGCCCCGCTCTCCGCACCAGCCGCCAACGCCGCACAGGCCAAACCGGGCACACCAGCCGCGCACGCAGCGCACCGCGGCGGCCACGTGCACGACGAATGCAACACCCCCTCGATCAACCGCCTGCAGAAATGGCTGGCCAGCGGCGAAGGCACGACCGTCCCGCCCACCGGAAGCCTTCTCGTCCCCGAAGGCGACGGCTACGCGGCGAAAATCGTCTTCCAGAACAACGAATGGCACGTCGCCGTCGTCTGGCTGGGCAACCAGTTCGACGCGCAAGCCGACCTCAGCCATTCCACCGGATTCTGGCTGACCTACAGCGCCGACGACGACTTCTACGTCCAGCTGCGCCCCGCCTCCCACTGGAGCGGCGGCGACAAATGGCTCACCCGCATCCCCGCGACCGGCGGCCAGCTGGTCCGCAAATTCTTCCCGTTCGACCCCGATTCCTGGACCTGGCTCCCCGAACTCGGCCAGCCGCAGTACTCGTTCGCCTCCGCGCTGACCGAAGCCCGCGGCCTGGTCTTCGTCGGGAAAACGCCGAACTCGCTCGACTTCCGCGAACTCCTCCTCGACGGCTACCAGCCACCGTGCCTCTGAGCCCTCAGTTCTGCACCGCCGGCCGGACGGTGATGTCGCCGATCTCCACATCGTCCGGCTGCTCGACCGCGAACGCGATCGCCCGCGCCACCGCGGCCGGATCCAGCGCGAATTCCTCGACCCGCCGCCGGATCTGCTCGCGCTCCCCCGGATCGTCGATCGAATCCGCCAGCTCCGTCCGGACGAACCCGGGCGACACCGACGTCGTCCGGAGCACGCCGTCCGTCGATTCCTGCCGCAGCGCCTCCAGAATCGTCCGCACCGCGTTCTTCGTCCCGGCGTAAACCGCCTGCCCGGGCACGATCTTCAACCCGGACGTCGACACCGTCGTCACCAGATGGCCCCGCCCCTGCCGCCGGAACACCGGCATCGCCGCCGCGATCCCGTTCAGCACTCCGCGCACGTTGACGTCGATCATCGCCGACCATCCGTCGACGTCCGCGTCCGCGACCGGCCCCAGCTTGGCGATTCCGGCATTCCCGACCAGCACGTCCAGCCGGCCGAACTCCTCGACCGCCCGCTGCACCAGCCGGTCCAGGTCCGCGCGCTGGGTCACGTCGGTCACGCACGCGACCGCGCGACCGCCTTCGTGGCGGATTTCCTTCGCCAGCGCGTCCAGCCGATCCTCGCGTCGCGCCCCCAGGACCACCGCCGCACCCCGTTCGGCGAGCAGCCGGGCGGTCGCCTCGCCGATTCCGCTGCTCGCCCCGGTGATCGCGACGACTTTCCCTGCCACACCTGACATTTCCTACCCCTGACACCGATACGGACACGTGTCCGGATAGCTTACCGGACACGTGTCCGTATAACGCAAGGGCAGGTGCCGCATCAACATCGGCTGGAGTGCAGTCAAGGAAGCGTGAGCGGCGGCAAGATCCGGGCCCGCACCAGGTCATGCTCTCGATCCGAGACGACCAACCGGAGAAAGGCCAACCGAGGTGAGCGATCTAGTCCCCGCGCTGCTGCTGATCGGCGTATTCGTCGCGCTGGCCATGACCTTGCGCGCCATCCAGCAACGCCTGACCCGCGATCAGCAGCAGTGCTCGCCCCGCCAGGCCTCGAGCCCCTCGCGGACCGCGACCGCCGCGATCACCAATGCCACGACCGGATCCGCCCAGTACCAGCCGAACAGCGCGTTCACGAGCAGCCCGACCAACAGCACGCCAGAGAGGTAAGTGCAGAGAAGCGTCTGCTTCGAGTCGGCGACCGCACTCGCCGAGCCGAGTTCCCGCCCGGCCCGGCGTTGCGCGCCGGAAAGCACCGGCATCACGACCAAGGACACCGCCGCGAGCACGATCCCGACCGTCGAATGCGAAGCCTCCTCGCCGAACAGCGACCGCACCGAATCGACCGCGACATAGGCCGCCAGCAGGAAGAACGACACCGCGATCACCCGTAGCGCAGCCCGCTCCCGACGTTCCGGATCCGCGCTGGCGAACTGCCACGCCACCGCCACCGCGGACAACACCTCGGCCACCGAATCGAGCCCGAACGCGATGAGCGCTGACGACGACGCGACCGTCCCGGCCGACACCGCGACGATCGCCTCGACCACGTTGTACGTGATGGTCCCGGCGACCAGCCACCGCACTCGCCGCCGCAAGACCGCCCGCCGCGCGGCATCCACCACCGGAGGGCCAGCCAGCGACACGGTCTCGCCGCCCGCTGAATCCGCGCAACAGTCGCGACTGGGCTCGGTCATCGCGCCGCCTGCGGCTCGTCGGCACACGCCGCCGTCGGCGCGACGGCCAAAACCACCTTCGTCAGCTCCGCCAACGCGTGCGCGAGATGCGGATCCGCGATCGCGTACCTGACCTGCCGGCCCTCGTACGTCGCGAGCACCAGCCCGCACCCGCGCAGGCACGCGAGATGGTTCGAGACGTTCGACCTGCTCAGCTCCAGTTCCGCGGCCAGCTGCGCCGGGTACGCCACCCCGTCCAGCAGCGCCACGAGAATCCGGCAGCGGGTCGGATCCGCCAGCGCGCGGCCGAGCCGGGCGAGCGCCAGTTCGCGAGTCTCAGAGGTCAGCACAGGCGCAACAGTACAGCACTCGCTGAATCAAATACACTGACGCGGTGGACAACCTCCTCGGCGACTTCCTCCGCGCCCGGCGAGAGCGGATCTCCCCGGCCGACGTCGGACTGCCGGACAACGGACGACGCCGCGTGCGAGGCCTGCGCCGCGAGGAACTCGCGCTCCTGGCGGGAATCAGCAGCGACTACTACATCCGGCTTGAACAGGGCCGCGACCAGAACCCGTCAGCGCAGGTGATCGACGCGCTGGCCCGGGCACTCAGCCTCGACGAAGCCTCCCGCCAGCACTTGCATCAGCTCGCGAGCTCGAACCAGCCCGGCCAGCCCGAACCGCAGGTGCCCGCGAGCATCGCCGAACTGATCTCCACCTGGGCGACGAACCCCGCGTACGTCCAGGACCGGCTCACCAACGTGCTCGCCGCGAACCCCGTCGCCGCAGCGGTTTCGCCGAACTACGCGGTCGGCCGGAACCTGCTCCGCGCGGTCTTCCTCGACCCGGCCGAACGAGAACTCCGCCACGACTGGGAGCAGATTGCCGCAGACGGCGTCGCGGGCCTGCGCGCCGCGCTCGGCCCCAGCATCGCCGACCCCGCGGCAGCCGAACTCATCGCCGACCTCGCCGCCAGCAGCGACGAGTTCCAGGACCTCTGGGCCCGGCACGACGTCAAACCGCGCACCGGCCACCTCGTCCGTTTCCGCCACCCAGCGGTCGGAAATCTGGATCTGCACAGCGACAAACTCGACATCCCCGGACCGGTCAGCCTGCAACTGGTGGTCTTCCACGCGACGCCGGGAACCCGCGACGCCGAGGCGCTCGTGTCGCTAGCCGAACTGATTCCCGCGCCGTAGCACCGAAAACCGGGCCGGAGCAAGCACGCTCCGGCCCGGTTCCCGGTCAGTCGGCCGCTTCGAACTCGCGCACCGCGTCCAGTGCGGCGCCCATCGCGGCGTTGCCCTCGCGTTCGATCATGATCTCGACCAGCACCGGCCGCCGGGTGCGCTCGGCTTCCTTGCGCGCCCATTCGAGCGACGACCGGATCTCGCCCGGGTCCTCGACGCGGGTGCCCGAGCAGCCGTAGGCCTCCATGATCTTCACGTTGTCCGTGCCGTGGTCGTCGTAGTGGATGTCGACCTGGTAGTTCATCTCGTACGGCAGCTCGGACTGGCGGATCAGGCCCAGGTACTCGTTGTTGAGCATGACGAGCACGAACCCGACGTCGTACTGCGCGGCGACCGCCAGCTCCTCCACCAGGAACTGGAACGAGTAGTCGCCGACCACGCCGACGACCTCCGCGTCCGGCCGGGCCTTCTTGACGCCGATCGCCGCCGGGATCTCCCAGCCGAGCGGACCGGCCTGGCCGCACACCTGGTAGTGCCGCGGCAGGTGCGCGCGCTGGAACTGCCCGGACCAGATCTGGTACAGCCCGATCGCCGTCACGAAGTACGTCTCGGGGCCGTAGAACTCGTTGAGCTCCTTGAACACCCGCGGCGCCTTGATCGGCGTGCAGTCGAAGTCCTCCTTGCGCGGCATCTCCGCCTTGAGGTCGCCGAGCCGCTTGACCCACGCGCGGTCCCGCGCCGGGGCGGTGCGCGCGTCGAGCGCCGCCAGCAGCGCTTCCAGGAACTCCCGCGTGTGCGAGACGACGCCGAGGTCCGGCCCGAACACCTTGCCCAGCTGCGTGGGCTCGATGTCGACATGGATGAACTTCCGGTCGCCGCGGTACACCGACAGCTCGCCGGTGTGCCGGTCGCCGAACCGCGCGCCCAGCGCCAGGACCAGGTCGGACTCCAGGAACGCGGCATTGGCCCAGCGCTGCGACGTCTGGATGCCCGCCATGCCGGCGAACAGCTCGTGGTCCTCCGGGAAACTGCCCTTGCCCATCAGTGTGACGCCGACCGGGACGCCGAGCCGCTCCGCCAGCTGCCGCAACGGTTCGCTCGCCTCGCCGAGCACGACGCCGCCGCCGGCCAGGATCAGCGGGCGTTCGGCGGCGAGCAGCATGTCCAGCGCCCGCTCGACCCGCGCCGGAGCCGGTTTGACCGTGCTGACCGGCAACGCCGAGTCGATCGACGAATCCCACTCGATCATCTGCTTCTGCACATCGATCGGGAGGTCGATGAGGACCGGGCCGGGCCGTCCGGACCGCGCGATCCGGAACGCCTCGCGGAAGATCCACGGCAGCTGCGCGGCTTCCTTCACCTGGACCGCCCACTTCGTGACCGGCCGCGCGATCTCGACGATGTCGACCGCCTGGAACGCTTCCTGGTGCAGTTTCGTCGTCGCGGCCTGCCCGGTGATGCACAGGATCGGGACGGAATCCGCGTGCGCGGTGTAGAGGCCGGTGATCATGTTGGTGCCGGCCGGACCGGACGTGCCGATCGCGACGCCGACGTTGCCGGTGGTGCGCGCCCAGCCGTCGGCCATGTGCGTCGCGCCCTCTTCGTGGCGGACCACCAGATGGTCGATGCCGCGGCCTTGCATCGCGTCGTACAGCGGCAGGATCGCCGCTCCTGGGCAGCCGAAGGCGACGTCGATCCCTTCGTCGACCAGCACGTCGACGACTGCTTGCATAGCGGGGACCCGGGCCATGGTCAAACCTCCTCGGACGAGCGGCCGGACAGTTCTTCGACGACCTTCAGCAGCGCGGAGTGGTCCAGCGAGCCGTAGCCCATCGCCCGCCCGGCCGCGACCAGCTGCGCGACCAGGCCGGTGAGCGGGAGCGCCACGTCGGACTGCCGGGCCGCGGCCAGCGCGATGCCCATGTCCTTGTGGTGCAGGTCGATCCGGAAGCCCGGCTCGAACTGCCGCGCGACCATCGACTTCCGTTTCAGTTCCAGGATCCGGCTGCCGGCGAGACCGCCCGCGAGGACGTCGAGCCCGGTGCCCGCGTCCACTCCGGACGCTTCCAGCAGCACGATCGCCTCGGCGACCAGCCCGTAGATCCCGCCGACCACCAGCTGGTTGGCCGCCTTCACGACCTGGCCCGCACCGTGCGGGCCGACGTGCACCACGGTCTTGCCGAGCGTGTCGAAAACCGGCTTCGCCGCGGCGTAATCGGCCTCGTCGCCACCGACCATAATGGACAGAGTGGCCTGCTCGGCCCCGGCCTGACCGCCGGACACCGGCGCGTCCAGCACCCGGATTCCCTTGGCCGCACCGGCTTTCGCGACCTCGATCGACGTCTCCGGCCGGATGGTGCTCATGTCGGCCAGCAGCGTGCCGGGCGCGATCGTGTCGAGCACGCCGCCCGGGGCGAGCACGACCTGCTCGACCTGCGGGTGGTTCGGCAGCATGGTGATCACGACCTCGGCCCCGGACACCGCGTCGGCGACGTCCTTCGCCGCGCGCCCGCCCGCCGCTTCCAGCTTCGCCAGCGCGTCGGCGTTGAGGTCGAACCCGCTCACCTCGTGTCCGGCGGCGGCCAGG
Source organism: Amycolatopsis sp. VC5-11 (assembly GCF_037034185.1). Classification (NCBI taxonomy): domain Bacteria; kingdom Bacillati; phylum Actinomycetota; class Actinomycetes; order Pseudonocardiales; family Pseudonocardiaceae; genus Amycolatopsis; species Amycolatopsis sp. VC5-11. The sequence continues at coordinate 507,918 of NZ_JBAGKF010000003.1, read as the reverse complement.
TGCGCGGCCATCGGCGTGCCCATCACGCCCAGTCCGATGAACCCGATCCTGCTCATCAGTTTCCCCTTCGCTCGTACGGCAGCCAGGCCAGCGAGTCCACAGTGGAACCGTCCGGTTTGTACTCGATGCCCACCGGTCCGGCGTAGCCCGCCGCCTGCAGCTTTTCCAGATGTCCTTCGAGATCCAGCTCCCCCGTGCCCGGCTGGTGCCGGCCCGGCGCGTCGGCGATCTGCACGTGCCCGGTGCGCGGGGTGTAGCGGGCGATCACGGTGTCGAGGTCGTCGCCGTTGACCGCCAGGTGGTAGAGGTCCGCGAGCAGCCGGACGTTGTCCAGGCCGAGCTCGTCGAGCACCGCGACCGCGTCGGCCGCGGTCTTCAGCGGGTACGCCGGGGTGCCGGAGAGCGGTTCGAGCACCAGCTGTGCGCCGATGCCCTCGGCCGCCTTCGCCGCGGTCGCGAGGTGCGTGCGGGCCAGATCGTCCTGTTCGGACGGTGCGGTCCCGTCGATCCGGTTGCCGTACAGCGCGTTGAAGCTGCGGCAGCCGAGCCGTTCGGCGAGCCCGAGCGCGACCGTCAGGCTCGTCGCGAACTCCGCCTCGCGGCCGACCCACGACACGAGCCCGCGCTCGCCCGCGGCCATGTCGCCCGCGTAGAAGTTCAGCCCGGTCAGCTGGACGCCCGCCTGCTCGATCGACCGCGCGAACCGGTCGACGTCGGCTCCCGACGGGTCGGCGCTGTCGAACGGCCACCAGTACTCCACCTTGGTGAAGCCCGCTGCCCGAGCGGCCTGCGCGCGCTCGAGCAGCGGGAGTTCGGTGAACAGGATCGACAGGTTGGCGGTGTAGGGCAGCGAGTGCCGCTCCCCGGCGGGACCGGTCATGAGTACCTCGGCTCCTCACATCTCGATCAGCTAATTTCGCTTCGTGGAAGTTTTCTTCCGTAGTTCGAGAATAGCTGGACGCGGAGGCTCCGGTCAACGGGAAGCGGGCAGGTTTCCTCGAGACGACGGGCGCGCCACGGCGTCGCTCGACCCGGGCGCAGCACCCTTGCCGGACTCTTCGAAGAGCGGCTCTAGCCGCAATAGTCCACAGTGGTCACTCTTTATTCCACAGTGGACTGTCGCGTGCTTTCCTTTTCAGCCGACCGGAATCGCCGTACGATTGAGCAATCCGATCGCGGCGTGCACATGCCGCAACGCGGGCGCCTCGACGCCAGTGAGATCCGCGAGCTCGACGACCGCACCGATGATCGCGTCGATCTCCAGCGGTTTGCCCGCTTCCAGATCCTGCAGCATGGACGTCTTGTGGTGCCCGACGCGCCACGCGCCGTCGATCCGTTTCTCGACCGAGACCTGCGGATCCGCACCCGCCGCCCGCGCGATCGCCAGGGTTTCGGTCATCATCGCCGCGACGAGCGCGCGGGTTTCGTCGTGCTCGCACATCTGCGCCATGGTCGCCCGGGTGAGCGCGGACAGCGGGTTGAACGCGACGTTGCCCATCAGCTTGACCCAGATGTCGTCGCGCAGCCTCGGCTCGACCGGGGCTTTGAGCCCGCCCGCGACCATCGCGTCGGCGAGCTTCCGGCAGCGGACGGAACTCTCCCCGGACGGTTCCCCGAGGGAAAACCGCGTGCCCTCGAGATGCCGGATGACGCCCGGTTCCTCGATGACGGTCGAGCAGTAGACGACACACCCGATCGCCCGCTCGACGTCCAGCACCCGACTGGTAGCCCCGCCCGGATCGACGGCTTCCACGCGGCGGCCGGCCAGCGGATGACCGGCCAGCCCGTGGAAATACCACCACGGAATGCCGTTCTGCGCCGCGACGAGCGCGGTGTTCTCCCGCAGCAACGGGGTGAGGAGGGCACCGCAGTCCGGATACGAATGTGCTTTGAGGCCAAGGAAAACGTAGTCGACCGGCCCGACCTCGCGCGGGTCCGACGTGACATGCGGATGCGCCGTGAAGTCCCCGCGGGGACTCCGGACGCGCACCCCGTCCGCCGCCATCGCCGCGAGATGCGCACCGCGCGCGATGAGGTGGACTTCGGTGCCGCCGCGATGCAGCGCCGCGCCGACGTACGCGCCGATCGCTCCTGCGCCCAGAACCGCCACCCGCATGGTCGCCTCCCGGTCGGTATCCCGCCGATGATAGATTGCATACAGTATCCCGTCTGGTGACTACGGGCCAGGTTTTGGTGATCGGAAGCGCCGATGACGAACGACGGGGTCGGCGCGCCGGGGGTCGGTGCGCCGGGCATGTGCTCCCGCTCCTGCGGAGGACGGTGAGAGGTCCTTTGGGGGAATCTGATTCGTCTCGCGGAGAACCGAAGCGCTCCCCTTACGGAACTCCGCGAGGCCGACCGCGCCCATCGGCGGGGCGAACCTTGCGTCCCCGCTGCGGAGAAGCCCGGTTGGGGCTCGTGAGTGGCGATTCCGGTTAGAACCGGCATCGCCACTCACGAGCGCGAGATGCCGGGCCACCTTCGGGTCTTGCGATGCACCTGCCGCTTGAAGTCGTCCGGCAAACCGGCCGCCGTCTGCGGACCGTCAGTCGGTGGCGTGGCCAGCCCTCGAAGTCCCCTCGTCGAGCAGCCCAAACACCGAGGTCAGACTTCGCGCACCGACTCCGCCACGAACCCCGACAGCACCAGCCGCGCAGTGCATCGGCTGTGCACGGAGGACGTCGGCGCCATCCGCCGGACCACCACCTCGTACCGCCGCTCTCCCGCCTCGACCAGGACACTCCGGGCGTCGCCCCGGGGTTCCTCGGTCACGGCCAGCACCGCGTCGAGACCGCGCAAGCCAGTGCGTCCGCGGACCTCGATCTCGGCGAACTGCGACCACGCGCTCTCCGCCGACGTCCGGCCACGCAGGTTCTCCAGCCGGACGTTGCCGCTGAGTGCTTCCTTCGCCGCCAGTTCGGCGTCGGGCACCGCGAGGCTGCCGTGGAGGAAACCGTCCGGCACGGTCAGGAGGTTTCCGGCCCAGCGGTCCCCGCCGACGTGGCTGACCTCCCACACCCGCCCGGGATGGTTCTGCGCGAGGCTCGTCGCCAGCGGACGGCCGAAAACGGCGCAGCACATGTCCTTGCTGCCGTGCGTGCAGACCAGAAAAAGCGGACCGGACACCGGTTCCCCGTGCCCGCGACGTCCGGCCGCGACTGCTTCGAGATCAAGATGGGCGAGATCAGCCAGATCAGCGAGGTCGAGCCGCTCCGTCCAACGGTCGCCGGGATGTCCGCTCGCGACGTAGACCGCGCGGGGGGCGCCTGGCGTCCGTGCGTGCCGTCCCGGCTTCCGGATCAGCAGGGGGCGCAGGCCAGCGGCGCGGGCGGCGTCGAGGCGTTCGGCGGGGAACACGGTGGACAGCACGTCTTCGAGCGCGTCCGGGCCCCACGAACCCGGCTGCTCGACCAGCAGCCAGGACGTCATGCGCGCGGCGGTCCCGGCAGGCTCGCCACCGAGCTCCCGGGTGAGCGCGGCGCATCCGGGCGCAGCATTCCGGCCCGGGAAGCAGATCCCCGGGCCCGAGTGCGGCACGTCGGGCTTAGGCATGCCTAAGTATAGCTGACGGCGCGCCAGGTCTTTTCGAGGCGACCGTCACTGTCGCGCGACGTCACTCGATCGGGCAATGCGCCGGGAGTCCGAGACCGCGGGCGACCAGCGCTCGCACCGTCATGGCCGCCAGGTCGCGGCGGCAATGTCGCCGGGCCGCGTGACGCCCACCTTCAAGCCTGTGCAGCCTGGCCTCTCACCACCAGCCACCCGGGCAGCACCCGCACACCCGACGACGGCGGTGACCGGGGCCGAGCGCCGAAGCCTCACGCGATCGCGCCTGGCGAAACTCCGCAGCCCCAGACCCGGAGCCAGCCTCGCACCCCGACGAACCCTGCGACCAGGGCCGAGCGTCGAGGCCTCACAGCACCCAACTCACGCTGCCCCGCACCACCAAGGCACCCGACGAAGCCCGCAGTCAAGCCCGAGCAACAAGCCCTTGAACCACCAGCTCCTTCAACAGCGCCCGCACCGTCTCCGGCGGCACCCCTGGCGCGGTATCGACCAGAACCTTGAACGGCTGCGGACCGCACTCGAGCAACGCAGCGAGCACCGGACGCGCGGCCTCGGCAAAGACCAGCCGTTTCCCCGCACCGACCAGCGCAACCGTCCCGTCGTCGTCCACCAGTGCGGCGCGTGGGACGAGCAGCCGGACCTCGAAATCGTCGTCCGGCGGCAGCAGGTCCGCCGTCGCCGCCCACGGCAGGCCGATGCGGGTCTGGGCCGGGGCCTGGGCGTCCCGGTCGGCGAGGAAACGATCGACGACATCGCCCGCGGTCACCTCAGCGAGCCGCCGGCGGAGCGCTTCGGCCCGTTCGGCCCGCGCGTCCGGACCGGCGAACCGGGGCAGGTCCGCGCGGAACAGTTCGTCGGATCGCAGCTGGTCAGCCAGCCACGCCACGAGGTCCACGCCGGTGGCGGCGTTGAACCCGATCGTCAGGTGCAGCGACTCCTCGCCGACGGCCGACACGTCGTGCCAGTGCCCGCGCGGCAGGTAGAGGACGTCGCCGTCCTCGAGCAGGAAGTCGTCGTGCGGTTCGCCTTCGGGGCGTTCCGGAAGTTCGACGTCGCGTTGCAGCGGCGAACGCCGGGTGACCCCGTGCAGGCGCCACCGTTTCCGCCCGGAAAGCTGGATGATGAACGCGTCGTGGTCGTCCCAGTGGACGTCGAAGCCGTGCGTGGTGCCCCAGCCCGCGTACAGGTTGACCTGGATCCGCTCGCGCAGGTCGTGTTCGAGTTTGCCCGCCAATTCGCCGACTTCGCCGACCAGTTCGTTGACCGAGTCGAGCACGAGCGTCGCGCCGGCGCGCAAGTGTTCGGCGAACGGGGCCGGCAGCACGCGCGGGACCAGGCCGTTGCGCCGCGTCGACACCATTTCGGTGTAGGTGTGCGCGGGGACGACGTCGCCGTCGAGCGCGAGCCGCAGCCGGGGGAACTCCAGGCGGTGCTGGCGCAGCACCCGGTCCAGCTCCGGCCACGGCAGCAGGGACGCGAACCGGCCTTTCTCCCCCGGGAACCGCCGCGGCTCCTTGCCCAAGACCTCTGCGAAGAACTGGCCGGCCTCGAGCGGTGCCACGAGGCCGGCCAGTCCGGGAATCTCCGTCATGGAGCGCGACAACGGCTAGTCGTTGCCGTCGTTGTCGGCCACGGCGCCGTTGGCCTTGCCGCGGTCCACCGCGGCGGTCAGCGGTTCCACGCTCAGCAGCAGACCGCTGGCGGCCGTGTCGGTGTCGGTTGTCATGCGTTCTTGAGCCATCCGGACCTCGCAACGTCGACGACTGGGCGCGCCTCACGCTACGGGAGATCGCCGGGACGGACATCGGTCATTTGAGTAGTCTTCGCCGGGCCGATGATCACCCTCAGCCCACCCGGCGGCTCACAGATTCTGCCGGTAATCCTCGTCGAGACCCGCTCGGAGCAGCGGTTCGTTCACCCCGGCCCGCACCAGTTCCGCAGCCGCGCCCGCGGTCTCGTTCAGCTTGAGGTGGTCCGTCCAGATGGTCGACGACCGCGGCAGGTCGGCGAGATCGACGTGCTTGGCGGAGTCCCACAACCCGGACTCGCGCAGGGCACCGTTCCGCGCGAGCCGGACGGTCTCGACCTCCACCTTGAGCACCGCTTTCGGGGTGCGGTTGCGCTCGGTCATCGACTCGCGCAGCCCGTCCTCCGTGCTGACTACCGCCTTCCCGGTGATCTCCAACGTGCGAACGTCGCCGGGAACGACGGCCAAGACAGCCACCTCAGGGCGCTCGACGACATTGTGGAACGTGTCGGTACGCCGGTTGCCGGGCCGGTCAGCGAGCGCGACCGTCGTCGGTCCGATCATCCGGGCCACGCCGGGTGGATCGCCCTTCGGACTCGCGTCGGCGCGCCCGGATCCGTCCCGCGACGTCACCACGGCGAACGGTGCGGCAGCAAGGAAAGCAGCCGCTGCGGGACCGAGCGCAGTCCCCTCTTCGACGGCGTCCTCCGGCGCTGACCCCGGTCCCCACAGGTTCGAGCGGAGGACGGCTTTGCCGCAGTGCAGGAACGCTTCCTCGACGAGAAGACCGTCTTCGGCGAGGGTTCCGTTGATCCGCAAGGTCTCGCGCCACCCCGGGACGAGCACCAGCAGCGCGGCACCGGCACCCGGCGCGGCCGACGACGGGACCGGCAGCCGCAGCCGTAACCTGTTCACCGCTACGGCGAATCCTGGTGTCCCGCCGACCAGTTCGGCCCGCTGACGTCCTCCGGCGTCGACGTAACCGAGCACCGCGGCCGGGCTATGCGCGAGCAGCGCGAGGCAATGCGGGTCGAGATGGTCGATCGACTTCATCATGACCGGCAGCGGCCGCTCGCCCACGACGCGTTCCAGGTCCGGCACCGCACGGATGATCCCCATGGAGTTAGGTTAGCCTAAGCATCAGATCCCCGCGGACGAGCTTCGCCCGCACCAGGATCCGCGCCGATGCCCAGCGTGCACGATGCGGCGACCGCCACGGATCCACTTCCCCGTCGGGAACGGCCGACCGCCCGCGGATCCACTTCCCTGCCGGACACAGACCGGCAACCGCTCCCCACCAGCGTCTGGCTCCCTCGCCCGGCCCGGCTCGCCACCCGCGCGAGGGAAGATCGCCCACGTGATCCAGAATCCTGGGATTTTGCATACTAAAACCTGTATCCTGAAAACTGAGTTCCTCGAATCCCGCCGCTGATCCCACCCGAGGTGCACCGTGACCGAGTCCGTTTCTCCCCTGCCCGAACGCGGGCCCACCGGCCGCCGGACGGCCAAGGGGTCGCTCTCCGGAAAGAGCGCCAACCGGGTGGAGCGGCCCGCGCCGCTGCGGCAGGTCGTGTACGACGCGCTCGCCGAGCTGATCATCAACCGCACCCTCGAACCCGGGCAGCACCTCGTCGAGGCCGACCTCGCCGAGTACCTGGGCGTCAGCCGCCAGCCGGTGCGCGAGGCGTTGCAGCGCCTGCAAAGCGAGGGCTGGGTCGACCTGCGTCCCGCGCAGGGCGCGTTCGTGCACCTGCCCACCGACGAAGAAGCCGACCAGCTCCTCGGCGTCCGGGCGGTGCTGGAGACCCACTCCGCGCGTCTCGCCGCGGCGTGTGCGACGGACGACGACATCAAGCGGCTCTGGGAGCTGCAGGACGTCGGCATGAAGGCCCTCGCCGCGGACGACAGCGAGCGGCTCGTCGCGGCGAACGCCGACCTGCACGCGTACATCACCGAGCTGACCGGCAACGCCGTCCTGACCGAGCTCATCGGCCTGGTCGACCGCCGCGTGCGCTGGTACTACACGCCGATCGCCCGGCCTCGCGGGCGCGACGCGTGGCAGGAGCACGCCGCGCTGATCGAGGCGATCGCGGCGCACAACGTCGAAAAAGCCGAGAAAATCATGGCTCAGCACACCGAACGCACGCGCCAGGCGTTCCACGAACGGCCCGACGCGGCGGAGTAATCACCGCGCGCGGATCAGCCAGCTGAATGGTCCCGCGAGACGAAACAAAGCAACCCGGGAGCGACGGGGCGGGTGCCAGCCGTCCCGTCGCTCCCGGGCCCGCAAGGGAAATTCAGTTACCCGCCGCCGGAGCGGTGCGCGCGATCCGCTCGCCCGCCTTTTCCGTCGAGCCGCGGCCGGAACGTCCTGGTTGCCGCAGGAACAACGTCATCACCGCGGACAGCAGGGCAATGCACCCGGCCAGCACATACGCGCCGGTGTAGCCCCACGCGGCGATCACTCCGGCCGCCAGACCGCCGCCGCCGACACCGCCGACCAGTTTCGCGCTGTAGACGATGCCGTAGTTCGTCGCGTTGTGGTTCTCGCCGAAGTAATCCGGCACCAGCGCGGCGAACAGCGGGTAGAACGCACCGCTGCCGAATCCGGTCAGCACCGCGAATACCATGAACCAGAACAAACTGTGCGTCTTGCCCGACCACAGCACGCCGAATTGCGCCAATGCCGCGATCACCAGCACCCAGAACAACGTCGCCTTCCGGCCGATCCGGTCGGAAGCCCAGCCGACGATCCCCCGGCCGACGCCGTTCACGATGGCCAGGATTCCCGCCGACGAAGCCGCCACGAAGGCGCCGAACTGGCTTTCCTTGGCGAAATCGACCTGGAAATTGATCCCGAACAGCGAAACCCCGCCGATCACCACGAGGGTGACCCACATCAGCGGCAGCATTCCGGTGCGGATCGCCTCCATCGGCGTGAACTGCCGTACCGCGGGCGGGTTCTTTTCCAGGCTCCGGGCCTTCCCCGCCGCGCTGCCTTTCAGCCAGGCGATCGGGTCGACCTCGGCGGGCCACCAGTTCTTCGGCGGGTCCTTGAAGACGAACCCGCACAGCCCGACCACCACGAGCATGTACAGGCCGATCGCGTCGAGCGTGATCGTCACGTTCTCATGGCCGAGGAAGGCGCTGAACAGGTAAATGAACGGCACCGAACCGTACGCGAACCCGCCGTTCACGAATCCGGTGCGGGCGCCGCGTTTCTCCGGATACCATTTCCCGACCATGTTGATGCAGGTCGCGTACACGAGTCCGGCGCCGATCCCGCCCAGCACCGAATACCCGATGAACGCCACCACAAGATTTCCGCTGTGCGCGATGGAGAAGTAGCCGATCCCGGAACACACCGCCCCGGCCAGCATCGCCGTTTTCGCCGACACGATGTTCTTCTCCCGGAGCCGGCCGGCCGGGAAAGCGACCCCGGCCTGGAACACGGCCCAGATGCTGGCCAGCCAGAACGCGTCCGACAACGACCAGCCGTATTTTTCCTCCAGCGTCCCCTCGACGGCTCCCCAGCCGTATTCGAAAACGCTCACCGCCATCATGGCCACCCACGGCAGCCAGACCATCCAGCTGCGGGACCGGCCCATCAGGTCCCGGGGGCTCTCCCCGATCCGGTACGTCCGCCCGTTGTCGTCGACGATCTCCTGGTATGTCGGTTGGGCTGCGGTCATGAGAATTCTCTTTCGTCACCGTTGACTTCGGTTCCCGTGCCGGGCTGTCTCCGTTCCCCCGAGCCGGGACGCGACCCCGCGTCCCGGCGTCCCTTCCTCGCCGCACTCCGCTGACCAGCGGTTAGGTGTCGGGCAACGTACGCCTCCCTCCGGACTTGATCAAGGCAGCAGACCCGCCGAACGCGCCCACCGGTACTTCGCGCCGAGCACCGCGACCGGCTTTTCGGTCGTGTAGGGATAGGCCACGACGCCGTTCGCGTACAGGTGATCGCTGGCCTGCTCGACCTCGACATCTCCGGACAGCGACGCGACCACCGGCTTGTGGACGCCCTTCCGCCGGAACTCCTCCACGACGTCCACGACCAGCTCGGCGAACACCATCGGCGGCGTGACGATCGTGTGCCAGTAACCGAGAACCAACGAGTGAATACGATCGTCGGACAGTCCTAACGCGATGGTGTTCCGATAGGTCGACGGCGGCTCGCCGCCGGTGATGTCGACCGGGTTTCCGGCCGCGCCGAACGGCGGGATGTACTCGCGGAACGCGGCGTCCAGGTCGTCCGGGATCCGCATCAGCGTGAGCCCGTTGTCCACGCAGGCGTCCGAAAGCAGCACTCCGGAACCGCCCGCGCCGGTGATGATCACGACGTTTTCGCCCTTCGGCGTGGGCAGTTTCGGCACGCCTCGCGCGTATTCGAGCAGGTCGTTGAGCCCGGGTGCGCGAATGACACCGCTCTGCCGCAGGATGTCGTCGTAAACGCGGTCATTGCCGGCCAGTGCGCCGGTGTGGGACCCGGCCGCTTTCGCGCCTTCCGATGTCCGTCCCGCCTTCAGCACCACCACTGGCTTCTTCGCGGAAACCCGTTTCGCGGTCTCGGCGAACGCGCGTCCGTCCTTGAGGTCTTCCAAGTGCATGGCGACGAGTTCGGTGTTGTCGTCGTGCTCGAAGAAGGTGAGGAGATCGTCTTCGTCGATGTCGGCCTTGTTCCCGACGCCGACGATCGCGGACACGCCCATCCCGGCCGACCGGCTGAAGCCGAGGATCGCCATCCCGATCCCGCCGCTCTGCGAGGACAGCGCGACGCCGCCTTTGACGTCATAGGGGGTGCAAAACGTCGCGGACAGATTCTCCGGCGTGTAGTAATAGCCGTAGATGTTCGGGCCGAGAATCCGCACGCCGTGCTTGCGCGCGATGGCCAGAACCTCGTTCTGCAGCTCGATGTTCCCCGTCTCGCCGAAGCCGGACGGAATCAGGATCGCCCCGGCGACGCCCTTCTCGCCGGCCTCTTCCAGCGCCGCCGGCACGAACTTGGCCGGGATCGCGAAGACGGCCACATCCACGTCGCCGGGGACGTCCGCGATGCTCGGATACGCCTTGCGATCGAGGATTTCCGCGGCCTTCGGATTGATCGGATAGATCTCGCCCGCGTAGCCGCCGTTGACGAGATTCTTCATCACCGAATTGCCGATCTTCCCGTCCTCGGCGGACGCGCCGATCACCGCGACCGCGGCCGGTTTCATGATCCGGTTCATCGCCGCGAGGATCTCGTCCTGGCTGAACCGCACCGGTTCCGCTGCCGCCGCCGGGTCGACGAGGATCCGCACGTCCACCGCGGTCGCCCCGTCGCCGGTGGCGAGCACCGGGTTGAGATCGACCTCGGCCAGCTGCGGAAAGTCGCTGACCAGCTGCGACAGCCGATGCACGACGTCGGCCAGCGCCGCCTTGTCGACCGGCTCGCTGCCGCGCACTCCATTGAGGATTTCCGCGGCCGCGATACCGTCCACCATGGACAGAGCTTCGTCGGTGCTGGTGGGTGCCAGCCTGAAGGTGACGTCCTTCAGCACCTCGACCAGAACTCCGCCGAGTCCAAACGCGACGATCTTGCCGAAGCTCGGATCGGTGACCGCGCCGATGATCACCTCCTGCCCGCTGGTCAGCATCTGCTGCACCTGCACGCCGGTGATCCGCGCCGAGGCGTCGTAAGCCTTGGCGTTAGCCAGAATCTTGGCGTAGCCGTCAGCGACTTCCTGGTCGCTGCCGAGGCCGACGAGCACGCCGCCAGCTTCGGTCTTGTGCAGGATGTCCGGCGACACGATCTTCAGCACCACCGGAAGGCCGATTTCCCCGGCCTGTGCCACCGCTTCCTCCGCGGAAGTGACGAGCCGTTCCTGCGGCGTCGGGATGCCGTATGCCTCGCAAACTGCGCGACCCTCCGGTGCGGTCAACGCGGAGCGGCCTTCCTCGGCTACTCGCTTGAGAATTTCTTCGACCGACGCGCGGCCCGTTTCCGTCGTCATCGTCAGATCACGCCCGCCGTGCGCAGCTGCTCGACATCCGCCGCGCTGTAGCCGAGTTCGCTGAGCACCTCGTCGTTGTGCTCGCCCAGCAAGGGAGAACGCTCGACCTCCACCGGCGAATCGGACAGCTTCAACGGGCAGCCGACGGTCTTGAACGCGCCGCGCTCCGGATGCGGCACCTCGACCACCGACCCCAGTTCGGCCAGCGTCTCGTCCTCGATCAGCTCCTTAGTGGACAGAATCGGTCCACAAGGGATGTTTCGGGCGTTGAGCAGCTCCATGACCTCCCATTTGGTGCGCTGTTCGGTCCATTCCTCGACCATCGCGAACACCTTGTCCAGTTTGGACAGCCGGGCCTCCGGGGTCGCCCAGTCCGGGTCCTCGGCGAGTTCCGGGCGCCCGATCAGCTCGGTCAGCGGAGCCCAGCCGACCGGCTGGACGATGACGTAGATGTAGTCGTTGGGCCCGCCCGGCGCGCACCGCACCGCCCAGCCCGGCTGGCCGCCGCCGGACGCGTTGCCCGACCGCGGCACCTCGTCGCCGAACCGTTCGTTGGGGTACTCGCCCAGCGGCCCGTGCGCCAGCCGCTGCTGGTCGCGCAGCTTGACCCGGCACAGGTTGAGCACGGCGTCCTGCATCGCGACCTGCACCCGCTGCCCGCGCCCCGTGCTCGTACGCTGGTACAACGCCGCCAGAATCGCCGCGACGAGGTGGATGCCGGTGCCCGAATCGCCGATCTGCGCGCCGGTTGCGGTGGGCGGTCCCTGTTCGAAGCCGGTCGTGCTCATCGAGCCGCCCATCGCCTGCGCGATCACCTCGTAGGCCTTGAAATTCGCGTACCGGCCCGGGCCGAAACCCTTGATGGACGCGTAGATCAGGCGCTCGTTGATCTCGCGGAGCCGATCCCAGGAGAACCCGAAACGGTCCACGACGCCGGGTCCGAAGTTCTCCACCAGCACGTCCACTGAGGACACCAGCTTGGTGAAGACTTCCTTGCCCTGCTCGCTTTTCATGTTGAGCGTGATGCTGCGCTTGTTGGCGTTCAGCATCGTGAAGTAGAGACTGTCCACTCCGGGCAGATCGCGCAGCTGGCCGCGCGTGATGTCGCCGCGTCCGGGGGTTTCGAGCTTCACGACGTCCGCGCCGAGCCAGGCGAGGATCTGCGTCGACGACGGTCCGGATTGGACGTGGGTCATGTCGAGGACGCGGACGCCCTCCAGTGCCTTTCCCATCTTCGGCTCCTCCCGACTACTTGTACATCGTCTGGTTCATGGTTCCGGGGGCGTAGGCGTCCGGGTCGACCCAGACGTTGATCAGCGACGGCTTGCCGGATTCCCGGGCGCGACGCAGTGCCGGGGCGATGTCCGCCGGGTCGCGGACCTCCTCGCCGTAGCCGCCGAGCATCCGGGCGAACTGGTCGTAGGGGACGTCGCCGAGGGTGTTGCCGATGCGCTCGCGGGCCAGGCCGTATTTCTGCGCCTGGCCGTAGCGGATCTGGTTCATCGACGAGTTGTTGCCGACGATCCCGACGAACGGCAGGTCGAACCGCACGAGCGTCTCGAAATCCCACCCGGTAAGGGAAAACGCCCCGTCACCGAAGAGCGCGACGACTTCTTGGTCAGGCCGCGCGTGTTTCGCGGCCAGCACGAACGGAATCCCGACACCGAGTGTCCCGAGTGGACCGGGATCCATCCAGTGCCCCGGCGCTTTCGGCTGCACAACTTGGCCGGAGAACGTGACGATGTCGCCGCCGTCGCCGATGTAGATCGAATCCTCGGTCAGGAACTCGTTGATCTCGTGCACCAGCCGGTACGGGTGGATCGGATTCGCGTCGGAATGCTGCTGCGGCAACCGCTTCTGCTTGGCTTTTTCTTCGACCGCCCGCAATTCCTCCAGCCACGGCTTGCGGCCCACCGCCCCGTTGTCCACCCGGCCGGACGCGGCGTCCGCGACCGCGGCGAGGATCTGTCCCGCGTCGCCGACAATGCCAAGGTCGATGTCGCGGTTCTTCCCGACGGTCCGGTAGTCGAGGTCGATCTGCACCACTTTCGCGTCCGGGGAAAGCCTTTTGCCGTAACCCATCCGGAAGTCGAACGGCGTGCCGACGATGACGATCACGTCCGCGTTGTCGAAGGCATAACGGCGGGAAAGCTGGAAATGGTGCGGATCGCCCGGAGGCAGAGTTCCGCGGCCGGCGCCGTTCATGTATGCCGGGATGTTCAGCGCGCGCACGAGTTCCGTCGCGGGCTCGGTGGCGCGGGTCGTCCAGACTTGGCTGCCGAGCAGAATCGCCGGTTTCTTGGCGTGTACCAGCAGATCCGCGAGCTTTTCGACATCCGCCGGATCGCCCGCGTTCCGCGTGGAGGCCCGATAGCGGCCGGACTGCGGGATGCGCGCGTTCTCCGCCGGCACGCGCGCGTCGAGGACGTCGCGGGGAATCTCCAAAAAGGACGGTCCGGGCGCGCCCGCGAAGGCTTCGCGGAACGCCATCGACACCAGGTCAGCGGCCCGCGCGGTGTGCGGGACGGTGGCGGCGAATTTGGTGATCGGGGTCATCATGTCCACGTGCGGGAGGTCCTGCAGCGAGCCCATTTTGTGCTGGCTCAACGCGCCCTGGCCGCCGATCAGCAGCATCGGGCTCTCCGCGCGCAACGCGTTCGCGACACCGGTGACCGCGTCCGTCGTCCCCGGCCCCGCCGTGACCACCGCACACCCCGGGCGACCGGTGATCCGCGCGTACCCGTCGGCCGCGTGCGCCGCGACCTGCTCGTGGCGGACGTCGATGACGCTGATGCCCTCGTCGACGCAGCCGTCGTAGATGTCGATGATGTGGCCGCCGCAGAGGGTGAAGATGGTGTCCACGCCTTCGGCCTTCAGGGCTTTCGCGACCAGGTGACCGCCGGAGATCGTGTCCGGCGCAGCCCCGGTGGTGGCTGGGTGCTGACCTGCGGTCCCGCCGGGTTTGTCGCTTCGGCTGGTTTGCCCGTTCTCGATGGCCTTGTGTCCCGCGCTTTGGCGGGTTTCCTTGCTGGCCTTGCTTCCGGCGCTCGGGCTGGTTTGCTGATCCTTGTCCCCGGCGCTCGGGCTGGCTTGCTGGTCCTTGTCCCCGGCGCTCGGGCTGGTTTGCCGATTCTCGTCCCCGGAGCTCTGGCTGGCTTGCGGGTTCTCGCTGGCTTCGCCGACGGGGTTCGCTTCGGCCTTGTCCCCGGTCTGCCCGCTGGCGTTCTCGCCGGTGTGCTGGCCTGCTTGCCGGCCGGTCGTGGTGGGCGACATGCGCAACTCCTCCTGTCCCGCGCCGGACCTCTCTGACCCGCGCGCTCGTCCCGGTCTGCTCGTGCCTCTCCGCAGCCCGCCGGATCTGTCGCCGCAGGTCAGCGGCTCGTCGCCAGAAGACTGTAGATTGCATACCGTATGAGGTAGGCATTAGACTTACTCTTCGAGCCGCCCGCTGTCCAGGGGCATCCGCAGGTTTGTCCGGCCGACCGACCGGACGATCCGCCACCGGCTTCGACGGCGGCTCGCCGGCTGATTCGCGGGGTCGGCCTGCTGCACGACACGCGCGGCGGGGCGGCTCATCGGCCGGGGCTTGGTGACAAGGCGGGCGTCGTTGCTCGGCCGAGGTGCTCGGTGGTACCGCGGCTAGCCGTCGGGCCGCTCGGCCGAGCTGGCTGCGGCACGGCGATTAGCCCGTCGGATCGCTCAGTCGAGCGGGCTGCGTCACGGCAGCAAGCCCGTCGGGCCGCTCAGTCGAGCGGGCTGCGTCACGGCAGCAAGCCCGTCGGGCCGCTCGGCCGAACTGGCTGCGGCACAGCGGCAGGTTCGACGGTCGGTCGCTCGCGCGGCACCGGGCGGCCGAGTCGTTCGCCGCGCGGCCATCCACAGCCCAGCTATCCAGACCAGCCATCCATCGCCCGGCCAGAAACCGCAGCCGAACCAGCAAGCGCTCCGCTACCGCAGAACCACCAACCCCGAACAACCCGCTCCCCCGCCCGCAAGGAAGGAATTCCGATGGACCTCTTGGAACACCAAGCGCGCGACCTCTTCGCCGCGCACGGCGTGCCGGTTCCCCGTGGCCGCGTGGCCGCGACGCCGGACGAAGCGCGCGCCGCGGCCGTCGAGATCGGCGGGCCGGTTGTCGTCAAGGCGCAAGTCAAGACCGGCGGGCGGGGCAAGGCGGGCGGGGTCAAGCTCGCGGCCCGGCCCGAGGACGCGGCGGCGGTTGCCGACGAGATTCTCGGGATGGACATCAAAGGGCACCGCGTGCATCGCGTCCTCGTGACCGAGGCCAGCGATATCGCCGAGGAGTACTACGTCTCCTATCTCCTCGACCGCGCCGACCGGAGTTTCCTCGCGATGGCGTCGGCGGCCGGCGGGATGGACATCGAGGAGGTCGCCGCGACCCGGCCGGAGGCGCTGGTCAAGGTGCCGATCGACATCCGGGTCGGGGTCGATCTCGTCAAAGCGCGCCGGATCGCGGCGGCGGCACGGCTTCCGGTCGAAGCGGCGGGGGTGCTGGTCCGGTTGTGGGACGTGTTCACCGCCGAGGACGCGACGCTCGTCGAGGTCAATCCGCTCGCCCGCACGCGCGGCGGGGAGATCGTCGCGCTCGACGGGAAGGTCACGCTGGACGGCAACGCCGCGTTCCGGCATCCCGGGCATCGGGCGTTCGCGCAAGCGGACACCGGTGATCCACTCGAGCAGCAGGCCGCCGAGCAGGGGCTCAACTACGTGAAGCTCGACGGCGACATCGGCGTGATCGGCAACGGTGCCGGGCTCGTGATGTCCACTCTGGATGTAGTGGCTGCCGCGGCACGGGACGCGGGGGCGGTCGGGCCGGCGAATTTCCTCGACATCGGCGGCGGGGCGTCCGCGGAGATCATGTCGGCCGGGCTCGGGGTGATCCTCGGGGATCCGGACGTGCGCAGTGTGTTCGTGAACGTCTTCGGCGGCATCACTGCGTGCGACGCGGTTGCGGACGGCATCGTGAAAGCGCTGGCGCTGCTGGGCGATCGCGCGACGAAACCGCTGGTGGTCCGGCTCGACGGGAACAACGTCGCGGAAGGAAGGCGGATCCTCGACGAGGCTGCGCATCCGCTGGTGACAGTCGTCGCGACGATGGACGACGCCGCGCGCGAAGCGGCCAAGCTCGCGGCCGGGACGGAGGGCTGAACGATGGCTATTTTCCTCGACAGCACCAGCCGGGTCCTCGTTTCCGGCATCACCGGCGCGGAAGGGACCAAGCACACCCGCCGGATGCTGGCAGCGGGCACGAATGTCGTGGGCGGGGTCAATCCGCGCAAGGCCGGGCAGACAGTTTCCCTTGACGGGCACGAGCTGCCGGTCTTCGGTGGCGTCGCCGAAGCGATGGCGGAGACCGGTGCGGATGTAGTGGTCTTGTTCGTGCCGCCGCCGTTCGTGAAGGACGCGGTGCTCGAAGCGGTCGACGCGGGCATCGGGCTCGCGGTGGTGATCACCGAGGGCGTGCCGGTGCACGATTCCGCCGCGTTCTGGGCGCACGCGCGTGACAGCCGCACCCGGATCATCGGACCCAACTGTCCCGGGCTCATCTCCCCCGGGCTGTCGAACGCCGGGATCATTCCCGCTGACATCACCGGCCCGGGACGGATCGGGCTGGTGTCGAAGTCCGGCACGCTCACCTATCAGCTCATGCACGAACTCCGCGACATCGGTTTCTCCAGCTGCATCGGCATCGGCGGCGACCCGGTCATCGGCACCACGCACATCGACGCGGTCGAGGCGTTCGAAAAGGACCCGGACACCGATGTGATCGTGCTGATCGGCGAAATCGGCGGTGACGCGGAGGAGCGCGCGGCGGCGTACGTGCGGGAGAACGTCCGGAAGCCGGTCGTCGGGTACGTCGCGGGATTCACCGCTCCCGAAGGCAAAACCATGGGACACGCGGGAGCGATCGTGTCCGGGTCCTCCGGGACGGCGGCGGCCAAGAAGGAAGCACTCGAGGCGGCCGGGATCCGGGTGGGGCGCACGCCGAGCGAAACCGCGCGGCTGGTGCGCGAGGTACTCGCCGGGACCAGCGCGTAGCACGCGTAGTACTACGACCGGAGTGGTTCAAGGACGAACCCAGGAGGACGGATGGACCTGCGGCAGCTGGAAACCGTCGTGGCGGTGGCCGAGGAGGGCGGGTTCACCGCTGCCGCGCGTCGGCTGCATACCGTGCAGTCGACAGTGTCCACTGTGGTCCGTGCGCTCGAACGCGATCTGGGCACTGAACTGTTCGAGCGCACTACCCACCGGGTCGCGCTGACGCCTGCGGGCAAAGCGTTTCTCCCGGCGGCGCGAGCGGCGCTGGAGGCGGCCAGCCACGCTCGGGCCACCGTCGACCGGGCGCGGTGGGAGATCACCGGCGAGGTCCGGATCGGGGTCATGCCCGGGGCGTGGCCGGAACCGCACCGGGCGCTGAGCGCGTTGCGCCGGGATCACCCCGGCGTGCGAGTGCTGGTGCGGACCGCGCCGCCGCATCAGCTCCGCGAGGCGGTCGTGACGTCCACTGTGGACATCATGGTCGCCGTCGCGGGGTGCGCCCCGAGCGACGGATTGGTCAGCCGCCCGGTCCGGCGGGAGGAGATGGTGCTGGTCACCGCAGCCGGCGACGGAGCAGCGGACCGGCCGGTGTCGGCCGCCGAAGCCGCCGGTACCGCGGTGGTCGATTTCGCGCCGGGCTGGGCGATCCGGGAGGCCACCGACCGGACTTTCCAGTCGGCTCGGGTGCGCCGGACCGTCGTGCACGAGGTCACCGACGCGTCCGCCGCGGCGGAACTGGTCCGGCACGACCTCGGCGGCTGCGTGCTGCCGGTGTCCGTCGCCGCGCAGTTCCCCGACCTCACCGGCCGCCGGTTCACGCGCGGCGGCCCGACGTGGAACATCACCGCGACCCACCCGGGCGATCCGCGGCCGGCGGTGGCGGCGGTGTTGCGCCATCTCACCTGATCCGGCATCCCCCGGTTCAGCCAGCTGCCCATTCGGCTCTGACGTGCTTCAAGTGCGCCCGGACCTGGTCCTCCAGCCGGGCCCAGTCCCGCTCCGCGATCGTCGCCAGCATCTCCCGGTGTTCCCGCGCCGAATCCGCCAGCCGGCCGCGTTCGGCGAGCTTTTCCAAGCCGTACAAGCGTGTCTGGTCGCGCAACGTCGCGATGGCGTCGATCAGCCGCCCGTTTCCGGCGAGGGCCAGCAAATCGAGATGGAACCGGCGGTCCGCCTCCAGGAAGCGCGCGACATCACCTGCCTCGGCTGCGGACTCGATCTCGGCCGCCAGTCCGTCCAGCCGGGTTAGGTCGTCCGGACCGGCGGCCGCTCCGGCGGACAGGGTTGCCGGGACCTCCAGCAGCACCCGCATCTCGTAGATCTCGCCCAGGTCGCGTTCGGTGATCGCGACGACCCGGTAGCCCCGGTTGCGGACGGGTTCCAGCAGGCCCTGGTTGACCAGCGTCAGCAACGCCTCGCGCACCGGGCTGCTCGACACACCCAGCCGTGTCGCGAGCGCGGCGGCCGAATAGATGTCGCCGGGACGCAGTTCGCCGGACACCATCGCCTGCCGTACTACTTCGAGCACTTGTTCGCGCAGGTTAGTGCGCTGCAGCTGCGTCACGGGACGCACCTCCGCTTCCCCGGGCTTGACTTCGCCCGCCTAGGTCCAGCAGGGTACAGGAGTAACCGGTAGCCGGTTACTAAGGAGTAACTAATGCCTGAGATCCGGGGTTACTGCACGTTGTGCCGGTCGCGTTGCGGCGCGGTCTACACGGTCGAGAACGGCGCGCTGCGCGGCGTCCGGCCGGATCCGGCGCATCCGACCGGCGCCGCGTTGTGCCCGAAGGGCCGCGCCGCGCCGGAACTGGTGCACTCCCCCGAGCGGCTGCGCCGGCCGTTGCGCCGCACGACGCCGAAGTCCGATCCAGATCCGCGCTGGCGCGAGATCAGCTGGGACGAAGCGCTGTCCGAGATCGCCGAACGGCTCGGCGGCATCCGCGCGACCAGCGGGGCCGAGGCTGTCGCGTTCTCGGTCACCTCCCCCAGCGGCACGCCGATGTCCGACTCGATCGACTGGGTCGAGCGGTTCATCCGGCTTTTCGGCAGCCCCAATACGCTGTACGCAACCGAAATCTGCAACTGGCACAAGGACTACGCGCACGCGTTCACGTTCGGCTCGGCGTTGCCCGCGCCGGATTACGCGGGTACGGAATTCGCGGTGCTGTGGGGGCACAATCCGGCCAAGGCGTGGCTCGCGCAGTCAGCCGCGCTGGCCGAGGCTCGCACGCCGAAGCTGGCCGTCGTCGATCCGCGGCGGACGGCCAGCGCGGTGCGGGCTGAGCACTGGCTCCGGGTGCGGCCGGGCACTGATGGCGCGCTCGCGCTCGGCGTCGCACGGGAGTTGCTCGAACGTCGCGGGCACGACGAGGCTTTCGTGCGGTCGTGGACGAACGCTCCGTTGCTGGTCCGCACCGACACGGGCCGGTTTCTCCGGGCGGCGGAAATCGATCCCGGCGCGGCTGGGTTCGCGGTGTGGGACGAGGTCGCCGGGCAAGCTGAGCCGTACGACACGAATTATCCAGCACAAGGGCCGGAAAGGTTTGCCCTACACGGAAAACGCCGGGTGCGCACGCTAGCTGGCCCGGTCGACTGCGTGCCCGCGTTCGAGCATTACGCGCAGGCCTCCGCCGCATGGCCGCTCGAACGGACCGAAGCCGTGACGACCGTCGAAGCCCCGGCGATCGAAGCCTTCGCGGCCGACCTTGCCGAGGCGAAGTCCGTGACGTATGCGGCTTGGTCGGGCGTCGGGCAGCACGCGAACGCGACGCAGACCGAGCGCGCGATCGCCACGCTCTACGCGCTCACCGGCAGCTACGACTCCCCCGGCGGCAACGTCGTGCTTCCGAAGCTCGCGGTCGCGCCGGTCACGTCGGCGGACCAGCTCGCACCTGAGCAGCGGGCGAAAGCCCTTGGCCTGCAAGAGTTCCCACTCGGGCCTCCGGACCAGGGCTGGGTGACTGCGCGGAACTTCTGCCGCGCGGTCCTCGAAGAAAAGCCTTATCGAGTGAGGGCACTGGTGTCCTTCGGCGGGAATCTTCTGCTTTCACAACCGGATCCGAACCGCACCGCGGAAGCGTTGCGCCGCTTGGAATTCGCGGTGCATCTCGATCTGTTCGAGAACCCGACCGCGCGCTTCGCCGACCTGCTGCTGCCGGTTCAGACGCCGTGGGAGCACGAGGCGGTCAAGGCCGGTTTCGAGATCAGCCAGGCGGCGCAGGAACACGTGCAACTGCGGCCGAGGATGACCGATCCGGTCGGCGAGTCGCGTTCGGACACTGAGGTCGTGTTCGAACTGGCCGGACGGCTCGGGATGGGCGCGGACTTCTTCAACGGGCGCATCGAGGACGGCTGGGATCACCAGCTGGCCCCGCTCGGCCTCACTGCCGCGCAGTTGCGCGAACAGCCCGGCGGCGTCGATCTGCCGTTGCAAACTGAATATCGCAAATACGCCGATCTTGCGGAAAATGGCGTGGTGACTGGGTTTGCGACGCCGACTCGCCGGGTCGAACTGTATTCCGAACGGCTCGCTGAGCACGGCTACCCGGCGGTTCCGACTGCCGAGCCGCCGGTCCCGGACGCTCGGCATCCGCTGGTGCTGACCTGCGCGAAGAACGGATACTTCTGCCACAGCCAGCATCGCGGGATTTCGTCGCTGCGCAAGCGTTCTCCCGAGCCGGCCGTCGACCTGAGCGCGGAACTCGCCGCGGAGCGCGGGATTGAGGACGGGCAGTGGGTCCGCATCACGACGGCCTCGGCGGACGTCCGGATGCGCGCGCGGATCGATCCCGCGCTGCATCGCGACGTGGTCGTGGCGGAGTACGGCTGGTGGCAGCCGGCTCCCGACCTCGCGCTGCCCGGTTCGGACCCGCTCGAGGACGGCGGGACCAACTACAACCTGCTCGTCGGCGACGACGCCCATGATCCGGTGAGCGGGTCGGTTCCGTTGCGTTCGACGTTCTGCGACGTCCGGCCGGACGAGCCCGAGCCGTGGACCGGGCAGCGGGAGTTCGCGGTCGAGCGGGCGGAGCTGGAGACCGAGGACATCCGGTCGGTGCGGCTCAAGCCGGTGGACGGGCGGGCGGTGCCGGAATTCCGCGCCGGGCAGCACATCACCGTCGCCTGGCCGGACGCGCCTGGGCTGACCCGCAGTTACTCGCTGACCGGGTCGGCGAAAGCCGCCGACGGCGGGTACGCGATCGCGGTGCGACGGGTGCCGGGCGGGCAGTTCTCGCCCGCCGTGCACGACCGGCTAGAGCCCGGGACTCGGTTGCTGGTCACGGCTCCTTCCGGCGGGTTCGCGCTGCCGACTGTCCATTCGCGGCCGATCGTGCTCCTGGCGGCCGGGATCGGGATCACGCCGTTCCTCAGTTACCTGGAGTCCCTCGAACCCGCGTCCGCGCCGGAGATCGTGCTGCACCACGGGAGCCGCGACCGCTCCCGGCACGCGTTCCGCGAGCGCATCGCAGGGTTGGCGGCTCGGCTGCCCTCTGTCCAGATCGTGGACCACTACAGCCGTCCTGGTCCGGAGAAGTCCTGCGATTTCACCGGGCGGATCACCGCCGACCGCGTCGACGCCGAGCTGATCCGGCGGCGAGCGCGGTTCTACCTGTGCGGTCCGGAAAGCATGCTGGACGAGCTGACCTCCGGACTGGTGGAGCGGGGCGTGCCGCGCTTCGACATCTTCACCGAGAAGTTCCACGCCGCGCCCGCGCCGGTCCACATCCCGGACGACGCGACAGCCACCGTGCGGTTCGCGCGGTCCGGCCGCGAGGCCACCTGGCGGGCGGGCGACGGGGACCTGCTGCGGTTCGCCGAGGCTTCCGGGGTCGCGCTGCCCAGCGGATGCCGGCTCGGGCAGTGCGAGAGCTGCGCCGTGACGGTGCTGGGCGGAACGGTCGCGCACCTGGTCGCGATCGCCGACGATCTGCCCGCTGACCAGTGCCTTTCCTGTCAGGCGATCCCCACTGCGGATGTAGTGCTCGATGCGTGAGTCTGGTCACCCCTAACCTCGCAAACCCCGTCTGGGGTGCGAAATCCGGCATTCGGACGGCATCATCGGCGGATGGCTCTCGACCAGACATCGCGCGCAGTGTACGAGGAGATCGTCCGGAAGAACCCGGCCGAGCCGGAGTTCCACCAGGCCGTCTTCGAAGTGCTGGAAGCGATCCGGCCCGCGCTGCAGCGGGATCCGGACCTGCGCGACGCGGCGATGCTGGAGCGGCTGTGCGAGCCGGAGCGGCAGGTGATGTTCCGGGTGGTCTGGACCGACGACGCGGGCGCGGTGCACGTCAACCGCGGCTTCCGGGTCGGGTTCAGCTCGGCGCTAGGGCCGTACAAGGGCGGGCTGCGCTTCCGCGGCGACGTCACGCTCGGCACGGTCAAGTTCCTCGCCTTCGAGCAGATCTTCAAGAACGCGCTCACCGGCCTCGGCATCGGCGCGGGCAAGGGCGGGTCCGACTTCGACCCGGCGGGCCGCAGCGACGGCGAGATCATGCGGTTCTGCCAGGCGTTCATGACCGAACTGGTCCGGCACATCGGCCCGGAGACCGATGTCCCGGCGGGCGACATCGGCGTCGGCGGGCGCGAGATCGGGTACCTGTTCGGCCAGTACAAGCGGCTCACCAACCGCTACGACGCGGGCACGATCACCGGCAAGAACCCGTTGCTGGGCGGTATTCCGGCGCGGCCGGAGGCCACCGGATACGGCACGGTGTACTTCCTCGAGGCGATGCTCGGCGCGCGCGACGACTCGTTCTCCGGCCGCACCGCGGTGGTGTCCGGGTCGGGCAATGTCGCCTACCACGCGATCGCGAAGCTTCAGGAGCTCGGCGCGAAGCCGGTTGTGTGCTCGGATTCGGGCGGGTACGTCCACGATCCGCGCGGGATCGACCTGGAGCTGTTGCACGAGCTGAAGGTCGCGCGGCGCGGGCGGCTTTCCGAGTACGTCGACCATGTGCCGTCGGCGAAGTACGTCACCGACGGCACGCCGTGGGACGTGCCGTGCGACTTGGCGTTGCCGTGCGCGACGCAGAACGAGCTGGACGAGCAGTCCGCATTGCGGCTGGTGAAGAACAACGTCCGGGCGGTCGCGGAGGGTGCGAACATGCCGTGCACGCCCGGTTCTTTGCAGATCTTCCGCGAGGCCGGGGTGGCGGTCGGGCCGGGGAAGGCCGCGAATGCCGGCGGCGTCGCGGTGTCCGCGCTGGAAATGCAGCAGAACGCGGCGCGGGAGCGGTGGACGTTCGAGCGCACCGACCGGACGTTGCGGGACATCATGACCGACATTCACCGGACGTGCCTCGAGACGGCCGACGAGCACGGGGTGGCCGGGGATTACGTGAGCGGGGCGAATATCGCGGGGTTCCGGAAGGTGGTCGCGGCGATGGACGTGTGCGGGTACATCTGAGCCGGATCCTGCGGACGGTCTTCGTTCGGCAGGATTTTGTATGCAGTATTTCGTCGGGGGTCTGCCGGTCGACGGTGGGCGGTCTTCGGTCTGGGATCTGCGGTCTTCGGTCTGCCGGTCGACAGTCCGCGGTCGGCTGTCTCCGGTCGCCTGTCTTCGGTCGACAGTCCGCCGGGCGGCTGTCGTCGGTCGGCGGTCTGCCAGTCGGCGGTCGGCGGTCTTTGGCCGACAGTCCGCCGGGCGGCAGTTGGCGATCTTCGGTCTTCCGGTCGGCAGTCTGCGCGTCGGCGATGATGGGATGCGCTGTGGGCGGACTCCCCGCGATGCGGATGCCGAGCCGGTGTTGTCGTGCCGAGGAGGAGCGAACCGCCAGCCGGGGAATGCTTGCCACGCTAGGTGGCTATCCGGAAAAACTGCGCCAGACATAGGGGCACAGTGTGTCCGTGCTTGACGCGCGGCTGGTGGGGCGCTTCGGTACGAGGGTGACTGCGTATGTGGAGCGTCCGCCGGTGCCGGGCCTGAGCGCCGTGGTGCGCACGGTCTGGATCCAGCGCACTGGAGACGTCCCGTATGTGCAGCGGCATCTGCCTGCCGGTGGTGTCGAGATCCACTTCCCGGTCGGCGGTCGTCCGCAGTTGCTCGGGCCGTTGACCGGGCCGCAGGTCGAGGTTATTCCGGCGCATACGACGGTCGTCGGGGTGCGGTTCCGGCCGGGGGCGGCTCCTCCCCTGCCCACGGGGCTCGACGAGCTGGCCGACCAGCGCGTCGGGCTGGCTGACGTGTGGGGGCGGGTCGTGGATCGGCTGGTGGAGGCCGTGGCGGTTGCTCCGACGCCCGAGGCGGGGCTTGCCGCGTTGCAAGCGCATTTGCTGCGGGAGTACCGGCGGGTCGGCGGCCTGGATCCGCTGATCCGGGAAGCGGTGCGGGTGCTGATGCCGTGGGAGCCGGTCGGCGTTGACGCGGTTGCCGCGCACTTGGCGTTGTCGGCGAGCCAGTTGCGGCGGAGGTGCCTGCACACGGTCGGGACGAGTCCGAAGGTGCTTCAGCGGACATTGCGGTTCCAAGGGTTTCTGGCGCTGGCCCAGTCCGGGGCGGTCGCGAGCGGACGGCGGGGTGCGGACGGGACGGCGGGGCTGGCCGTCGACGCCGGGTATGCCGACCAGGCGCATCTCAGCCGGGAATGTCTCCGGCTGACCGGGGTCACGCCGAGGCAGCTCCTCGGGGGCGATCTCGACCGGTGCGCGTGCGGGCACGATCATTCCGCTTCCTACACGCCGTTTCTCGAGGGCCGCGGGCGGTCGCCGTTGCGCGGGTGAGCGGAGCATGGGCTGCGGGCAATCGCGGCTGGGCGGGGTCTCGAAGGACCACCTTCGCCCAGGCCCTCCCGCTCCGGACATCGGCCGACCCGCCGCTCGCACATCCGACCCGCCGAGCCCAGCCACCCGCTCCCGATGCCGGGCCGACCCCGCCCGCACATCCGACCCCGCCGAGCCCAGCCACACACTCCCGACGACGGGCCGACCCCGCCCGCACAACCGACCCCCGCCGAGCCCAGCCACGCACTCCCGACGACGGGCCGACTCGCCCGCGACCCGCCGCCCGCACATCCGACCTCCGCCGAGCGCAGCCACCCGCTCCCGATGCCGGGCCGACCCCGCCCGCACATCCGACGCCGCCAAGCCCAGCCGTCCGCCCCGACGGCGGGCCGACCCGCCCCCAGCCTGCCGTGCCACGAGACCGGCGGCCCGGCCAAGCACCCATTCCACCCGGCGCGACCAGGCGATTCCCTCCTACGAGGGATGCCCGGGATGGTTCACTGTGGCCCCGTTCGCAGGCCGCAACCCCGCCGCGCGGGCGGGAAGAACGATCCGGAGGAGGGTTTTGGATGACCGGACCAGCTCGCCCCGGTGTGGCGTCCCCGGCGCTCGTCGCGGTCGTCGACTCGCTGGCCGCCGCGGCCAGCGTCGCCGAGTTGCAGGACTGCTACATGCGCGCAGTACCGCAACTGCTGTCCTCGCGTTCGTTCGCCATCTACGTGCGCGACCCGCGGAACCGCGCGCCAGTCAGCCGGGCCACCGAAGGGGCCAGCGACGTCTTCCTCTCCCGGTACGAGGAGCTCGGCCGCGAGCGCGACCCGGTCCTGCGGCAATGTCTCACCGCGAACCAGGCGGCGCACAGTTCGCGTCTGATGAGCCAGGACCGCTGGACCGAGCATCCGGTGTACCGCGAAGTCATGTCGCTGCACGGCTGGCGGATGGTGCTGGAGACCCCGATCGTCGCGGGGGCCGAGATCGTCGGCACGCTCAACTTCGCCGATCGCGACGCCGGGGCGCTCTCCTCCGACGAGGACCTGGCCGTCGCGACGGCGCTGGGGCGGGTCGTGGGGCTGGTGCTGAGCGGGCTGCTCCGGCAGGAAACCCTTCTCCGGGAACGCGATCACCTCGAAACGGCGGTCGACGTATGCGACAACGCACTGGTCCTGACCGACCATCGAGGCGGACAGCGGCGGTTCAACGCGGCCGCAAGGGCAGCGCTGCGCCGGGTGGCACCGAACGGGCCGACGGAATGGCTGGAGAACGTGATGGCGGCGAATCCCGACGCCAGCACACAGTTCGCCGAGGCCGGCGGGGTTAGAGCGACGCTGCGCACGGTGCGGGTGCCCAGCCAGCCCGCGCTGTCGGTGACCACACTGGACATCCAGGACGGCCCGGGCGGCGAGATCGCGCTGAGTCCTTCGCTGTCGGCATTGCTGTCGCCTCGTGAACGGGAGGTGGCCCGGCTCGCGGTGTCCGGGCTGCACGACGATCAGATCGCGGCGAAGATCTTTCTCAGCCGCTACACGGTGAAGCAGCATTTGAAGAGCATTTACCGCAAGCTGGGCGTGGATTCCCGCACTGCGCTCGCGCGGCTCGTGCTGCACGGCACGTGATCTCCGGCCGCAGGGGCTAGAATCCCGAAATCCGGCCGAGAGAACGAAACGATGTCCCAGCGCGGTCCCGACGAACGAACAGCCCGGCTGGTCGTGTCCGCCACCGACGAACTGTCGGCGGCCACGAGCACGGAAGAGCTGCTCGAGGTCTATCTCCGCGTGGCCCGGTCCGCGCTGCCGACGCGGTCGTTCGGCATTTATCTGTTCTCGCCGGCGCGGCACCGTTCCGCGACCGAAGGCGTCAGCGACCTTTTCCTGGCCCGGTACGAGGACGCCGGACGCGAGCAGGATCCGGTCCTGCGCCGGGCCGTGGACACCCGCAGCGCGGCGCACAGCGCGCACCTGATGCCGCCCGACGACTGGCAGGATCTCCCGTTCTACCAGGACGTCCTCGCGCTGCACGGGATGCGGATGGTGCTCGAGGCCCCGATCGTCGCGGGCGGCCAGGTGCTGGGGACGCTGAACTTCGCCGACCGGGATCCGGGGCTGCTCGCCGGCGAAGCCGAGGTCGCGGTCGCCTCCGCGCTCGGGCGGGTCGTCGGCTCGGCGGTCGCCTCGCTCGAAGCGCGCGACGATCTTCGGCGCGAACGCGACAACGCGTGGGCCGCGCTGGACCTCGCCGCCGTCGCGCTCGTGACGACCGATCTGCGCACCGGGAAGCGGCGGCTCAACGAAGCGGCCCGGCAGCTGCTGCGCGAAGTGTCCGATGAGGACCCCGAATCGTGGCTGGAAGAGACGATGGCCGCCCGGAATCCCCGCGACGGGTTCGCGTGGACGGTGCCGCTTGCCGAGCGAGGACTGCGGCTCTCGCTGCGTTCCCGGCCCGTTCCGGACGACGAGGTCGCGGTCGCGGTCCTGCGGCTCGAACGGGACGCGGCCGGGCTTCCGCCGTCAATCGCGGCACGGCTGACGCCGCGGGAACGCGAAATCGCTGTGCTGGCCGTGGAAGGCCTCAGCGACGACCAGATCGCCGCGCGGGTCCTGCTGAGCCCCTACACGGTGAAACAGCACCTGAAAGCCGTCTACCGCAAGCTCGGAATCGGCTCGCGGCAAGCGCTCACCCGCGTCGTCCTGAGCGCGCCTCCCTCCTTCGAGGGGTAACCGGCCCGGCCTCCCGCGAGGGATCGGCCTGACGTCGCCGCGCTCGTAGCTTTTCCCCCAGGCGTGAACGGGTTCACACCGGGAGGGAAACGGCGGATGAGTGCTTCACTGCGGGAACGCGACCGGCGCTGGGAGCGGCTGCACGCCGCGATGGCGGAGGAAGGTTTCGACGTCCTGGTGGTCGCGGGCAGCGATTACCGCGGCCACAAAGGAACTCTCCGGTACGTGGCCGACTACAACCTGGCCCACCGCTACGGGTACTGCGTCGTCTTCGCGGGCGAGGAACCGGTCATGGTGCTGCCGCAGAACCTGTCCGGCGGCAGGCGGCCGCGGTCTGCGTGGGTGTCGGACTACCGGTATCCGCACGAGCTGGGCGACGGACTGGTCGAGGTCCTGAAATCCCGGCCGCGCAACGGGCGGATCGGCATCGTCGGGCTCGGCGAGATCATGAAGGTCCGCGAGTACCTCCGCCTCGCCGCGGAGCTTCCGCGCGCCAAGCTGGTCGACGCGTCCGCGATGTTCGAGCGGGTGCGCGCGGTCAAGAGCGCGGAAGAACTCGCCGGAGCCGAGGAATCGGCCTATATCACCGATCGCTGCTTCGAGCGGCTTCTCGAGATCGCCCGCCCGGGCATCACCGAGCGCGCGGTGGCGGCGGAAATGTATGCCACGGCGGCACTTCTGGGCGGCGAGGATCCGCTGTTCCTCACCATGTACGCCGACGACGAACCGTCCGGGCCGTGCCCGACCTTCGGCGCTCCGCGCGACCGGATCCTGCGCGCACACGACGTGTTCACCTTCTCCTACGAGGTCGTCGGACCGGCCGGGTACTGGGTGGAACTGTCCAGAATGGTCACTTTCGCGCCGCCTTCCGGTGCAGTGCAACGGGTTTCCGACGCCGTCGCCGCCGGGATGGCCGCCGCGGCCGCCTCGATCGGACCGGGCGTGGCCACTTCGGACGTTCAGAAGAACGTCATCCGGGCAGTCGAGGAACAGGGCGTCGAATCGTCGTACTGGTCCGGGCACGGGCTCGGGCTCGACGTCCTCGAAGAGCCGTGGGTCGGCCTCGACGTCGTCCAGAACGACAGTTCCGCGGGCGCGGTGCCGGTGCTCGGCGCGGGCATGGTGCTCGCGCTGCACCCGATGCTCTGGGAAGCCGAAACCTCGGCCATGGGCTACATGGCCGACACGCACATCGTCACCGAGCAGGGCTGCCGGACGCTGTCCGAGTTCCCGGTCCAGCTCTACCGATTGGCCGCGGGAGGCCGGAAATGACGACCACCGAAGTAGACCCCATCCTCGCCTCGGTCCTGCAGCGCCGGGTCGACGCGATCGCCAAGGAAATGGCGACGATGCTGATGCGCTCGTCGCGGTCGCCGATCTTCAACGAGATCGGCGACCTGGTGACCGTGCTGTTCGACGCGAAGGGCCGGGCGCTCGCGCAGGCCGAGTTCGCCGCGATCATCGCGTTCGGCGCGCAGCCGCCGCTGGAGTACATCATCGACTACTTCGGCGACGACCTCGCCGAGGGCGACGTGATCCTGCACAACGACGTCTTCACCGGCGGCAACCAGAACGCCGACACCGGCGTGTACCTGCCGATCTTCCACGAGGGCGAACTCGTCGCGTGGGCCGCGGCGAAGGGCCACATGGCCGACATCGGCGGCATGACCGTGGGCGGTTACAACCCGCAGGCGCGCGAGATCTGGCAGGAAGCCCTGCGGATCACCCCGGTCAAGATCCACGCGGGCGGCAAGGTCCGCAAGGACGTGTGGGACTTCGTCGGCGCGAACATCCGGATCGACTTCGTCATGCAGGACATCCAGTCCATGATCGGGGCCTGCCAGGTCGGCCGCCGCCGGCTGCTGCACGTGCTGGAGCGCTACGGGCGAGACACCTTCGACCGGCATCTCGACTACGTCCTGGAAAGCTCCGAACGCCAGGTGCGCGCCGAGATCGCCCGCTGGCCCGACGGGGTTTACCACGGCGAGAGCTGGATGGTGTCCGACGGCGTCGACGCCTCCGCCCGGTACCGGATCGCGTGCGAGATCCGGATCGAGGGCGACGAGATCACCTTCGACTTCAGCGCCACCGACGACCAGTCCCCCGGCATCGCGAACATGCCGCCCGCGTCGGCGAAGGGCGCGGTGCGGATCGTGTTCCTGATGCTGATCGCCGCGGGCGGCATCGTCATCCCGACGAACCAGGGACTGTTCGCCCCGCTCAGCACCGTTTTCCGGGAGGGCTCGCTGCTGAACCCGCGGTTCCCGGCCGCGACGATCTTCGGCAACCAGATGTGCGACGAAGTCCTCGAAGCGATCATGACCGCGCTGGCGGACGCGTTGCCGGACCGGGTCACCGCGGGCTGGAACCAGTTCATCTGCACCGCGCTCAACGGCGTCGACCCGCGCAGCGGCGGCCCGTTCGTGACGCTGACGGTGTTCCAGCGCAGCGGTCCGGGCGCGATGCGCGGAGCCGACGGCTGGGACGCGTTCGGCTTCACCGGCACCGCGGGCCAGATGCGCGCGCCCGACCCGGAGATGTTCGAACTCACGTCGCCGCATTTCCTGGAATACCACGAGTATCTGCCGGATTCGGCGGGCGCGGGCGAATGGCGCGGCGGCCTCGGCACCCGCTCGGCTTGGCGGTGCTACGGCGAAACCGAGGTCGGAGTCACGATCGGCGACGACGTCGAATGCGAAGGGGCTGAAGCCGCGCCGGGCCTGTTCGGCGGGCATCCCGCCGGGCGCAACCGGATCGTCGTGGAGTTCCCGGACGGGACCACGCATCTGTGGGGCTCCAAGGAAATGGTCGCGCTGCCCGCCGGATCGGTCGTGCGCTCGGAGAGCGGCGGCGGGGCGGGATACGGCGATCCGCGGCGCCGCCCGGCGGAGACCGTCTGCCGCGAGGTGCGCGACGGCTTGCTGAGCGCGGAACGGGCGCGGGACGACTACGGCGTCGTCCTGGCCGGCGGACCGGACGGCGGCTGGGCCGTCGACGAGGCGGCCACGGCCGCCCTGCGGAACTCGAACGGAAGGACTCACTGATGAGCGCGGCACGAAGCGGCGAGCTGCGGATCGGGATCGACGTCGGCGGCACCTTCACCGACTTCCTCGTGGTCCACCCGGACGGCAGCCATCTCGCCCACAAGACGAGTTCCGTCCCGTCCGATCCCTCGCGGGCGATCGTGCAGGGCCTGCGGGAGATCGCGGACCTGCGCGGGCAGTCCGTCGAGGAACTGCTCGGCAGCGTCGGCACCATCGTCCACGGCACGACCGTGACCACCAACGCGCTGCTGACCCGGCGCGGCGCCGCCACCGGATTGCTGACCACCGAAGGATTCCGCGACGTGCTGCCGATGCGCGACGGCACCCGAGAGGAGGCGTACAACAACCGGCTCGAAGCTCCGGTGCCGCTCGTCCCGCGCCACCTCCGGCTCCCCGTGCCCGGGCGGCTCGACCACACGGGCGCCGAGGTGACGGGGCTCGATCCGGAAGCCGTGCGGCGCGCGGCGAAGACGTTCCGGGACGCGGGCGTCGAAGCGGTCGCGGTGAGCTTCCTGCACTCGCACGCGAGCCCGGAGCACGAGGACGCCGCCGCCGAGATCCTGGCCGAGGAACTGCCCGGGATCTACGTGACCCGGTCGAGCGCGCTGCTGGCCCAGGTCCGCTACTACGACCGGACCTCGACGGCGGTGCTGAACTCCTACGCCGGACCGATCATCAGCCGTTATCTCGCCGGGCTGACCGAAACGCTCGAGGAAGCCGGGTTCGGCGGCCTGCTCCTGCTGATGCAGTCCAACGGCGGCGTCGCCACCCCCGCCGAACTCGCCCGTCGCGCCGCGCTGTCCCTGCTGTCCGGGCCCGCGTCCGGCCCGACCGCCGGGCTGTTCGAGGTCGCCCCGCACGGCTGGGACCGCTGCCTGACCGTCGACATGGGCGGCACCAGTTTCGACGCCGCCGTGGTCAACGACGGCCGCCCGCTGGTGATGACCGACGGCACGATCGACCGCTGGCGGATCGCGCTGCCGATGGTCGACATCCACACCATCGGCGCGGGCGGCGGCAGCATCGCGCGGGTCGACGACGGCGGGATGCTGCGGGTCGGGCCGGAAAGCGCCGGAGCCGTCCCCGGTCCTGCTTGCTACGGCCGAGGCGGCACCCGCGCGACCGTCACCGACGCCGACGTCGCGCTCGGCTACATCGACCCGAGTTCGTTCATGGCGGGCGGGATCCCGCTCGACGCGGCGGCGTCCCGAGCGGCGCTGGAACGGGACGTGGCCAAGCCGCTGGGCCTCGACGTCGTCTCGGCCGCGGCCGGGGTCTACGACCTGGTGAACGTGACCATGGCGGCCGGGGTCCAGGCGATCACGGTGCGGCGGGGACTCGACCCGCGCGACTTCCCGATCGTGGTCGCCGGGGGCGCGGGCCCGGTCCACGCGGCGGCGATCGCGTCGGAGCTGGAGATCCCCGTCCTCGTGACGCCGCGGCAGTCCTCCATTTTCTGCGCGGCCGGGATGCTCGCCTGCGATTTCAAGCATGACTACGTGCGCAGCATTTCCGGTTCGCTGGCCGAGTTCAGCCTGGACCGGCTGCGCGACATCTGGGCGTCGATGGCCGCCGAGGGGCGCGAAACCCTTCGCGGGGAAGGAATTCCCGAAAGCGCTGTCACCTTCGAGCCGTCGCTGGACATGCGGTACGCGGGTCAGTGGTTCGAGATCAACGTGCCGGTCGGCATCGACGGCATGGACGCGCCCGACCGGACCAAGTTGGCCGAGCTTTTCCACGCCCAGCACGACATTCTGTTCGGCTACCGGGCCGAGGACGAGCCGGTCGAGGTGCTCAACGTCCGGTTGACCGCGATCGGCGCGACGCCCCGTCCGCCGCTGGATCTCGGCGCGCTCGACGCGGATCTGACCGAGGACCCGCAGATCGGCGAGCGGGAGATCTGGTCGCCGGCACAGCGCGCGATGGTGCCCGCCCGGATCATGGACGGCCACCGGATGGCACCGGGGGCGCGGTTGCCCGGACCGGCCGTGGTCGAACTCGGCACCACTTCCCTGGTGGTGCTGGACGAATACGACCTCGTGGTCGACCCCCGCGGTTCGTTCGTGCTGTATCTCCGCGAACGCGCGCACGAGCTGGCCGACCGGCTGTCCCTCGCCGAAGACCTGGTGCTGCGATGACCGGCTTCGAGGGAACGACCGCCGTCGTCACCGGCGGTGCGACGCTCATCGGCGCGGCGATCGTCCGCGCGTTCGCCGACGCGGGCGCGCAGGTCGTGGTGCTCGACATCGACGAACCCGGCGGAACCGCGCTGGCTGGCGAACTGGGCAAAGCCGTCACGTTCCACCACGTCGACATCACCGACGACGCCGCGCTCGGCCGCGTCCGCGACACGCTCGCGGCCGGTCCGGGAAAGGTCGACGCGCTGGTCAACCTCGCTTGTTCCTATGTGGACGACGGCAGCAAGTCCACCCGAGCGGACTGGCGGCAAAGCCTCGACGTCAACGTCATCGGCACGGCTTTGGTCACCACCACGCTGCTGCCATTGCTCACCGCCTCGGACCGGCCCGCGGTCGTCAACTTCACCTCGATCTCGGGCCGCGTCGCGCAGGCCGGGCGCTGGCTCTACCCGGCGGGCAAGGCCGCGGTCGCGCAGCTGACCCGGTCGATGGCGCTAGACCTGGCCGCCGACAGCATCCGCGTCAACTCCGTCTGCCCTGGCTGGACCTGGTCCGCGGTGATGGACCGGCTGTCCGGCGGAGACCGGGAGAAGACCGACCGGGTCGCCGCTCCCCTGCATCCGCTCGGGCGCGCCGGCGACCCGGCCGAGATCGCCGCCGCGGTGCTCTTCCTCTGCTCCCCCGCGGCCTCGTTCGTGACCGGCGCCGACCTCGCGGTGGACGGCGGCTATTCGGCGATCGGGCCCGAACGCGGCGAAATCCTCATCCCCCAGCTGGCCGAGTGACCGGCCGACAAGGAGAAACCCAGTGAGCACTTTCGTGGACCGCCACGGCCTGCACAGCCCGGAGCAGCGCGCCGCCGCGGAGAAGAACCTCGCCGAGATCGAGGCCGCCGGGGTCGAAATGGTCCGCCTCGTGTGGCCGGACCAGCACGGGCTCCCGCGCGGCAAGTCCGTGACCGTCAAGGCGTACGCGGCGGCGCTGCGCGACGGCATGGAGATCACCATGGCGCCGTTCTTCTTCGACACCGCCAACGCCATCGTGTTCAACCCGTTCAGCCCCGGCGGCGGCTTCGGCATCCCGGAACTCTCCGGCAGCCCGAACGTGACCATGGTGCCGGACCCGGAGACGTTCGCCGTCCTGCCGCACGTGCCGGAGACCGCGTGGGTCGTGTGCGATCTGTACCTGCGCGACGGGTCGCCGTTCCCCTTCGCTCCGCGCGCGATTCTCCGGCGGCAGCTGGAAAAACTGGCCGAAGCCGGGTTCTCGCTCGTCGCCGGGATCGAACTCGAGTGGTACCTCACCCGCGTGCTCGACCCGATGCTCGAAACCGGCTCGCTCGGCGCGCCCGGGCTGCCCGGCGACCCGCCCAAGGTGGCGCCCGTCGCCCGCGGCTACAACTACCTGCTCGACGGACACCTCGACGAGATCGACGACGTGCTCCGGCCGATCCGCAAAGCAGTCTCCGCGCTGGGACTGCCGTTGCGCTCGATCGACGACGAGTGGGCGCCCAGCCAGGTCGAGACGACCTTCGACGTCCAGCAGGGCCTGGCCGTCGCCGATTCGGTGCTGTTGTTCCGCAGTGTCGTCAAGCAGGTCGCGCGCCGGCACGGTCACCACGCGACGTTCATGTGCACCCCGGCGATCCCCGGTTTCTACGCCAGCGGCTGGCATCTGCACACCTCGCTGGTCGACGCGGTGAGCGGAGTCAACGCGATGGTGCCCGGCACCGAAGCGGAGGCGCTGTCCGAGACCGGGACGCACTACGTCGGCGGCACGCTCGCGCACGCCGCCGCGGCGTCGGTCTTCACCACCCCGTCGATCAACGGCTACCGGCGCCGTCGCCCGCATTCCCTCGCGCCCGACCGCTGCACCTGGGGGCTGGACAACCGCGCCGCGATGATGCGGGTCATCGGCGGGCACGGAGACCCGGCGACGCACGTCGAGAACCGGGTCGGCGAACCGTCTGCGAATCCGTACCTGTATCTCGCCGCGCAAACCGCTTCCGGGCTCGACGGCATCCTCGGCAAACGCAGCCCCGGAGCGCTGTCCGACGACCCCTACGCCTCGGACGCGCCGCAGCTGCCGACGAGCCTGCGGGCGGCGCTGGACGAACTGGACGCGAGCGAGTTCTTCCGCGCGGAGTTCGGCGACAGCTTCGTCGACTACCTCGTGCGCATGAAGCGCAGCGAGGTCGAGCGGTACGAGGCGCACGTCAACGAGCAGCCCGACCCGGCCGCGTACGCCGCCGAGGTCACCGAATGGGAGCACCGCGAGTACTTCGAACTCTTCTGACCCGCCATCGTTTGGAGCGTCGCCAATGTCTGTCGACACACCCGATTCGTCGCCAAGAACTCCCGTCCCCGCCGCCGCGCCGCCGAAGACCGGCCTCGGCGCCGTGATCGAGGACTACGCGCTGGAACGCGTGCCCGAATCCGCCCGCCGCGGCGGCTGGGGCCTGCTGTGGAACACCGCCGGGGCCGGGTCGACCCTCGTCGTGCTGTCGGTCGGCGCGGCCGTGACCCTGATCGCCGGGGTCGGCTGGGGCCTCGCCGTCGGAGCCGCCACCGCCCTGTTCGGCGGCGGGCTCGGCTGGGCGGTCGGCCACGTCAGCCGCGTGCAAGGGACCTCCAGCACGCTGACCGCCCGGTATTACGGGCTCGGTTCGCGCGGTTCGGTGCTCGCCTCGCTGATCTTCGCGGTCATGATCGTGAGCTTCCTCGCCCTGGAGAACGCGATGCTGTACAACGGCACGCTGTTCCTCTTCGGCTGGGCGCCGAGCCTCGGCCACGCGGTGCTGATCCTCGGCGTCCTCACCGTGCTGTGGCTCGTGCTGCCGACGTTCGGGATTTCCCTGGTACAGCGGACTTCCGGGCTCCTCACCGCTGTTTCGGCCGTGTTGTTCGTGGTCGTCGCGGGCATCGCGGTGTCCTCGTCGGGACGCTCCGTCGGCGCCATCCTCGGCTCCGGTCCCGGGATGCCGGGATTCGCCGGGCAGGCCGACCGTGTGCAGGCGGCGCTGGCGTTGCTGGCCGGGATCGCGGGTGCGCTCGCACTGCTGGGCGCCGACTTCGCCCGTTACGCCCGCACCAGCAAGGACGTCGGCGTGATGGCCGTCGGCGGTTCGGTCGTGGTGAACCTCCTCGTGCCGATCCTCGGCACGCTGATCGTGCAGGCGGGCAGCGTGGTGGTCGGGATCCGGCTGAACAGCGATCCGGCCCTCGCCGCGACACAGCCCGGCGGGTCGGCCGAGGAGAAGGTCGCGGGCATGGTCTCGGCCAATCCCGGTGCGTTCTTCGTCGTGCTCGCCGGAGCGGTCGGCTTCGCGCTGGTCTATGCGGCGCAGGCGAAAGCGCAGGTCGTCAACGCGTATTCGGCGAGCCTGTCGCTGACGAATCTCGTCGACGGGCTGACCGGGCGCAGCCCCGGGCGGCTGGTCATGCTGGTGGTCGCGAACGCCGCCGCGCTCGCGATGATCGCGGGCGGGATCCTGAACGTGCTCGCGTCCTGGCTGGACGCCCTCGGCATCCTGACCACCTCGCTGTGCACGCTGATGATCGTCGACTACTTCGTCGTCCGGCGCCGCCGTCCGGCCCGCCCCGGCGCGGTCGAGCGGGTCAACTGGGCGGGCGTGCTCAGTCTTCTGGCCGCCTCCACGCTGGCGGAAACGCTCGTGCTGAGCGGGGTCACGAGACTCGGCTTCCTCGTCGCCATCGCCACGACCGCCGTCCTCTACCCCGCGCTGCGGCTGACCGTCCTGCCGCCGGGTCGCTGGACCCGTCTCGACGGCCCCCGACCAGAAAAGGTGACCCCATGACCAGGCCGTACCGGATCGGCATCATCGGCGCGGGCTTCGCCGGGCTCAGCTCCGCCAAGGTGCTGCGCGAGTTCGGCTTCGACGTGACCGTCTTCGACAGCAGCCCGGACGTCGGCGGCGTGTGGAGCCGCACCCGCCGCTACCCCGGTCTCACCACCCAGAACGGCAAGGACAGCTACGCGCTCTCGGATTTCCCGATGCCGCGCGACTACCCGGAATGGCCGACCGGCGAGCAGGTGCAGCAGTACCTGGAGTCCTATGTGGAGGAACGCGACCTGAAACCGCTGCTGCGGCTCAGCACCCGGGTCACGCGCGCCGAACTCGACGAATCCGTTCCACAGTGGACGCTCCGGCTGAAGGACATCGCCTCCGGCAAGGACCTGCCGCCCTGCACGGTCGACCACCTGGTGGTCGCCAACGGCATCTTCAGCACCCCATTCGTGCCGGACTACCCCGGCGCGGAGCAGTTCACCGCGGCCGGCGGGCGGATCTGCAGCGTCTCCGACGTCGCCGACCTCGACCAGGTCGCCGGGAAACACGCACTGGTCGTCGGGTACGGGAAATCGGCCTGCGACGCGGCCGCGGTGTTCAGCGGCGTCGCGGCGTCCACCTCGGTAGTCGCCCGGGAGCTGCTGTGGAAGATCCCGCGCAAGCTCGGCGGGGTCGTCAACTACAAGTACCTGCTGCTGACCCGGCTCGGCGAAGGACTGTTCCGCTACCTGCGGCCGCGCGGGTTCGAGCGGTTCCTGCACGGACCCGGCCGGCCGCTGCGCAACGCGATGCTGGCGAGCGTGCAGGCGCTCATCACCCGCCAGCTCCGGCTGCGCGAAACCGGGCTGGTCCCCGAGGGCCCGCTCGAACGGATCGCGCGCAGCACGGTCAGCCTCGCGACGGAATCGTTCTACGAGTCGGTAGCCGACGGCCGGATCGCCGTGCACCGCGACCGCACGATCCAGCGCCTGGCGGTCCGAAGTGGACAGACTGTCGCGGAGCTGTCCGACGGGACGATCCTGCCCGCGGACGTCGTGGTCTGCGGCACCGGGTGGCGGCAGTCGCTCCCGTTCCTCGACGAAGATCTGCAGCGCCGGATCACCGACGAGGCGGGCAACTTCGCGCTGTACCGGCAGGTGCTGCCGCACGACGTGCCCGCGCTGACGTTCTGCGGCTACAACTCGTCGTTCTTCAGCCCGCTCAGCGCGGAGATCGCCGCCTGGTGGATCGCCGCGCACCTCACCGGGAATCTCGACCTGCCGCCGGTCGAGGAACGCCGGGCGCAGGTAGCCGAACGGCTCGCCTGGATGGAGCGGCGGACCGAAGGCAGGCACGCGCGCGGGACCAACATCGTTCCGTTCTCCGTGCACAACATCGACGAGCTCCTCAGCGACATCGGCATCGGCGTCAGCCGCGCGGAACGGTTCGCCGAATGGCTCCGGCCGCTCAACCCGTCCGCATACGCCCGGGTGGGCGCGCGCCTGCTCGCCCGGCACCGCGCGTCGGGCACCACCGTGTCCCCGGGTGCCGCGCACCCCCGAACGCAGAAGGTCGACGGATGACTCTCCAGCAAGAACCAGCCCTGGCCCCGGAATCGACGGCGACGCGCTTCGGCCCGCTCGTCCGGCCCGACCGGGTCCATCGCACGCTCTACACCGATCCCGCCGTCTTCGCCGAGGAGATGACCAAGGTCTTCGGCGGCCGCTCGTGGGTGTATCTCGCGCACGAATCCCAGCTGCCCGAACCGCATTCGTTCCTGTCCGTCCGGATGGGACTCCGCCCGGTCCTGGTCACCCGCGACCGCGCCGGGAAACTGCACGCGGTCTTCAACCGGTGCAGCCACCGCGCGGCGACGATCTGCCGCGAGGAACAGGGCGTCGCGAAGAGCTTCCAATGTCCGTACCACGGCTGGACTTTCCGCAACACCGGCGAGCTCGTGGGCACGCCGTGGCCGCAG
Organism: Amycolatopsis sp. VC5-11; assembly: GCF_037034185.1. Lineage (NCBI taxonomy): Bacteria > Bacillati > Actinomycetota > Actinomycetes > Pseudonocardiales > Pseudonocardiaceae > Amycolatopsis > Amycolatopsis sp. VC5-11. The sequence continues at coordinate 469,168 of NZ_JBAGKF010000003.1, read as the reverse complement.
GGGTACGGCCCGGGGTTCGACAAAACCGAGTTCGGGCTCCACGTCGTGCCGCGCGTGGAGTCGTACCGCGGCTTCGTGTTCGGCACGCTCAACGAAGCCGCACCGTCGGTCGCCGACTGGCTGGGACCGGCGACGACGTGGCTCGACTACTGGATCGACCGTTCGCCGGGCGAGGTGCTCGTCCGGGCCGCCGCCCACCGGATGAGCTACCGGGGCAACTGGAAGCTCGCCTACGACAACGCGGGCGACGGCTACCATCCCGCGTTCTCCCACCGGTCGCTGCTCGAAATGGCGTCCCGGCTCGGCGAAAGCAAGGACATGGCCTACTTCGGCCGCACCCCGGACGACGGGCCGATGCGCACGCACATGCTGGGCAACGGCCACAGCGTCATCGACCAGCGGCCCAACTACGACGGCCCGGGCAGCTTCTGGGCCAACCAGCGGCCCCAGCCCGGCCGCGAGGCGTTCGAGGAACGGATCCGCGCCGAGCACGGGGCCGACGCGGACCGGCTGCTCGACCTGTGCGTCGGCTCGCAGATCAACCTGAGCATCTTCCCCAACCTGCTCGTCATCGGCAATCAGATCCAGGTCGTCGAACCGCTGGCCGTCGACCACACGCAGCTGACCTGGCACGCCACCGCGGTGTCCGGCGTGCCGCCGGTGGTCAACACCATGCGGATGCGCACCCAGGAGGACTTCCCGGCCTTCGGCGAGCCCGACGACCAGGCGAATTTCGAGGAGGTCCAGCGGGGCCTCGCCGCCGCGGAGGCGGAGTGGGTGCTGATGAACCGCGGGTTCGGCGTCGACGGATGGCAGGAGGTCGGCCCGGACGGCGTCGTGACCAGCACCGCGACCGACGAACTGCACATGCGCAGCTACTACCCGGCGTGGCTCGCGCTGATGGAGGAGGAAACCCGATGATGCGCCCGATCCCCGCCGAGTACGCGGACACCTCGGCCTGGTCGTACCACGTGGACGACCAGTTCTACGCGGACCTGGCCCGCGATTCGGCCGCACTGCGCGAGGACTGGCCGACCGCCGGCGCCGCGGAACTGGCGGAAGCGCAGTCGTTCCTCGCCGCCGAAGCCCGGCTGCTGGACGAAGGCCGGTTCAACGAATGGCTCGACCTGTTCACCGACGACTGTCTTTACTGGGTCCCGGTCACCCCCGGCGCGGGCGACCCGCTCGCCGAGGTGTCGCACGCCTTCGACGACCGCAGGCGGCTGACCGACCGCGTCTACTGGCTGCGCACCGGCCTCGCGTTCAGCCAGATCCCCGCCTCGCGCACCCGCCGCCTGACCACGAACGTCGAAACGACCACCGATCCCGGCTCCGGCGTCCGGATGATCCGCTCGAACTTCGCGGTGCACGAGTTCCGCGCCGGGATCGCGAAAATCCACGCGGGCTGGTACGGCCACGTCCTGGAACCCGGCGAGTCCGGCTGGCGGATCCGGCTCAAGCAGGTCAACCTGCTCGATTCCGAGCAGCTGCACGAGAATCTGACGCTGGTGTTCTGAATGGACAGCCGAGGAGAAACCGAGCTGCGCCACGAGAACGAGCTGCTGCGACTGCGCGTCGCCCGGCTGGAACGCGAACTGGCGGCCGCGGCCGGGGTCGTCCGGGAGGTCAAGGACCTGGCCTTCTGGGATTTCAGCCCGTACCGCGTCAGTCCCGACGCCTCGTGGCTCGCCGTGGACCGCGGCGGCGCCGAAACACTGCTGGCCGCGCTCGCGCGGGTCGACCACTGGCACCCGTGGTCGACCCGGCTCGAACCCCGCCCCCGACCCTGACTTTTCTTTCAGGAGCACCGATGCCCAAGATCGTGTTCACCCGCCCCGACGGCACCGCCCAGACCGTCGACGCCCGCCCGGGGGCGTCGGTGATGGAAACCGGGATCAAGCACGGCGTGCCGGGAATCGTCGCCGAATGCGGCGGCGCGCTCTCGTGCGCGACCTGCCACGTCTACGTCGGCGAGGAGCACCTGCCGCTCGTCGGGGCGGCGGCGGGCTTCGAGGACGAGATGCTCGACGACGCCGCGAGCGAACGGCGGCCCACCAGCAGGCTTTCCTGCCAGATCGCGATGTGCGACGAACTCGACGGGCTCGCCGTCACCGTCGCCCCAGTCCAATGAGCGCCGGGGTGCTGGTCGCCGGAGCTGGCGAAGCGGGCGTCCGGCTCGCCGCCGCGCTGCGGGAAAACGGCTACGCCGAGTCGATTCTGCTCGTCGGAGAGGAAATGCATCCGCCGTACCAACGGCCGCCGCTGTCGAAGGCGTTCCTGTCCGGGACCGCCGGGGACGACGCGCTCGCGCTGCGTTCGCCCGAGTTCTATCAGGAGCAGGACATCTCTGTCCGGACCGGCGTGCGGGTCGAGGACGCGGTTCTCGACGCGGACGGCCGGGGCACCGCCTCGCTGTCCGATGGGACGACCGTCGCTTTCGACCGGCTCGCTTTGGCGACCGGGGCGCGGGCGCGCACGCTGCCGTTTTCTGGCGGCAATGTGCACGTCCTGCGCAGCCGCGACGACGCGGTCCGGCTTCGGCTGTCGCTGGAACATGCCAAGCGGGTCGTCTTGATCGGCGCGGGTTTCATCGGGCTCGAAATCGCCGCCGTGGCCCGGAAACGCGGCATCGAGGTCGTCGTCCTCGAACAACAGCCGCGGCTGCTGAGCCGGGTCGCCGCTGAACCGCTGTCAGAGTTTCTGCTGGCCGCGCATCGCGGCTGGGGCGCCGAGTTCGTCCTCGGCTCCGGAGTGGCCGCGGTCGAGCCGGACGGCGTGCGATTGGCGGACGGCGAGTTCGTCGCCGCCGACACGATCGTCGCCGGGGTCGGTGCGGTGCCGGAAATCGGCCTGGCCCAACGCCTCGGTCTAGCCTGCGACCGCGGCGTGCTCGTGGACGCCTTCTGCCGCACCAGCAACCCCGCCGTGGTGGCAATCGGCGACTGCGCGGCCCAGCCCCATCCGCACCGGCCGGGCGCGTCGCTCGGGCTGGAATCGGTGCAGAACGCGGGCGACCAGGCCCGAGCCGCCGCCGCGACCCTCACCGGAAGGCCCGCACCGCCGCGAGCGGTCCCGTGGTTCTGGTCCGACCAGGGCGACCTGAAAATCCAGATCGCCGGGGTCTCCGACGGACACGACCGGTACGTGGTGCGAGGCGGCGACGGCGGACTGACCGTCCTGTACTACCGCGCCGGGTCGCTCATAGCGGCCGACGCGGTCAACCGGCCGGGCGACTTCATGGCGGTGAAACGCGCGCTGGCCGCCGGGAAGACGATCGCGCCGGAGAACGCCGCAGACCCGGCCCGGCCGCTGAAAACCCTGGTGACGGAGGCCTAGAGCGCGTCGCGGCCACGCTCCCCGGTGCGGACGCGCACGACCGTCTCCACCGGGGCCCCCGACGAACACGACCGGTACGTCGTCCGAGGCGGCGGACTGACCGTCCTGTACTACCGCGCCGGAGAACGCCGCAGACCCGGCCCGGCCGCTGAAAACCCTCGTGACGGAGGCCTAGAGCGCGTCGCGGCCACGCTCCCCGGTGCGGACACGCACGACCGTCTCCACCGGGGTCACCCAGATCTTGCCGTCGCCGATCTTGCCGGTGTGCGCGGTGTCCAGCACGGTCCGCAGCGCGGCGTCGACCTGGTCGTCGTCGAGCAGGATCTCCAGCCGGTACTTGGTGATGAAGTCGACCTCGTACTCCGCGCCCCGGTAGATCTCGGTGTGGCCCTTCTGCCTGCCGTAGCCGCGGACCTCGCTCACCGTCATCCCGGCGATGCCCAGCTCCTGCAGGGCGATCCGGACGTCGTCCAGCACGAACGGCTTGACCACGGCGGTCAGCAGCTTCATCGGGTCTCCTCGCGCGCGGGCCGGTGCGATCCCGGTCCGCCGGCGAGCGCGCTGCCCCGGCGTCCGGACTGGACTGCCAGCTCGTACGCCCCTTCGGCGTGCTCGGCCTCGTCGACGCCGTCGATCTCGGCTTCGCGGTCGATCCGGAATCCCATGAACTTGTGCATGACCCAGCCGAGCAGGAGGGTCACTGCCAGCGAATACCCTAGTACCGCCAGAGTTCCGACCGCTTGGCGCCACAGCTGGTCGAAGCCGCCGCCGTAGAACAGGCCGTTCACGCCGCCGGGAGCCACGCCTGCGGTCGCGAAAAGACCGATCAGCAATGTCCCGGCGAACCCGCCGAGCCCGTGCACCGCGACCACGTCCAGGGAGTCGTCGAAGCCGAACTTGTACTTGAGGCTCACCGCGAACGAGCACACGACCCCGGCCACGATCCCGATCGCGGCCGCGCCGAGCGGTTCGACGTAAGCACAGCCGGGCGTGATCCCGACCAGCCCGGCCACCGCGCCGGACGCGGCGCCGAGGGTCGTCGGCTTCCCGTCGCGGAACTGCTCGACCAGCAGCCAGCCCAGCACCGCGGCCGCCCCCGCGACGGTCGTGTTCAGGAACGACGTCGCCGCCGAGCCCTTCGCGACCAGCGCGGACCCGGCGTTGAACCCGAACCAGCCGAACCACAGCAACCCGGCCCCGAACATCACGAACGGCAGGTTGTGCGGCCGGACCGCCTGCTTCGGCCAGCCGTGCCGCCTGCCGAGCACGAGCGCCAGCGCCAGCGCGGCCGCCCCGGAGTTCACCTCGACGACGGTGCCGCCCGCGAAGTCCAGCACGTGCAGCTTGGCCGCGATCCAGCCGTCGGGAGCGAAAACCCAGTGCGCCACCGGGATGTACACGAGGGTGGTCCAGACGACGGAAAACACCGTCCACGTCCAGAACCGGGCCCGCTCGGCGATCGCACCGGCCAGCAGCGCGACCGTGATGACCGCGAACATCATCTGGAACGCCACGAACGCGTACAGCGGCACCTGGTTCCCTGCGGGCCCGACCGTCTGCTCGGCGAGCCCGTGCAGCCCGGCCAGCCGCAGAGTGCCGAGCAGCCCGCCGAACCAATCGGGTCCGAACGCGAGCGAATACCCGTAGACCACCCAGATCAGGCCGACGGTGGCGAGACAGACGAACGTCATCGCCATCACGTTCAGCACGCTCCGGGCGCGCACCATCCCGCCGTAGAACAACGCGAGGCCGGGCGTCATCAGCATCACCAGTGCCGCACTGCCCAGCAACCACGCCGTGCTTCCGGTATCGACCACGCCTCAGACACTCCTCGTCTCATCGCCCGGCCGCTGGAAGTTAACCGGGCGGTGTTACCGGAATGTTTCCGTCGTGCTTCCGCTAGCGACCCGCGGTCCGGCGAATCGGGCGTATCGGAGCGAAAGGACGGCGAGGAGACGGAATTAGCGCGCACTGCGGGACAAAACGGATCCGGGATGGTGCCGGCTCGGAGGCCCGCACCACCCCGCGGCGGATCAGCGCAGGAATCCGTCCACCAAGGCGAAGGTCGCGTCCGTGGCTTCGACCTGTGGAATGTGTCCCGCGCCGGGGACGATCGCGACCTTGCTGCCGGTGATCCGGGCGGCGAACTCGTCGGCGTAGGCGGCCGGGATCAGCTTGTCCTGCTCGCCCCAGACGATCTGGGTCGGCGCGCTGATCCGGTGCAGGCGGCGTTCGAGGCCTTTGTCCGGGATCGGCCAGACGAACTTGCCGGTGCAGCCCAGCGCCCACACCAGGCCCGCGCCCGCCGCGATCGCTTCCTCGGGGTCCTCGGGCGGGGTCAGCATCGCCTTCGCCGCGTCGCCTTCGGGGTCGGCGAACAGCAGCTCCGGCAGCGCGGCGGGCGGGGCGGCGATCCAGTTCGCGACCGGATGCTCGTCGCGCCAGAGGCCGATCGGGTCGAGCAGGACCAGTTTCGCGAACCGGTCGGGGTAGGCGGCGGCCAGTTCCGCCGCGAGCATCCCGCCGAAGGACTGTCCCATGAGGACTGGCGTGCCGATTTCCAGTTTCCGGATCGCCTCCTCGTACATGAGCACGAGCTGCCACAGATCGTCGATTTTGTGGACGGCGTAGGGATCGGCGGGCGAGGTGCCGGGGAATTCGGGGGCGTAGATCGTGAAGTCCTGGGCGAGGCGGTCCAGGAACGGATCCCACGCGAGCCCGGCCGCCGGGTGCAGATAGACCAGGCCGGGGCCCTGGCCCGTTACCTTGACCCGGAGCTGGATCTCGCCGCCCCAGACGTCGACGGTCTTTTCGGTGAGGTCGAGGGTGCTGGTCATGCGAGGGCTCCTGTCAGGCGGGCGGAATCGGCCAGCGGCGTGCCGCCGAGTCGTTCGGGCCACCAGTGGTGCCGGTAGCCCTCTTCGGTCCACAGTTCCTGCAACCGCGGCATGACCGCGCTGGCGAACAGGTCGATGTTGTCCTTCGCCAGTTCGTGCGGCATGGAGCCGAACTGCAGCATCGCGTGCAGGTTGCCGATGCGGTATTCCCGCGCGTAGGCGAGCAGCTGTTCGGCGACGGTGTCCGGCGAACCGCAGATCACCGAGCCCGCGTCGACCAGTTCGGCGAAGGTGGCGGTGCGCATCTTGCTGTAGATGCCGAAGTCGCCGGGGTCGCGCATGATCGCTTCGACGCCGCGGATGTCGATGCCGCCGGGCAGCGCGAGCCGTTCCATCGGGATGGAGCCGATGCCTTTGCGGAAGAAGTACTCCGCGTGCTTGGCATACAGCGCTTCGGCCTTCGCGTCGGTGTCGGCGACGCAGACGGTCTGCATGAAGCCGAGGCGGTACGGGTTGGCGTCCTTGCCGAGCCGGTCGGCGATTTCCCAGAACCGGTCGAAGATCCGGCGGCCGGTGACTTTCAGGCCGAACCAGCCGAAGTAGTTGAACCCGAATTCCCGTTCGAGCGTCATCTGCATGGTGCGCGGGTTGCCGATGCCGGTGATCCACACCGGCGGGTGCGGGGCCTGCTGCAGCGGGCGCGGCCAGATGTTGACGCCGGGGTACTGCCCGAACTTGCCGTTCCACGGGAAGGCGCCGCCCTGGTGCGTCCACGCCTTCAGCACCAGTTCGAGGTTTTCGTCGAACCGCTGCCGGGTCTGGGCGGGCGGGACGCCGTTGTTGAGGTTGGCGTCGTAGGCGAGGCCGACGGGGAAACCGCTGACCAGGCGGCCGTTCGACATGCAGTCGAGCATGGCCAGTTCTTCGGCCGCGCGCAGCGGTTCCCGGCTCTTTCCGAGCGACCGGCCGACCGGGTAGATGGCCGTCTCGATGTTCTCGGCCTCGGTGGCGTAGGCGAGGGCGGACTCGATGATGTCGGGGTTCGGCGCCATGTCGTAGGAGCTTTGGCCGTGCTCGGTGACGGCCAGGCCGTCGAATCCCGCGCGGGCGGCGTGCATCAGCTCGTCCATCGCTTCGCGGAACGCAGCGGCGACGTGCTGCGGTTCGGTGACTTCGTGGTACGGGGTGGTGATGACGGATTCGAACCGCTGCTCGAAGTCCTCGGCGAGCCGCCGGTACGGAACCTGTTGGAAGTACGTGACTTTCACGGTGTTCTCCAGTTCGTTCGAAGGTCAGATGTCGAGCGGTTCGCCGCAGTTCCCCGCGTCGGACAGGGCATGCAGTTCGTGCACGCGGCCGACCCACGCGCAGGCGGGCCGCCCGGCGAAGGCCGCCGTGCGCGGCAGCTGCGGCAGTTTCAGGCCGGAGCGGCGGAATTCGCCGCGGTGGAACGTCAACGGTTCGAGCCGGCGGGCGTCGTGGCAGGCGACCTCGCCGAGCACCAGCACGTGGTCGCCGCCGTCGTAGGTGCGCCACGGCCGGCATTGCAGCCACGCCGCCGCACCGGTCAGCCGCGGCGGCCCGGTTTCCGGTTCGTGCCAGGACACCGCGCCGTTCCGCGGTTTTCCCGCGAAGTGCAGGGCGACGTCGAGCTGGTTGGCGGCGAGGATGTTGACCGTGAACTCGTTGCCGGTCAAGCCTTCGCACGCCCGCGCCTGCCGCGCCACGGACACGAGGACCAGCGGCGGATCCATCGACACCGACGTGAACGAGTTCATCGTCGCGCCGCGCGGCTGCCCGTCGGCGTCGCGATAGGTGACGACGGTGACGCCGGTCGAGAACTCGCCCAGAACCGTGCGGAGCCGTTTCGCGTTGCCCGGTGCGCGCATAGTGGTCATGTCGTTTCTCCGGTCAGGTCACGACGTTGAGGAAGTCGGGGTCGAGTTCGCGGTGGGTGTAGTTGATGCCCTGCGCGGCCTTGTCCATCGTCCACGTGATGGTGCGGAAATCCGGGCCGGTGCGGTAGCCGCCGGCGAAGACCTCGTTGCGGTTGCCCGCCGGGTCGAAGAAATAGATCGTCTCGCCCCGGGTGATGCCGTGCCGCGCCGGCCCGAAGTCGATGGGCACGTCGTGCATCGAGAACAGGTCGCCCGCGCGCAGCAGGGTGTTCCAGTCGTCGACGTGGTAGGCGAAGTGGTGCAGTTTTCCCTGCTCCCCCTTCACGAACGCGATGTCGTGCGGCTGTTCGCCGCAGAACATCCACGAGCCGACCAGTTCGTCGTTGTCCGCGCCGCCGACCAGCCGTTCCGCCGCCCGGAAGCCGAGCACCTCGGAGAAGAACCGTTCCAGCAGCGCCGGGTCCTCGGTGGTGATCAGCGTGTGGTCCAGACGCGGCACGCCGATGCCGCGCAGTCCCGAACGCGGCCAGGGATCGGGATTCCAGTTCCCGGTCGCGTTGCCGAGATATTCGACGTCGCTGTACAGCTCGAGGGTGTGTTCCGATGGCAGCGTCAGCCGCAGGCCGTCGCCGACGCCTTCGTTGTCGCCCTTGCTCATCCGCTCGACCCGCACGCCGAAGGACGCCGCGCGGCGCTCGAATTCGTCGAGGTCGCCGGACTTCTCGACCTTGTAGCCCAGTTTGACCAGGCCGACGCCGCCCTCCTCGAGAACGACCGAATGGTGGTCGTGCTCGTCCCAGGACTTGAGGTAGAGCCGCCCGTCCTGCTCGGCGACCTGGTCCATGCCGAGCGTCTCGCGGTAGTGCTCGGCCGAGCCCGGCAAATCGGTGACTCGCACGTGGACGTACCCGAGTCTGATCACACCCATGTTCGCTCCCGGTTTTCAGCTGGCGGGCCGGAAAGCTCCGAAGACCCGCGTCAAAGCGTCCTTTTCGGACAGCCGGACGACGACCTCGCCCTCGGGCCGTGCCCGGCAGGGAAGGCATTTGCCCGCGGCGCGCTCCTCCGCGCTGAGCACGGATTCGGCGACCGGGACGGGATAGCGGACCTGGCCCTCGACCAGATCGGCCTTGCAGGCGCGGCATCCGCCCCGGCGGCAGCAATAGCGCGTCCGGTAGCCGTGCCTGCGGACCGCGTCCACGATCGACTCTCCGCTGTGGACAGTCAGCCGCACGCCGGCGGGAAGGATCCGCACCGCGCCGGAGACTTCCGGTTGATCGCTCATCGCACACCCCGCCTCGTCGTCGAGTCGATTCGTTCGCGCTGTCCGACGGACTGTAGGCGGGCTCCCGGGCCCATTTCGATCCGTTGCGCGCGAGGCTCATCCAGTTCGCGCAAGCATTTGTGCACTACCGCACGCAAGCCGTTGCCCAGCAGTTCTCGCGCGTGTCAGATTCGCAACAGCCAGCCACTGACGTAATGGAAAAAGGAGTTCGCGATGACCGAAGAATCACCCGAGATCGGACTGACGGTCGACGTGCACGGCGTCGCCACGAACTATCACGACCAAGGCTCCGGCGATCCGGTGCTGCTGATCCACGGCTCTGGCCCCGGCGTGTCCGCGTGGGCGAACTGGCGTCTCGTCCTGCCCGAACTCGCGAAGCGGCACCGGGTCGTCGCTCCGGACATCCTCGGCTTCGGCTACACCGAACGGCCCGAGGACGCCGTCTACGACGCCGAAAGCTGGCTGGAGCACCTCGTCGGCTTCCTCGACGCGCTCGGCCTCGACCGGGTGTCCGTGGTCGGCAACAGCTTCGGCGGCTCGCTGGCGCTGCGGCTGGCCACCCGGCATCCGGACCGGGTCGACCGGCTCGTGCTGATGGGCAGCGTCGGCGTGCACTTCCCGATCACCCCGGGACTGGAAGCGGTCTGGGGCTTCGAACCGTCCGTGGAGAACATGCGCCGCCTGCTCGACGTGTTCGCCCACGACCCCCGGTACGCCACCGACGAACTCGCCGAACTCCGCTACCGCGCCGCGACCCGGCCGGGCGTGCACGAGGCGTACGCGGCCATGTTCCCGGCCCCGCGCCAAGACAAGGTCGCGGCCATGGCCGTCCCCGAAGACGCCATCGCCGTCCTCCCGCACGAAACGCTCCTCGTGCACGGCCGCGACGACCAGGTCATCCCGCCCTCGACCAGCTATCGGCTGCTCGATCTGATCCCGAACAGCCAGCTGCACGTGTTCGCCCGCTGCGGACACTGGGTCCAGATCGAACACGCCGCCGCCTTCGCCGCGCTTGCGGACGCCTTCCTCTCCGGGGCACTCTGAACCACGCCCCGTCACCACGTGGACAACGACGACTGCGCCAGGTGATCACCATGACCGCGACACCGAACCGGCCGCTCCCCCGGACTTCGCCGAGGTGGGCCACCGACGTCGTGCGCACCGCCGACCGGGACGAGGCCCAGCGGGAGATCTCCGAGGTGTTCAGCACGCACACCCTCGAGGTGGCCGGCCCCGGGGCGGACCTCGACGTCGCGCTCCGGGCCCGGCGCACCGAAGACCTCACCATCGCCGACATCCGGCACGGCACCGAGGTCGTGGTCCGCCCCGGCCGGCTGCACTCCTACTACGAGATCAACGTCCCGCTCCGCGGCCACACCCTCTCGCAGTGCGGACCCGACGAGATCGAATCCGGCCCGGGGCGGGCGGCCGTGCTCACCCCGACCGAGGAATCGAGCATGCGCTGGAGCGCCGACTGCGCCCAGCTCGCGGTCAAAGTGAGCAGGCAGGTGGTCGAGCGGACCGTCGAGGGCGTGCTCGGCTGCCCGCCCGACGAGGCCGTGCACTTCTCGATCGGGTTCGACCTCGCCGACGGACCCGGCCGCAACTGGCTCCGCGCCGTCATGCTGCTGCGCGACGCCGTCGACTCCGACGCCCCCGACCTGGTCCTGCGCCCGCTCGAAGAACTCGTCGTCGGCCAGCTCCTCGCCGCCCAGCCCAACAACTTCTCCGACCGCCTCCTCCGCGGCGCCGCCCGCCCGGCCCGGCCCCATCTCCTGTCGCGCGTCATCGACGTGATCGACGCCGACCCCGCCGCCGCGCACACCGTCTCTGCCCTCGCCAAGGTCGCCGGGACCAGCGTCCGGTCCTTGCAGGCCGCCTTCGCCGAGCATCTCGGGCTCACGCCGATGGAATACCTCCGCCGAGTACGGCTGTCCCGGGCGCATCAGGATCTGCGGGAGGCGGTTTCCGGCGACGGTCTTTCGGTCGCCGACATCGCCTTCCGCTGGGGATTCGGGCATGTGCCCCGCTTCGCCGCGGCCTATCGGGAACGCTACGGCCAGCTGCCGTCGCAAACCCTGCGCACGTGATCCGGGCGTGGGCGGGACACTCGCGTCCCGCCCACGCGTTCCGGACTAGCCGGCCAACAAGACGATCAGCACGGCGCACAGCCCGAGACAGTAACTCTCGAAAATGACGCGCAGCCGCCGCGGCGCGTCTTTCAGCTCCATGAAGTAGAGCCCGATGCAGCGGACCTTCAGGAAGGCGACCGCGACCACCGCGATATTCGCCGCCGTGGCCGACGAGAAACCGTGGCCGCTGCCCAGCCAGAACGACAGACAGGTGACGATGATCAGGCCCAGCCAGACAAGGAACACCCTGTTGCGGCCGGCCGAACTTCGTTCGCCGATCTCAGCCTGGGTCACGATTCGCGCTCCTTCGCTTCGCCCGGGCTGATCACGGCCTTCACCGCGTCGCCGCGCTCGACGGCGTCCAGCGCGGCATCGGCTTCCGCGACATCGAACCGGTGCGTGATGATCCTCGCCAGCGGAATTGTTCGTTCGAGCCGCGCGGCCAGATTCATCGCCCGGTAGTAATGCTCGGGCTGGGCATAGCACGAGCCCACGATCCGAAGGTTCTTGTGCACGACGACGGTGGGGTCGATCGAGGCGGCACCGTGTCCTGACCACAGCCCGATCAGCAGATAGCACCCGTTGTGCCCGGCGAGGTCGACGCCCTCGCCGAACGCGGACAGCACCCCCGCGGCTTCGACAACCAGCCGCGGGCCGCGCGGACCGCACAGTTCGGCCACCCGTTCCCGGCGGCGCTCCGCGTCGACCGACAGCGGAATCGTCGCGGTGGCACCGAGTTCGCGTGCGGTCTCGAGGCGGTTTTCGTGCTGGTCGATCACCACGATCGTGCGCGCGCCGCGCTGCCGCGCTACCAGCACGGCGGACAGGCCGATCGGACCGGCCCCTTGGATGACGACACTGTCGACGACGCCGGGGAGCCCGGCCCGGTCGAACCCCTGCAGAACCGCCGGCAACGCACACCCGAGCGCGATGACCGCCTCCGGCGAGGCGCCGTCGGGTATGCGGTACACCGCCATCCCCGACGGAAGGGTGACCAGGTCCGCGTAACTGCCCCAGCCCGGCTGATCGGCGGGGTGGAACCAGGCACCGTGCGGGCAGGAGGAGAAGTCTTTTTCGACCGTGCAGTAGTAGCAGCGGTGACAGGGCGGTATCGGGCACCAGTAAACCGCGTCGCCGGGAACCAGCTCGACACCCGCCGCGTCGTGAGTTACGCCGGCACCCAGTTCCTCGACCACGCCGGTTCCTTCGTGGCCGAGCACGACCGGAAACGGGAGGGCGAAATCGCCGCGACGCAGGTGGACGTCCGTGCCGCAGACGCCGCCGAGCAGCGTGCGCGCCAGGATCTGCCCGGGTCCGGGCGGCGGCACCTCGATCCGCCCGCTGTCGACCGGGCCGCCGCCCTCGGCGAGGACGGCGACGCGGCTCGCGCGTGCCTGCCCGGTCACAGCCGCACCAGCCCGCCGTCGGCCATGATCGTCTGGCCGGTGACGAAGTGCGAATCCTCGCTGGTGAGGAACAGGATCGTGCCGACGACGTCGTCGGCTTCGCCGATCTTCTTGATGGCTTGCCCCTGCGAGACGATCTCCTGCAGTTCCGGCGACACGGCCGACACGACTCCCGGGGTCCGGGTGAGGGTCGGGCCGACCGCGTTGACGGTGATGCCGTGGGCCGCGACGTCGTTCGCCAGCGCCCGGGTGAATCCGATCGCGCCCATTTTGCTGGCCATGTACGCGGAGAGCCCGGGCACGACCAGGCCGATCGAGTTGGAGGTGAGGTTCACGATCCGGCCCCAGCCCGCATCCTTCATCGACGGCAGCACGGCCTTGGTCATCAGGAACTGCGAATCCAGGTTCACCGTCAGCACCTTGCGCCACGTCTCGTAGGTCAGGTCACCGATGTCGACGAACGGGTAGATGCCGACGTTGTTGACGAGGATGTCGCAGCGTCCGTACCGTTCCCGGACTTCGTCGCCGATCTCCCGTGTCCGGTCCGGATCGGACACGTCGGCGACCAGTCCGAGGGCTTTGTGGCCGGATTCGGCCAGCTGGTCCAGCGTCTCGGCCGGTTCGGCGATGTCGACAGCGATCACTGACGCGCCCCGGCCGGCGAGCTGGCGGCAGACCGCCTGCCCGATTCCCCGCGCGGCTCCGGTCACGACCGCAACGCGATTCTGGTGCGATTTCATCGGATCTCCTGGATTTCCTTGAGTGTTCGAGACAGGTTTTCCGCTCCGGGCTGTCTCACCGGAGCAGGTAGATCAACGGGAAAATGACGACCCACAACAGATCCACCATGTGCCAGAAGCAGGCACCCGATTCGGCCGCGGCGAGCCTGGTGTTTCCCGCGACCGGCAGCTGTGCGGTCCGGAACAGGTGGACCAGCACGCAGAGGCCGACGAGGACGTGCACGAGGTGCAGCCCGGTGAGCACGTAATAGAGGTGATAGAAGTCGTTCGTGTAGGGAGTGTTTCCCTGTGCCGCTTCGGCGTGCCATTCCACCGCCTTGAGCACCACGAAAGCCGCCCCGCACGCCATCGCCGCCATCAGCGCTCTCGACGCCGCGCGCCTGGCCCCGGCCTTGATCGCGCGCATGCCGATGACGACGAACACCGAGCTGACCAACAGGATGACCGTGTTCGCGAAGCCGAGATCGTGCAACATCGTCTGTTGCGACCTGTCGAACACGTCGGGCTGCCGCCGACGGTAAATGACGTACATGCAGAACAGCAGCCCGAAAACAGCCAGGTCGCCGTAGATGAAGACCCAGATGCCGATTTCACCCGGGACCCGCTTCGCCGGTTTTCCGAGACGCTCGCGTCGTGCTGCGGCGCCTTTCTCAGTGCTGACTGCCGCCTGGCCGTCGATCGTCATCGCGCCACCACCGGTTCCTCGGCCGCGGCGACCTCAGGCCGCGATCCGCGCTCTCGCGCCGCGTCTCGGTTCATCTGCTTGTGCATGACCACGGACAAGGCGATCGTGAAAGTGGTGTACGCCCCCGCGAGGACATAGAAGGCCAGCAGCCCGTCATAGGCGAACGGGCCGGTCTTGAAGAAGGCCAGCATGCCGCCGGGGAACATCAACAGTGCGCACCACAGGCAGAAGTAGCCCACCCAGCGCGGGAACACCGGCGTATCGCGCTTGTCGCTGAAAACGACGATGGCGAGCACGACCATGAACGCGGCGAACGGAGAATACGGGTATTCCGCGGCGAACCAGAACGCGTCGTTGATCAGCCGGGTGATCTCCGGCGGCACTTCCCCGGCCCGATACGCGCCGAAACCCAGCAGAACCGGGCAGGACAACGTGATCAAGAACATCGCCGACGCGAAGATCGTCAACGTGTACGTCAGGAAAGGCGACGAGGTCTCCACGGACCGGCACTCTGCGATGACCACTCCCGCCCAGTTGGCCCACAACGCAATGGACACGATGGCGACAAAGGCCGCGACGAGGATCCCAGTCTGATTTCCGGCGTATACCTCGGCTATCCGCTCGGCCGACCACGAAGGTCTCGGCGGCGGCACCATCCGCGCCAGCAGGACGAGCGCGGCGACAAAGGGAGCCAGGGACAATGGCCCTGACCAGATGAACCATTTCTTAACCGTCGGACTGATCTGACTCGAACCCATTCACTGGTCCTCTCCAGCGGCGAGCGACATTGCCCGCGACGCCGCCCCGCGCTGCTCGAGAACGATTTGCCGGGAAGCATCGCCGACCGCAGGCGAATGTTAGGTACGCCACTGCCGCCCGGTCGATCCGCTGCGCGCAGGATTCATCCGGCTCGCGCAGAGAATCTCCGCCGTCCGCAGTGGACCGTCCCCGGCGAGTCCGGCAGGCGGTGAGATCCCGCGTCCCGGCAGCATGCGCGTTTTGTTCAAGAACGGCCCTCCCTCCGGCCCGTAGCGTCATCTCCGTGATCGACCAGACCTCGCGAGACGTCCTCCGGTGCCATTCGGTCGCCGACGTCGTCCAAGCCTTGGATTACGCGGCTGCCACCGGGCGGCGCGTGGTGCCGCGCGGTGGCGGGCATTGCTTCGTTGACCGGTGCCCGGCCGACGGGATCGTGGCGGATCTGTCCGGAATGGACCGGATCATGGTCGACGAGAGTGGCATCGCGACGATCGGGGCGGGCGCTCGGCTCGGCCCGGTGTACGCGGCACTGCATGAGCGCGGCCGGACGATTCCCGCCGGGTGCGGCGACACCGTCGGCATCGCTGGGCTGACGCTCGGCGGCGGCATCGGGCTGCTCGGCCGCCAGTACGGGCTGACCTGCGACCGGCTCGTCGGCGCGCAGGTGGTGCTCGCCGACCGGAGCGTCGTGGAGTGCTCCGAGCACCGGGAAACCGACCTGTTCTGGGCGTTGCGCGGCGTGGGCGGCGGGCAGTTCGGAATCGTCACGGAGTTGCGGTTCGCGACGGTGCCGGAGCCGTCGGTCTGCCGGATCGAGGGGACCTGGACGGACGGAAACCTCGTCCAGACCTGGCAGGACTGGGCACCCGACGCCCCGGACGGGCTGACCGTGAACCTCGCCGTCCAGGCGGGACGCGTGACGCTCTTCGGCATTTCCACCTTGCCGCCCACGGAGACGGAGGGGCTGCTCCGGGAGTTCACCGCACGGGCCGGTGTTCTGTATGCAATAGACATCCGACTGGATGTTCCCTACAGCATGGTGAAGCCGACATTCAGCGTGGTGGATCCCGCCCCGGAAACCCGCCGCGTCCGGTCGGAGTTCTTCGCGCGCACGCTGTCCGAGCGGACCGCGGGCGAGCTTCTCCGGGGTCTCGGCGGGAACCGGCGGCTGGCGTTCACCGCGATGGGCGGGGCGTACAACCGGGTCGCGGAGGAGGACACCGCGTTCGCCCACCGGGGCGAGCGGTACTTGCTGGAGCAGGCCGGCGACCCGGGCGATCCGTGGGTGGACGAGGCGTGGACCGTCGCGCACGCGGAGGGGTCCGGTCGGGTTTATCCGAACTTTCCCGATCTCGCGCTGGATGATCCGAGCCGCGCGTATCACGCGGGCAACCGCGCCAGGCTCGCCGCGGTCAAGAAAAGCGTCGACCCGCAGCGCCTTTTCGACTTTCCCCAGGCTCTCTGAGCGACTACTAAGGAGCGTCATGAACAAAGTGTTCAGTGCCCTTTCCGTTTCGGTGGACGGGTACATCAGCGGCCGCCGCGAGAAAGGGGCGGACGAGGTCGGGAGCGGGCTCGGCGACGCCGGGGCGCTGTTCGACTGGTACTTCACCGGCGACACGCCCAGCAAGGTCTTCGACGGGTTCAAGCTTTCCGAGCCCAGCGCCCAGGTTTTCGACTCGCTCGCAGCGCGCGTCGGGGCGACCGTCGTCGGGCACGCGACGTACGACCACTCAAGCCACTTCGGCGGTAGTGGTCCGCATCCGACCGCTCCCCTGTTCGTGGTCAGCCACCAGCCGGTGCCGGAACTGAGCGAGGCGCAAACCCAGGCGACCAGCGTCGAAGAAGCCGTCAAAGGCGCGCGCGCGGCGGCCGGCGACAAGGACGTCGCGCTCATGGGCGGCGTTCTGGTCACCGAGGCGATCAAGGCCGGGCTGGTCGACGAAGTCGTGCTTCACCAGGTGCCGATCCTGCTGGGCGGCGGGCGGAGCTTCTTCGGCGAACTGCCCGAACACGTGCGGCTGCGGCTGGTCGAGGCCGTCCCGGCACCCGGCGTCACCCACCTTCACTACGAAATCCTCCGCTGAAAGGAATCCCCATGCTGAACCCCGAAGTCCGCCGCGTCCTCGACGGCACCCCGATCGCCCACCTCGCGACCGTGCTCCCGGACGGGTCGCCGCACGTCGTCCCGGTGTGGATCGGCACGCGCGGCGACCGGATCGTCTTCCTGACCGGCCCGGACAGCCGCAAGGCCCGCAACCTCCGCCGCGACCCCCGGGTGGCGATTTCCCTTACCCCGCCGGACAATCCGTTCGAGCCGATCATCATCCGCGGCCGGGTGGCCGAATGGATCGAGGGCGATCCGGCGTGGGAGATCGTCGACGAGGTGGCGAAGAAGTACATCGGACAGCCCTACACGCGCGAGCAGGTGCGCGTCGTGGGCCTGATCGAGCCGGAGACGCAGTCGGTGGGGATGTAGTCAGAAGGCGACCGACGCGGCCGTTTCCCGTTGCGACTCAAGGACGTTCAGCCGTTCGGTCAGTGCATTGTGGACGGCTTCGTAGGTGTCTGAACCAAGGGAGAGGCGCAGCGGCGGGTCCGGCCGGAGGGTGGTCTCGTAGAGCAGCGCGGCGATCTTGGCCGGGTCGCCGGGGAGGTCGCTGTCGTCGAGGGATTCGAGGTATCGGCGGGTCCGGCCGACCGCGCTGTCGCGATAGGGAGCCGTTTCGGCGGTGTACCGCAGCGCGGACGCGAAGCCGGTCCGGGTCCCGCCGAGCTGTGCCAGCGTCAGGTGGACGCCGAACTCGGCGACCTCCCGGCTGACGCTCTCGGTGTACCCCTCCAGACCCCACTTCCCCGCGTGGTACGCGCTGTGCGTCGGCGAGCCGATCTGCCCGCCCATGCTGGAGATCTGGAGGATCCGGCCGCCGCCCCGCTCGCGCATCGGGCCGAGGAACGCGCGGGTGATCAGGATCGGGGCGAGCAGCAGCACCTCGATCTGGTCCCGGATCTGCTCGGGCGTCATCTCCTCGGCCGCGCCGACGACGGCGTAGCCCGCGTTGTTCACGACCACGTCCACCGGCCGCCGCCGCAACGTCCGCTCGACCACGGCGGCGACGTCGGCCGGACGGGTCAGGTCGAGCTGCTCCACGGTGAGCCGCGGCGACTCCGGCAACGCGTCCGGCCGTCGGACCGTCGCGGTGACGTGCTCGCCGCGCCGGAGCGCCTCCTCGACCAGGTGGCGGCCCAGACCGCCGGAAGCGCCGGTGACGAACCAATGCCGTGCGGGCATGACGGGATCCTCCAGGGGTAAGGTCAACCGGAATGCGTTCCGGTTCACGCTATCCGGAATGCATTCCGGATAGCAACCCCGGAGGAACCGATGCCCGACGCCCCGCGCCGCCCCCGCCGAGACGCGCTCGAGAACCGCGCCCGGCTCTTGGAAGTCGCCGCGAAGGCCTTCGCCGCGGAAGGCCTCGACGCGGCGCCGGCAGCGATCGCCAAACAGGCCGGGGTCGGCGTCGGCACGCTCTACCGGCACTTCCCGACCCGCGAAGCCCTGATCGACGCCGCCTACCGGCATCAGCTCGCGGTGGTCTGCGAACAGGCATCGACGCTCCTCGCGCAGCACCCGGCCGCGGAAGCGCTGCGGGAGTGGCTGACGCATTTCCTCGCCTACGTCAGCGCGAAGCACGGGATGTCGGAGGCGCTCAACGCGGTGATCGCGTCCGGCGTCGATCCTTACTCGGACAGCCGGAAGCTGCTCGTCGACGCGGTCAGTGAGCTCCTCTCCGCAGGCGCGGAGGACGGCACGCTGCGGGACGACGTGCGCGCCGACGACGTGCTGGTGCTGATCGGCGGGATCGCGTACTCCGCGCAGCACTGCGAAAAACCGCAGACGCAGCGGTTGATCGGCTTGGTGCTGGACTCGCTCGCCCGCTGATCACCGGCCCACCAGCGGACGCGTGCCAGGCGGCAACTGCGCCACCCCGCCGCCCAGGTACTGCACCACCGCCTCCTGCAACGCCCGCACCGCGCGAGGCTGCTCGACATCCCGCCGATACGCCAGCCGCACCACCCGGCTGAGTCCGGGCGAGGTGAATTGCGTGCGGCGGAACCGGTCCCCGACCACGGTGCTCGGCACGACCGCCAAGCCCAGTCCGGCCTGGACCAGCTCCAGCACCGCGTCCATCTCGCCGCCTTCGATGGCGAACAGCGGGTCGAAACCCTCCGCGCGGCAGGCCGCCACGGTCGCCTCGCGCAGGTCGTAGCCTTGCCGGAACATCACCAGCGGCCGGTCCCGCAGCGCCGCGATCGGCATCCGGCCGCGCAACGGTGCGGGCGCGTCCTTCGGCGAGATCACCACCAGGTCCTCGACGAACAGCGCGCGGCTCTCCAGCCGGGGATCGTCGTGGACGCGGCTGTCCACGATCATCGCCAGGTCCAGCCCGCCTTCCGACAGCGCGGTCTGCAGGTCCCGCGAGCCGCTTTCGTGCAGCACCAGCTCGATCCCGGGATAGTCCCGGCGGAACGCGGCGAGCATCGCGGGCAGCAGGCCGGTGCACAGGCTCGGCGTCGCGCCCAGCCGCACCCGGCCGCGGCCCAGTTCGTCCAGTTCCCGGATCGCCCGGTACGCCGTCTCGGTCTCGGCGAGGATCCGGCGCGCGATCGGCAGCAGCGTCTCCCCCGCCTCGGTGAGCGTGACGTTCCCGCGGATCCGGTGGAACAGCCCCGCGCCGACATCCCGTTCCAGCGCGCGAATCTGCTGCGACAGTGAGGGCTGCGCCACACGCATCTGTTCCGCGGCGCGCGTGAAATGCCGCGTCTCGGCCACTGCCAGGAAATACGCCAGCTGCTGGAACTGCATGACCGCCATCATAGGCGCTGCCTATCCTGTCGAGAGAAATCATGTGTTTGCCCTCTCGTCAGCGCCGACTTACCGTCGGTTCCGTGGCACTCGCACCCGCTCCGCCCCGCCGTCGCCCGGCGCTCGTGACGTTCTGGCGTTCGACGATCGGCAAGAAAGTCGTCATGGCCGTCACCGGCCTGATCTTCGTCGCGTTCCTGTTCGTGCACATGGCCGGGAACCTCAAGGTTTTCCTGGGGCCGCAGCATTTCGACGACTACGCCGCCTGGCTGCGCACCATCGGCGAACCGGTGCTGCAGAACGCCTGGTATCTCTCGATCCAGCGGGTCGTGCTGCTGATCGCGTTGGTGCTGCACGTGGTCGCGGCGGTGCAACTGTCCAAACGGGACCGGCAAGCGCGTCCGGTCAAGTACGCGCACGGACAGCGGCGCAAGGCCAGTTTCGCGACGCACACCATGCGCTGGGGCGGCGCGACGCTCGCGCTCTACATCGTGTGGCACATCCTGGACCTCACCGTCGGCGTGGCCAACCAGGACTTCCGCGACGGCCAGCCGTACCACAACATCGTCGCGGACTTCCAGGTCTGGTGGGTCAACCTGATCTACATCGTCGCGCTGCTGATGCTCGGCCTGCACATCAACCACGGCTTCTGGAGCGCGGCACAGACGCTGGGCATCACCAGCAAAACCCGCGACCGGGCGCTCAAAACCGTCGGGTCCGTCCTCGCCGTCGTGATCACCGGCGGCTTCCTGATCGTGCCGATCGCCGTGATGGCGGGATGGGTGGCCTGACATGAGCGACTACACGCTCGGCGAGCCGATCGCCGACACGCAAGCGCCGGACGGCCCGATCGAGGGCCGCTGGGACAGCCGCCGCTTCGGCGCGAAGCTGGTCAACCCGGCCAACCGGCGGCGGCACCGGGTGATCGTGGTGGGCACCGGTCTCGCCGGGGCGTCCGCCGGAGCGACGCTCGCCGAACAGGGCTACCACGTGGTCCAGTTCTGCTTCCAGGACTCGCCGCGGCGCGCGCACTCGGTGGCCGCGCAGGGCGGGATCAACGCGGCGAAAAACTACCGCAACGACGGCGATTCGGTCTACCGGCTCTTCTACGACACGGTGAAGGGCGGCGACTTCCGGTCCCGGGAGTCCAATGTGTACCGGCTGGCGCAGGTGTCCACGCAGATCATCGACCAGGCGGTGGCCCAGGGCGTGCCGTTCGCCCGGGAGTACGGCGGGCTGCTCGACACCCGCTCGTTCGGCGGCGTCCAGGTGCAGCGCACGTTCTACGCCCGCGGCCAGACCGGGCAGCAGCTGCTGCTCGGCGCGTACCAGGCGCTGGCGCGGCAGATCGACGCCGGCGGCGTGGAGATGCACCCGCGGACGGAGATGCTGGACCTCGTCGTGTCCGAGGGGAAGGCACGCGGGATCGTCGCGCGCGACCTGGTCACCGGCGAGGTGACCACGCATCTCGCGGACGCCGTCGTGCTCGCGACCGGCGGCTACGGCAACGTCTTCTACTTGTCCACCAACGCGAAAGGCTCCAACGCCACCGCGATCTGGCGGGCGCACAAGCGCGGCGCGTACTTCGCGAACCCGTGCTTCACGCAGATTCACCCGACCTGCATCCCGCGTTCGGGCGAACACCAGTCGAAGCTGACGCTGATGAGCGAGTCGCTGCGCAACGACGGCCGGATCTGGGTGCCGAAGCAGCCGCAGGACCCGCGTCCGCCGCAGGAGATCCCGGAGTCCGAACGGGACTACTACCTGGAGCGGATGTACCCGAGCTTCGGCAACCTGGTGCCGCGCGACATCGCGTCGCGGGCCGCGAAGAACGTCTGCGACGCCGGGTTCGGCGTCGGTCCCGGCGGGCTCGGCGTGTACCTGGACTTCGCGGACGCGATCGAGCGGATGGGCCGCCCGGCGGTGGAAGCCAAGTACGGCAACCTGTTCGACATGTACGAGCGGATCACCGCGGAGAACCCGTACGAGGTTCCGATGCGGATCTACCCGGCGATCCACTACACGATGGGCGGGCTGTGGGTCGACTACGACCTGCAGAGCACGGTGCCCGGCCTGTTCGTGATCGGAGAGGCCAACTTCTCCGACCACGGCGCGAACCGGCTCGGCGCGTCCGCGCTGATGCAGGGTCTCGCCGACGGCTACTTCGTGCTTCCGGCCACGCTCAACGACTACATCGCCCGCGGCAGCTTCCCCGCGCTCGACCCGGCGGATCCCGCGGTCGCGCAAGCGGAAACCGCGGTGCGCGACCGGCTGGAACGGCTGCTGTCGGTGCGCGGCACCCGCAGCGTCGACTCCTTCCACCGCGAGCTGGGCCACCTGATGTGGGACCACTGCGGGATGTCCCGGTCCGCCGAAGGCCTGCGGAAAGCGCTCGACCGCATTCCGGAGCTGCGCGCCGAATTCTGGCGGGACGTCCGCGTCCCGGGCACCGGAGCGGAACTGAACCAGGAACTCGAGAAGGCCGGCCGCGTCGCCGATTTCCTCGAACTCGCCGAATTGCTGCTGCTCGACGCACTGGTGCGCGAGGAATCGTGCGGCGGTCATTTCCGCGAGGAACACCAAACCGAAGACGGCGAGGCGCAGCGCGACGACGAGCGGTTCTCGTACGTCTCGGCCTGGGAGTACGGCGAAAAGCCGGTGCTGCACCAGGAAATCCTGAACTTCGAGCACGTCCACCCCACCCAGCGGAGCTACACGTGAAACTCACCCTGCGGGTCTGGCGCCAGTCCGGCCCGGACGACGACGGCAGGCTGGTCGACTACCCGGTCGACGACGCCAGCCCGGACATGTCGTTCCTGGAACTTCTCGACGTCCTCAACCAGCATCTCATCGAGGACGGCGCCGAGCCGATCGCGTTCGACCACGACTGCCGCGAGGGCATCTGCGGCTCGTGCGGCGTGGTGATCAACGGCCGGGCGCACGGCCCGGAACGCACCACGACCTGCCAGCTGCACCTGCGCTCGTTCCGCGACGGCGACGTGCTGGACGTGGAACCGTGGCGCGCCAAGGGTTTCCCGGTCATCAAGGACCTGGTGGTCGACCGATCGGCGTTCGACCGGATCATCGAGGCGGGCGGCTACGTCACCGCCCCGACCGGCAGCGCACCGGAAGCGCACGCGACGCCGGTGCCGAAGCCGGACGCGGACCTCGCCTTCGACAACGCCACCTGCATCGGCTGCGGCGCGTGCGTAGCGGCCTGCCCGAACGGGTCGGCGATGCTGTTCACCTCGGCGAAGGTGGCGCACCTGAACTCGCTGCCGCAGGGCCAGCCGGAACGCGCTCAACGCGTGCTCGACATGGTGGAAACCATGGACGCAGCCGACTTCGGCGGCTGCACCAACACCGGCGAATGCGTCGCGTCGTGTCCCAAAGGGATTCCGCTGACGAGCATCGCGAACCTCAACCGCGAATTCCTCAAAGCCAGCCGCTCACGACGATAACCAGACGCGCGCGGCCATCTCCCGTCCGGAACAGCTCCGGCGGGAGACCGCCGCCGCGCATGCGCGCGCGGCCTGCCCGAACGCGCCCAACGCGTGCTCGACATGATCGAAACCATGGACGCAGCCGACTTCGGCGGCTGCACCAACACCGGCGAATGCGTCGCCTCCTGCCCCAAAGGCATCCCGCTGACCAGCATCGCGAACCTCAACCGCGAATTCCTCAAAGCCAGCCGCTCACGGCGGTAACCAGACGCGCGCGGCCGTCTCCCGTCCGGAACGGCTCCGGCGGGAGACAGCCGCGGCGCGGGCAGGTCAGGACTTCCTGCCCCGCTTGGTGTCGTCGTCGATGTCGATCCGCTCCTTGCGGACCTTGCCCTGGACGGTCTGTTCCTCGGTGACCTGCTCGGTGCCCAGGCGCACCCGCTCCACCGGCACGGTTTCCTTCTGCACCACCGGTTTCTCGGCGTGCAGCACGACGTCCTGCTCAGCCTCGCCGATCTCGGTCCGGCCCGCCGCCTTGGCGTCGGTGATCGGCTCGCGCTCGACGCGGACCTCCTCGTGCGTGACCGGCACGGTCACCTGCTCGTCCTCGGTCACCACGTACTTGCGCAGCCGGACGTGGCCGGTTTCGACCTGTTCGGTGCCGACCCGCAGGTGTTCCTCGGACCGCACCACGTCGCCGGCGCCGGACGCGTCGTGCCGTCCGCCCTTGGCGGCGTGCTCGGCGGTCGGGCGTCCCTTGGCCTGGGCGGTGTCCCGGCCGGTCGGCCGCGTCGTGCCAGCAACGCCGCCTGCCGCACCGCCAGCCGCGCCACCGGCTGCCGCGTCGCGGCCGCGGTCACGCATGTTCTCGCCGTTCCCGGCGCGCGGAGCGGGCAAGCCGTAGTACTTGTACAGCTCGACGCTTTCCTTTTCGGAGAGATGGCCCTCGGCGTCGATGCGCGGCGCGTCGGACACCTGGTCCTTCGCGACCTGGACGTGCAGGCCGTCGCTCTCCATGTCCGCGCCCGACAGCGGCACGAAGCTCTCCTTCTGGCCGAACAGCCCGGTTTTTACCGTCACCCACTCCGGCCGCCTGGTGTCGTCGGCGAGATAAACCGTGCCCACCTTGCCGATCTTGCTGCCGGAATTGTCCATCACGGTGCTGTCGACGAGGTCCTGCGGCTGCATTGCGCGTACCATGGATCCACTCCATTTCCCGAATCGAAATTTCTCCTCCGCGTCCCACTCTCCGGCTGGTCACAGCCCCGCGCAAGCGTCGTACCCCTCAGCCGAGCGACCCCGTTTCGTGTCAGTTTGCGGACCGGAATCAGCGGGTACTTCCGTCGTAAGAGGACCGTTCTCACGGGCCCGGCGGAATGGGCGCGAATTGTTCGCCCACCAGGGAAAGAATAGCCGCCGCCGAATTCCGGAAGAGGCCCGCGGCCCGCGGGGATCCGCCTGCGCGAAAACCGGATGCGACCCGCCGGACCGGTCGGCTAGGCTTCCGGCCCATGGGTGCCTTTTTCTCTGCCTGCGCGCTGACTCGCCTGCGCAACGCCTGAGCGCCGGACGCACACCGCTCCGTCGCACTCTCCCGTTGTCCATCCGGGTTGCTTGTCTTGGCACCCGGGTCGCTTCCTCATGCGCGGAGTACGCACCCCGATGTCTGCCCGACCCTTCGGCGGACGGCACGAGCTCGGCCAGAACTTCCTGGCCGACCCCGCCGTCATCGCCGCTGTCTGCACTGCCGCCGCCCGCACCACCGGCCCCCTCGTGGAACTCGCCGCGGGCGACGGCGCGCTGACCGTCCCGCTCAGCCGCACCGGCCGCCCGCTCACCGCGGTCGAACTCGACCCCCGCCGTGCCCGCCGCCTCGCCCGGCGCACCGCCGACCACGTCGAGGTCGTCCACGGCGACCTGCTCCGGCACCGGCTGCCCGACGTTCCGCACACCGTCGTCGGCAACCTTCCCTTCCACCTCACCACCGCGGCCCTGCGCCGGCTGTTCCGGCAGCCGCACTGGGAACTCGCGGTGCTGCTGGTGCAATGGGAAGTCGCCCGCCGCCGGGCCGGGATCGGCGGCGCCTCCCAGATGACCGCCGCCTGGTGGCCGTGGTTCGAGTTCGCCGTCCCCGCTCGGGTCCCGGCGCACGCGTTCCGTCCTCGCCCGGCCGTGGACGGCGGGATCCTCGTGATCACCCGCCGCCCGGAACCGCTCGTCACCGGCCAGGCGGAATACCAGGAGTTCGTCCGCGAAGTCTTCACCGGACGCGGCCGCGGGCTCGGCGGGATCCTGCCCCGCACCGGCCGCCTCAGCGTCCGCGCGACGCGGACTTGGCTTGGGCGGCAACGGCTGTCGCCGCAAGCGCTCCCCCGCGACCTGACCGCCGGGCAATGGGCGTCGCTGTGGGAGCTGGCGCGGTGAGCCTGCATCGATTGACCCGATGCAGGGCAGCGAAAAGCTCTGCTTTCCCGCACCCCGGGGAGCTGGTGATAGTGAACGGAAGCGACGAAAGGCGGTTCCGGGAATGAACCAGGGCGACTGGGTGCACGAGGCCGCGCGACTGCGGCCCCGCGAAGCGGCCTTTGTGGACGGTGACTGGCTCGAAGCCAAGTCCGGCAAGACTTTCGCCGACGTCAACCCCGCCACCGGGCACCCAGTCGCGCACGTGGCCGAATGCGGCCGGGACGAGATCGACGCCGCGGTCGCCGCCGCGCGACGCGCGTTCGAGGACGGCCGCTGGTCCCGGCTCGCGGCGGCCGAGCGCAAGAAACGGCTGCTGAGGCTGGCCGAGCTGATCACGGCGCACGGACCGGAACTGGCGCTCTGCGACACCCTGGACGTCGGCCGTCCGATCTCGGACACGTTCGGCCAGGACGTGCCCGCGACCGCCGAATGCTTCGCCTGGTACGCCGAAGCGCTCGACAAGCGCTACGACGAGGTCGCGCCCACCCCTCCGGGCAATTTCGCGGCGATCCGGCGGGTCCCGCTCGGAGTGGTGGGCGCGGTCGTCCCGTGGAACTTCCCGCTCGACATCGCCGGGTGGAAACTCGCCCCGGCGCTGGCCGCGGGCAACAGCGTCGTCCTGAAGCCCGCAGAACAGTCGCCGCTGTCCGCGCTGCGGCTGGGAGAATTGGCCGCGGAGGCGGGGATTCCGGACGGGGTGCTCAACGTCGTGCCCGGCTTCGGCGAAACCGCGGGGCAGGCGCTGGGACGCCATCCGGACGTCGACGTCCTCGCCTTCACCGGATCGACGCCGGTGGGCGGGCTGTTCCTGCGCTACGCCGGGGAGTCGAACCTCAAACAGGTCTGGCTCGAATGCGGCGGCAAGAGCCCGGTCGTGGTGTTCGCCGACGCCGACCTCGACGCCGCGGCGGATCTGGTCGCGTTCGGGTTCTGCGCGAACTCCGGCCAGGTCTGTTCGGCCACGACCCGCCTGCTCGTCGAGGCATCGGCGGCGGACGAATTCCTCGCCCGGCTGCGGGAGAAGATCGGCGAGTGGGTGCCCGGCGATCCGCTGGACCCGGCCACGAAACTGGGTCCGATGATCGACGAGAACGCCGCGGCGCGCGTGCTGGCTGCCGTCGAGGCCAGCAGCGGAACTGTCCTCGCGGGCGGCACGCGTCGCGGCGCGTTCCTCGATCCGACCGTCGTCACCGGCCTGGCCGCCGACGATCCGCTGGTCACCGACGAGTTGTTCGGGCCGGTGCTCGCCACCCTCCCGTTCGAGACCGAAGCCGAAGCGATCCGCCTCGCCAACGACACCCCGTACGGCCTCGCCGCGTCCGTCTGGACCCGCGACCTCGCCCGCGCGCACCGCGTCTCCGACGGAATCCACGCCGGGACCGTCTCGGTGAACACAGTGGACGCGCTCAGCACCGCGACCCCGTTCGGCGGTTTCAAGCAGTCCGGCTTCGGCCGCGACCTCTCCCTGCACTCGTTCGACAAGTACACCGGCCTCAAGACAGTCTGGACGGCCTACGCCTGACCGAGGTCACGTCCGATTTCCGCGGCCAGGTACCCGAGCAGCAACTCGCGTGTCCTGGCTGCGGACAGGCTGGTGTTGCGCCCGGCGAGATGCAGGCCGTAAGCGTCTTCCAGTGCCACGGCGTTCGCCGCGATGTCCTCAGCACCGCGACCCCGTTCGGCGGTTTCAAGCAGTCCGGCTTCGGCCGCGACCTCTCCCTGCACTCGTTCGACAAGTACACCGGCCTCAAGACAGTCTGGACGGCCTACGCCTGACCGAGGTCACGTCCGATTTCCGCGGCCAGGTACCCGAGCAGCAACTCGCGTGTCCTGGCTGCGGACAGGCTGGTGTTGCGCCCGGCGAGATGCAGGCCGTAAGCGTCTTCCAGTGCCACGGCGTTCGCCGCGATGTCCGCCGCGGGCGACCGCAGCTGGAACGCCCCAGTGTCCTGACCGTGGGCGAGCGCGGCCGAGTACAGCGACACCTCGCGGTCCCACAACGCTGTCATCAACGCCGCGTGCGCCGGGTTGCGCGCCGCGTGGACGTGCATTTCGTACAGCACCCGGCTCAGCGGATCGCCCTCCCCCGCCGGAAGCCCCGCGTCGACCAGCCGCACCAGCCGGCGGACCGGATCGTCCTCGGCTTCCGCGGCGCGCGCTCGCGCCCAGTAGAACCGGTCGACCGCGTCGCGGTGCAGTTCGAACAGCAGGTCGTCGAGGTCCGGGTAGTAGTAGCTGACCGAGCCTGCCGACAGCCCGGCCTCCTCGGCGACGTCGCGCACGCGGAGCCCGGCCAGCCCCCGCGTCCGGATCGCGCGGGCGGCCGCCGCCACCAGCTCGTCGCGCCGCTTCGCCTGGTCCTTGGGTCGTGCCACGTCCAGGATTATTGATGACGTGCATCGAAAAACCCAGTACCGCTTCCGGAGAACCCGCCCCGTAAGGGCCTTGCCTCCCGGACCGGCAGCGCGCATTCTTTGCGACAGACCGCAAAGAATGAGGAGACGCGCATGGCCCACCCCCTCTCGCGCCTGACCGAAGACGAGGTCGCCCGCAACCGCGCGCTGCTGGCCGGAGCAGGGATCGCGACCGAGAGCACCCGGTTCGCGCTCGTCTCGCTGCTCGAACCGGCGAAAGCGGCCGTGCTGGCCTGGCAGCCGGGCGACCCGGTCGACCGCCGCGTCCGTTCGCTGCTGCTCGACCGGCGGACCGGCGCGGTGCGCGAAACGGTCGTGTCGCTGACCAGCGGCGAGGTCGTGGCCGACCGGGCGGTGGACGTGGTCGCCGAGGGGCAGCCGCCGATCCTGCACGAGGAGTTCGACCTGGTCGAGGAGATCCTCTGGAAGGACGAGGCGTGGAATGCGGCGATGCGCCGCCGCGGCATCGACGAACCCCGTTCGGTCCGGATCTCCGCCCTGAGCGCCGGATGCTTCGACATCCCCGGCGAGACCGGGCTGCGGCTCGTGCGCTGCCTGGCGTTCCTGCAGCTCAACAAGGACGACAACCTCTGGGCCCACCCGATCGACGGCGTCGTCGCCTACGTCGACCTGATCGCCGGCCGCGTGCACGACCTCATCGACGACGGCCCGGCCGACATCCCGCGCACCGCCTACGACTACCACCTCGACGGACCGGTCCGCGACACGCAGAAACCCATCGTGATCACCCAGCCCGAGGGGCCGAGCTTCACTGTCGACGGCGACGTCGTCACGTGGGAGAAGTGGCAGTTCCGGATCGGCTTCAACGCGGTCGAAGGCCTTACCCTGCACCAAATCGGCTTCCAGGACGGCGACCGGCTGCGTCCGGTCGTCTACCGCGCTTCGGTCGCCGAGATGGTCGTGCCGTACGGGGATCCGAGCCCGGTCCGGTTCTGGCAGAACTACTTCGACGCAGGCGAGTACTCGCTGGGCAAGGAAGCCAACTCGCTGACGCTTGGCTGCGATTGCCTCGGCGAGATCCGCTACTTCGACGCCGTCCTGCACGACGACGACGGCCATCCGCACACCATCGCGAACGCGATCTGCATGCACGAGGAAGACGCGGGCGTGCTGTGGAAGCACACTGACCACTACAACGGCAGTGTTTCCACCCGCCGGCAGCGTCGGCTCGTCATCTCGTTCTTCGTGACGGTCGGCAATTACGACTACGGCTTCTACTGGTACCTCTACCTCGACGGCACGATCGAACTCGAGTGCAAGGCCACCGGGATCGTCTTCACCTCAGCCTTCCCCGCCGACGACGACTACCCGTGGGCCTCCGAAATCGCCCCCGGCATCGGCGCGCCGTTCCACCAGCACCTGTTCTCCGCGCGGCTGGACATGATGGTCGACGGCCTCACGAACGCCGTCGACGAAATCGACGCGCAACGCGTCCCGATCGGCCCGGGCAATCCGCACGGCAACGCTTTCACCCGGAAGATCACCAGGCTGGCCAAGGAATCCGAGGCCGCCCGGCTCGCCGACGGCAACCTCGGCCGCACCTGGCGAATCAGCAATCCCGAGTCTCGCAACGCCCTCGGCAAGCCCGTCGGGTACACGCTGCATCCCGAAGGCCAGCCGCCGTTGCTGGCCGACGACGCATCCTCGATCGCCCGCCGCGCCGCCTTCACCCGCAAGCACCTCTGGGTCACCGCGTATGCCGAGGACGAACGCTTCCCGGCGGGCGAGTACGTCAACCAGAACGACGGCAACACCGGCATCGACACCTGGATCCAGGCCGACCGCGACCTCGACGGCGCCGACCTCGTCGTGTGGCACACCTTCGGGCTCACCCACTACCCGCGCACCGAGGACTGGCCGATCATGCCTGTCGACCACACCGGGTTCACGCTCAAGCCCAGCGGATTCTTCGACGTCAACCCCGCGCTGGACACGCCCGCGCCGAAACCGCAGCATCCCGGCTGCTGCCACTGAGGCAGGATGTCGGCATGAGCGAGCCTTCCTTCACCCTCGTGCAGCTGCGCTATTTCGAGGCGGCGGCGCGGCACCTGAGCATGACTGCCGCATCGAAGGAGCTGATGGTTTCGCAGTCGGCCGTTTCGACGGCGATCGCGCAGCTGGAGAAGGAAATGGGCGTGCAGTTCCTGCTGCGACACCACGCCCGCGGGCTCAGCCTGACCACCGCCGGCGAGGAGTTCTACAAGCGGGTGCTGGATTTCCTGGCGCACGGCGCGGAGCTGGTCGAAACCGCGCGGCAGTCCGGCACCGACCTGGTCGGCACGCTCACCGTCGGCTGTTTCACCACGCTCGCGCCGTTCCGCCTGCCGAGCCTGCTGGCCGAGTTCGAAACCCGGCATCCGCGCGTGCACGTGTCCCTGCGCGAGGGCGAGCACAAGGCGCTCAAGGCCGCGTTGCGAGCCGGCGAGACCGAGCTGGCGATGCTGTACGGCTACGACCTCGACGACGACATCGACCGCGAGGTGGTCGGCACCGCCGCGCCGTACGCGCTCGTCTCCGAGGACCACCGGCTCGCCCGGCGGAAGAACCGCAAGGTGTCGCTGCACGAGCTGGCGGAGGAGCCGATGGTGCTGCTCGATCTGCCGCACAGCCGGGAGTACCTGCAGTCGATCCTGAGCGACGCCGGGGTGGCCCCGCGGGTTCGGCACCGGACGAGCGGATACGAGACGGTGCGGGCGCTGGTGGCTTCCGGGCACGGCTTCGCGTTGCTCAACCAGCGCCCGCCTGCTGACACGACTTACGCGGGGGCGAGCGTGGTGCCGCTCGCGCTGACGGACGATGTTCCGTCGCTGGAGATCGTGCTCGCGACGATGCGCGGGGTTCGGCTGACCCGGCGGGCGCAGGAGTTCCGGGAACTGTGCCGCGCGCAGTACTCGTCCTGAGCGGAGAGCCGCGTCAAAGCAGCCGTTCCAACGCCCGGCGCGCGCGAGCCGCAGCCTGCACATCGCCGTGCAGCTGCCGGAAATGGTTCAGCGCCAGCATGATCGCGACGATCTCGTAGAGCAGCTGGTCGATGTCCGTGTCCGGCGGCAATTCCCCGAGGCTCACCGCGCGCCAGATGTTGACCCGCAGCTCCCGTTGCCAGAACGCGCTCATCCGGACGACGGCGTCGCGCACCGGTCCTTCTCGCCCGTCGAACTCGGCCGCCGCGGCGGTGAAGAAGCAGCCGCCGGGCAGCAGGTCGCGTTCCAGGTAGGAGATCCAGGCATCCCCCGCCGCCCGGAGGTAGGGCAGGCCGCGCGGGACACCGCGCGCGCGTTCGGGCACCTCGCGGACGAACAGTTCGGCGGCGGCGTCGATCACGGCCAGCTGCAGGCTCTCTTTGGTGCCGAAATGCCCGATCACGCCCGCCTTGCTCATCCCCAGCTCGGCGGCGAGCCGCCCGATGGTCAGCCCCTCCAGGCCTTCGGCGGAGGCGAGCACCAGGCCGAGGTCGAGGATGCGCTGCCGGGTGTGGCGGGTCTCGGCGGCGGTCTTCCGGGGACTCATGAAACCCACTATAGATTACGAACGATCGGTCGCTATATTGAGCCGGACCCCGTGAGGAGACCCAGATGCCCGCTTCCCGCATCACCGCACTCGGCCACCACCAGCCCGCCCGCGTGCTGACCAACGCCGACCTCGAAGACATGGTCGACACGACCGACGAGTGGATCCGCCGCCGCACCGGCATCGCCACCCGGCACATCGCGGACGGCTCGGTCGCCGACCTGGCCGCCGAAGCCGCCGCGAAGGCGCTCGCCGGGGCCGGGCTCGAACCCGGCGAGATCGGCCTGGTCGTGGTCGCCACCTGCAGCGCGATCGATCGCTGCCCGTCGATCGCCGCCCAGGTCGCGGGCCGTCTCGGCATTCCGGCCGCGGTCTGTTTCGACCTCAACAACGGCTGCGCCGGCTTCTGCACCGCACTCGCCACCGCGGACCACGCCGTCCAAGCCGGTGCGGCCCGGCACGCGCTGGTCATCGGCGCGGAGAAGATGTCGGACATCACCGACTGGACCGACCGCAGCACCTGCGTCCTCCTCGGCGACGGCGCGGGTGCCGCAATCCTCAGCACGGCCGACGCTCCGGCGGTCGGCCCGGTCGTCTGGGGCTCCGACCCGACGCGCCGGCAACTGGTCCGGCTCGTGGACGAATGGCAGCCCGCGTTCGCGCAAGACGGCCAGTCGGTGTTCCGCTGGGCGACCCAGGAACTGCCCGCCGTCGCGGCGGAAGCCTGCGCTCGCGCGGGCATCGCCACCACCGACCTCGCCGGGGTCGTCACCCATCAGGCGAATCTGCGGATCATCGAGGCACTGACCGCCCGGCTCGAACTGCGCGAGGACGTGGTGATCGGCCGCGACGTGGTGGATTCCGGCAACACGTCGGCGGCGTCCGTCCCACTCGCACTGTCCAAAATGGTCTCGCGCGGCGAGCTGCCGTCCGGCGGGCCGGTGCTGCTGTTCGCGTTCGGCGGCGGGCTCTCCTGGGCCGGGCAGGTCGTGACGTGTCCGTGAAGGACCTGGGCCCGGCGAAAACGGTCCAGGTCAGCGTCCGGCACCGCATTCATTCCTGGGCGCCGGACCGCTGGCTGGCCGCCGTCGAGGGCTGGCTCTGGTACCCGCGCTGAATCGCCACGTGATCGGCCACGAACTTCGCGTCGTGCCAGACACCCCAAATGAAACTCGACCCGCGCCGCGCCAGCCACGGCAAGCCGATGAAGTACACGCCCGGCTCCACCGACACTCCGCGACGGTGCTTCGGCCGTCCGTTCTCGTCGAAGGCGTCCACCTGCAGCCAGCTGTAGTCGACGGCGAACCCCGTGGCCCAGACGATCGAGGTCACCCCGGCCGCGGCCAAATCCAGTTCCAGCAGCGGATCGGTGACGCACGCCGGGTCCGGGCCCAGGTCGCGGGCGGACGGTTCCTCGGGCAGGTCGAGGCCGTTGCGGGCCACGTAGGCGTCGGCTTCGTCAAGCAGGGCAAGGTAATTCTCGTCGCCCGCCGCGATGTTCTTCGCCAGGTCGGTCGCGAAGCTGAGCTTGCCTTCGGCATAGGCACCGGTCATGCCGACGAGCGTGATGCCGAGCCCGGCCAGTGCACGGAAGTCCACGGTGTGCCCGCCGCGAGCGCCGCTCACCGCGATGGTGACGTGCTCCGCTCCGGCGGGCGGCGTCTCGGCGTCCCACTTGCCCAGAACGCCCAGCCACCAGCAGAAGTCGCGGTCGCGGTAGCTGCGCGGCGGCCGGTCGTGCGGGCCGACGGACAGGTACACCTCGCGTCCGGCGCGGCGGAGTTCCTCGGCGATCTGCACGCCTGACGAACCCGCGCCGACCACCAAGACCGCGCCTTCGGGAAGCTGCCCGGGGTTCCGGTAACCGCTGGAGTGCAGCTGCACCGGTCCGGCATCGGCGGGCACGATCGGCGGGATCACCGGACGCTGGAACGGGCCCGTCGCGGCGATGACGTACCGGGCGTCGAGGGCGCCGTCCGAGGTTTCGACGCGGAATCCGGGCCTGCCCTCGTGCCGGCGCACGGACGTCACCTCCACTCCAGTGCGGACCGGAGCGGCGATTTTTTCCGCGTACGCCTCGAAATAGTTCGCGACCTGTTCCTTCGACGCGAACTCACCAGGGGCCACGTCGGGAAATTCCAGGCCGGGAAACCGGTCGTGCCACGCCGGGCCGTTCGCGACGAGCGAGTCCCACCGTTCCGAGCGCCAGCGTTCGGCGATCCGGTTCCGTTCCAGGACGACGTGCGGCACGCCGCACTCGCTCAGGTGCTCGCTCATCGCCAGGCCGGCCTGTCCCCCGCCCACGACGAGGGCCTCCACCTGTTCGCTCGACATCCCAGACCTCCGCTCCGGCTCCGGCGCGGTTCAGCGCCGCCTCCCCGGATCCTCACGGCCCGCACTGCCCGTGTCCAACAGATGTTTCCGGCACTCAAGATCTGTTTTCCCGATGCAGGGTGCATCGATTCAACCGATGCATTGGTCCGGAAACATCTACTGGACAGAACCTCGGCGGCGCGGTCAGGCTGAGGCGTCCGACGACCGCCGCACGGAAGGCCCCGCAGTGACTGTCCACCGTCGCATCCGCCCGTTCAACACGCGGGACACCTACCCGGAGCAGAACCTCGACAACGACCTGTGCCAGGCCGTCGTCGCCAACGGCACGGTCTACGTGCGCGGCCAGATCGGGCAGGACCTCGACACGAGCGAATCGGTCGGGATCGGCGACGTCGCCGCGCAGGCCGAGCAGGCGATGGCGAACATCAAGATGCTGCTCGAAGAAGCGGGCAGCCGGATGGAACACCTGGTCAAGCTCACCATCTACCTCGTCGACCCGCGCTACCGCGAGGCGGTCTACCGCACCGTCGGGCGCTGGACCAAGGGCGTGCACCCGATCTCGACCGGCGTGGTCGTGTCCGCGCTCGCCCGGCCGGAGTGGCTGTGCGAGATCGACGCCATCGCGGTGATCCCGGAGGAGGAGAAGTGACCTTTTCGATCGTCGCCCGCGACACGTCCGGCGGCACCGTCCGATTCGGCATCGCGGCCAGCTCGTCCAGTCCGGCGGTCGTCGCCCGGGTCGCGCACCTGCGCCCGGGCCTCGGCGCGGCCGCCTCGCAGAACATCACCGACCCGCGGCTCGGCGGACGCCTGCTGGACCGGCTCGCCGAGCACGGCGACCCGGAAAAGGCGCTCGCCGAGGTCACGTCGGCGGCGGAGCACATCGAGTACCGGCAGCTGACCGTGCTCGGCCAGACCGGGCCCGGTTTCGCTTACAGCGGCTCGAAAACCCTCGGCACGCACGCGTCGGCGACAGCGGACGGCGTAGTGGTGGCGGGCAACATGCTGGCGGGTAACCACATCCCACAGTCCATGGTGGACGCTTTCACCGACGCCACCGGCGAGCTGGAACAACGCCTCGTCGCGGCGATGCGGGCCGGGCTCGCGGCGGGCGGCGAGGAAGGCCCGGTGCGGTCAGCCGGGCTGGTCGTCGTGTCCGGGGCGGACTGGCCGGTCACCGATCTGCGCGTGGACTGGGCGGACGAGCCGATCGAGCAGCTCGCCGAACTCCTCGACGTCTGGCTCCCCCAGCGCGACGACTACGTCACCCGCGGCCTGAACCCCGCCGCCGCGCCGTCCTACGGCGTGCCGGGAGACGAGTGATGGCCACCCCCAAAGCGGCCGCCCGCGCCGCGGTCGAGCGGCACGCCGACGAGCTGATCCAGCTGTCCGAGCGCCTGCACGCGGACCCGGAAACCGCGTGGGAAGAGCATCGCGCGGCCGCCGCGGTGCCGGAACTGCTCGACCGGGCCGGGTTCGCGGTCACGGCGAAGTACCTCGGTCTGGACACCGCGTTCCACGCCAGCTTCGGCTCCGGGCCCCGGCGGATCGCGCTGTGCGCCGAGTACGACGCGCTGCCTGGCCTGGGCCACGCGTGCGGGCACAACCTCATCGCGGCCAGCTCAATCGGGGCCGCGCTGGGGCTCGCCCAGGTCGCCGACGACCTCGGGATCACCGTCGAGGTCTACGGAACCCCGGCTGAGGAGGGCGGTGGCGGGAAGATCGAACTGCTGGAGCGCGGCGCTTTCGCGGGGGTCGACCTCGCGATGATGGTGCACCCGGCGCCGGTCGACGTCGCCGAAGCGCGGCCGTTCGCCGTCAGCCACTCGAAGATCTCCTACACCGGCAAGTCCGCGCACGCGGCCGCGTATCCCGAAGCCGGGGTCAACGCCGCCGACGCGTTCACCGTCGCCCAGGTCGCGATCGGCCTTCTGCGGCAACAACTTCCGGCCTCGGCACGCGTGCACGGGATCGTGACGCACGCCGGGGACGCCCCCAACGCGATCCCCGAGCACGCGTCCGGCCGGTGGTACGTGCGAGCCGAGACGCTGGCGGAACTGTCCGAATTGGAGCCACGCGTCATGCGGGCTTTCGAGGCCGGGGCACTGGCCACTGGCTGCGAGCTGAGGGTCGAGCCGGAAAGCAAGCCATACGCCGAATTCCGCGCCGATGAACCGGCTTTGGCCGCCTATCGCGCCAACGCCCTCGAACTCGGCCGCGAGTTCGCGCCGGACGGCACGGCGTCGCGGATGAACCGCGCGTCCACCGACATGGGCAACGTCTCGCAGGTCGTGCCCGCGATTCATCCCTACATCGGCATCGGGTCGCTGCCCGCGATCAACCACCAGCGCGAATTCGCCGCGCACTGCGTCGGCGGCACCGCGGAGCGCGCCCTGCTCGACGGCGCTATCGCGCTGGCGTGGACCGGCGTCGACCGCACCCTCTGAACCTCCTGCACCGGGAAGGACACCGATGTCCAGCACCCGCTCCGAGCACGACATGCTCGGCGAAATCAGCGTGCCCGGCGACGTCTACTACGGCGCGCACACCGCCCGTGCGCTGGTCAACTTCCCCATCACCGGCGAAACCCTCGCCGACCGGCCGCATCTCGTCGCCGCGCTCGCCACCGTCAAGGAGGCCGCCGCGCGGGCCAACGCGGAAGTCGGTGCCCTCCCGCCGGACCGAGCCGCGGCGATCGGGCAGGCGTGCGCGGAAATCCGGAGCGGTCGGCTGCACGACCAGTTCGTCGTCGACCTCATCCAGGGCGGTGCCGGGACGTCGACGAACATGAACGCCAACGAGGTCATCGCCAACCGCGCCCTGGAACTGCTCGGCCACGCGCGCGGCGAGTACACCGAGCTGCATCCGCTCGACCACGTCAACCTCGGCCAGAGCACCAACGACGTCTACCCCACCGCGGTCAAACTCGCCCTCGACCGGCATCTCGCCGAACTGCTCGCCGCGCTCGCCGGGCTGCGGGAAGCGTTCGCGGACAAGGCGATCGAGTTCGCCGACGTCCTCAAGATGGGCCGCACCCAGCTGCAGGACGCCGTCCCGATGACGCTCGGCCAGGAGTTCGGCGCGTTCGCCGCCACGCTCGGCGAGGACGAACAGCGGCTCGCCGAAGCCCGGTTGCTGCTGCACGAGCTGAACCTCGGCGGCACCGCGATCGGCACCGGTCTCAACGCGCGTCCCGGGTACCGCGAGCGGGCTGTCGCGCACCTGCGCGAGCTGACCGGCATCGCGACGCTCGTCTCCGCGCCCGACCTGATCGAGGCGACCCAGGACGTCGGCGTGTTCGTGCAGCTGTCCGGCGTGCTGAAACGCGTGGCGGTCAAAGTGTCCAAGATCTGCAACGATCTCCGGTTGCTCTCGTCCGGGCCGCAGGCCGGGTTCGGCGAGATCGAACTGCCCGCCCGGCAGGCCGGGTCCTCGATCATGCCGGGCAAGGTCAACCCCGTCGTCCCGGAGGCGGTCAACCAGATCGCCTTCGAAATCATCGGCCACGACGTGACGATCACGTTCGCCGCCGAGGGCGGGCAGCTCCAGCTCAACGCCTTCGAACCGATCATCGCGCGAGCGCTGACCGCCGGGCTCGACCACCTCACCGCCGGCGCCCGGGTGCTCGCCGAACACTGCGTACGCGGCATCACCGCGCGCCGAGAGCACCTCGCCGACCTCGTCGCCACCTCGACCGGATTGGTCACCGCGCTGAGCCCGGCGCTCGGCTACGAAACCGCGTGCGGGCTCGCCCTGGAAGCGCACCAAACCGGACGCCCGGCCTTGGAACTGGTGCGGGAACGGCGGTTGCTGACCGACGACCAGGTGGGCGCGCTGATCACCCCGCAGGCCCTCACTGGCGGGCCGTCCCGCACGTGAACACGGTGTTTCGCCGCCGTCAGCCCCTCGTATCGGCACAGCTCAGCGCTTCTGCATAACTCGAACCGATGCATTGCTTTGCTTATTACTTCTTGTTAGATGCCGTGGGCCGCTCTTAGCGTCCTCCCGGAGAACCGGTCCAAGGAGGCCATTCATGACCGCATCCGACGCCTCTCCGGCGCCCGACCTCGCCGAACAGAGCGCCGATCCCGCGACGCTGCGCCGCAGTGTCGCGGCCGGTGCCGTCGGCGTCTTCGTGCACTGGTTCGACTGGGCCGCCTACGCCTACCTCGCCGGCACCATCGCCTCGGTGTTCTTCCCGGCAGGCAACTCGACCGCGGGCCTGCTCGCGGTGTTCGGCGTCTTCGCGGTGTCGTTCGGGATCCGGCCGGTCGGCGCGCTGATCTTCGGGCCGCTGGGCGACAAGGTCGGCCGCAAGCGCACGCTGTCGGTGGTCATCTTCGTGATGTCCGGGGCCACGCTCGTGATCGGCCTGCTGCCGGGCTACTCGACGATCGGCATCGCGGCCCCGATCCTGCTGGTGCTGCTGCGCCTGTTGCAGGGCCTCGCCGCGGGCGGCGAATTCGGCAGCGCGGCGAGCTTCCTCGCCGAGTACGCGCCGCGGCGGCGGCGCGGGTTCGGCGTCAGCTGGCTGGAAGTCGGTTCGCTGCTGGGCTTCCTCGCCGGTTCGTTCGTGTTCCTGCTGCTGTCGATCGGCCTGACGAACGCGCAGCTGGCGTCGTGGGGCTGGCGCGTCCCGTTCCTGATCGCCGCGCCGCTGGGCATCATCGGGTTCGTCATCCGCAGCAAGATCGAGGACACGCCCGAGTACCGCGCCCTCGAAGCGAC
The DNA here is from genome assembly GCF_037034185.1 of Amycolatopsis sp. VC5-11. NCBI lineage: Bacteria > Bacillati > Actinomycetota > Actinomycetes > Pseudonocardiales > Pseudonocardiaceae > Amycolatopsis > Amycolatopsis sp. VC5-11. Next base: position 430,310 of record NZ_JBAGKF010000003.1, on the reverse strand, counting down.
CGACAACGTGCCCCGCAGCCCGGTCCGGGAACTGTTCCGCCACAACAAGAAGCAGCTGCTCCAGGCGGCCGGGCTGATGACGATGATGCACGTGCCGTTCTACGCCGTGCTCACCTACCTGGTCACCTACGAGACCGACTACCTCGGCCACTCGTCCGGCAGCGCGGCGGCACTGTCCACGGTGATCTCGCTCGTCGGGCTGGTCCTCGTGCCGTTCTTCGGCCGCCTTTCCGACCGGGTCGGGCGACGGCCGGTCCTGATCGGCGCGGGCGCGGCGCTGTTCGTCTTCGCCATCCCCGCCTACCTGCTGATGCGCACCGGCCTCGTCGGCACCTGGATCGGCGGGCTCGCCCTCGGCGCCATCCTGGCGGCGATCCTCGGCACCTACGCGGTGTGGTCGGCGGAGATCTTCCCGACCCGCACCCGGCAAAGCGGACTGTCCATCGCGTACAACATCACCGCGGCGCTGTTCGCGGGCACCGTGCCGTACCTGATGACCGTCCTGATTTCCGCGACCGGCAGCACGCTCGTGCCCGGCCCGTACCTGATGGCCGCCGCGGCGGTCGGTCTCGTCGCCGCGTTCTCGATGCGCGAGACCGCCGGAACCCCGTTGCTGCACAAGGAAGACCTGGAGAACACCGAAGCCTGACTCCCTCCCTCGATTCACCAAAGGCGGTGAAGCGTGTCCGAACCCACCTTCGTCAACAGCGAATCCGGAAACCTGCGCCGGAATCTGCGCCGGATCGACTCGATCTTCCTCGCGATCGCGGCCATCATCTCGGTGGACACCATCGGCCAGATCGCGACCTCGGGGGCGGAGGCGGTCACCTGGACCGCCGTGCTCCTCGTGCTGTTCCTGTTCCCGTACGGCCTGGTCATGGCCGAACTGGGGAGCGCGTTCCCGGCGGAGGGCGGGCCGTTCGTCTGGCTGCGCCTCGCGTTCGGGAAGCTGCCCGCCGCGCTCGGCACGCTGCTGTACTGGATCACCAACCCGGTGTGGCTCGGCGGATCGATCACCTTCCTCGCGGCGGCGACCTGGCAGCAGTACCTCGTGCCGGCCTCGCCGGGCGGGTTCGCGGACTACGCGTTCAAGCTGGTTTTCATCTGGCTGGCGATCCTCGGCGCGGTGGTGAGCCTGCGGTACGGCAAGTGGTTCATCGCCGCCGGGGCCTTGCTGAAGGTCGGGCTCGTGGTGCTTTTCGCCGTCACCGCGGCGATCTACGCGGCGCGCAACGGCGTCCACGGCTCGCTGGCCTTCTCCCCCACCATCGGCGGGTTCCTCGCCGTGGTCCCGGTTTTGATGTTCGCCCTCGTCGGCTTCGAGGCGCCCAACGGCGCCGCCGAGGAGATGCACAACCCGCGGCGCGACGTCCCGATCACGGTCGGCGTTTCCGGTCTCGTGTCGGCGTTGTGCTACCTGGTGCCGGTTTTCGGGATCGTGCTGGTGATGCCGCCGGACAAGATCAACGGGCTCGGCGGGTTCCTCGACGCGGTGCGCCAGGTGTTCTCCGTCTACGGCGGCGCTGCGGACGCGATGCTGACGCTCGCCGCCGTCGTGTTCATTTTCGTCCTGCTGAACCAGGGCTGCTCGTGGATGATCGCCTCGGACCGCATCCAGGCGATGGCCGCCGTCGACGGCGCGTTCCCGCGATGGTTCGGGGCGTTCCATCCGAAGCTCAACACGCCGTTGCGGGTCAACCTGCTCTCCGGCGTGGTCGCGACCGCGTTCACGGTGGTGGCGACGATCGTGCAGAGCAGTTCGGCCTCGGCGGTGTTCGCGGTGGTGCTCAACATCGCGGTGAGCACGCTGCTGCTGTCGTACCTGCTGATCTTCCCGACGATCCTGGTGCTGCGGCGGAAATACCCCGCGGCGGACCGCCCGTTCCGGGTTCCCGGCGGACGGATCGGGCTGTGGGTCAGCTCGGTGCTGATCTACGCGTGGATCCTGCTGGGCGCGTGGCAGACGGTGGTGCCCGGGGTGCTGGACCGCGCGCTCGGGGTGCCCTACGACTTCGAGGGCACCTGGGGCGTGTCGCGGCTGACCTTCGAACTGTTCACTGCCGGAACCCTGGCGGTGCTGATCGGGTTCGGGTTCGTCGGCTACCTCATCGCCCGCAGGCAACCCGCGCCGGTCGCGGAAGTCCCGCAACCGGCGTAGGAATCAGACCTTCCGGCCCACCACACCCGCCACGCACCGGGCGGCGTCGCTCAGCGGCTTCAGCCTCGGCCCGTCCTGCCACCACTCGTCGGCGACCGACAAGCCGGGCCCGTCCGTCCGGCTTGGCGGGAGCAGTTCGAGACCGGGCAGCATCGCCTCGATCTCGGCGCGGGTCCGGAACCGCCCAGCGCCCAGCGGTCCGGACACGAGGATCTCCTCGATCCGCTTCGCGACCGCGGTCAGCTCCGGCACCTCGGGGTCGTAGAAGTGCGCCATGGCGACGTACGAACCGGGCGCGAGGGCGTCGATGTACTCGCGCATCACCTCGACCGCACCGTCGCCCTCGTAGTGGTGCATGGTGCCGATGTGCAGGAGCGCGACCGGCTCCGAGAAGTCGATGTACTCGCGCACGGTTTCGTGCTGCAGCACGGCCCGCGGCTCGAAGATGTCGGCCTCGACCATGTGCGTGAAGTCGTTGTCCTCCAGCAGCGCGCGGCCGTGCGCGAGCACCACCGGGTCGTTGTCGACGTACACCACGTGCGCGTCGCGGTGGTAGCGCTGGACGATCTGGTGGGTGTTCTCGGCGGTCGGCAGGCCGGAACCGCAGTCGAGGAACTGGCGGATGTCGGTCTGGCTCGCCAGCATGCGCAGCGCGCGGTTGTGGAAACCGCGGTTGCCGCGCGCGATGTGCACCGCCTCCGGGACCGCCGTGCTGATCTTCTCCATCACCGCGCGGTCCACCTCGTAGTGGTGGCTCCCGCCGAGGAACCCGTCGTAGATCCGCGCGATGCTCGGGCGGTTCGGGTCCACCCCCACCGGCACCTGGCTGGGCGACAACGGGGACGACGAGCCGGTCATGGACACCTCGCGGAGCGGTCGGTCGGCAGTGACCTACTCAGAGTAGTACTGCCGCTCAGCCGTGCCAGCGGCGCGGCCCGTCGCCGTTACCCCATTGCTCCATGTACGAGCTGACCGCCGAGCGGAACGCGTCTTCCATCGAGTCGTGGGACTGGTCCCGGCTGTCCTGCTGCGGGTTCTGCGTCGGCTGGACGCGCGGCGGCGGCGCGGTCGTCGCGGGACGGCTGCTGGCCCGGATCACCGTGTCGCGCACCTGGTCGCTCGCCGGGGCCGGGGACGCGCTGAGCGTGCTCACCGCGGGCGGCGCGGACGACGTGGTGCGGACCGGAGCGGGCGGCGGCTGCACCGGCTGCGAGTCAGTCCCGCCGGACGCCGACGGCCATAACGCCCACGAGCCCAGCCCCGCGCACACGACCACCGCGGCACCGGCGAAGAGGCCGTAGCGCGGCTTTCGCTGAGCGGGCGGCGCGGTCGCGGCGGCCGGCGCGGGCGGATCGGCGGCGGGCGCCGGGCCGCGTTTGGCGAGCTGTTCGGCCGGGGAGCCGGTCGAAACGTCGAGGACCCCGCCGAACGCCGAGGTCGGTTCGTCGGCGCTGTCGGCCCGGCGGCGCACCAGCGGCGGGGGTTCGCTGCCGTCGATCCGGGGCATCGGCGCCGTCTCGGACAGCCGCACGAGATTCGCGACCGACTCGAGGTCGCTGCCGGACTCCGGGTTCCCCATCCAGACCTCCACCCCTCCGGGGCCGCGCGTCCGCGGCGCTTCCGGCGCGCCAGATCCTAGGGACCCCCGGTCCGCGCTGTAAACCCGGCTCGGGCGTGATCCAGTACGCTCGACGGGTTTCCGGCCCGGGGAGGAGGCCCGCGATGCGGCCGTTTTCGGTCGAACCCGACGCGACCGGCATGCTCGACGCCGGCGACGGACAGCAGATCTACTGGGACGCCAGCGGCTCCGGCAAGCCGGTGCTGTGCGTCCACGGCGGCCCCGGCGGAGGCGGCGGCAGCTTCGGCCGCAGCGGCTTCGACCCGGAGAAGTTCCGCGTCGTGGTGTTCGACCAGCGCGGCTGCGGACGGAGCACGCCGAGCGTCGCGGACCCGGCGGTGAGCCTGGAGCACCAGACCCTCGACCGCCTGATCGCCGACATGGAGCGGCTGCGCGTCCACCTCGGCTTCGAGAACTGGCTGCTCTACGCCGGTTCCTGGGGCGCGACGCTCGCGCTGGCCTACGCGCAGCGGCATCCGGAACGGGTCAGCGGCATCGTGCTGGTCGCCGCGTTCACCTCGTCGCCGGACGAGATCGACTGGCTCTACCGCGGCGTCCGGCGGCTGCTGCCCGCGCAATGGGAAGCGTTCCGGGCAGGCGCGCCCGACCCGGACGGAGACCTCCTCGCCGGGTACGCGCAGCTCCTCGCCAGCCCGGACCGCGCGGTTCAGCTCCGCGCCGCCCGCGATTGGTGCGCCTGGGAAGACGCGGTGATCTCGCACGAATGGGTCGGCGGACGAACCGGCCAATTCAGCGCGGGCCCGGACGACGAACTGATCACGCTCGCCCGCCTCTGCGCGCACTACTACCGCCACCACGCCTGGCTCGAGGACGATCAGCTGCTGCGCGACATCCACCTGCTGCACGGCATTCCGGCGGTGCTGATCCACGGACGCGCCGACCTGAGCGCACCGCTGCGGAAGGCGTGGCAGCTCGCCCAGGCATGGCCGGACGCCGAACTGGTCGTGATCGACGACGCGGGGCACACTGGCAGCCCCTCGATGGGGACGGCGGTGCTGGAAGCGATCGCCCGGTTCGAGGACCGCTAAGCCAACACGCGATACCGCAGCCTCGTCCCCCGCTGCGCCAGCAACTCCAACCGCACCGGCGGACCAAGCCGTTCGAACAGCCGCACCCCGCCGCCGAGCAGCACTGGCATCACCACCACCACGACCTCGTCCAGCAGGCCAGCCTCCACACAAACCCGCCCGACCGAAGCGCCCAGCACGTTCACCGCCTTCTCCCCCGCCGCCGCCCGCGCCGTCGCGACGCCTTCCTCCAGCGAGGAGCAGAACGTCACCCCGGGCACCACAGGCGCGTCACCCCGGGTCAAGACCACCTGCGGCCCGTCCCATCCGCCGCCGAAAGCCTTGCCTTCGCCCTCGGTGCCGCGATACGGGTCGTCGCCGGAGAAAGTCCGGCGGCCGACCAGCAGCGCGCCGACCTCCGCGGCCAGGTCGTCGGCGGCTTCCCCGGTGTACGGCGCGAGCCATCCCATGTCCCCGCCGGGCCCGGCGATGAACCCGTCCAGCGACATCGCGGCGGAGTACAGCAGCTTTCCCATGTCAGCCCCTTCCGTTTTCCGTACCGACTCCCGGAAGGGCCGAAACTCATCGGTCAGCCGGACAGCGCGCGCCAAGCCTCCCGGCGTTCCCGCTGCCGTTCCGGATCCGCCACCGGAGCCGCGGCGACCAATCGGCGCGTGTAGTCCTCCTGCGGCGAGCCCAGCACCGACGCCACCGGGCCCTCCTCGACCACCTTGCCGTGGTGCAGCACGACGACCCGGTCCGCGACCCGCTCCACCACCGCCAGGTCGTGGCTGATGAACAGGCACGCGAAGGCCAGTTCCCGCTGCAAGTCCGCCAGCAGGTCCAGCACCGAGGCCTGCACCGAGACGTCCAGCGCGCTCGTCGGCTCGTCCGCGATCAGCAGCCGCGGCCGCAGCGCCAGCGCCCGCGCGATCCCGACCCGCTGCCGCTGCCCGCCGGACAGTTCGTGCGGGTACCGGTTGCTCCAGCCCGGGTCCAGGCGCACGGCGGCGAGCAGTTCCGCGACCCGCTCCCGGTGTTCGCCGCGTTCGCCGTGCACCACCAGGGGTTCGGCGATGCTCGCGCCGATCGTCGCGCGCGGGTTGAGCGCGGAGGCCGGGTTCTGGAACACGATCCCGATCTGCCGCCGGATCTCCCGCCGCTGCCGGGCCGACGCGCGCGCGACGTCCACGCCGTCGATTCGCACGGAGCCCGCCGAGGGAGCGACCAAACCGGTCAGCACGGACGAGATGGTGCTCTTGCCGGAACCGGATTCGCCGACGAGACCGAGCACCTCGTCGGTCCCGATGGTCAGCGACACGCCGTCGACCGCGCGCACCGGCGGGGCGCCGCCGCCGACCCGGTAGGTCACCGCGAGATCCTCCACCGACACCAGCGGAGCCGACGCCGGCCGCACCGCACCGCCGGGCGCGGAACCCAGCGACAGCACCGAATCCAGCAGTTCCCGCGTGTAGTCGGCTTGCGGCGAGGCGAACAGCCCGGCCGCGGTGTTCTGCTCGACGACCCGGCCCTCGCGCAGCACCACGACCCGGTCCGCGACGTCCGCGACCACGCCCATGTCGTGCGTCACCAGCAGGATCGCCGTGCCGAGCCGGTCCCGCAGCGACCGCAGCAGCTGCAGGATCCCGGCTTGCACGGTGACGTCCAGCGCGGTCGTCGGCTCGTCCGCGACCAGCAGTTTCGGGTCGTGGATCAGCGCGATCGCGATGACCACCCGCTGCAACTGCCCGCCGGACAGCTCGTGCGGGTACGCCCGCAGCACGCGCCGCGCGTCCAGTTCCACGAGTTCCAGCAGTTCCCGGGCCCGTTCCCGCGCGGCGGCCCGCGACACCTTCCGGTGCGCCCGGACCGCGTCCACGAGCTGCGTGCCGATCCGGAACACCGGGTTCAGCGCGCTCATCGGCTCCTGGAACACCATGCCGATCTCGCCGCCGCGCACCGCGCGCAGCGCCGGACCGTCCACTGTGTACAGATCGCGGCCGTCGAGCACCGCGGAGCCGGTCACCGTCGCGGTGTCCGGCAGCAGGCCGAGCAGCGACAGCGCGGTGACCGACTTGCCGGAACCGGATTCCCCGACGAGGGCGACGACCTCGCCGGGGCGCACGTCGAACGTCACCTCCCGCACCGCTTCGGCGGAACCGAACCGGACGGAGACGTCGCGCAGGGAAAGCAGCTGCTCGGACACGGGATTACTTCGCCAGGCCCATCTGGAGGTAGTTCGGGTACGCCGGGAACGCGCCGATCGCGAAATTGCCGACCTTCGCGCCGTGCAGGAACGAGTTGCGCGTGTAGATCAGCGGGACCACTGGCGAGTCCTGCATGATCCGCTTGTCCGCCTTCGCCCACAGCTTCCCGGCCGCCGCAGGGTCGACCGTGCCCTGCGCCTGCGTGATCAGCGCGTCCACCTCCGGCACGGAGTAGCGCGACTCGTTGTACCCGCCGTTGCCGATCTCCGACGTGCCGAACAGCGGCTCGATGTTCGCGTTGGCGCTCGGGAAGTCCGGCTGCCACGAGCCCAGCGTCAGGTCGTAGTTGCCGTCGTTGCCGGTGACCAGCGTGGTCCACGCCTCGTCGTCGAGCGGGCGCAGCTTGGCGCGGATGCCCGCTCGTTGCAGCGCGGCCTGGATCGCCTGCGCCTTGTCCGCCTCGTTGTTGGCCGTCGACACCGGGAAGTCCAGGTTGTCGATGCCGTTCGGGAAACCCGCTTCGGCGAGCAGCTGCTTCGCCTTCGCCACGTCACCGTTCGGCGGGGCCGGGTAGAGGTCGTACACCTCGCGCCCGGCGATGCCTTCGGTGATCAGCGTCGTCGCGATCGGACCGGCCAGGTCCGCGCTGCCCGCGGCGGCGACCTGGTAGGCGGTCTTGTCCACGGCGTACTGGAACGCCTGGCGCACCTTGGGATTCGCCAGCGGACCGCGCTTGGTGTTCAGCGCGAGATAGGCCAGCGCGCCGGACTTCGACGTGACGAGCTGGTTCTTCGCCGCCGGGTTCGTGCGGATCTGCGCCAGCTGCGCCGGGTTCACGAACGACGAGCCGAACGCGAACGCGTCGTTGCCCTGGCTGGCCAGCAGCCGCTTCGCGACGACGCCGGTGTCCTGGCCCATCTGGATCACGACCGAGTCCGGCAGGCCAGTGCGCGCGAGGTCGGTCTTGGCGTCCCAGTTCGGGTTGCGGACGAACTTGACCTGCACGCCCTTCTGGTACGACTCGACCTGGTACGGGCCGGACGCGACCGGCTTCGTGTCGTAGGTCGCGTCGGTGCCCTTGCCCTTCGGCACCGGGGCGAACGCGGGCATGCTCGCGATCCACGGCCAGTCGCCGTACGGGCGGGCCAGGCGGAACACGATCGTCTTCGGGTCCGGCGTCTCGATCGACGCCAGTTCGCCGCCCTTGAACGGGCCCTTGTAGTCGGGGCCGCCGGCGAGCAGGTTCTTGTGGTAGCCCAGTCCGCCGGAGAACGCCGAGTCGAACGACCGCTCGATGCCGTACTTGATCTCGGCGCTGGTGATCGGCGTGCCGTCGGCCATCTTCAGGCCGTCCTTGAGCGTGTAGGTCCAGGTCTTGCCGTCCGCGCTCGCCCGGCCGGTGTCGGTGGCGAGGTCCGGGACCACGGTCGCCGGGCCGTCCCCGGCGGTCTTCCACGCGGTGAGCCTGCGGTGCACCAGGCTGATGGTGGTGATCGCCAGGTTCTGGCTCTTCGCCGGGTCGAGGTGCTGCGAGGTGGTGTCGCTGAGGATGTACAGCGTGCCGCCGGACGAAACCGCGACCGCTCCCCCGCCGCCGGACTGCTCGTTCGCGTTGCACGCGGCGAGGAACGCCCCTGCCCCGGTGACCGTGGCGGTGATGCCGAGCGCCTTCAGGAAGTCCCTGCGATCCATGGTTTTTCCGTTCCCTTTCTCACGAACCGAGCCGAGCGCGGGGGTCGAGGACCCCGTAGAGCACGTCCACCGCGAAGTTCGCGAGGACGACGAAGAAGGCGGCGAACAGGCTGACGCCCATCAGCACCGGCAGGTCCACCTGGTGCACGGCGTCGACGAGCAGCCCGCCGAGACCGGGCAGCGCGAACACCCGCTCGGTGATCACCGCGCCGCCGAGCAGCGCGCCGAGGTCGACCGCGAACACCGTCACCACCGGCAGCAACACGTTGCGCAGCGCGTACTTTCCGACGACCGTCCGCTCCGGCAGGCCGACCGCCCGCGCGGTGCGGATGAAGTCCTCGCCCATGATTTCGAGCATCTGCCCGCGCGAGAGCCGGGCGTACACCGCGGCGTTGATGAACGCCAGCACCAGCCACGGCAGCACCAGGTGCCACGCCCACTCGACCGGGCTCTGCGCGAACGTGACGTAGCCGCTCACCGGCACCACGTCGAGCGTGAAACCGAACAGCAGGATTCCCAGCAGCCCCACCAGGTACGCGGGCGCGGACACCCCGGCGAGCGTCACCGTCATCGCCGCCCGGTCGGCGAACTTCCCGCGCCGCAGCGCGGAGAACACCCCGGTCGCGACCCCGGCGATCAGCCAGATCACCGACGCGCCGATCGCCAGCGAGACGGTGATCGGCAGCCGGTCGCCGATCAGTGTCAGCACCGGTTCGCTCTGCTGGAACGAGTAGCCGAAGCAGGGCGCGGAGCAGACGATCGCGGTCACGCCGGTGCCGAAGGTGCGGCCGGTGAAGATGCCGCCGAGGAAGTCGAAGTACTGCTGGATCCACGGCTTGTCGAAGCCCATGAACTCCCGCGCCAGCGCCAGGTTCTCCGGCGTGCACGGTTTGCCGCAGGACATGTACGCCGGGTCGGTGGGCAGCAGGTAGAACACCGCGAAGGTGCCGAAGCTGACCACGAGCAGCACGCCGAGCATGCCCAGCAGGCGGATGCCCACGAAACGCAGGGTGCGGTTCACCGGCGGACCGCCGTCTTCGGGTCGAGGGCGTCGCGCAGCCCGTCGCCGAGCATGTTGAACGCGAGCGTCGCGACGAACAGCGCGGCGCCGGGGAAAATGAGGAACATCGGATCGGTCTGCACCCAGTTGATCGCGTCGCTGATGGAACGGCCCCAGCTCGGCGTGGGCGGCGGGATGCCGACGCCGAGGAACGACAGCGCGGCTTCCAGCCCGATGTTGGCCGGGATGCTCACCGTCGCCAGCACGATGATCGGCGCCCACAGGTTCGGCAGCAGTTCGCGGCGGAAGACGTGCACGCCGCCCGCGCCGAGCGCCCGGGCCGCCTTGACGAAGTCGCGGTTGCGCAGGCTCAGCGTCTGCGCGCGGACCACCCGGGCCACCCGCGGCCAGCCGAACAGCCCGATCACCGCGATCAGCAGCAGCGGCCGCGGGATCGACTGCGGGGCGACCGCGCCGAGCGCGATCATGAAGATCAGCTGCGGGAATCCGAGCAGCACGTCGGTCACCCGGCTCACCGCGGTGTCCCACCAGCCGCCGAGGTATCCGGCGCTCGCCCCGAGCAGCACGCCCAGCAGCATCGACACCGCGGTCGCGGCGAGCCCGATCAGGAACGACGTGCGCGCGCCGTACGCGACGACCGCGAAGAGGTCCCGTCCGGTCAGCGGTTCGACGCCGAACCAGTGGCTGCCGCTGATGCCGCCGAGGAATCCCGCGCCGGTGCCGTCGGCCGGATTGAGCAGGTCGGTGTGGTACGTGTACGGATCCTGGCCCTCGATCAGGGCGAGCAGAGGAGCCGCGAGAGCGGTGACGATCACCAGCACGATGACGACCGCGCTGGCTTGCGCCCAGCGGTCGTGCCGCAACGCGCGCCACAGGTTCCGGGAGGCCGGAGCGGCCGCCGGGACCCCGGCGCCGCCCGGCGACAGGATGTCGGACAACGGTTCCCTATGCAGATCAGCGTTACTTGACGACGTGACAGTAAAGAACCCGAAGGAAATTCACCACGACGGCGGTGCCCTTCCCGGATCGTGAGACGCCGGCAAGATCGCACCTCCCCCGGGAATACGTGGTGTTCGCGCAGGTCACCGGCGGTCGCGCGGCCCGGGCCAGTGTGCCGTGCGGACACCTGTCCGGCCAGCCTTGTTGTCACCCGTTCGGACGCAGTCTCGGGACGGTCGGCTGACTCCGTTTGTGCCGCCGCCCGCCCGGCACTGGACTGGGCGCACGTAGCCAGTCTCCTGTGGACGGAAGGACCCGCCGATGTCTCGCTGCTCGCGCAAGCTGGCCGGAGTGCTCGTTTTCGCGGCCGTCTTGCTGGTCAGCCCGCCCGCCTCGGCGGCCGGTGCGGCAGTGAACGGCGGCGACGCGATGTACACCGTCTCGCCGGGCCCTGGGCGCGAGCCCTACTACTGCTCGGCCGGGTTCGCGATCCTGGTCAAGGACGTCCGTTACCTCCTCACCGCGGGGCACTGCACCGAGCACGGGCTCGACTGGAAAGACATCGGGCGCAATGTGGACAGCCACTTCCCGGTGACCGACTACGGCCGCGTCGAGGACCGCTCAGGTTCCGGGCACAGCCAGGTCGATCTGTACGACGGCAGCACCCAGCGGATCCTGCGCGCGGGCACTCCGCAGGTGGGGCAACTGGTCTGCAAGAGCGGCATGACCACCAAGAAGACGTGCGGAAAGGTCTTGGGCCTCAACCAGACCGTGAACTTCGGCGACGGCAAGCAGGTCGTCGGCACGATCGCCACGGACATCCCGGTCGGGGCCGGCGACAGCGGCGGCCCGTTGTTCTACGCCGGGGTCGGGTACGGGGTGCTGTCCGGCGGGAACAACCAGGTCAGCTTCTTCCAGCCGTTGCCTCCGGTGCTCGCCGCCTACGGAGCAACGCTCGCCTGAGCGCGCTGTGCGTCACGCGCTCGGAGCCTCCCCTGGGATCCCCGCGCGGACCTGCCGGTACAGCCGCGGGACCGTTGGCGCGGGCAGCGCCGACAGCCTCCGAGGGCTGGCGGATCCGGTCGCGGCCAGATCGCACAAGACGTGGTAAAGGTGGCTCAGCGCGCGCAAAGCCGGGTCTTTCGCCCGCTCTCCGGCGGCAGCCGGGGTATACGCGAACAGGGCCACGTCGGCGCGCGCCAGCGGGCCCTCCGCGGCCGGTCGACCCGTTCCCGGCGGAGCCGCGGTCAATTCCTCGACCGCCTCGGCGAGCGCGGTGCACGCCGCCACCGGGCCTTCGGGATGCCGAGTGCACGAACCGGGCGACCGCATCGCGACCGCGAGCGCCCTGCCGTGCGTGGTCAGCGCGGCGTAGAGCGACAACCGGTGCCGCAACCGGGGCGAGGTCGTGCCGCCGAGCACCGGGCGGGTCAGCGGGCGCGCGACCAGTGCGAGCTGGTACAGCCGGTGGTCGAGATCGCGGGCGAGGGCGTCGAAGTCCGCCTCTGCGCCGGGTTTCCGCTCGAGCCGCGCCGCGGCGGCGGTCAGCACCTCGTGCAGCGCGCCGAGGAGGTTGTTCCGCACCGTGCGCACGGTGTCCCGAGTGGACAATGGGGTCACGAGCAGCGCGACCAGCAGGCCGACCGCCGCGCCGATCGCGGTTTCCTCCAGCCGCAGCAGGAGCAGGCCGGGCGAGAACTCGTGCAGCACGCTGTAGAGCTGGCCGACCATGATGGTCACGAAGAAGATCATGTACGCGTACGACAGGCGGATCAGGTAGAAGCCGAAGAACATGCTCGCGCAGATGGTCGCCAGCACCGCCGCGGCGTTGCCTGCGGTCAGCGCGGCCAGGCCGATCGACGCGGCGAGTCCCACGAACGTGCCGAGCACCCGGTTGAAGCCCTTGAGGAAGGTTTCGGTGCGGGTGGCGGTGCCGGTGAACATGACGAACGCGGCCAGCACCGCCCAGTAGTAGCGGGCGTCGGACAACTGCTTGCCCGCCAGGATCGCCAGCGCGCCGGCGATCGCGCCCTGCACCGCCTGCCTGCTCACGAAATCGAGGCGGGACAACGGGTTCCACCCGGCGTGCCGGGCTGGGACCTCGCCCGCGGCCGCCGCCGAACCCGGCAGCGCGCCGAAGACCAGGCCCACCGCCGGCTGGAAATCGTCGACGGGTTCGGCCCCGGTCGCACCGGGCCGCCGCGCCCGTTCGAGCACTGAGGCAAGTTCGAGCGCGGCCGCCGCGAAGTGCCGGGCGGGCCACCACCCGCCCGCCGTGCCGCCCGTCCGCTCCGCCAGCGCGGCCAGCCGGTACGCGACCTGCGCCGCACCCCGGTCGTCGTGCCGGGCCAGCCGGTCGGACACCTCCGCCGCCAGCACGGTCAGTCCGGAACCGCTGTCGACGAGCGCGCACGCGGAGGTCGCCAGCTGGTCGAGCAGATGGTGCGCGTCGACCATCGCGCGCCGGAGCGCGGCCGCCGAGAAACCTTCCGGCACCGCACCGGGTTGTGCCGACCACGCCTCGATCATCAGTGCCGCTTCGGCGATCCGCGCCTGCCGCCGCTGCACTCGCCGTCGGAGCCGCGCGTCCTGATGCGGGTCCGGGCTGCTCAGCAGATCCGCGCAGGACCGGGCGAGCGCCCGGCCCCGTGCGTCGAACGCGCGCACCACCTGGCCGAGCGTGCGTTTCGGGCTGGTGCGCAGCACCGTCAGCGACAACAGCAGCACCCACGCCGACGCCACCACCACGGCGAGCAGCAGCGAAGGCAGCGTCGCGACGCTGGCGTGCAGGAACGACGCGAAGAAATAGCCCATCCAGGCCATGAAGCCGTAAAAGAAGAAAACCGGCCCGAACCGGCGGACGAACACCGCCAGGAACATCACTACGACGAAGACGACGAGCATCAGGTCCGGATGCGCGCCGACCGCGGCCCCCGGCGCCATCCCGGCCCCGAACGCGACCGGGAAGAACACCGCGGTCTTCGTCTTCGTCCAGGCGGGCGAGTCGCCGAGGGCCATCGACCCCATCATCGCGACCACCGCGCCGAGCAGCATCCCGACCAGCGCGCCCTTCGGATCCGCGCCGGTGAGATGCGCCAGCAGGTACTCCACCCCCAGCGCGGTGCCCATCGACACGGTCGCCGCGAGCGCCGAGCGCAACCGGCTCAGCCCCGGGTCCGAGGCGGCCACCCGGTCCCGGATCTCCGTTGCCCTGGGCAGCATCCACCCCGCCTTCCCGTCCTCGTGCGCGATCACCGGTATGATACCGATATTTCCGCGACGCCTCTTCGGCTCATCGGAGGACCCGGGCCATGGACCAGCCCCCCGAACCGCTCGACGTGCTGGAACGCGCCACCGCGGTGCTGGTGCGCAACTTCGAGATGCTGCGCCGCCGCACCGACGTCTACGCCGAACTGGACCAGGCCGAGTACCTGATCCTGCGCACGCTCGACGACCTGGGCCCCGCCGACATCGGCACCCTGGCCGGCGCGCTGGGCCTCGACCCGTCCACCGCCGGACGGCAGGTCTCGGCGCTGCTCCGCAAGGAACTGGCCGAACGCAACCCCGCCAGCGACGACCGCAGACGCTGCGTCATCACCCCGACCGACCACGGCCGCGACCTCATGCACCGCACCCGGGCCCGGCGGCGATCCACCGTCGGGGAACTGCTGGGCGACTGGACGCCTGGCGAACTCGACGCCTTCGCCGAACTGCTGACCCGCTACAACAGCGCGGTCACCCGCCGCTACCTCAGCGACTGACCTCGCCGGACGGCTGCCCGCCGCCGCCGAGGTCGATCCAGAACCGATCCTCGCCCCGCTTCCGACCGTCTGGCACGCCGCCGTTCGAGAGGATCACCCGGCGCGAGGGTTCGTTGTCCTCGGCGCAGGTCAGCAGGACGCGGTCGAGCCCGAGGCCCCGGCATTCCGCGAGCCCGGCGGCCAGCATCCGCGTGGCATGGCCCTGCCGCCGCCACGGGGGCACCACGTGATACCCGATGTGCCCGCCCGCTTCGGCGAGTTCGGCGGTGAGTTCGTGCCGGACCACCAGGGTGCCCAGGTAGTACTCGCCGGAGACGTACCAGAAGATCGTGGACGGCACTCCCCACCGCTGCCGCACTCCGCGCCGGGCGGCGACGAACCCGGCGAAGTCGTCGCTCGCCTCGTCCAGCCATTCGGTCGGACGGCCTTCGAGCAAGCAGTCAGCCTGCTCTCCGACGAGGTACGACGTCCGCACCGCAGTCGTGGGCAAGACGAGACGGGGCGGTTCGACGAGACGGATCATCGGGCCAGTCTTCCTGCCGGAAGCCCGCCGCACAGCTCATTTCCGCGTCCGGGCGTCACGCCTGCGCGAGGTCCGCGTGCCCTTCCCGCAGCGCGCGCTTCACGATCTTCCCGCTCGGGTTCTTCGGCAGCGCGTCCACGAACACCACGTACTTCGGGCACTTGTACCCGGCCAGATGCTGCCGGGCGTGCGCGAGCACCTCGTCCTCGGTGAGCGTGACGCCCTCGCGGGGCACAATCGCCGCGGTGACCGCTTCGATCCAGTGCGGGTGCGCGACGCCGAACACCGCGACCTCGGCGATCCCGTCGAGCAGGTACAGGGCTTCCTCGACCTCGCGGCTCGCGACGTTCTCGCCGCCGGTCTTGATCATGTCCTTCTTCCGGTCCACCACCGAGAGGTAGCCCTCTTCGTCCAGCACGCCGAGGTCGCCCGAGTGGAACCAGCCGCCCTCGAAAGCCGCCGCGGTTTTCTCCTCGTCCTCGTAGTAGCCGAGCGTCGCGTGCGGGCTGCGGTGCACGATCTCGCCGACCTCGCCGGGCGGCAGTTCGCGGCCGTCCTCGTCGACGATCCGGGTTTCGACGTTGATGGACGCCCGGCCCGCCGAACCCGCTTTCGCGAGTTGTTCGTGCGGGCGCAGGATCGTGGCGAGCGGGGCCATTTCGGTCTGGCCGTAGAAGTTCCACAGCTGCACGTCCCGCAGCCGGCGCGCGAGTTCGCGCAGCACCTCGGCGGGCATCGGCGACGCGCCGTAGTAGCCCTTCCGCAGGCTCGACAGGTCGGTCGTGTCGAACGCCGGGTGGCGCAGCAGCGAGATCCACACCGTCGGCGGCGCGAACAGCTTCGTCGCGCGTTCCCGTTCCACCGCGGCCAGCAGCGCCGCCGGGTCCGGGCCGGGCAGGATCACGCTCGTCGCGCCGAGGTAGACGTCGACCGACAGGAAACAGTCCAGCTGCGCACAGTGGTAGAGCGGCAGCGAATGCACCTCGATGTCGTCGCCGGTCATGCTGCCGTCGATCGCGCACGAGACATATTGGGCGATCAGCGAGCGGCTCGACAGCAGCACGCCCTTCGGCCGCGATTCGGTGCCTGAGGTGTACATCAGCCGCAGCGGGTCGTCGTCCGCCACCAGCACCGCGGGCGCGGTTTCGTCGCCCGGCTCGTCGATCCAGTCCGCGACGCTCTCCCATTCGCCGCCGCTGCCGCCGATCCGGGCCCGCAGGGCGTCGGTGCGGCCGGAGCGCTTCAACGCCTCCGCGGCGGTGTCGAGCAAGGCGTCCTCGGCGATCAGCCCGGACACCCCGGCGTGGCCGAGGATGAACGCGACCTCCTCCGCGCCGAGCATGAAGTTCACCGGCACCAGCACCACGCCCAGTTTGGCCGTGGCGAACACGAGCACCGCGTACTCCCAGCAGTTGCGGCTGAGCAGCGCGAGCCGGTCGCCCTTCGCGAGGCCGCGCTCGGCGAGCCGGTGCGCGCAGCGGTTGACCGCCGCGTCGAACTCGCGGTAGGTCGCGCGGCGCTCGCCGGAGACGATCGCGAGCTTGTCCGGCAGGCGCAACGCGGTGCGCCGCAGGAGATCCCCGACGGAATGCTGGCGGGCGTGCTGGATCGCTTCCGCCGTTTCGGCGCTGAACGGGCTCGGCATAGCGGGAGTCTCATCCACCGGCGCGGCGCGCGCAAGCAGGACCGGCGGCGGCCCTCGGTAGGCTCTCCGGCACCACCCGGGGAGGGGCGCGTGGACGAGACCGAAGCACCGACGCTCGACCGGCCGGACATCACCGGCCGGCTGCCCCGGTACCGGCTCGTCCGCCAGCTCGCGCGCACCCGGATGAGCGAGGTCTTCGAGGCGGCCGACACGACGGACGGGCGCGCGGTGGCGCTCAAGGTGGTCGGGCCGGAGTTCATGGCGGTGCCCGGATTCCGCACCCGGTTCGAGCGCGAAACCCGGATCGCGCGCGAGCTCGAGCACCCGAACATCGTCCCGGTGCTGGACGCCGGGTTCACCGAAGACGGCTACCTCGGCTACCTCGCGATGGAGTACGTGCGGGGCACGAACCTCGCGCGGACGCTCGCCGACCGGGGTCCGCTGTCGTTCAAGGAGACTCTCGGCATCGGCCGCGAGATCGCCGCCGCCCTCGACGCGGCGCACGACCGGCGGCTCGTGCACCGGGACGTCAAACCCGGCAACATCCTGCTCGACGCCGACGGCCGCGCGTACCTGTGCGACTTCGGCATTGCCCGCCAGCTCGACCTCACGCAGCTCACCGCGACCGGGGCGTTCCTCGGCACGGTCGGCTACGCCGCGCCCGAACAACGCCAGGGCAAACCGGCCGGACCGGCAGCCGACGTGTACTCGCTCGCCTGCGTGCTCTGCGAATGCCTGGCCGGCGCTCCCCCGGGCCACCACGCCGAACTCGGCCACCCCGGCGTGCGCGCGCTTCGCCGGTCGCTCAGCACCGATCCGGCCGCCCGGCATCCGACCTGCACCGCGCTGGTCGAGGACCTGGTCGCCGCCGAACGCTGGGACCGGCGGCGCCGGTGGCTGCTGCGCGCGGGAGTCCCGGCGGTCGCCGCGGCCGGGCTGCTCGTCGCCTCGCTGACCACCGGTGCCCTGTCCGGGGTGGACGACGCCACGCTCGCCCGGATGCCCGCCGCTTTGCGGACCGACTGCGCGACCGCGGACACGCCCGTCTCCGGCGCGACCGCGACGATCACCTGTCACGACCCGTCCGGCCGCGCCGCGACGACCGCGCTGTACGCCGACCAGAAACAAGCCTCCGACGCCTACTCCGCCTTGCTGTCGCGCGTCGGCGAGACGGCCGGGCAAGGAGACTGCGCCGTCGCTTCGGGGGCCGAACATCGTTACCCGGCAACCGGCCCCGCCCTCGGCCGCGTGTTCTGCCATGCCGGAGGCGGACAGTCCATGGTGGTCTGGAAGGACGACGCCGCCCGCGCGGTCACCACCGCCACGGCTTCGGCGAACGACGACGCCGCCCTGCGCGCCGCCTGGGTCGGCTGGACCGGGGCACCGGCATTCCCGACCCCGGACGAAACCGCCCTCGCCGAGATCGCCGCCGGGAACAAATGCCACCGCGCGGCACCAGCGGATCTCGGCAACTACCCCGGAGCCATCGCCGGAATCTCCTGCACGCCACGCGGGACCGGCGCCCGCGACGTGTCCTACTACCGTTTCCCCGACACCCGGACGCTGCGCGCCAGCTTCGACGGTCTCGTCACCGCCGCGAAGGCGCCGAGCGGGAAACCTTGTCCGGGCGCGTCGCCGAGCACCACCCGTTTCGACTGGCTGAGCGTCGACCTCGGCCAGGTGCTCTGCCGTCCCGGCCGCGAAGGTACCGTCGCGATCGACTGGAGCCTCGATTCCTTCCACGTCCTCGGCCACGTCGCCGGCGCCAGCCAGGAAGGCACCGGCGGCTGGTGGACGCAATGGCATCTCGCGCCGCTGAGCCGGATCGTCGCGCAGGTCAACCGCGAGTCCTCCCCCGCGTTCCCGACCCCGGCGGAAAACGCGCTGCTGCACCGGATCCCGCCCGCCTCGCGGATCAACTGCGTGCGCCCGTCCGCGGACCAGCGCTGGCAAGACCTCGGCGCGGTGCAGGCGGACGCCGCTGTCGCGTGTGGACAGACCAGCGGCGCCGGACTGGTCGTCTACTACCAACTGCCCGACACCGCCACGATGAACCAGGTCTTCAACAGCACCCAGACCACCGAGAAGGCGTGCACCGACCAGCCGCCCGATTTCGCCGCCGACCGCCCGTACGCGCGCGGCGGCCGCACCGGACGCCTCGCCTGCGCGACCCTCCGGCCCAGCGGCGAGCGCTATCTCAAGTGGACGGACGACCAGTCGGGGATCCTCGCGGTCGCGCACCGCGGCACCGAGCCGTTCGCGATGATCGACTGGTGGAACCACGACTCCGGCCCGTCCTGAGCGCTCAGCCCTCCACGGAGCCGCCGATCGAGGCCGACCCGGTGACGTTCCCGTGCCCGCCGCTCGCGGTGTGCACGGATTCCTTGCCGTCCACGACGGAGTACATGTCCACCTGGCCGCTCGCGCCGGAATAGGTGATCTCCAGCGTCCACTGGTGCGGTTTCCCGTCCGCGGGCACGGTGAGCGACTGCCGCCACGGCATCTTCACCTGCCCGGTTTCCTTGGTGACGCCGTCCAAGGTGTAGGTGATCTGTTTCAGGGAACCGGAACCGGTCGCGTTCAGCACGAGCGTGTGCGGCTGGCGATCCGGCACCTGTTCCTTGACCGGCGCGGCGGAAGACGACGACGACGCCGGTGCGGGCGCGGGAGCCGGGGCGGGGCTGCCCGAACACGCGGTCAGTGCGGCGAGGAGCGCGACCGGCGCGAACACCGTCCGGGCAGCAGTGCGAAGTTCCATGCGCGCACCGTACTGATCCGCGGCCGGGACCGGTCCCCGCTCGGGAAATCCGCTCAGCCGTCTTTCGCCCACACGCGCACGGCCACCGCGACCGCGATCCCGGCGACGCCGAGCACGATCCCCGCGACCAGCAGCCCGGACGCGATCAGCCCGAGCGCCGCGGCCGCGAACAGCGCGACCTCCAGGAAGAACCGGGTCGGCTCCGGACTGCGCCGCTTCGCCTTCGGCGCGATCACGAGCCCCCAGATCGCCGCCGCCAGCGCGGGCCACAGCACCGCGGACAGGATGTTCAGGAACACGTTCCCGCCCAGCCGCGCGCCGGCGACCGCGAGACCGGCCAGCAGCGCCAGTTCGGTCAGGAAGCGGACGGCGAGCACCGCGCCGGGGAAACCGCGCGATGCGGGTCGAGTGGTGGTCACGCCGCGAAGCCTAACGGCCGGGCCCGCGCTCCGTGCGCGGAGTGCGGACCCGGCCGGAATCAGCGTCGCGCCACCATCCGGGACAACGTCATCAGAATCGCCCCGAACACCAGCAACGCCGCACCGAACACCGCGAGCCGCGGCGTGCTCACCCCGGTCTTCGCGAGCGCCTGCTGCTTGGGCTGGCTGGCTTCCGGCGCAGAGGTCTGCGTCGGCTGGCTCGTCGTGACCTTCTGCGGAGCCGAAGCCTTCGGCGTCACCTTCGCGACCTCGTGGACGCGGGCGGTGAGCGAGTCGGCGTGCTTGGCGTCCGACAGCGACCCCGGCGGGTTCGCCTGCTTGCCGCCCGCCCAGACGAGGCCGCTGATGTCCTTCTTCGCCGCGGGCGACGAGGTGGACGCGGGCGGCTTCGTCGCCGAGGACGTCGGGCTGCTGGACGTCGTCGGGCTCGCCTTCGTCGTGGTGCTCGGAGAAGGCGACGTGGTGGCCGAGCTGGTCGGCGTCTTCGTCGGAGTCTTGGTCGCCGAGGACGTCGGCGGCGCGCTCGTCGTCGGCTTGGCCGACGTCGGCGGCTTCGTCGAGGTGCTCGGCTTCGGCGGCACCGGGGCCTCGCTCTTCGGGGCTTCGCCGCCGGCGAGCTTGATCAGCTGCTCCATCGAGCCGTTGAACGAGTCCTGGTCGCCGGGCTTGTTGCCGGAGTCGGAGTACTGCCAGATCGTGTAGTAGCGCCAGCCCGAGGGCAGCGGGCCCGCGCTTTGCGCGTACCGGGCGATGAACAGCGGATGCGTGTCGCCGAACGCCGCCGAGTTCCCGGTGCAGGTCTTCCACCAGTCGGTCGTGGTGTAGAGCATCGGCCAGCGCGACGTTTTCGCGTGCAGCCGCTCGGAGAACGACTTCACCCACGACACCATCGCCGGCTTGGACAGGCCGAAGCAGGTCGAGCCGTAGGGGTTGTATTCGATGTCCAGCATCGGCGGCATGGTGCGGCCGTCCGCGGACCAGCCGCCGCCGTGCGCGACGAAATAGTCCGCCTGGGTCGCGCCGTCGGACACGTCCGGACGCGCGAAGTGGTACGCGCCGCGGATCATCCCGACGTCGTAAGAACCGTTGTACTGCTGCGCGAAGTACGGGTTGCGATACCCGGTGCCCTCGGTCGCCTTGACGTACGCGAAGCGCGCGCCCGCGTTCCAGGCCGCTTTCCAGTCCACATTGCCCTGGTGCCCGGACACGTCCATGCCCGGCACCTCGGCAGGCGCTGCCACCGCCTGGGGCGCGTGCAGCAGCCCCAGCGCACCGACGGCAGCCACCGCTGCCGCCGCGACGACCGCACCCGCCCGAGCCGCTATCCGCCCGGAGCCCGTCATCCTCTACTCCCTCTTCTTTTCCCGCCCTGGGAGCGCTCCGGCCGTCCGCCTCTCTTCCCCAAGAGCGGCACCGGATCACCTGGGCGAGCCCCAGTGTGTGTGACACGCGGGACGCCTGTAAACCACTGGGAGTGATGTGACGCGTGGTACACAAGAGGTTTTCCGAGGTCACCGGGGGTGCGCCCGGTCCGCGCCGGAATGAAACTCACCCACCCCGGGTCACTGTCGGCGGCGATTCCGCCACTCGTAGCAGCGGGTGATCACGCTCGGCCGCGCCGGAGAGGCTGGACCGCCCGGACCGGACAGCGGCCGCCCCGGATCCGAAGTCTTGCCGTCGCGCAAGGGCCGAAGGTCGTTCGCCCGGAACTGTCCGAGACCCGCCCGCGGCGCGCGACACGCCCGGCCCGGCGAGCCGTTCACGAACAACTCCCCCGCACCGGAAACCCTTGCCCGCACTGCGGAAATCGCGCTCTACCAGCACTTTTCGCGCCAGCGCCGGTAATCGCGCGGACACACAGCGTCAACCAGGCGGACGTCTTCGCAACATCTTGGCAACCGGCTTGACACCGGCTGTGGTCCGGACCACCCTGCAGGACATTGGTCTACACCATTTGTCATACCGCCCCGGTCGCCGACGACCGGGCACCGAAAGGACGAGACACGTGAAGCGCTGGCTCATGCTGGCGGCGGGAGCCGCCGCCATCACGCTCGCCACGGCCGGCTGTGCCGGTTCGGGCGGGAGTGAGAACGCCTCGAGCGCTGGGGGCGCGCAGGACGGCAAGCTGACGGTCTGGCTCATGACCGGCTCCGCGCCGGACAGCCTGACCGCCGCCCTGAACAAGGAATTCGAAGCCGCCCACCCCGGCGTCAAGGTCGACTACCAGATCCAGCAGTGGAACGGCATCCAGCAGAAGCTGACCACCGCGCTGGCGAGCGACACCCCGCCGGACGTCATCGAGGTCGGCAACACCCAGACGCCCGCGTTCGCCGCGCAGGGCGTGCTGGCCGACCTCTCCGGCGACGTCAACAACCTCAACGGCGGGCAGTGGCTCGCCGGGCTCAAGGCGTCCGGCCAGTACGACGGCAAAACCGTCGGCGTGCCGTTCTACGCCGCCAACCGCGTCGTCATGTACCGCAAGGACATGTTCGAGCAGGCCGGCATCACCCAGCCGCCCGCCTCGAACGACGAATGGCTCGCGGACATCGCGAAGCTGAAGACGAAGTTCGGCAGCGACCCGCAGTTCCAGCCGCTCTACATGCCGGGCCAGAACTGGTACGCGCTGTCGTCGTTCATCTGGGACAACGGCGGCGACATCGCCAAGGCCGAGGGCAAGTCGTTCAAGTCGTCGCTCAACACGCCGGAAGCCAAGGCGGGCCTCGAGTTCTACAAGAAGCTCGTGGACTCCTCGGGCACCACCGCGCCCAAGGACAACGACGAGGCCACGCCGCAGCAGGCGGGCATCTACGGCGCGGGCAAGGTCGCCATGTTCATCGGCACCCCGAACGAGGTGGCGACCGCCGCCAAGACCGACCCGGGCATCACCGCCAAGACCGGCGCGTTCCCGATCCCGTCGAAGACCGCGGGCCAGACCGCCCCGGTGTTCCTCGGCGGCTCGAACCTGGTCGTCCCGCTCAACAGCAAGCACCAGGACCTCGCCAAGGACTACCTGAAGCTGCTGACCAGCACCAAGTACATGACGCAGCTCGCCGCCGGCGGCTACGTGCCGGGCACCTCCACCGACGTCAGCGCCCTGGACAAGGACCCGCTGGGCGCGGTGATGGCGAAGGCGTCGAAGAACGGCCGCGCGATGCCGGCCAGCCCGAAGTGGGGCGAGGTCGAATCCGGCCAGAACCCGCTGAAGGACATGCTGACCGCGTACCTGACCGGGAAGAAGACTCTCGACCAGGCGGCGGCCGACGCGAACACGGCCCTCGACAAGATCATCGGCGGATGACCGCGACGAAGGACAAGCCGATGCCGGCGGGGGCGACCCCGCCGGCATCGGCGCACGTCGGGGCGGCGCGGAAGCGGGGAAGCGGCTGGTTCAGCGAACGGCTCATGCCGTACCTGCTGATCCTGCCCGCGCTCGCGGCCGTGCTGGTGCTGCTCGGCTGGCCCACCGTCCAGATGCTCGGCATCAGCCTGCGCCGGCTCGACCTGCGCGAGCTGGTGACCGGCAAGATGGTGTGGATCGGCTTCAAGAACTACACCGACGTGCTGTCCGACCCCGAGTTCTGGGCAGTCGCGCTCCGCACGATCCTCTTCACCGGCGCGCTCGTCGCCGGGACCCTGCTCGTGGCGCTGCTGATCGCGGTGCTGATGCGCCACCTCAACCCGGTGCTGCGGATCTTCGTGCAGGTTTCGCTGGTGCTCGCGTGGGCGGTGCCGGTCATCGCCACCACCACGGTGTTCCAGTGGATCTTCGACCAGCAGTACGGCATCCTCAACAAGACGCTGGACCGGCTGGGCTTCCATTCGTTCATCGGGTACTCGTGGTTCTCCACCGGCACGAGCACGCTCGTGGTGATCGGGCTGCTGGTGCTGTGGCAGGCCGTGCCGTTCGTCGCGTTCACGCTCTACGCGGGCCTCATCGGCGTGCCGCGCGAGCAGTACGAGGCGGCGGGCATCGACGGGGCCGGGCCGTGGCAGACGTTCCGCGCGGTCAGCTGGCCCGCGATCCGGCCGATCCTGACGATGGTCACGTTCCTGTCGATGCTGTGGGACTTCAACATGTTCGCCCAGGTGTGGGCCATCCGCCAAGGCGGCCCGGACGGCGCGAGCACGACGCTGGCGATCCTGCAGTACCTCAAGGGCATCGCGGGCAGCCACTTCGGCTCCGCCGCGGCCATCGCCACCATCATGCTGGTGCTGCTCCTGCTGGTCACCGGCCGGTACGTGCAGCTGCTGGTCCGGACCAAGGACGGGGAGATCGCATGAGGAAGTCCCTGCCCGCCCGGGTGCTGGTGTCGGCCGCCGGCATCCTCGTGGCGCTGCTGTTCCTCTTCCCGACGTACTGGATGTTCACGACGTCGCTCAAGACGCCGGGCGACGTGCTGTCGCCGAAGTACGACCTGATCCCGACTTCGGCGACGCTGTCGAACTTCGCGTCGGCGCTGACCAAGCCCGGGTTCGTCACGTACCTGACCAACAGCCTGATCGTGACGCTCGGCGCGGTGCTGGCCGCGCTGGTGGTGGGCGTGCTCGCGGCGATCCCGCTGGCGCGCTTCCGCTTCCGCGGCCGCAAGGGGTTCCTGCTGCTGATCCTGGTGGCGCAGCTGGCCCCGCTCTCGGCGCTGTTCATCCCGATGTACCTGCTGATGCGCGACATCGGGCTGCTGAACACGCTGCCGTCGCTGCTGCTGGTGTACTTCGCGACGTCGCTGCCGTTCACCGTGTGGATGCTCTACGGGTTCGTCAACGGCATCCCGTACGACCTCGAAGAGGCCGCGATGATCGACGGCTGCAGCCGGGTCGGCGCGTTCCGCCGGGTCACGCTGCCGCTGCTCGGGCCGGGACTGGTCACCACGTCGGTGTTCAGCTTCATCACCGCGTGGAACGAATTCCTGTTCGCCCTGGTGTTCATGCGCGACCAGTCGAAGCAGACCCTGCCGGTGTGGCTGTCGTCGTTCAAGACGGCGTTCTCGATCGACTGGGGCGGCGTCATGGCGGCCTCGGTGATCTACGCGATCCCCGCGGTGATCTTCTTCCTGATCGTGCAACGGAAACTCGTGTCCGGCATGACCGCCGGCGCGGTGAAGGGATGACGGTGGCTGACCTGTCCGAAACCCGCCGGCTGGCCGAAGCCGTTCTGCTGCCCGGATTCGCCGGGACCACGGCGCCGGACTGGGTGCGCCGCCGGCTCGCCGAGGGGCTCGGCGGCGTGATCCTGTTCGGCCGCAACGTGGTCGACGACGAACAGGTCGCCGCGCTCACCTCGGCGCTGCGGTCCGAGCGGGACGGCGTGGTCGTCGGGATCGACGAGGAAGGCGGCGACGTCACCCGCCTCGACGTCGGCAAGGGCTCGTTCGTGCCCGGTCCGCTCGCACTCGGCGCGGCCGGGGATCCGGAGCTGACCGCGTCCGTCGCGGCCGCTCTCGGCGAGCGGCTCGCGGCGTGCGGGGTCACGGTCAACCTCGCGCCGTGCGCGGATCTCACGCTCGCGGCGGAGGATCCGGGCATCGGCGTGCGGGCGTTCGGCTCGGACCCGGCGGCCGCCTCGCCGCACGTCGCGGCGTTCGTGACCGGCATGCAGAAGTACGGGGTCGCCGCGTGCGCGAAGCACTTCCCCGGACACGGTGCGGCGACCGAGGACTCGCACCTCTCGCTGCCGGTGCTGCCGCGGACCGCCGCCGAGCTTCGGGAGGTGGAACTGGTTCCGTTCGCCGCGGCGATCGAGGCGGGCGTCCGGACGGTCATGTCCGGGCACCTCGTCGTGCGGGAATGGGGCGAGGAACCGGCGACGTTCAACCGGACCGCGCTCGTCGACGTGCTGCGCGGCGAACTGGGGTTCACCGGCGCGGTCATCACCGACGCGTTGGAGATGGGCGCCATCTCCGGGGCGTACGGGCGGCACGACGGGATCGGCGAAGCCTCGGTCCGGGCTCTCCTGGGCGGCGCGGACGCGCTGTGCCTCGGCGGGGCCGCGTTCGACGCGGAGACGCTGGACCGGACCGCGGAGGCGATCGTCGCGGCGGTGACCGAGGGGCGGCTTTCCTTGGCGCGCCTGGCCGATGCCGCGGCCCGGACCGCTTCGCTGGGCTCCTCCCCCGCTCCCGCCGCGGTGCAGCCGGTGGACTACTCGCTCGGCCTGTCCGCCGCGCGGGCCGCCTTGCGGATCACCGGCACGCCGCGGTTGACCGGCCGGTCGCTCGTGGTGGACGTGCAGACCGAACCGGGCATCGCCGCCGGGCCGATGCCGTGGGGGCTGGGCGCGCATCTGGCGGAACTGGTTCCGGGAACCCGGACGCTTTCGGTGTCCCCGGACGACGTCGCGACGGTGGTGGCCGAAGCCTCGTCAGTGGACAGCATCGTGGTGGTGACCCGGGAAGCGCACCGGCACCCGGCGGTGCGGGAGTTCCTGGCCGGTCTGTCCACTGTGGACTACATTCGGGTCGAGACCGGGGTGCCGGGGCCGGAAGCCGGTGCCGCGCCGCGGATCGACACGTTCAGCGGCTCCTACGTGAGCCTGCGGGCAGCGGCGGAGTATCTCGCCCGCACCTGACGCGGTACGTGAGGGGAACCCTCAGGGAATCACCTTCCCTGAGGGTTCCCCTCACGAACTTTCGCGCGGTTAACCCCTGCCGTTCCAAGGGGATCCGGCGTCCGCGCGGAACGCGCTGCTCCCGGGTTCCAGGTCGAGGACGTCGAGCAGGCTCTGGTCTTCGTCGATGGCGTGATGCAGATGGCCGACCTTCGCCGTGCCCCGGTCGGGCTCGGAAGCGCCGGAGAGAAGCCAGACGCCGTCGGCCGCGTCGTGCCTGACGTGCAGAATCGGCTCCTGGCGCTCGAAAACCTCGGAGGTCTGGACGCAGGGCGTTCCGAGCAGCCAGTGCAGCAGCCACCACGCCCGCCGGTCGCGCTCCACGACCAGATCGGCGACCGCCCAGACGAACGGCAGGTCCGGGTGAGCGCGCGCCTGGTCCGCCGTCAGGTCCGGACCGCCTTCCGGAACGCGTTCGAACGGGTCGTCGGTCAGCGAGAAGGCGTGCCCGTCTTCGCTGTCGAAGATGACCGCGTGAAAGGTCCCGCCGCCGGGGTTGCCCGCGCCGATCCCGACCGACAATCGCGCCACGTGCGGGTCCGCGCCGGTCGTCCAGCCGAGCGCGTACGAAGCCAATTCTCCCCGCGGTCCCACGAACTCCCCGAACGCCCGCCGGTCCATTCCCGTGACCGCACGGGTCGGCGCCTCGAGCAGCGCCCCCTCCACCACTTGGATGTCCACTGCCGCAACATAGCGGATCAGAGGGCCAGTTCGGCCCAGACGGTCTTCCCGCCTTCCCGGGGCGTCTGGCCCCAGCGCACGGCGATCGCGTTGATCAGCGCCAGTCCGCGTCCGCCGCCCTCGTACCCCTCCCGGTAGCGGGCGAGGACCGGAAGCGAATCGGACACCTCGATCAGGAGCCGGTCTCCCGGCAAGGACAGGGCCACAGTGCACGGCGGACGGGCGTGCCGCATCGCGTTGCAGGCCATCTCGTCGAGCACCAGGCGCACGTCCGCCACCGCGTCCGCGTCAGTGTGCGGGCGGTGGCCGTGCACGAACGCCGCTGCCTGGTCCCGGATCCCGCGCAACGTCGTGGAATCCTGCGTCAGCATCAGGTCCAGTCGCGGGATCGCGCCCTCCGGCGACGCGGCGCGCGCGGGCAAGCGGCTGGGCTGGAACTCGTCCACACTCATCGCTTGACCTCCTCTCGGCCGTACTGCGCCTGTCCGGGGACAGGTACCCGCGCGACGTCTTGCCAATCTTTCGGCGCTGCCCGCGAATTCCGCGGCGATTTCCCGGCAGTTCTCCGGAACTGGATACCCGCGGAGCGGAGGCGGCAAACCGGAATCCCGGGAATGGCGCGCGAAGTCGCCCGCCGCGCAGTTTTCCCGGCCCGGTTTCGCGCTTGCCGTGCGGGGTTTCGTGTGCTGTGCCACCGTTTTTTCATGACTGACATGCCTGCTTACCCGTCCCCTTCCGCCGGAACTCCCGCCGAAGCCCCGCCGCGCCCCGCGGTGATCACGGTCGCTTTCTGGGCGTTCGTCGCCGCGACGCTCGTCGGCTTGGCCGGAGCCGTGTTCCTGTTTTTCGCGCATGACGCGCTGGCCGACGCGATGCGAAGAGCGAACGGGCAGAACGCCGCACGTCTCACCGACGCCCAGATCGACCAGGCGGTCACGATCGGGATCGCCGTCGGGGTCGTGATCGCCGTTGTGATCGCGTTGCTTCGCCTGCTGTTCGCGTTCAAACTCCGCGCGGGCCGCAACTGGGCGAGGATCGTGCTCACCGTGCTCACCGCACTCCAGGTGATTTCCCTGCTGGCCGGGCAGAGCACGGTCATCGGCTACGTCAGCACCGGCCTCGCCGTGCTCGGCGTGGTCCTTTCCTTTCTGCCGGAAGCCAATCAGTACATCGCCGCCGCGAAGGCGCCTCGCTGACCGCGCGGCCGGTTTGCGCCCTGCCTTCAGCGGGTAGCCGGGGAACCCCCGGACACGAAGAGAGGCATCGACGATGAGCGACACCGCCGGACACAAGGCCGAGGAACTCAAGGGCAAGGCCAAGGAAGCGCTCGGCAACGCCACTGGGAACGAGCAGTGGCAGGCCGAGGGGAAGGCCGAACAGGCCAAGGGCGCGCTCAAGCAAGCGGGAGAAAAGGTCAGGGACGCCGTCAAAGACGTGAAAGACTGACCTGCGGCGCCGAGCGGCGGCCGGGACTGCGGTTCCGGCCGCCGCTTCGCGTCCGCCCGTCCTCCAGTCCGCCGGTCCGGTTTCGCGGCCCGGTAAAGTCCGTCGGTGCGGCCCGGTGGCGGGCAGCGAACAAGGAGGCCGGGGTGACGGACACCGACACGCAGACCGATCAGGGCTGGGAAGCCGACCGGGTCGCGTTCTGCGCGGAACCGGCCGTCGACGGCTGGGCCCGCAGCGGCGTGGCCCTCGACGGCCCGCTCTCCCGGCAATTCGGCACGCTCGCGCTTCTCCTGCTCGACGCGGACTCCCTGCACGAAGCGATGGAGCGCGTGGTGTCCGCCGCGCTGCGGATCGTGCCGCAAGCCGATCTGGCCAGCATCACCCTGCGGTCGTCCGACGGCGGGTTCCACACCCCGGTCTGCACCGACCCGGCCGCCGAGGAGCTGGACCGGATCCAGTACCAGACCGGCGAGGGCCCGTGCCTCGAAGCCGCCCGGCACGAACGGCCGGGACACGCCCTGACCAACAACCTTCCGGAGTCCGACGCCTTCCCCGAATTCGGCGTGCGCGCCGGGCGGCTCGGGTTCGGCTCGCTGCTGGCCACGACGCTGCTGCCGGACGCCAAGTCCGACCTGCCGCCCGGCGCGATCAACCTCTACAGCCGCGAGCCGGGGGCGTTCGACGACGACGCCGTCGACAGCGCGCTCATCCTGGCTTCGCACGCCTCGCTCGCCCTTTCCGGATCGTCCGCGCACACCGCGGCCGCGCTCAAGGAGGTCCACCTCAAGCGCGCCGTCGACAGCCGCGACCTCATCGGGCAGGCCAAGGGCATCCTGATGAACCGGCGCGGGGTCTCCGCCGACGCGGCGTTCGACATCCTGCGCCGCACGTCCCAGGACCTCAACGTCAAGCTGGTCGAACTCGCCCGCACGGTGACCGAACGGCACCGGGAACTCGACCTCTGACTCCCGCCGGTTTCCGTCCCGGTCCGTCCGGCTTGCGTGAATTCCCGGCGAACGGGTAGCCGGGGACCAGGGACGGCCTCCGGCGCGCAGGGGGCCGGGACCCAGGTTCCGCCGGTCGAGACCCGAGGCCGGCGGAACCGCCCGGAAACGGTCACTCCCGTTCGAGTTCGCCGTGGCGGCCGGTCAGAGTGCGGGCCACCTCGACGAGTTTCACGTTCAGGTCCTGCGAAGTCCGCCGCAGCAGGTCGAACGCTTCCTCCGCGGTGAGGCCCTCCCGGTTCATCAGGATGCCTTTGGCCTGCCCGATCACGTCCCGCGTATCGACGGCTCGCCGGAACTCGGCGCGGCGCAGTTCGGCGGTCTTCCGCAGATGCGTGTTCGCCAGCGCCAGCGACGCGTGGGTAGCCAGCAGCAGGGCGATGCGGCGGTCGGTCTCGGCCAGGCTGTCCGGGCGGCGCGAGTAGACGGTCAGCGAGCCCGCCGTCCGGTCGAGGCCGGGTGCTGCCGGGAGTTCGGTGGAGAACGCCGCGCGGCAGCCGAGGGCTCGCGCGGCGGCGGTGAACCGGGGCCATCGGGCCTCGGCCGCCAGGTCCGCGCTCGCGACATAGCTCGGGCCGTCCGCGCGGGCCGCCTCCACACAGGGGCCTTCCCCGTCGCGGTACTGGATCCGGTCCAGCTCGGCGGCGGTCTTCCCGGTCCGGGCAGCGGTGGAAAAGCGGCCGTCGGAACCCAGCACCGTGACGCTGACCCAGTCCGCTCCGGCGACCGCCGCCGCGGTCGCTTCCACGACCTGGCGCAGCACGTCCGCGACCGAGTTCGCGGACAGCAGCATCCTGCTCAGCGACTCGAACCGGTCCGCGGCGTCCGGCCTGGCGCGATCAGCCGCACCGGATTCGCTTTTCACCGCGATCGCCGTCCGAACGAAGCTCCGGCTGCCAGGGAAACGAACTTGCTCGGCTGTGTCCCGGTGCAGCGTCGACGACGGCGACTCGCCGTACGCGGTTCGGTAGTGCGCGGCGAACACACTGGGCGCGTAGCCCCACCGGGCCGCGATCCGAGCGACGGTGTCCTGCTCCGGCACGGCGGCGCGCAGTTCCGCTCGGGCGCGGTCGAGACGGGCCCGGCGCAGGTAGGCCATCGGGGTCGTGCCGAGATGTCTGCGGAAGGCCAATTGCACCGCACGGGCCGAGACCCGGGCATCCGCGGCGATCTCCGCGATGTCGATCGGCCGGTCGAGATTGGCTTCGATAAAGGAGATCGCGCGGCGGAGCGTCTGCGAATGGGCGTCGAGCCCGTCCCCGGTGCGCTCTGCGGAGGCCGTGTGGGGGAACGCGTTCAGCACGGCTATGGCGAGGTAGCGCGCCGCAGTCGCCACAGCCAGCGGATTCTCCCCGACGCCGGGCACGCCGAGGACGTCGTCCCGCAGATGCGCGACAGTGGACCGCAGGTGCTGGGCGGCGCTGGCGTCGACCGGCCGGTGGTCGAGCAGCCGCACCGGCCGGTCGACGCCCGCGGCCTGGCTCAGCAGGGTCGGATCCAGCATGGTGATGCTGTATTTGGCGCGCGCGATCCGCCCGGTGTAGGGCCGATCCGGAGAGTAGGACACCAGATCCCCCGGGCCGAAGGTCTCCGCTTCCGGCGAGCCGTCCATGCGGTGGTCCTCGATCGTGCCCGATTCGACGTCGCAGAGGCAGATCGTGCCCAGCGGCTCGACGGAGTAGCTCATCTCGAAGGACAGGTCGAGCCGGTCGGCGCTCAGCCCGTCCACCGCGTGCCTGCGGATGTGCGTGCCCGCGTGTCCGGTGTCGCTGCCGATCCGCATCGGCGCGTACGCGCTGCTCAGGAACGCTTCGGTGCGGCTGAGATCGTCGCTGTCGAAGGCGAGCGACCGCACCGCGCCGCTCGCCGCGAACGGCTGCCGGGCGTCGTCGGGTTCGGCCAGCGCCTCCGCCAGCGACGCGGCCCGCCGGACGGCCGCGTCCGGATCAGCGCTGTCCAGCGTCGTGGCCTGGTCCGGCGCCGCCACCAGCACGCAGTCGCGATCGCGGGCGAACGAGACCAGCGCCCGAGCCAGCAGCGCGGTCAGTGGCCTGATCCCGCGCAGGTCCACCACCAGGCGCGGGCCCGGCGCGACAGCGCGGCCCGCCGCGTGCAGCGCCTCGACGATTTCGGCCGAGTGAGTCTTCGCGAGCCGGTCCGGCAAGGTCAGCACCACGGCATCCCCGAGCTGCCGAGGGGCGATCTTCAGCTCCGTCACGGCAGCCGCACGACCACGCTTCGCCCGAAATCGCCCGGATCGGGTTTGGCCGCGCATCTCTGCGCCGGACGGGATGCTCGGCTCTCGGCGGTCGCCACACGCACTCCTAGGAGCGGGCCGGACCGGGCGCAGGGCGCGCCTCAGCCAGGGAGTTGTGGACGCTGCCTGCTTAACGCACCGAGGAAAAAGCCTACCCGGCACGATCTTCCGCCGGAGCGGGGCACGCCGGAACCGGCGGCGGGCGTTCCCGGCCGGACTGTCTACTGTGGACTACCGACGGAGCGGCCCGTTCAGCCGCGCGGCCCCGCGGCGCGGCGAAGCCGGTTCGCGATCGCGAGCCCCAGCCCCTTCTCTTCCGGCAGCGACGCGACAATCAGGTCGCATCCCTTCCGGTCCAGCTCGCGCAGAAAGCCGTAAAGACCACGCGCGTACTCGGCCAGCGAAGCCGGAACCGCCACCACCGCGTGCGCATGCGGCGCTGCGACGTCCTGGGAAGGCGGCAGGAAGACACCCACCTGGTGCCCGAGTTTCCGCGCCCGCTCCGCTTCGGCGGCCACCTCGTCGGGCTCGACGAGAATCACCCGGGCCCGCGGCGCGTAGTGCGACGGATGCTGGCCAGGAACCCGGATCGGGCTCACGGACGGCACCTCGAGGGAACTCCCCAGCACCGCTTCGAGGTCTTCCCGCGGCACGCCGCCGGGCCGCAGCACGCTGAGGGTGTCGCTGGTGGCGTCGACGATGGTGGACTCGACACCGACCTGACAGGGACCGCCGTCCAGAATGAAATCGACAGCCTCGCCCAGCTCCGCGCGGACATGCTCGGCGGTGGTCGGGCTGACCGAGCCGAACCGGTTGGCCGACGGAGCCGCCGCGCCGCCGCCGAACGCCGACAGCAGCGCGAGCGCCACCGGATGGTCCGGGACGCGCACCCCCACCGTCTCCAGCCCGCCGGTCGCCGCCGACGACACGCGCGGGCCGCGCCGCAGCACCAAGGTGAGCGGTCCCGGCCAGAACTGCTCGGCCAGCAGCCGCGCGGGCTCGGGCACCTTCTCGACCCAGCCGTCCAGGTGCCCGGCGCCGGCGAGGTGCACGATCAGCGGATGCGTGGGCGGGCGGCCCTTCGCCTGGTAGATGCGGGACACCGCGGCCGGGTCCGAGGCGTCGGCACCCAGGCCGTAGACCGTCTCGGTCGGGAAGGCCACCAAGCCCCCGGCGCGCAGCACCCCGGCCGCCTTCTCGATGTCGCCAGCTGCCGCGGTCACGCTCGCACTCTCCTGCCAGACGGATAGCTTTCCTCGCCCCGTCAGCCTAAGCCGCGCGCGCCGGGCGGCTTCACCCGGCGGCGAACCGCGCCTCCACCGGGTCCGAATGCATCCGCACCAGGTCCGCGAGGTGGTTCACCAGCAGCAGACCCCAGCCGCCCTCTCGACATCGCCAGCTGCCGCAGATAGCTTCCCTCGCCCGTCAGCCAAGCCGCATGCGCCGGGCAGCTTCACCCGGCAGCGAACCGCGCCTCCACCGTCGACCCCGCCGGATCCGAATGCATCCGCACCAGATCCGCCAGATGGTTCACCAGCAGCAGACCCCGGCCGCCCTCTCGACATCGCCAGCTGCCGCAGATAGCTCTCCTCGCCCGTCAGCCCAAGCCTCCCCCGCCAGGCAGCTTCACCCGGCAGCGAACCGCGCCTCCACCGTCGACCCCGCCGGATCCGAATGCATCCGCACCAGATCCGCCAGATGGTTCACCAGCAAGAGACCCCGGCCGCGGACCTGGTCCGGGGCAGCCGGGACGCGACCGGCCATCGGATCCGCCAGCCAGCCCTCGTCCCGGACCTGGCAGACCAGCTCGCCGTCGGCGAACCCCAGCCGCACCACCGCGGCCCCGCTGCCGTGCTCGACGCTGTTGACCGCCAGCTCCGACACCGCCATCACCGCGTCCTCGACCCGGTCCTCGGGCAGGCCGTGCCGCCGCGCGGTCTCGGCGGTCACCGCCCGGAGGTCGACGAGGTCGGGTTCGGCGACGACGAAGGACCGGGCGCCGGGCGGGGGCGGCAGCTCGCGGTTGTAGTCGGCGACCACCGCGTCGGGCGCGTAGTCGCCGCTCGAGCGCCACTCCCCCGTGCCGTCGATCAGCCAGGGATGCGTGCGGAGCGCGTCGGCCAGCTCGGTCGCGCCGAGCGCTTCGGCGTCGTACGGGCACAGGATGGTGGCCCAGCGGCCCTCGAACGCCAGGTTGATCAACGCCTCGTGCTGCGCGCACGCCGGGTACTCCGTCGGCGACCGGCCGGCCCAGATCGGCTCTCCGACGATCCGCACGTGCCGGTCCGGATGCCCGTCGGCGAACGCGCGCAGCACGCCCGGGATGATCCGGCCCGGATTGCGGCCCGCCTCGGTCATGTCGACCAGCAGCACCCGCTCGGCGTCCGCGCCCAGTTCGGCCCGGACCAGGCTCACGTGCTCTGGCGGCGCGGCGACCGCGACCGGCTCGCCCGCCGCCAGCCCCTCGCGGACGAAGGCGACCACCCCTGCCGTGAACTCCTCGGCGCTTCGGTAGAAAAGCGCCGGATGCAGGAACGCCTGCTCCGAGTACTTCATGGACGCCCCGAAGGAAACACCGACATCTTCGCGGCCACCACGATCACTACCTCACCTCTGCCGTCCGCCGGACAGCTCGGTTCACCTTGCCCCTCAAGGCTAACCCAGCCGTCCGACAGTTCCGCACGCCCGACCGGACGCCGCGGTGCGACAGGCCCGGAGACCTGCCCTTCTGTCGCCGATCACGCCAGGTCGAGCACTGTCTTCCCCCGCCCGTGCCCGGAATCGAGCCGCTCGTGGGCCTGGCGCACCTGGTCGAGCGGCAGGACCTGGTCGACGACGGGACGGGCCTGGCCGCGCTCGAACAGCGGCGTCAGCTCCTCCAGCCGGCGACGCTCCCGGGTGAGCAGGATCCCGTGCAGCTGCTGATTCCGCTGGTAGAGGGAGCGCAGCTCGCCCTTCGGCGGCAGCACCGTCGCGATCCGGCCGAACGCCCGGGCCGCGGCGGAGCTCTTCGCGACGTTCTTCCCGCCGACGAGGTCCAGCACCGCGCCGGCACCCTGGCCGCCGGTGTGCTCGAACGCCGCTTCGACCGGGTCGGCCTCGTGGTAGTCGATCGGAACGGCACCCAGGTCACGCAGCAAATCCTGGTTGTCCGGGCCCGCCGTCGCCAGCACCCGGGCGCCCGCCGCGACCGCGAACTGCACGGCGAACGAGCCGACCCCGCCCGCACCGGCGTGCACCAGCACCGTCTCCCCCGGCCGGACCGCCAACCGGCGGACGATCGCCTCCCATGCCGTCCCGCCGGCGAGCGGGATCGCCGCTGCCTCGACGTGACTGAGCCCCCGGGGTTTGGGCACCGCGATGGCCGCCGAGACGACGTTCAGTTCGGTGTAACTGCCCAGGCGGGACGCCATTTCCGGGGTGTAGAACACCTCGTCGCCCTCGGCGAAGTCAGTCACGCCGGGGCCGACTGCCGCCACGACGCCCGAGACGTCGCCGCCCAGCACCGCGGGCAGTTCCAGATCCGGTATCGCCACCCCCTGCCGGATCTTCGCCTCCACCGGGTTCGTGCCGGACGCGAACACGCGCACCAGGATTTCGCCCGGCCCCGGCTCGGGACGCTCGACCTCGCGCAGCGTCAAGACGTCCGGGCCGCCGAACTCGTCCATCACCACAGCTCGCACAGACATTCCGCCCTGATACCCGGCACCGGCGCGGCGAAACGTCCTGTTCCGCGCCGAAGCCGAGCGGTCCACTGTGGACCGCTGCGCGACCGCCGGTTACCCGCCGCCCGGCCGGGTATCCCCGCCCGCATGGACACGTTGCTCGGGATCTACCTCAACGACCAGCTGGCCATGGGACTGGCCTGGCGCGAGCTGGCGCGCCGGGCAGCCCGCACCAACCAGGGCACCGAATTCGAGACGCCGCTGCGCGAGGTGGCGTCGGCGATCGCGGAGGACGTCGAGACTTTCCGCGGCATCATGCAGGCAGTTCCGGTGCGGGCGAATCCGGTCAAAGCCGGGCTCGCGATCGTGGCCGAGCGGCTGGGACGGTTCAAGCTGAACGGCAGGATCACGTCGCACTCGCCGCTGAGCCGGTTCTGGGAACTCGAGGCGCTGGCCATGGGGATCGAGGGCAAGAAGATCCTGTGGACCACGCTGCGCGACTCGGCGAACCTGGGAAAGCGGCTGGCCGACGTGGATTTCGACGCCCTCCTGCTGCGCGCGGACCGGCAGCGCTCGCTGCTGGAGCCGGCGCGCGTCCGGGCGGGCGAGGACGCGTTCGCCCGGCACTCCTGACCAGGCAGCGAAACCGAGGATCCCCCGGGCCCCGGCGCCTGGTTGTCGGAATTCCGCGGCGCAGCTACCGTGGCAGCATCGGTTCAGCAAGGAGCCGGCCGCCCAGCACAAGCGAGGCAGTCCAGCGCCGGTCCGCCTCCGCCGGTCCGCAGGAGGCCCCCGATGACTCACCCCGTTCGCCCGGCGAGGCTGCCCACCCGCGCAGCGCCCCTCGCGGACATCACCGTCAGCACCGCCGACGACAGCACGGTCGTCGCGGTCTCCGGAGACCTCGATTCTTCAAGCGCTGACACGTTTTTCGAGCACACCGTCACGGCGATCGCCCAGTCGCCCGGCGGAGTGATCGCCGATCTGGGCGCCGTCACGTTCTGCAGCTGCCGCGGGCTGTCCGTTGTGCTGGCGGCCGACCACACGGCTCGCCTCGCGGAGGTGTCCTTCACCGTGCTGGCGCGCCACCGCGCCGTGCTGCGTCCCCTCCGGCTGCTCGGCCTCGACCGGACCCTCGACGTCCGTCTCGTTCCGTTGCCCCGCAAGGAACTCTCGTAACCGCGGGCGGTTTGCGCCTCCGATCAGCCGGGTAGCCGGGGAGTTCGGCAAGACTTCGCTGAACTCCGAGGAAAGGTGCCCATGGCTGCTGCAGCGCATTACGTCGAGGTCAACGCTCCCGCGCAGGCGTGCTACGACTGGTGGCGTCCGCTGACCCGGCTGCCGGAGCTCTTCTCCGAAGTCCAGTCGGTCGAAGCCCTGGACGGCGACGGGACGCGCACCCGGTGGAAGGTCGACGGACCCGCGGGGTCCACAGTGGAATGGCAGGCCCGGATCGTCGAGGACGCACCGCCGCGCAAGATCGCCTGGACCACGGTCGACGACGCCGATCCGGACGTGCGCAACTCCGGCGTCGTCCGGTTCGACGACAAGGGCCACGGCCGCACCGGCGTGGAGATCTCCCTCGAATACGAGCCCCCGGCAGGCAAACTCGGCGAGGCGGTCGCTTCGCTGCTGGCCGATCCGCAGAAGAAGGTCGAGCGGGCTGCCGAACAGTTTCGGACGGTCATCGAAGCCCGGTGACCACGGTCTCGCGCCCCTTTACGGTGCATCCACGCCCGGACGCGGTTCTCGCCTACCTGACGGCAGCTCGCGTACGCGCTCAACGGCTTGATCGGTGAACCGACGGCCTGCTCAGCGCTTCTGCGCCGCGCGAACCACTTCGAGCACCTGGTTCGCCTCATCGCCCACGAACAGCGCCAGCGGGGCGATCAGCGCTCCGCTGGCGCGATGCCCGGTGAGTTCGCGCTTCTCCCGGTCGCCGAACTCGACCGCTCGCCCGCCCCGGTAGTCGGTGATCGAAGGCTGCACGAGATCCGCCAGGCGCTCAGTGCGCCAGATCGGCCGCCCCCACCACAGGCCTTCGACCAAGACCCGCCGGGTCGTGACGGTGTAGCGGCCGCGGGTGAGCGTCCTCTTCATGCTGTACCGCTCGAGCAGCGTGCAGGTCAGCGCGATCCCCGCGACGCGGAACACGATGTCCCAGCCCCCGGCGGCACCGAGCACGAACAGTCCGAGCACACACCCGAGGAACCCCAGCCGCAGCCACCGGTTTCTCCGTTCGGGCGGCGATTGGCCGGTCCACAGCACCGTTTCGCCAGGTTCCAGCTCCTCCGGTCTTCGTCCTCCCATGCCGAACGCATACCCGGCCAGCCCGCTCCCGAAGCCGGATCCGCGTTCTGCCGGGAGTCAGGCCGCGATGCTACGGGTGAACGCGACCCGGTCCAAGCCCGGCCCGTCGTAATCCGGGAGTACGTCGGACACCTCGAACCCGAGCCGGGCGTGGTACGCGCGCGACGCGGTGTTCTGCGGGCTGGTGATGCACTTCACCTTGCGCACCCCCGATTCCCGCACCTGCCCGAAGAACCACTCGTACAGCGAACGGCCGATCCCCTGCCCGTGCAGCGCCGGGTCGACACCGACGAAGTGGATGTAGGCGGTGTCGGGGTCGGTCTGCGAGACGAAGCCGATCAGGAAGGCCGCCAGCGTCCCGTCCGGACGCTCCACCAGGCGGCTCGTCGTGGTGAAGTGCTGGAAGTACAGCCGCGGCACCAGCAGCGCCCGCTCCTGCGCACCGGCTTCGCCCTTCAGGCCGCCCCACCACGGTCCCAGCGCGGCGAGCACGCGCGCGTGGTCGTTTTCGGTCGGCTGGCGGAAAGTCAGGTCGGCACTCATGTCCCGACCCTCTCGTTTCCGCGCCCGCCGGGCAACCTGGTTACCGGCGCGGGTCGACGTGGATCTTCGGCGCCCCCGCCGGCCGCTCCCCGCCGAGCACCGCCGCGACCTCGCCCAACCCGACCGTCGCCGCCACCAGCGGCCGCGGATCCACCTCGCCGGACGCGTACGCGTCGATCGCCTGCGCCAAGCCCGGCGAACCGCTCAGCACCCCGATCGCGGTGACGTCTTTCAGCGCCAGCATCCGCGTGTCCAGCAGGCTCGGCCGCCCGGACAGCCCGATGCAGACGATCCGGCCCGCGGGTTCGACCACCTCGGCAGCGAGCGCGGGAGCGGAGGGGTCGCCGGTCGCGTCGACCACCGCGTCGAACGGCGGCTCCGGAACGCTCGTCCCGGCGGAAAAACCCAAGCCGCGCGCGAATTCCACCGACCACAGCGTCGCGCCGACGAGGTGGACCTCGCTTCCCGCGGCTCGGAGGAACAGCGCGGTGAGCAACCCGATCGTCCCCGGGCCGAGGACCAGCACCCGTTCGCCCGCGGCCGCCCGCGCCGCCCGGAAGGCGTTGCCGCCCGGTTCGGCCAGCGCGCCCGCGACGGGATCCACCGTGTCCGGCAGTTCGTGCAGCGAGCGCACCGGCACGGCGAGGCGTTCGGCGAGCGCACCCGCCCGGCCGCCGCGGATGCCGACCTCCTGCCGGTCCGCGCAGACGTGCTGATGCCCGCCCCGGCACCGCCGGCAGTCCCCGCACCCGAGCATCGTGTCGCCGGTGACGCGGCGGCCGACCCACGCCGGATGCACGCCCCGGCCGACCGCCGACACCGTGCCGCACCATTCGTGGCCGAGCCGCATCGGGTACCGGGCGTGCCCTTCGGCGAGGTACTGCATTTCGCCGGTGAAGAACTCGACGTCGGTGCCGCACACCCCGGCCCGCTCCACGTCGACCACGACCTCGCCGACCCCGGCTTCCGGCTCCGGCACCTCGGCAGGCCCGGCCTCCCCCGGTCCGGTCACCACGAACGCCCGCATGGCCCCGATCGTAGCGGCGCTCAGCCGGTCACGCGCTCGCGCAGGAACGCCGCCGTCGCCGGGTCGGCCGGATAGAACGACTCGATCACCAGCTCGGCGACCGTCACGTCCAGCGGCGTCCCGAAGGTCGCGACCGTGCTGAAGAACGTCAGCTCCAGATCCCCGTGCCGGTAGCGCAACGGCACGAAAATGTCGCCCGGGCCGGGGATCTCCACCTCGGGGACCTCGTCGTCGCACGGATACCCGCGCAGTTCCTCCAGCAGCTCGGCCAGTCCCGCGTCCGCGGTCTGCTCGACCTGACGACGCAGCCGGCCCAGCAGATGCGCGCGCCATTCCCCCAGGTTCAGCACCCGCGGCGCCATCCCGTCCGGGTGCAGCGTCGCGCGCAGCACGTTCACCGGACCGGTCAGCAGCGACGGCGCGATGCCCTCGGTGAGCACGCCGAGGCTGAGGTTGGCGTCGACGAGGTTCCAGCCGCGGTCGACCACCGCCGCCGGATACGGGTCATGCCCGGCGAGCAGCCGCCGGACGGCCTCGCGGATCACGGTCATTTCCGGCGCTCCGATGTCGGACTCGCCGTAGGCGGGCGCGTAGCCCGCGGCGAGCAGCAGGCGGTTGCGTTCGCGCAGCGGGATGTCGAGATGCTCGCCCAGCCGCAGCACCATGTCGCGGCTCGGCTTGGACCGGCCGGTCTCCACGAAGCTCAGGTGGCGCGTCGAGATGTCCGCCGAGATCGCGAGATCGAGCTGGCTGATGCGGCGGCGGTCGCGCCATTCCCGGAGCAGTTCGCCGATCGGGGCCTTCACCGTGGTCGTCACGCGTCCGAAGCTACGGGGTCGCGCGCCGGGAGACCATTACCCCTGAGGTAACGGCGCGTGCACCACCAACGCCTCCGCCAGCGGCTTGCGGTCCAGATCCGGCACCTCGCAATCCGGTGCCGGATAACCCACCGGGAACAAGATGTACGGCCGCTCAGTCACCGGCCGCTCGAAAACCTCGTTGAGGAAACCCATCGGATTCGGCGTGTGCGTCAACGTCGCCAGCCCCATCGTGTGCAGCGCCGTGATGAACATGCCGCACGCGATCCCGACGCTCTCGTTGACGTAGTAGTTCTTCCGCAGCGAACCGTCCGGCAGCGGGGTGCTCTTCTGCGCGAACGCGACCACCAGCCACGGCGCGACCTCGAGGAATTCCTTGTGCTCGTCCGTTTCGAGCCGGGCGAGCGCCGCGTGCCAGTCCGGCGCGTTGCGTTCGCGGTAGAACTTCCGCTCCTCGACCTCCGCCGCCTCGCGCACCGCGCGCTTGACGTCCGGGTCGGCCGTCGCGACGAACGTCCACGGCTGGTGGTGCGCCCCGCTCGGCGCGGTGTTCGCGATCCGCACCGCGGTCTCGATCGCTTCGAGCGGCACCGGGTCCGGGGAGAACCAGCGGACCGACCGGCGGCGGTCGAGCAGCCGGTACAGCTCCTGCCCGCGCGCGAGGCTCTCCTCCGGGGACAGCCGCGGCGGCGCGTACGGGACGAACGGGTGCTGGTGCCGGGTCATGCCCCGACCCTGCCGCGTCGGCGGTCATCGGTCCAGTTCACATTTCTGGTGAAGGACATAAGCTGAACTGATGTCTCCCTCGTTGCGCCAGCTCGAGTACCTGGTCGCGGTCGCGGACACCGGCGGCCTCACCGCGGCCGCGGACAGCTGCCACGTGTCGCAGTCGGCGGTGTCGCTGGCGATCGCTTCGCTGGAACGGACTTTGGGCGTCCAGCTCATCCTCCGCGGCCCCGGCCGCACGACCGCGCTGACCGACGCCGGCCGCCAGGTCGTCGGCGAGGCCCGCGCGGTGCTCACCTCGGTGGCGGAACTCGGCACCACCGCCCGCGACTACGGCCAAGACCTCGCCGGACGCCTGAATTTCGGCTGCTACACCCCTCTCGCGCCACTCCACGTCCCCGCCGCGCTGGCGACTTTCCGCACCCAGCACCCGGAAGTCGACGTCTCCTTCGTCGAAGGAACCCTGCCGGACCTGCAGCATCTCCTGCGGGAAGGCCGCTGCGACCTCGCCGTGCTGTACCGGCAGGATCTCGTGCCGGGCATCGCAGTGGACCAGCTTTACGACCAGCCGCCGAGCGTGCTCCTCCCGTCGGCGCATCCCTTGGCGCGCCGGAAGACGGTTTCGTTGCGCGCCTTGGCCGACGAGCCGTTCATCCTGCTGGACGTACCGCCGTCGGAACGCTATTTCCGGGACGTCTTCGCCGCGGTCGGCCTGCCGATGCCGGTCGCACACCGCACGACGAGCTTCGAACTCGCTCGCGCGTTAGTGGCTCGAGGACTCGGCTACACCCTCTCGGTGCAGCGACCGCCGCTGGAACTTTCCGTCGAGGGCACGCCATTCGCGGTACGTCCGCTGCGCGAGCGAGTCCCGACGACTCCGGTCGTGCTGGCCCGCGCGGAGGGTGCGCGGCTGACTCGGCGGGCGGAGACGTTTCGCACTTTCTGCCGGGAGTTTTTCGGTGCTAGAGCGTGATTCCGCGTGGTTCGCGGCCGAGAAGCTCGGCCAGTACTGGGCTCGTCTCGGCAAAGTGGCCTTGCCGGGAGGCCTCGAACATCGACAGCTTCATCCGCGCCACCTCCTCCGGCTCGCCCGCGACCCACTCCTCGTCCGCTACTACCACGCGCCGCACCGCACGCCCGCTGACCCGCGACGCGAGCTCGGCCACGTCGTCGAACGTCACCGCCTGCCGCGCGGTCAGCGCAACCGGCCCGTCGAACTTCCTGTCCCCGGCCAGAATCACCGCCGCCGCTTCCGCGACATCAGCCCGATCGGTCCACGAAACCGGGCCGTCCTCCGGAGCCGCGATCACCCCGTCCTCCCGCCAGTTCCCGAGCAGCCAGCCGATGCTGTGCGCATAAAAACCGTTGCGCAGCGCGGTCCACGCGACCCCGGACCCGGCGAGGATCCGCTCGGTCGCCGCGTGCTCCGGGCCTGGCGGAAAAGGTGTGTCCATCCGGGAATTCTGATGGCTGGTGTACAGAATCCGTTGCGCCCCGGCCGCTATCGCCGCCTCGACGCCGGCACGATGCAGGCCGACCCCGTCCGCGCGCGGATCGTTCGAGGAAACCAGCAGGACTTTTTCGGCCCCTTCAAACGATTTCCGCAGTGCCTCGGGATCCTCGTAGGACCCCTGCCGCACCCGTACGCCCCGGTCCGCTAAGTGTCGCGCCTTGGCGACATCCCGGACGCTCACGCCGATCTCCTCCGCCGGGACGCGCTTGAGCAGATGCTCCACAGTCGCCCCGTTGAGCGCGCCGGTCGCCCCCGTGATCACGATCATCTCCGGACTCCCTTCAGCAATGGCAGCAGGATGTCGTCCACGAGATGCCGCAGGAACCGGTCGTCGCACGGTTCGCCGGCGAAGACGATCCGGTGCACGATCACTCCCGGCGCGACCTCGGCGAACAGCTCGGCCGCACCAGGCGCCGATGCGGTCTGCCGCACCCGATCCGCCATCGCCGCCTGGTCCCGGTGCAGGATCCGGCGCATCTCGTCCGCGAGCCGCGGATCGCTGCGCATCCCCGCGAACAGCGCGCCCAGCACCCCGATCTCCTGCTCGGCGATCTCGCGCGCCAGCCATCGCACGACGGCCAGCAAGTTTTCCCGCAGTCCGCCGGAGACGGCCTCGGGCGGAGCCGAGGTTTGCCGCTGCTCCGCTGCCGCCGCGACGACCGCCGCCTTGTCGCGGTACCGCCGGTAAACCGTCGTCTTGGCAACCCCGGCGCGGGCCGCGATCGCCTCGATGGACAACTGGTCGTAGCCGACTTCGGGCAGCAGCGCCAAGGCCGCCTCGTGGATCGCGGCATCCCTTCGGGCATCACGCGGCCTGCCCACCGAGAACTCCTCCGACACGATGCCTCTTTTCGATACGCTCCCGTTGCGTATCGAAAGTACGCCCGAGCCGGCACCCCGTCAACCGGGCCAAGGCAGGACGGTCAGCTCCGGCCATTGTTCCTGCCAGCGCCGGGCTTTCGCCTCGTAACTGCTCCGCGGCGCGTGTCCGGGATTGGGCCGGACGACGAGATTGAACATGTCCGCGAACCCGTGCGGCGCGTAGACCTGCCACTCCCCTCCTTCGGCCAACCGGATCCCCAGACAGGGCGTCGTGGACGGGAACGAGTCGATGGCCGCCTCGGTGGACGGGTACGGCGCGCACGGGACGCCGAAGCGGTCCTCGTACCAGAGATGCACCCGCGCCTCGTTGCGGATTTCCACCGTGATCGGGAGATCCCCGAACCTCCGGGCGCCCTCCTCGATGACCGCGTTCTCCGCGTCCCAGCTGAGATCCGAGTCGTCGAAGTAGAACAGGTCGTAATCCTTGATGCTCTCGGCGGGCGGGCGTCCGGTCACCACGTTCCACACGGTCTGGCACAGGCAGCCCGCGGTCAGGTACCAGCCGGGA
This sequence comes from Amycolatopsis sp. VC5-11, assembly GCF_037034185.1. Taxonomy (NCBI): domain Bacteria; kingdom Bacillati; phylum Actinomycetota; class Actinomycetes; order Pseudonocardiales; family Pseudonocardiaceae; genus Amycolatopsis; species Amycolatopsis sp. VC5-11. Next base: position 386,536 of record NZ_JBAGKF010000003.1, on the reverse strand, counting down.
AGAGCCAGTTTCGCCGCCCGTGCCAGCACTTCCGGCACCAGCTCGTTGCGCGTCACGAGCTCGCGGAATGTCCCGAGCTGCCTGTCGATCGCCATCCGGCCGTAGTCCATGCCCCGGTTTAGCACGGCCAGCCGATTACCTCCCGCGTAATCGACCAGCCGCCGATCGTCGGCCAGGCTTGGCCCTACCGAAAACGGGACAACACAAGGAGAACCCCGACATGACCACCACCGCACCGACCGCAGCCGACCTCGCCCGCCGTTACGTCGACGTCTGGAACGAGACCGACCCGCAGCGGCGCCGCCAGCTCGTCTCAGAGGTCTTCGCGCCGGGCGCGACCTACACCGATCCGCTCGGCGCGGTCGCCGGCCAGGACGAGATCGACGGATTCATCGGCGGCGCGCAGGCGCAGTTCGCCGGACTCGTCTTCAGCCTGCCCGCGGAGCCGGACGCGCACCACGATCTCGCGCGGTTCCAGTGGCACCTGTGCGCTCCCGGCGCCGCTGAGCCGATCGCGATCGGGTTCGACGTCGTGGAGATCGCCGACGGCCGGATCGCCAAGGTGCACGGCTTCCTGGACAAGATTCCGGGCTGAGCCGCCGGAAACGCCGGGGATGTGGTCTTGACCACAGGCACGAGGTTCAGACCACCCGGGAGGTCTGAACCTCACCCGGCCAAGCCGCCACGCCGCGAAACAGGCGTGGCCCTCCCCACTCTGTCCGTACCCCGCGGGGCGCCTGAGAGTTTCACCCGCGTGGATAGCCGGGTTTGCACCGTCGGCGGCACCGGCTGGTGGTCTCCTGCCGATGCGCTTTCCAGAGGCGTCTCGTCCGCGCGGTCCAGGGTGCCTGAGAGGTTCCGGGGAGGACTTGCTCCTTCGGCGCCGGACCGGGGATGCCGGTTCGGTCTCTCCCGCGCGGGTTCGTCGACCGCGCGCCCAGTCTAGCGCGGACGAAGATCAGCCCGTGCGGCGGGCGTTGCGGCGCTGGGTCAGCTCGTCCGGCACGACGGCCTCGACCAGTCCGCCGTCGGCGCGCTCGGCCGGGAACTCGTGGATGGTGCCGCTGATCTCCTGCATCGCCCCGCTGACCGCGATGCCGAACACGCCCTGGCCGCCCTGGAGCAGATCCACGATCTCCTCCGGCGACGTGCATTCGTACACCGTGGTGCCGTCGGAGAACAGCGTGACCTTCGCCAGGTCGCGCACCCCGCGCACGCGCAGATGGTCGACCGCGACGCGGATGTTCTGCAGCGAGACCCCGGTGTCCAGCAGGCGCTTCACGACCTTCAGGACCAGGATGTCCTTGAACGAGTACAGCCGCTGCGACCCCGAACCGTGCGCCGTCCGGATGCTGGGCGCGACCAGCTTCGTGCGCGCCCAGTAGTCCAGCTGGCGGTAGGTGATCCCGGCGATCTGGCAGGCCGCGGGACCGCGGTAGCCGACCAGCTCGTCGGGCAGCGAGGCGTCGGGGAACAGCTCGCCCTGCTCGCCGTCGGCGACAGGTCCGGCAGGTATCTCCGGACGACCAGCCTCGACCACCGCAAGCCTCCCCTCGCCCGGCCTCGCGGCGGGGCGTTCGACAGGCCGGTCGAGCCCAGGATCGGGATCGGCCGGGGAAAACTGCCACGAGCGCGCCGGGTCGGCGAATCACATCGTGGCGATTTACCGCCTTTGACGGTAAGGCTGCGCCGCGAGCCGGTCAACGCGACGCGCGGCGGACCTCGAGGCCGTGTCGAGGCTTTGGCCCGTTCGCCGTACGGGATTGACCTTTTTTACTCGGCTGAGTAACTTATTACTCATGCAAGTAAACATCGACACGCAAGCCGAACTCGGCCTGAGCGTCACCGAGGCCACCACCCGGGCCCAGATCATCGGCGCGACCATCGCCACGATCGCCGACCACGGGTACGCGCGCACCACCTTCGCGCGCATCAAGGAACGGGCCGGGCTCAGCAGCACCCGGCTGATCTCGTACCACTTCACCAACAAGGCCGGCCTCATGCAGGCGGTGCTGAGCACGGTGTCCGAGACCAAATCGGAATACCTGCGCGAGCGCAGCGAAGGCGTCGACCCGGCGGACCGGCCGGGGAACCTGCGCGCGTACATCGAGACTTCGGTCGCGTTCCTGCGCGACTACCCGCAATGCGAGCGGGTGCTGGTCGAGATGGCCGCGCACGCCGACGACCGCGACGGCTGGGCGATGACCGGCGTCATGGTCGGGCAGCTGCGCACCGGCGCGCTGCAACGGCAGCTGGAACAGGGCCGCAAGGAGGGGGCGTTCGGCGACATCTCGCCGGAGATCGTGGCGCTGTCGATCGCGCAGGCCGTCGACGGGGTCGCGGCCGCCTACGCCGCCGATCCGTCCGTGGACCTGGACCGGTACGGCCGGGAACTGGCGGACCTGTTCGCCCGCGCGACCGCGCGGTGAGCTCGTGCCCGGCGGGAGACCGCCGGGCAGGGGCGATCAGGTGTCGGCGCCGCGGAAGTCTTCCGGGGACACGGAGTCGAGGAACTCGCGGAACTTCTCGACCTCGTCCTCCTGCTCGTCCGGGATGATCAGGCCGGCTTCCTCGAGCACCGCGTCGACCGCGTGGATCGGGACGCCGATCCGCAGCGCCAGCGCGACCGAATCGCTCGGGCGGGCCGAGACCCGGATGTCGCCGTCGAAGACCAGCTCGGCGAAGAACGTGCCTTCTTTGAGGTCGGTGATCACGACCTGCTCGAGCTCGCGGCCGAGCGCGCCGATGACCTCTTTGAGCAGATCGTGGGTGAGCGGCCGGGCGGGCCGCACGCCTTGCTGTTCCAGGGCGATCGCGGTGGCTTCGACCGAGCCGATCCAGATCGGCAGGTACCGCTCGCCCTCGGTCTCCCGCAGCAACAAGATCGGCTGATTCGCGGGCAGTTCGACCCGCACTCCGACGACGCGCATCTCGCTCATCGGGCTTCGCCTCCCTCTCGTGCACACGGGCCGCAGCGCTGGCGACGGCTGACGACCGTTGTCTCCGACGCTACCCGTCATCCGGGCGCTGTGCTCGCTCGCAGCGGACATTCTCGGTTCGTGGTCTCGCGAACCGTCTCTCACGGTACGGCATCCCGGCGCTGAGGTTCAGTCATTGACAAGTGAGACGAAAACGCGTCTCGGGCATAAGGGTCAATCGCCGGCGACGCCGCGGATGCCGGCTTTGACGAGCAGCGTGTGCAGCGTGACCGACAGCGCGGCCAGCTCGCGCACGACCTCGTCCGCGCGCGCCTTCGCGTCCGCGTCACGATGCCGGTACGCCGGGGTCACGATCTGCTCCAGCAGGCCGACCTCGCGGTCGGCCGCGGCGCGGAACGCGCGCAGATGCCGCGGTTCGAGCCCGAATTCGGTCATCGCCTTGACGGTGCGGGCGATCAGGACCGATTCCGGGCCGAAAAAACCCGCCGCGCCGGGGCGCAGCAGGCCGTACTGGCACAGCTCGGCGAGCATCGCGTCGTCGATGCCCGCCTGCTCCAGCAGGTCTTCCTGAGTGAGCCGGGTGTCCGGCCCGGTCTCGAAGTCCGCCGCCGCGGGCAGTCCCGCCGGATCGCTCCCGTCGCCGAGCGGCACGAGCCGCCGCGGCAGCTGCGGAGCCGACGGGACCGGCGCGGGCGGCTGCGCGCCCGCGTCGGCCGCGTCGAGCTGCTCCTTGATGACCTTGAGCGGGAGGTAGTGGTCGCGCTGCGCGGACAGCACGTACCGCAGGCGTTCCACGTCCGCCGGCGAGAACTGCCGGTACCCCGAGGGCGTGCGGCCCGGGCGGACCAGGCCTTCCGCCTCGAGGAAGCGGATCTTGGAAATCGTGACATCGGGGAAGTCCCCGCGCAGCTGCGCGAGCACCGCCCCGATGCTCAACCCGTCCCGCCGGGCCTCCTGACGACCGGGCTGCCCGGCCGCCGTCACTGCGCCCCCTGGCCCCCGTGCCCCGGGCCGGTCAGGAAGACCAGGCGGAACTTGCCGATCTGCACCTCGTCGCCGCCGGCGAGGACGGCCTGGTCGACCGGCTCGCGGTTGACGTAGGTGCCGTTCAGGCTGCCGACGTCGATCACGACGAACTCCCCGCCCTCGCGCCGGAATTCCGCGTGGCGGCGGGAAACCGTGACATCGTCGAGGAAGATGTCGCTGTCGGGGTGCCGTCCCGCGCTGGTGGTGTCGCGGTCGAGCAGGAAGCGGGAGCCCGCGTTGGGCCCGCGCTTCACGACCAGGAGGGCGGAACCCGGCGGAAGGGCGTCGACGCCCTGCACCGGTGCCTCGGCGGCCGGCGCGGACTCCTGCTGGCCTTCCATGTCGGCCAGGAAATCGGCCCGGAAGACAGAGGTCCGCTCCGGAGACTGCTCCGGGGGAACGCCGGGCCCGTCGTTCGTGCTCACCTGAGCTCTCCTCTACGCATGAAGTGTTGTCATCGACCAAGAACGTGCAGCTGTCAACGTACCGTGCCCGACCGGCCCGGAACCCTCGGGCTCCCCTTGAGGCTCCGGGGCCCGGCCGAACGGCTCAGCCCTTGATGAGGGCCTGGTACGCCTCGGCCTCGAGCAGCGCCTCGAGACCGGCCGGGTCGTCGAGCCGGATCTCCACGAGCCAGCCCTCGCCGTAGGGGTCGGAGTTGACGAGCTCCGGCGAATCGGCGACCGCCGAGTTGACCGCCACGATCTCGCCGTCGACCGGCGCGAACAGCTCCGAGACGCTCTTCGTGGACTCGACCTCGCCGAACGCGTCGCCCGCCCCGACCTGCTTGCCGACCTCGGGCAGGTCGACGAACACGACGTCGCCGAGCTGGTCCTGCGCGTACTCGGTGATGCCCACCCGCACGAGCGAACCCTCGCGGGTCGCGACCCACTCGTGCTCCTCGGTGTAGCGCAGTTCTTCCGGAGTGGTCAACGCCGCTCCCCTTCCTGGTGCTGGCTTTCGTGCCGACAATCTTCCATCACCGGGTGCGCAGCGCGCGAGCCGCCTGCACGACGTAGAGCGCCCCGGACCAGACATACAGGACGCCGCCCCACACCATGAACGCGTAGGCGATCGGCCGCGCGACCGCCGCGACGTCCGAGCCGCCCTGCGTGAGCAGCAGGAACGGGAAGGCGTACATGAGAACGAAGGTCGCGCCCTTGCCGATGTAGGTGACCTCGGGCGGCGCGAACCCGCCGCGGCGCAGCAGCACCACGCACACCCCGAGCACCAGCTCGCGCAGCACCAGCGGCACGACGACCCACCACGGGATGATGTCGCGGATCAGGAACGCGACGAGCGTGGCGAGGATGTAGAGCCGGTCCGCGGCGGGGTCGAGCAGCTGCCCGAGCCGCGACATCTGGTCGAGCCAGCGGGCGAGCTTGCCGTCGAGCCAGTCGGTGAGCGCGGAGAAGATCAGCAGGGCGAGCGCCCAGCCGTCCTCCTTCGGGCCGAGCAGCAGCCACAGGAACACCGGGACGCCCGCCAGGCGCAGCAGCGACAGCAGGTTGGGGATGTTGAGCGCCTGCCGCCACAGGGAGGGCTCGGTCTGGGGCTCGTCGGGGACCGTGGTCACGCCGGTCAGCCTAGAGCGGACGGGATCGCGAGGTTTGTCCTGGCGGGTGAAAGGCAGGGGTTCGGTTGTGCTGAGGGTGGCTTCGGGCGCGGGACGTCCCGGGGTGCCCTGGTCTGGCGCGGCGTTGGGCATGCGTGGCGGTGGGTTTCTCGCTTCGGCTGACGGGCGCTGTGCGAGGCCGGGGTGTGTCTCGCCGCCGGTGCGGTGCCTTGGGGAGCCGCGCCGCGGCGCGCCCGCCGCGCACCCGCACCTCGCTGCGCGGCGCGGGGTGCTCGACGAATCGGCGCGGCCGGACCCGTTCGGCTCGGCCCTGGAACGATTCCGTCGGTGCGGCGGGTGAATCGGAGCGGCGGGGAGGTCAGCACGGCGGGCGGGCCAACGCCGCGCAAGGCGGTGCGACAGCCGGTCCGGCGCGGCAGGGCGAGCTGGCACGGTGAGCGAACCGGCGCCGCGGTAAGGCAGTGCGGCAAGGAGGTGCGGCAGGCGAGCCAGCACGGCGGGTGAATCGCTGCCGCGGCCGAGCCGCCGCAGCGGGTGAATCGGTGCAGCGCCGGGAAAAACCGCGGATCCGCCGGACGGCGGCCGGAACCCCTCCCCGGTTCCGGCCGCCGTCCGGCGGAAGATTCAGCGGGAGCGTCGCCTGCTGGCCGCCCGGCGGTGGCTCCAGCCGCGGCGCTGCAGCTGCGCGTTGCTGAGCGTTTCGGGGCGGCCGCGGCCGTCGGTGCCCACCCAGCGCGGGCGCACGGCTCCGGCTTCGAGCACGTAGGGGCGGCCGCCGCACCACACCACGCTGCAGGGTTCGGTCGGCGGGTCGGTCGGGGCGTCGGTCTCGGCTGCGGGGGCGGTTTCGGTGCTCATGCTCTCGGTGACTCGTGCTCTCTGGCGTCGGGCTTCGGGGACCTGGAACGCGCGGGGCGCCTGTCCTCTACGTCGGCGCGGGACCGCCGAGCGTTAACCGCCCCGGGACGGATTCCTCCGAACGATGCGTCCCGGCGATGCGGATTTCCCCGTCCGGAAAGCGAAACCAACCGTCCACAGTAGACTCAACCGGCGCCGCTCCGGTGTGTCGGTGCCGCTCAGCGGGGGCGCGAGGGGCCAGAATGGGCGCGACCCCGGAGAAAGGATCGCGGTGCTCCCGTCGAAAACCGTGTACGGGCCGCTGTGCGCGGCTGTGGTGGTTTTGCCCGCGCTCACCGCCTGTTCGGGGGATCAAGCGCCACCGGCAGCCGCCTCGTCGGCGCCCTCCGCTGTCGCCTCGGCCGCGCCGAGCACGCACGCTCCCCCGCCGCTGCCGCAGACCGCGGGCGCGAGCAGCCCGCCCGCCGCGCCCAGCAGCACCGCGCCCGCGCCGAAACCGTCAAAGCAGGCGTCGCCGTCCACTCCGGGCACGTGCGGCACCGTCACCGCGGCGAGCGGGATGACGCTGTACGTCTACGACAACAAAGCCATCCCGTGCGCGGACGCGATGGCGCTCGTCAAGAAGTTCCACCAGGCGATCAACGGCCGCCAGGCGGCGGGCTCGAACAACCCGGTCAACGCGACCGTCGACGGCTGGCTGTGCGTGTCGGGCCCGCCCGCCGCGCAGGGCGGCACCACGTGCAGCAAGGGCGAGCAGACCGTGCTGGCGGCGGTGGTCCCGGCCGAATAGGACCGGGACCGCCACCGCGGCTCTCAGGACTTGAGGTCCGGGAAGTCGTCCTCGCGGAACTCGCCCTCGGGCCGCTCGCCGCCTTCCCGGCCGCGCAGTTCGACCCGGCGGATCTTGCCCGAGATGGTCTTCGGCAGCTCCCCGAACTCCAGCCGCCGGATCCGCTTGTACGGCGCGAGGTGCTCCCGCGCGTACGCCAGGATCTCGCGCGCGGTCTCGGCGTTCGGCTCGCGCCCGGAGGCGAGCACGACGTACGCCTTGGGCACGGCCAGCCGGATCGGGTCCGGCGCGGGCACCACGGCCGCCTCGGCGACCGCCTCGTGCTCCAGCAGGACGCTCTCCAGCTCGAACGGCGAGATCCGGTAGTCCGACGCTTTGAAGACGTCGTCGGTGCGGCCGACGTAGGTGATGTAGCCGCGTTCGTCGATCGAGCCGACGTCGCCGGTGTGGTAGTAGCCGTTCGCGAAGGCCGCCGAGGTGCGTTCGTCGTCGTCCGCGTAGCCCGCCATCAGGCCGACCGGCCGGTGCGCGAGGTCCAGGCAGATCTCGCCCTCGGTCGCGCGCTCGCCGGTGACCGGGTCGACCAGCGCGACCGCGAATCCGGGCAGCGGGCGGCCCATGGACCCGGCCACGACGTCCTGGCCCGGCGTGTTCGCGACCTGGACGCTGGTCTCGGTCTGCCCGAAGCCGTCCCGGATGGTGACGCCCCACGCCTTCTCGACCTGCTCGATCACCTCGGGGTTGAGCGGCTCCCCCGCGCCGACGACCTTCTTCGGCGGCGTCCGCAGCGCGCTGAGGTCGGCCTGGATCAGCATCCGCCACACCGTCGGCGGCGCGCAGAAGCTGGTGATGCCGCAGCGGTCCATCTGCGCCATCAGCGCGGCCGCGTCGAACCTCGCGTAGTTGTACAGGAACACCGTCGCTTCGGCGTTCCAGGGAGCGAAGAAGTTGCTCCACGCGTGCTTGGCCCAGCCCGGCGACGAGATGTTGAGGTGGACGTCGCCCGGTTCCAGCCCGATCCAGTACATTGTGGACAGATGGCCGACCGGATAGGAAACGTGCGTGTGCTGCACGAGTTTCGGCTTCGCGGTGGTGCCCGAGGTGAAGTACAGCAGCAGCGGGTCCTCGGCGCGGGTGACCCCGTCCGGGGTGAATTCGGCGGCCGAGGCGTACGCGGTTTCGAAGGCGTGCCAACCGGAAACCGGCTCGCCGACCGCGATCCGCGTGTAGTCGCCTGCGACGTCGGCGAACTTCTCCGCGTCGACGTCGCGCACGATCACGTGTTTGGCGTTGCCCCGCTCCACCCGGTCCACGAGGTCGGCCGGGCCGAGCAGCGTCGACGCCGGGATCACGACCGCGCCCAGCTTGATCGCCGCGAGGATGGTCTCCCACAGCTCGCCCTGGTTGCCGAGCATGACGATCACCCGGTCGCCGCGCGCGACGCCAAGGCCGCGCAGCCAGTTCGCGACCTGGTTGGACCGCGCCGACATCTCCGGGAACGTCCAGCGGTTCTCGGTGCCGTCCTCTTCCACGATCCACAGCGCGTACCGCTGCGCGTTCGCCGGGTCCGCCGCGATCGCGTCGAACCAGTCCGTGGCCCAGTTGAACTCGTCCAGCTGCGGCCACGCGAACTCGCGGTAGGCGGTTTCGTAGTCCAAGCGGTGGGCCTGCAGATAGTCCCGCGCCGCGCGGAATGCCTGGTAGCCGGTGACCTCAGCGCCGTTGCTCACGTCGTACTCCTCGTGCTCGCTTTCCCGTGCCTGTTTTACTCGCCCTTGAAGTCCGGCGCTCGTCGCTCCAGGAAGGCCTGGACAGCTTCCTGGAGGTCCTTGCTCGGCAGGAAGGCGGAGTTCCACGCGGCGACGTAGCGCAGGCCCTCGGCGACCTGGCGTTCGGTGTTCGTGGACAGCACCTGCTTGGTGCCCTGGACGACCAGCGGCGGGTTCGCGGCGATCTCCGCGGCCAGTTCGCGGGCCTTGGCGAGCAGCGTCTCCTGGTCCGGGTACACGTCGTTGACCAGGCCGATCTTCTCCGCGCGCGCGGCGTCGACGTCCTTGCCGGTCAGCGCCAGCTCGCGGACGTGCCCCTCGCCGATGATGGGCGCGAGCCGCTGGAGGCTGCCGATGTCGGCGACGATCGCGACCTTCACCTCGCGGACGCTGAACTTGGCGTCCGCGCTGGCCAGGCGGATGTCGGCGGCCGTGATGACGTCCACGCCGCCGCCGATGCACCAGCCGGACACGGCGGCAACGACCGGTTTGCGGCATTCGGCGATCGAGCTGACCGCCTGCTGCAGCCGCTGGATCTCGCGGTGGAACTCGGTGCGCGGCCCGGCCAGCGCGTCGCCCGCCAGCAGCGGGGCCCAGCCGCCCATCATCGCGGGCAGGTCGAGGCCGTAGGAGAAGTGCTTGCCGCTTCCGGTCAGCACGACGGCGCGCACGCGCGGGTCGGCGTCGAGGGCGGCGAACCCCAGCGGCAGCTCGCGCCAGAAGTCGGGGCCCATCGCGTTGCCCTTGCCCGGGCCGAGCAGGGTCACCTCGGCGACCGGTCCGTCGAGGTCGACGCGGAGCGAGGCGAGTTCGGGAAGGGCGGCTACTGGTTCGGTCATGCCGATCATCTTGACTCATCCCCCCGACCCCAGCCCATCCGGTTGACACGGTGCCAACGGCGCTGCGGGATGCTTTCCTGGAGACCCGAGGTGGAGAGGGAGGCGCCCGTATGGACCCGGCACCCGTGCCCGTCGCCGACGCCCCGCCGGCGGAACCCGCGGCGGCCCGCAAGGCCCGGCCGATCGAGCTGTCCGGCTCGTTCCGGCACGAGGGCCAGCGCCTGTGCTACACCGAGTACGGCAGCGGCGACCGCGTCGTGGTGCTGATGCACGGGATCATGTTCACCCGCCGGATGCACGCGCCGCTGGCCAGGCGGCTCGCCCGCGCGGGGTTCCGCGTGGTGACCCTCGACCTGCTCGGCCACGGCGATTCGGACCGGCCGACGCAGTCGTGGCGCTATTCGATGCCCGCGTTCGCCGAACAGGCCGTCGCGCTGCTCGACCATCTGGAGATCGAGGACGCGGTGGTCGGCGGCACCTCGCTGGGCGCGAACGTGGCGCTGGAGGTGGCCGTGGCCGCGCCGTCGCGGGTGCGCGGGCTGGTGGTCGAAATGCCGGTGCTGGACAACGCGATCATCGCCGGGCTGCTGACCTTCGCACCCCTGTTGTTCGCCGCCCGCTTCCTGCCCGCGACGGTGCGCGGGGTGGCGTTGGCCGCGCACCTCGTGCCGCACGGGAACCAGTGGGTGGACGTCATCACGGACACGCTGAGCCAGGAGCCGGCGCCGATGGCCGCGCTGCTGCACGGCGTGCTGTTCGGCCGGGTCGCGCCGCCCAAGTCGATCCGGGGCACGATCACCACGCCGACGCTGGTGATCGGGCACGAGGGCGACCCAATCCATCCGTTCGGCGACGCGGGCAGCCTGGCCGAGGACCTGCCGAACGCCGAGTTCGTCCAGGCCCGCAGCCCGGTCGAGCTGCGGTTCGACCCGAAGCGGCTGAGCGCGGCGATCCGGGACTTCGCGTTTCGCCGGTACCCCGCCTGAGCCCGGCCCCCGCGGTCCGTGAAGGGCTCCTTGAGGGAATCTGATTCCCTCAAGGAGCCCTTCACGGACTTGGTGGGGTGCGACCGCGTTTTGGCTTCACAGCGGGGCGGCTGCGCTGGTGGCTCGACCGCGGTCGGCTGGGCGGGCGGGCTTGGAACTCGCGGGGGCCGGGCTAGCGCACCCAATGTGGCATTGGGTGCGTGCGACGCACCCAATGCCACATTGGGTGCGTTCCGGCGGCAGGGCTCGTCCGCGAACGGCACCCTCCGGACCCGCGCCCGGCAAGGAAGGGAGACCCGCGGAAGCAGCGTCCTACCGGGCTCCCCTCAGACTTCCGACCGGCCGCGGTCAGTCCTGGTCGGATTCGGGGAATTCCGGCGGCGCCTGGAGGTCGTGGGCGCGGAACAGCACCGCGTGCGCCACCCCCATCGCCTTGCCGCTCATCGCCGTGAACTGCGGGATGAAGTCGGCGGGCGCGGGGTGGTCCGGAAGCGCGGCCAGGTACGCGGCGTGCGCCTCCAGGGAAGCGACGCCGCGCCGCACCGGCTCTCCCGTGATGTCGACGCCGTGGGTCGCCCCGGAACCCGGAAGTCCCGGGACCAGGTACCAGCGCGCCGAATGCGGAGCGAGGCCCTCGTCGTCGATCTGCTCCGGGAAGACCCACCGGTTGCCCGCGTCGCGGATCGCGTCGAGGGTCGCGAGCCCGGCGGCGCGGTGGTCGGCCTGGTCGAAGCCGTACGGAGTTTCGACGTCGAATCCGCAGCCGAGCACGACGTCGGGCTTGAACCGGCGGATCTCGCGGGCGATGTCGCGGCGCAGGTCGAGGCCGTAGACGAGCACGCCGTCCGGGTGTTCGAGGACGGTGAGGCGCTCGACGCCGACGGCCGCGCACGCGTTGCGCTGTTCGGCGACGCGCAGGCGGGCCGTCTCCTCGGGCGGGTTCGGCATGCCTGCCTCGCCGCGGGTGAGCAGGAGGTAGCCGACCTCGATGCCGCGCGCCGTCCAGCGCGCGACGGCCGCGGACGTGCCGTACTCCATGTCGTCCGGGTGCGCGACGACGCAGAGCACGCGCCGGAAGGACTCCTCGGGCAGGGCAGGCAAGGTCATACCGGACATCTTCGCGCGCGGACGGCCCGCTGTCTGCGTTATCCGGGCTGATTCCGGTCCAGCCCGGCCACCGGGCCGAACACGATCACCGCCGGCGGGCGGACTCCCGCGGCCGCCGCTTCCTCGGCCACCGAGGCGAGCGTCGAGCGCAGCACCCGCTGGGTCCGCATCGTCCCGTCCTCGATCACCGCGACCGGCGTGTCGCCGGGGCGGCCGCCCTCGAGCAGGGCGGCGGCGAACTTCGGCAGCCGTTCGACGCCCATCATCAGCACGATCGTCCCGCGCATCCGGGCCAGCAGCGACCAGTCCACCAGCGACCGCTCGTCCCCCGGCGCGACGTGCCCGGACACGACGACCACCTCGTGCGCGACCCCGCGGTGCGTCACCGGCACGTCGGCCACCGCGGGCACCGCGAACGCCGAGGTGATGCCCGGGACCATGGTCACCGGCACGCCCGCCTCGGCGCACGCCTGGACCTCTTCGAACCCGCGCCCGAACAGGTACGGGTCGCCGCCCTTGAGCCGGACGACGAACTTGCCTTCCTTGGCCTTCTCGATGAGTGTCCGGTTGATCACGTCCTGGCTCGCCGCGCGGCCGTACGGGATCTTCGCCGCGTCGACGACCTCGACCTCCGGCGCGAGCTCGTCCAGCAGATCGCGCGGGCCGAGCCGGTCGACGACCACGACGTCGGCGCGCGAGAGCAGCCGCCGGGCGCGGACGGTGATCAGGTCCGGGTCGCCGGGCCCGCCGCCGACCAGCGCGACGCCGGGCAGCGTGCCTTCCGGATGCGGCTGGCGGCCGTCCTCGATGGTGCCCGCGTGCAGGCCGTCCAGCATCGAATCGCGGACCGCGGCCGAGCGGAGCGGCTCGCCGCCAGACAGGACGCCGAAGAGGAGACCGCCGTGCCGCCCGGTCGCCGGGGTCACCGCCGAACCCGACTCGCCCTCGTCGGCGCGGACGCAGAAGACGCGTTCCCGCTCGGCCTCGGCACAGATCGCGGCGTTGGTCTCCGGGTCGTTCGTGCAGGCCAGCGCGTACCAGGCGTCCTTCAGGTCGCCTTCGGCGTAGCGGCGCTGATGCCACACCAGTTCGCCCGCGTCCGCCATCCCCTGCACCGACGGCGTCGTGTGCGGCGACACCAGTTCGACGCGGGCGCCCGCGCTGATCAGGCGGGGCAGCCGGCGCTGGGCGACGGAACCGCCGCCGAACACCACGACGCGGCGGCCGGTCAGGTTGAGGCCGGAAAGGTAGTGCGGGTCGTCCATGCGCGGAAGCATATGGGCGAGGCGCGGTCTCGCACGGCGAGCGTGGGTCATGCCACGCCGGAGTGTGGCTCAGGCCGCTGAGTCCGTCGGCGCGGTTCGCAATTCGGACATGTCGTCGTCGCGCCCGCGCTTCGGGCGTCACTCCACGCGGAAAACCGGACCGCGCGGCACGAACGGCAGCCGAGCGCCGCGCGGAACCAGAAACGCGTGCTCCCGCGACGGCCGCACGTGGTCGCACTGCGCGTCGGTGATGATCAGCACCGGGCCGTCCGCCGGGAAATCCGGGGCGCGGCGCAGCAGATCGACCCCGGGCTGCAGCCGGGTGCCGCCGCGGCCGCGGACCTTCACCCGGCCCGCGATGTCTTCCACCGCAAGGTATCCGGCGTCGTAAGCGGCCGCGTCGCAGAAGACCACCCGGGCGGCCGGGACGTCGCGGGCCCGCGCGTACGACGCGATCGCGCCGAGCGCCTTGCCCAGTAGTTCCGCGTTCATCGACCCGGACGTGTCCAGCACGACGCCGAAGGTCGCGCGGCGGTCGATGCGTTCCGGACGGACCAGGCCCGGGCGCGGGATGTCCGGCGTCGCCGACTGACGGCGCGACGCCCGCGCGTAGCTGCGCACCAGCTGCTCGGCCCGGACGTGCTCGTCGAACCACCGGGCCAGTTGCGCGTCCCACGGCAGCGGCGGGTGGTCCAGAGCGCGGATCTCCTGTTCCAGCCCGAGCGGCAGCAGGCCGCGGCCCTGCGCGTGGTGATAGACCAGGCCCTGGCCGAGCGCGCGGCGATAGAACTCGTCCAGGTCGACGCCGCCGGCCCGGTCGCCCTCGCGCCACGGCAGCGGCTTGGGTTCCGCGCGGCGCGACGAGCGGCGGGCGGCGGCGTCCGGTTCGGACAGCCAGTCGCCGAGGACGTCGCCTGCCTCGCGGCCGCCCAGCGTGCGCAGTTTGCGGGCGCGGCGCAGGTCGGTGGTCAGCGTGTCGTATACCGATTCCGCGGACAGCCCGGCGAGCTGCGGATCGTGCAGCCCGTCGCCGGGCAGCTCGCCGACGCCGAGGACGACCAGCCAGCCGTTGATCACGTAGTCGCAGGCGACGTTCCACAGGTACGGGTCGCGGCCGAGCGCGCGGCGGTCGTGCCGGAGCGCGGCGTGCAGCATCTCGTGCGCGAGCACGAACCGCCATTCCTCGGCGGTCAGCGCGGCGTGCGGGTTGACGTAGATCTCGCCGTGTTCGGCGTCGACCGCCGCGACCGAGATGTCCCAGGCGCGGACCACCTCCGGATCGGCGATCAGCGTGAACCCGGCGGCCACCGCGCCCAGCAGCGGGAACGACGACGCGAACCAGCCCAGCGCGCGGTCCCACTCCCCCAGGGTCCGCCGGTGCCGGGTCTGGCCGCGCGCGTCGGCGGCCCGCTCCATCGCCTCGGTGGCCGAGGCGATCAGGCCCTGCGCGAACCGCTCGGTCCACGGCGCGGACTTGCCGTGGTACTGGACGTGCCAGCGGCTCGGCGGCTCCGCGAGCGCGAGGCACGGCCGGTCGCCGCCGGTGCCGAGCGCACGGAAGACCTCCGGGACGCCGGTGTCGCGCCAAGAGCGGGCAAGGGAAAGCTCGTCCGTGCCGGGAAGTTCGGGCAGGAGCGTGAGCGGCGTCCCGACCCGCACTGCCTCCGCGAATCGGTGCACCGCAACGCAACACGCCGCGCTGTAGCTCGCGTCGACGGCTCGGTCAGCGGTGATCGCGTCCGCCTCGGCGAGCTGTTCCTCGTCCAGATGGCCGAGGCCGAGGTGCAGCAGCAGATGCGCGAACACCCACGCCCACTCGGCGGGATCGGCGTCGCGGGCACGGTTCGCGGTGATCAGTCCCGTGTCGGCGACGACAGCCCAGGCCTCGGAGCCGGTCAGGCTGACGCGGTCCAGGCTCGCGCGCTCCGCGAGCCGCTTCAGCACGGTGTTCGCGCGGACCAGTGCCCAGCCCGCGTCGATCGCTTTGTTGCGGCGTTCCCGGAGGCGGGCGTCGGAACGGACACTGCTCATGCCCGAGCCGCCACCAGCCGCGGCAAATCGCGCGCGGCCTCGACCAGGAACCACGACGGCAGGCGCGGGTTGCCCGCCTCGTCGTCCGCGATCACCAGCTGCGCCATCTCCAGCGAGATCTCCGCCAGTTCCACCAGCAGGCTCTTCGCGCGGAACGCGAACTGGCGCACCGCCGCCGACGCGTGCCGCTTGTCCGCGGGCAGGTCGCGGGCAAGCCGGACGCGGAACGTCTCGGCGAGGAAGTAGAGCAGGTCGCGCTCGTCCGGCTCGGCGGGCCAGCGCGCGTCGCCCTTGAGGATGGCTTCCAGGTCGTAGGCGTGCCGCGCGACCTTGAGGTACGACCGAAACGCTCCGGCGTGCTGCGGGGTGAGCGTGGCGTACGCGAGCAGCCCGACGGTCTCGTCGTCGAGCGGATCGCCCGCCGAGTGCAGCAGGTCGGACAGCATGTGCCAGGACCGCGGCGTGGAGAACGGTTCCTCGGTCTTCGGCGGCTGGCTCCACAGGTGGTCCGGGCGCTGGGTCAGGTACTCGACCACCGCCGGGTGGATGTCGTTGCCCGCCGCCCAGGCGAGCCAGTCGCCCGCCGACGCGCGCAGGTGGAGGTGGACCAGGCGGTTCACCAGCGCCGAGGCCATCGGCCGGGCGAGCGCCTGGTCGGTGGCGCGGTTCCCGGCGCCGATCACCACCGAACCGGGCGGCAGCTCGTAGGAGCCGATCCGGCGGTCGAGGATCAGCGAATAGAACGCCTTCTGCACGTCCGGCGACGCGGCGTTGAGCTCGTCCAGGAACAGGCAGTACGGCTCGTCGCGGGCGATCTGCTCCGGCGGGCAGAACCGGCTGCGGCCGTCGGCGATCTGCGGGACGCCGATCAGGTCCTCGGGCGCGAGCTGGGTGCCGAGCAGCGACACGCATTCGAGGCCGAGCGCCGCCGCGAATTCCCGGACCAGCGACGACTTCCCGATTCCGGGCGCGCCCCAGAGGAAGACCGGCCGGACGACGGCGGTCGTGAGCAGGATGTCGGGCAGCTGGGCAGGCGTGACCGTGAGCTGGGCGTGCACAACGCGGACCTTTCCGGTTTCAGGACATCCACGTGCGACGCCCGTTTCGTGCCGTTATCGTCCCGCGCCCGGCCCGCTGCCCGCATCCGGTTTTTTCAGCTCCGCGCCGCCGTCGGGTACGGCAGGAGCGCCATCTCCCGTGCGTTCTTGATCGCGGTGGCCACCTGTTTCTGTTGCTGCGGCGTCAATCCGGTGACCCGGCGGGCCCGGATCTTGCCGCGGTCGGAGATGAATTTCCGCAGCAGGTCGACGTCTTTCCAATCGACCTGGGTGATTCCGGCCGTATGGAAGGGATTCGGGCGGCGGCGCGGCGTGCGGTCCGGTTTGGGCACGGCGATCACCAGCTCGACTTCGAGACGCCGGGCAGTTCCCCGTTGTGCGCCATCTGCCGCATGCGCACCCGGGACAGCCCGAATTTCCGCAGGTATCCGCGCGGGCGGCCGTCGGCGGCGTCGCGGTTGCGAATCCGCGTGCGGCTCGCGTCGCGCGGCATCCGTTGCAGCGCAACCACTGCGTCCGCCTTCTCGTCGGCCGAGGCGGACGGCGACGCGATCACCGCCTTGAGCGCGCGCCGGCGTTCCACATACCGCGCGGCGATCACCTTCCGCTGCTCGTTCTTCGCGATCTTCGACTTCTTCGCCATCAGCGTTCTTCCTTGAATTCGACGTGCTTGCGCGCCACCGGGTCGTATTTCCGCAACACCATCCGGTCCGGATTGTTGCGGCGGTTCTTCTTGGTGACATACGTGTAGCCGGTGCCCGCGGTCGACCGCAGTTTGACGATCGGCCGGATGTCGGTGCTTTTCGCCATCTAGAACTTCGCTCCCTTCGCGACGAGATCGGCGACCACGGCGTCGATGCCGCGTTTGTCGATCGTCTTCATGCCCTTCGCCGACACCTTGAGCCGCACGGTGCGGCCGAGGCTCGGCACGTAGTAGCGGCGCGTCTGCAGGTTCGGCTCCCACCGGCGCGACGTGCGGCGGTGCGAATGCGAGACCTGCTTGCCGTAGCCCGGCTTGCGGCCGGTGACCTGGCACACGGCTGACACGGACCCTCCCAAGTTGATAGTGACATTCATGTTCAACTACGCTCGTCACCGTACCCCGCCCCGTCGTCTGGAGATCCAGTGCCCCAACGTCCGCGTGTCCCGCTCGTGCTCTGCAGCGGGATCGCCCGCACCGGCGACCTCGCCGCGCTCCTGCTCCGCGCGAGCCCCGGCACCGCCGTCGTCCACCACGACCTGCGCGACATCGGTTCCGGCGTCGTCCGCCGCCGGATCCTGCTGCGCGGGCGCGACGAGCTGACCCCGCTCGAACTCGCGCACGGCTGCGTCAACTGCACGCTGCGCGAGGACCTGCTGCCGCTGCTGCGCCGGCTGGCCCGGATGCCGCAGGTCGACCGCATCGTGGTGCGGCTGGACGAGGCGATGGAGCCGGAGCCGGTGAGCTGGGCGATCCGCAACGTGCTGGTCGGCGACCGCCCGGTGAGCGACGACGTCGAACTCGAAGCGGTGTTCACCGTGCTGGACTGCGCGACCTGGCTCGCCGACGTCACCGGCGACGACCTGCTCGCCGAGCGCGGCCTGCAGGGCAGCCCCGAAGACGAGCGGACGGTCGCGCAGGTCGCACTGTCCCAAGTGGAATCCGCGGACGTGCTCGTGCTCGCCGGAGCCGCGCCGGACGCGTGGTGCGCGGCCAAATCCGCCGCGGTGCTGGACCGGGTCGCGCCGTCCGTCCCGCGCGTCGAGCTGGCCCGCACCGACGCCGCCGGGCTGTTCGCCGCGATCCCGGCCGACGCCCGCCGCGGCGAGGTCACCGACCTGCACGGCGCGTTGCTGCGCGGCGCTCCGCCACTGCACCCGGACTGCGGCATCGAACTGCTGCGGTTCACCGCGCAGCGCCCGTTCCATCCGGAGCGGCTGCACGAGGCGATCGACCTGCTGCTCGACGGCGTGGTCCGCACTCGTGGCCGGGCCTGGGTGGCGAGTCAGCCGGACGTCGCGTTCTGGATCGAATCGGCGGGCGGCGGGCTCGGCATCGGGCACGCCGGCCCGTGGCTCGCCTCGCCGGACGGACCGGACTGGGCCGACGTCTCCCCCGAACGCCGCACGCTCGCCTCGCTGCGCTGGGACCCGGTGCACGGCGACCGCGCGCAGGAGCTGGTGATCGTCACCGACCAAGCCGCTCCCGCGGAGATCGAGAGCGCGTTGCAAGCCGCCTTGCTCACCGACGCCGAACTCGCCGAAGGCGAAGCGGCCTGGCGCGCCTACCCCGATCCGTTCGGGGACTGGCACGAGGACCCCTGCGAAGAAACCGAAGAACCCGACCGGCACGCGAACGCCGCCAACCAGAAGGACGAAACCCTGTGAAACCCGGCATCCACCCCGACTACCACCCGGTGGTCTTCAAGGACTCGTCGACCGGCGACGCGTTCCTGACCCGCTCCACCGCCACCTCCGAACGGACCATCGAATGGTCCGACGGGAACACCTATCCGCTGGTGGTGGTGGACATCAGCTCGTGGTCGCATCCGTTCTGGACTGGCACCCAGCGGATCCTCGACTCGGCGGGCCAGGTCGAGAAGTTCCACCGCCGGTACGGGCAGCGCCGCGCCGGGGGTGCGCGCTGATGGCCGTCCCGAAGCGGAAAATGTCGCGCAGCAACACCCGGTCGCGGCGCTCGCAGTGGAAGGCGGCGGCGCCGGACCTGGTGCCGATCGTCGTGGACGGCGAGCGGAAACTGGTGCCGCGCAAGCTGATCAAGCACTTCCAGCGGCTCGAGCGGTGAGCGTCCCGGTCACTGTCCTTTCCGGATTCCTCGGCGCCGGGAAAACCACGCTGCTCAACCGGATCCTCGCCAACCGCGAGGGCCTGCGCGTCGCGGTGATCGTGAACGACATGAGCGAGGTCAACATCGACGCCGCGCTCGTGCGGGACAGCGTGTCGCGGACCGAGGAGCGGCTGGTCGAGATGACCAACGGGTGCATTTGCTGCACCCTGCGCGAGGATCTGCTCGACGAGGTCGCCCGGCTGTGCGAGGACGGCCGGTTCGACCACCTGCTCATCGAGTCGAGCGGCATCTCCGAGCCGATGCCGGTCGCGGCGACGTTCTCCTTCCCCGCCGACGACGGTTCCCCGGTGCTGTCGTCGGCGCGGCTGGACACGATGGTCACCGTGGTGGACGCGGCGAACTTCGCGCGCGAACTGGCGCGCGGGGACAGCCTGGCCGAGCGGAGGCTGGACCAGTACGAGGGCGACGAGCGGACGGTCAGCGACCTGCTGATGGACCAGGTGGAGTTCGCCGATGTGCTGCTGCTGAACAAAACCGACCTCGTCACCCCGGCCGAACGGGACCGGCTGCTCGCCTCCCTGCGCCGCCTCAACCCGGCCGCCGACGTCGTGTCCGCCGAGTTCGGCCGGGTGCCGCTGGAGCGGGTCTTCGGCACCGGCCGGTACGACGCCGAACGCGCGCAGGAAGCGCCGGGCTGGGTGGCGGAACTGAACGGCGATCACGTGCCGGAGACCGAGGAGTACGGCATTTCCAGCGTCGTGTTCCGCTCCGCGCGCGCGTTCGACCCGGTGCGGTTGTGGGAGTTCGTGACCTCGCGACTGGACTCCGGCGAGTTCGGCACGGTGCTGCGGTCGAAGGGATTCTTCAGCCTCAGCACTCGGCCGGGCACGCTCGGGCTGTGGTCACAGGCAGGCAGCGTCGCACGGTTCGAACCGCAAGGCGTCGCCGACGGGCCCCGGCAGGAACTGGTGTTCATCGGCGTCGGGCTCGAGCACGCCGCGCTCCTCGACGCGCTCGAAACCTGCCTCTCCGAAGCCCCCGCCACCGACGACCCGTTCCCCGAATGGGAACCGGTCCACGTCCACCAAGGACAGTTCCGGCTCACGGCCGCACCACCGTGAGCCGGAACCGGCCACCTACCGCAGCCGCGTGCTCCACCGCCTCAGCACCCCGGCCGGGCACGCTCGGGCTGTGGTCACAGGCAGGCAGCGTCGCACGGTTCGAACCGCAAGGCGTCGCCGACGGGCCCCGGCAGGAACTGGTGTTCATCGGCGTCGGGCTCGAGCACGCCGCGCTCCTCGACGCGCTCGAAACCTGCCTCTCCGAAGCCCCCGCCACCGACGACCCGTTCCCCGAATGGGAACCGGTCCACGTCCACCAAGGACAGTTCCGGCTCACGGCCGCACCACCGTGAGCCGGAACCGGCCACCCACCGCAGCCGCGTGCTCCACCGCCTCGCCGACCGCGGACAGCGCGAACTCGTCCACCGAGAACTGCGTCAAGTCCAGCAGTCCGCACCGGGCCAGCGCGATCAGCTTCGGCACTGCGTCGCGCGGGTACATCCACCGGCCCCGCACCGTCACGCTGTTCAGCATCAGCCACGGGTACGGCAGCGCGAGGTCGTCCCCGATCCCGCCCATCAGCACCACGCGGCCGAACTCCCGGACCGTCATCGCGGCCGCGCGCACGGCGGTGACCGACGCGGACGGCGGCAGCAGATCCAGCACCAGATCCACTGGTCCCGCCACGGAGAGCATGGCCTCGCGGTCCTCGTCTTCGTTGCCGCTCACCACGACTGTCCGGACCCGGTGGCCGAAGCGCCGTTCCAGATCGGCCAGCGCGGACCGGTTCCGACCCGGCGCGATCACCTGACCCGCGCCCATCGCGAGCGCCACAGCCACCGCCGCCCCGCCGTACGTGCCTGTCGCGCCGCTCACCAGCACCGTTTCCCCCGGCTGCAATCCGCCGTCGAGCAGGCCGCCGTACGGCACCAGGCAGATCCCGAGCGCGGCCCACCGGCCCGCGTCGGCCTCGTCGATCTCGCCCAGCGGGGCCGCGTTCTCCGTCGGGACCATGATCTGCTCGGCGAACCCGCCGTTCCGGAAGTGGCGCTGCAGAGCCAGTCCCCCGTCGCCGCGCGCGGTCAAGCCTTGCAGGACGACGTCCGGCGTCACCGCGTCGTCACGGGAGCGGACGGTCGGGTCGCAGCGGACCCAATCGCCCGGCCGGAGTTTCGTCGCGTCGGGGCCGACCGACCGCACCCGTCCGACCGCGCCGGTGCCCAGGATCGCGGGCAGTTCCAGCGCGTACCGCCGGGCGCCGCTGACCACCTCGGCGGTGTAGTGCAGCACCGGCGCCGCGACGACGTCCACCACCACCTCCCCGGTGCCCGGCACCGGCTCCGCGACCTCCTCGACCGACAACGGGCGCCCGAATTCCCTGAGCACAGCAGCCTTCACCGAATCCTCCTTCGTCCCGCCCCCATCGTCGGCACAATCGGGGGCGGCAACCAGGAGTCCGTCGCTACCAGGATGGTTCGTCCGTTTCGCACGAGTTGAACAGGCTAGGTTTATCAGTCTAGGCTGTCGATTGTGGCGGACCGGACGATCGACACCCAGGCACGGCACGGCGGGCGCTACAAGTGGGTCGCGCTCTCCAACACGACGCTCGGCGTGCTGATGTCGGCGCTGGACGGGTCGATCGTGATCATCTCGCTGCCGGCGATCTTCCGCGGCATCGGGCTCGACCCGCTGGCCCCGGCCAACATCGGCTACTTGCTGTGGATGATCCTCGGCTACCTGCTGGTGTCCGCGGTCCTGGTGGTGACGCTCGGGCGGCTCGGCGACATGTTCGGCCGCGTCCGGATGTACAACATCGGGTTCGTGATCTTCAGCGCCGCGTCGGTGGCGCTGTCGTTCGACCCGTTCCACGCGGGCGGCGGGGCGCTGTGGCTGATCGGCTGGCGGGTGGTGCAGGCCGTCGGCGGCGCGATGCTCACCGCGAACTCCGCCGCGATCCTCACCGACGCCTTCCCGCGCGAACAGCGCGGAATGGCCTTGGGCGTCAACCAGATCACCGCGCTGGCCGGGCAGTTCCTCGGCCTGGTCGCGGGCGGCCTGCTCGCCGAACTCGACTGGCGCGCGGTGTTCTGGGTGAGCGTGCCGTTCGGAATTTTCGGCACTGTCTGGTCGATCCGCAGCCTGCGCGAGATCAGCACGCCGCAGCGGTCGCGGATCGACTGGGGCGGCAACGTGACCTTCGCGCTCGGCACCGCGGTCATCCTCGCCTCGATCACCTACGGCATCCAGCCCTACGGCGGCGCGGCGACCGGCTGGGGCAACCCGTGGGTGCTCGGCGGGCTCGGCGCCGGGATCGCGCTGCTCGCGGCGTTCTGCGTGATCGAGACCAGGGTGCCGGCACCGATGTTCCAGCTGTCGCTGTTCCGCATCCGCGCGTTCACCGCCGGGAACCTCGCCGCGCTGCTCACCGCGATCGCGCGCGGCGGGATGCAGTTCATGCTCATCATCTGGCTGCAAGGAATCTGGCTTCCGCTGCACGGCTACGACTACGAGCAGACCCCGCTGTGGGCCGGGATCTACCTGCTGCCGCTCACCGCCGGGTTCCTGATCGCCGGTCCGGTCTCCGGATTCCTCTCCGACCGCTTCGGCGCGCGGCTCTTCTCCACCGGCGGGCTGCTGCTGGTCGCCGGATCCTTCCTCGGCCTGCTCGCGCTGCCGGTGGACTTCAGCTATCCGGCGTTCGCGGCGCTGCTCGTGCTGAGCGGGATCGGACAGGGCATGTTCTCCGCGCCCAACACCTCCGCGATCATGAGCAGCGTGCCGGACCACCAGCGCGGCGTCGCGTCCGGCATGCGCTCGACGTTCCAGAACTCCGGGACGTCGCTGTCCATCGGCGTGTTCTTCTCGCTCATGATCGCCGGGCTGGCCGGGTCGCTGCCCGCGACGCTCACCGGCGGGCTGCAGGCGCACGGCGTCCCGGCGGACGTCGCCGCGAACATCGCCCAGCTGCCGCCGGTGAGCACCCTCTTCGCCGCGTTCCTGGGCAGCAACCCGGTGGCGCACCTGGTCGGCCCCGGCGTGCTCGGCCAGCTCTCCCCCGCCGATTCGGCCGCGCTGACCGGCAAGGAGTTCTTCCCCACCCTGATTTCCGGGCCGTTCCACGACGGACTGGTCACCGTGTTCGTCGCGGCCGCGGTGATGGCGCTGGTCGCCGCGCTGGCGTCCGCGTCGCGAGGGAAGCGGTACTTCCACCAGGACTAGGTCAGTCCATGGTGAGCGCGATCTTGCCGTGGATGTTGCCCGCCTGATAGGTCCGCATCGCTTCGGCGGCTTCGGCGAGCGGGAAGGTCGCCATGATGCGATGCGTCAGCTCGCCTTTCGCGTACAGAGCCGCCAACCGCGCGAGGCGAGCCGCCGAGCGGTCGTTCACGGTGAGCTTGATGCCCAGCTCGTCGGCGCGGTCGTGCTCGACCAGAGTGAGAATCCGGGACCGGTCCTCGATGAGGTCCAATGTGTACTCCAGCGCGATGCCGCCGACCCCGTCGATCGCCGCCGTGACGCCGTGCGGAGCCACCCGTTCGACGAAATCCTCGCTGTAGGCAAGGGGAATCGCCCCGAGTGCCCGCACCTGCTCGTGCCACGCCGGACGCGCGACGCCGAGCACCTTCGCGCCACGCAACCGGGACAGTTGCACCGCCATCGCCCCGACGGAGCCTGCCGCGCCGTGCACCAGCACCGTGTCGCCGGGACCGACGTCGATCCGCTCGATCGCGATCTCCGCCGTCTGCGCCGCCGCGGTGAACGCGCCCGCGACCTCCCACGGCATCTCCGGCGGCTTCGGCACCACCTGGTCCGCTCCGGCGACCACCAGTTCCTGATACGCCCCCAGCCGCCCGAAACCGAGCACCTCGTCGCCCGCGGTGAATCCCGCGACACCTTCCCCGACTTCGTCGACGATTCCGGCGAACTCGTTGCCCGGCACGGTGAACGCGCCCGGCTCCGGCACCGGGATGAGCCCCGCGAGCACCGCGATGTCGAACGCCTGCACCCCCGCCGCCGTCGCCCGGATCCGGACCTCCCCCGGCCCGGGACGCGGTTCCGCCACCTCCTCCAGCCGCAGCACTTCCGGCCCGCCCAGTTCGCGGAACCCCATCGCCTTGCTCATCGCCGCCTCCAGCGCTCGTGTCGATCACCGCCAGTGTTCGACATCAAGCGGACTTGACGTCAAGCCGCGGGGTCGACCGGCGCCGCGCGATGGGCTAGGTTGATCAGCGATGACTACCGGGACGGCCTCGCGCCACTCACGGATCGGCTACCCGGTGCTCTCCTGAGCGCCGCGCGGGCCCCGCCTGCTTCGTCGTGTTGACAGCCACCTCAACCGACGACAGGAGAATTCATGCCCGACAAGACTTTGCGGATCCCCACCCCTGACGGCCAGGCCGACGCGTTCGCCGCGTTTCCCGCCGGCGGCGGGCCACACCCCGGCGTGCTGATGTACGCCGACGGCTTCGGGATCCGGCCCGTAATCCGCGAGATGGCCCAAGAACTGGCCGGACACGGCTATTACGTGCTCGTGCCCAACTACTTCTACCGGCACGGCCCGGCGCCAGTGCTCGAACTTCCGGAGTTCATCGGAGCGGAGGAGCGTCCCGGGGTTTTCGCTCGTGTGCTGCCCATGATCGAAGCGCACACCCCCGAACTGGTCCTTCGCGACGCCGCCGCTTATCTCGAATTCCTCGCCGCCCAGCCCGAAGTCAGCGCCGGACCGGTCGGGGTCACCGGCTATTGCATCGGCGGCCTTCTCGCGGTCCGCACCGCTGCGACCCATCCGGATCAGGTGGCCGCCGTCGCCGGATTCCACGCCCCGGTCGGCGCTGCCGGGCCGGAGGTCTTCTCCCGGATCACCGCGGAAGCGCACTTCGGCCACGCCGCATCGGATCTGACGCCGGAAACTCTCGCCGAACTCAACCGCGCACTCGATGCCGCAGGGGTCAGTTGCACGTCCGAGATCTACCCCGGCACGGTCCACGGCTTCACCATGGCCGACACCGACACGTTCGATCCCGCCGCGCTGCGGCAGCACTGGGAGAACCTGGTGCCGCTCCTCGGACGCGCCTTGTCCTGCGGCTGAGGGACTTGAACAGCTGACCCGGTGCCCCGGTCTGGATCACGACCGGGTGCCGGGTCCGGCCGCTACTCGACCCACCACCAGCCGTCGACGACCTCGACCGTGGGACGGAGGGCGCAGCCCAGGCCGTCGTCGAGGTAGTCGTGCGAGTCGATCGCCACGCCGGGCATGTACTTCGCCGGGGAACCGTCGCAGTGCGCGTATCCGGCCGAGCACGCGAGAAACCCTTTCCAGACGCGGATATACCACACCCGCGGGCCGTTGCCGGTGTCGATCGACAAGACGTCTTCGGGCAACGGCTCGGTCGGCACGCGGTGTTCGGCATCGCGCAGCACGGCGGCGTACTCCGACCGGTGCATCGCGTACCAGGTCGTGGCATGGAAGAGCACCCAGTTGACACAAACCATCAGCGCGATCACCGCGGCGGTGGCCACCGCCCACCCAGCCGCGCCGCGTCGGCCCAGCCTGCGCGTCGCCATCCGCGCGCTGACCGCGGTCCCGATCGCGGCGAGCAGCCACGCCGGACCGAGGTACAGGATCTCGGGCAACGGAATAGCCCGGCCGAGACCGACGGCGAAGTACTTCACCGCGGCCAAGGGCAGCCAGCCGCACCCGAAGACGACTACAGCCCGCACCAAACCCGGTCTTCGATTTTCCTCGGAACTCCCCACGATCCCTGGACGGGCGACCGGCTGATCGGTTGCGCTACTCCGAGGACGGCGTGTACAGCGCGCCGAGGAACTCCACCAGCAGCCGCTCCCGCAACGCTTCCGGCGCGGCCGCCAGCAGCGCATTGACCGGAGCCATCCGCCCCGGCAACCCACCGCCACCGCTCAGGCCCGCCGCGGCGAGCAGCCCACCGAACTGCTCAGACGTCAGCGTTTCCGGATCCAGCGCGGCCACGAACGCGGCGACGTCCGGATCGACCCGTACCGGGCCTTGCGTCCGCGCCGCCTCGACCGAGGCCGCCAGGTCGGCGAGGAATTCCGGCTCGCTGCCGTGGTTCGCGGCGGTGACGGTGAGGTGCAGGTTCAGCGGAGAAGTCCCGTGCGCGAACTGCGGCTGGACGTACCAGCCGCGTGCCTTCATCTCGTCGGCGACGGTGAACAGGTCGAAGCCGTCCGAGCCGGTGAACGCGACCAGCGTCGACACCGGCTCGCCCAGCACGTGCAGGCCCGGAATCGAAGCCACGCCAGCACGAATCCGTCCGACGGCTTCCCGCGTCCGCGAGGCCAGTTGGAGATAACCGTCCTCGCCGAGGTGGTGCACGACGGCCCACGCGGCGGCGAGCGGACCGCCGGAGCGGGTGCTCTGCAGCGTCGGGTTGAGCATCGTGTAGCCGGGCCAGGCCGCGCTGGCGAAGTAGTGAGTGCGCCGGAGTTCCGCCGAGGCGTGCAGCAAGACCGAGACACCCTTGGCGCAGTAGGCGTATTTGTGCAGGTCCACGGAAATGCTGGTGACGCCCGGAACGCGGAAGTCGAACGGCGGCAAGTCCGCGCCCAGCTTCGCGAAGTACGGCAGCACCCAGCCGCCGATGCACGCGTCCACGTGCATGCGCACCCCGCGTGCCGAAGCGGCGGCGGCGATCTCCTCGATGGGGTCGACGACGCCGTGCGCGTACGACGGCGCGCTCGCCACGACGAGCACGGTGGAGTCGTCGATGGCCGCGGTCATCGCCGCCGGGTCCGCGCGGAAGGTTTCCGGATCGACCGGCACCACGATCTTCCGCACGCCGAACAGATGCGCGGCCTTGTGGAACGCGGCGTGCGCGGTCTCGGGGAGCACGATCGACGGCACAGCGATGTCCGGCCGCGCGTCGCGGGCGGCGAGGACCGCCAGCAGACACGATTCGGTGCCGCCGGACGTCACCGTGCCGACCGTCTCCGGCGTCCCGCCGAGCAGTCCGGCCGCGCGGGCGACCAGGTCGTTCTCCATCCGCAGCAGGCTGGGGAACGCGGTCGGGTCGAGTCCGTTGGCGGAGCTGGCCAGCGCGTGCGCGGCGGCGGCGATTTCGTCCACTTCGGACAGTCCGCTGTCGTACACGTAGGCGAGCGTGCGCCCGCCGTGCGTCGGCAGGTCGCCGGAGCGGAGTTCGCGCAGCCGCGCCAGTACGTCGTTCACGCCTGCTTCTCCAGGACCGAACGGCGCAGCAGCGGGATGCCGAGCGCGATCAGCACCGCGGGCAGCACCGACGCGCCGATCACGATGGCGGTGATCGCCGAATGCGGCTGCGGGACGGCGGTCGTGCCGGTGCTCGACACGTAGCTCCCGCCCTGCAGCACGAGCCCGAACAGTCCCGGCCCGAGCGCGAGCCCGAGCGTTTCGGACGCGGTCCACACGCCGGCCGTCACGCCCGCACGGGTCTCGCCGGTCCGCTCCTCCTCGGCGCTGATCAGGTCCGGGAGAATCGCCAGCGGGAACACCGAAATGCCCGCGTAGCCGACGCCGGCGAGCGCGACGAACACCAGCGTCGCGGCGAACGGAAGCCGGTCGGCGAAGTACATCGCCACCAGGCCGACGAAGAACGACGTGGTGGCGATCCGGAAGCCGGCGAGCTTGCCCCAGCGCGCGCCTACCCGCGGCCACAGCGGCATGGTGACGAGCGCGGGCCCGACGAAGCCGACGAACAGGTAGGTGCGGTAGCTCGGGTCGCCGAGGACGTGCTGCGCGAAGTACGGGATCGCGGCCAGCACGGTGCCGATGCCGAGCGCCTGGATGAAGTAGACGCCCATCAGCCACCGGAACGAACGCCACTGCGCGATGGTGCGCGCCAATTCCTTGAGCCGCACCGTGTTGGGCCGCAGCGAGCCGACCGGCGCGCCCTTCAGGCCGAAGTAGACGCCGAGCGTGGCGGCCAGGATGATCACCGCCATCACCAGGCCCATCACCCGGTAGCCCGCCACGCCGGGCAGCAGGTCGGTGATCGCCGGGGCGCCGCCGCCGGACACCAGCACCGCGACCGCCAGCACGCCGATCCGGACGCTGGTGAGCTTCGTGCGTTCCTCGGCGGAATCGGTCAGCTCGGCCGGGAGCGCGTTGAACGGCACCTGGAAGAACGCGTACGCGGTGGCGCACAGGAAGAACATCACGACGACGTACGTCGCGTCCCACACCGGCGTGCCGAAGCCGGGATGCGCGAACAAGGCGAAGAACAGGATCGCGACGCCGATCCCACCGCGCAGCAGGAAGCGCCGCCTGCTGCCGGTGCGCGCGAGGTCGGCGTCCGACAGCCGCCCGGCGACCGGGTTGAAGACCACGTCCCACGCCTTGGGCACGAACACGATGATCCCGGCCGCCGCGGCGGGCACCGCCATGGTGTCGGTCAGGTACGGGAGCAGGAGCAGCCCGGGCACCGTGCCGAACCCGCCGGTGACGAAGGAGCCGAGCGAGTAGCGGAATCTCGTGCGGCGGGACAGCGACGCCAAAGGTCCTCCTCCAAGGCGGAACGACGAACGCATGCCTAATGGATCTTCGCCGGTTCCGGGTAGTGGTCGGGAGGAATCGTGCCACCGTCGTGATGCACTGGCCGTACCGGGCCGACTACCGCCTCGTGAGCGGCGACGCCGGTTCTGACCGGCCTCGCCGCTCACGACCTTCTCTCGTCAGGACAGCGCTTTCGCCGCCTTCGCCAGCGACCCGGCGTCCCCGCGCAGCAGCAGCGTCGTCACCACCGTCGCTTCCCACGCCGCCAGCTCTTCGCGGATCTTCTCCGCGGGGCCGATCAGCGAAGTGTCCTCGACCAGCGAAGTCGGGATCGCCTTGACCGCTTCTTCCTTCCGCCCCGCCAGGTACAGCTCCTGCACCTTGTCCGCCACGTCCGCGTAGCCGAGCCGGGCGAACACGTCGTGGTGGAAGTTCACGCTCTTCGCGCCCATCCCACCGATGTACAGCGCCAGCGCCGGCTTGATGAAGCTCGCCGCCTCCTCGACGTCGTCGTGCACGATCACCGGCACCGACGCGGCGACCTCGAACCCGTCCAGGCCGCTCCGCCGCGCGCCCGGGCGGGCGAAGCCCTCCTCCAGCGCGGCCCGGTAGAAGCCGTCGGACTTGGGCGAGAAGAACAGCGGCAGCCAGCCGTCGCAGATCTCCGCGGCCAGCGCGACGTTCTTCGGGCCTTCGGCGGCGAGGTAGATCGGCAGGTCGGCGCGCAGCGGGTGCACGGTCGGCTTGAGCGGTTTGCCCAGTCCGGTCCCGCCCTTGAGCGGCAGCTGGAAGAACTGCCCGTCGAGGGTCACCGGTTCCTCGCGGGCCAGCACCTTGCGCACGATCTCGACGTACTCGCGCGTGCGCGCCAGCGGCTTCGGATACGGCTGCCCGTACCAGCCCTCCACCACCTGCGGCCCGGACGCGCCCAGCCCGAGCACGAAGCGGCCGCCGGACAGGTGGTCCATGGTCAGCGCGCTCATCGCGGTCGCGGTCGGGGTGCGCGCGGACATCTGCACGATGTTGGTGCCGAGCTTGATCCGGCTGGTCGCCGCGCCGACCCAGGCCAGCGGGGTGAACGCGTCCGACCCGTACGCCTCGGCCGACCACACCGAGTCGAACCCGAGCCGTTCGGCTTCGAGCACGCTCTCCTGCGCGCCCGGGATCGGCCCGCTCCCCCAGTACCCGAGGTGAAAGCCCAGCTTCATCAAGCCCTCCTGATCTCGAAGCCCGTGCAGGACTCCTTCCGGGAACCAGAGTCCCGGAAGGAGTCCTTCACGGCACGTCCGGCGAGTAGTGCTCCGGTTTCCCGCGCTCGGCGAGCGGGGGAAGATTGCGGCGCGGGGTTTCGACCGGCGGCGTCCCCGGGGCCAGTTCGCCGCGGGCGCGCCGCCAGCCCGCCCGTGCCCGCGGATGGTAGCGGCGGTCGTGCGGAACCAGCGAGAACGCCGCGTTGATCAGCTTGCCCACGCGGCGGTGCCGGCGGGCGTCCCGCGCGGTCCAGCGGTAGCCGAGCAGGTCGCGCACTTCCTGGTCGTACAGCCCGACGGTCAGCCACACGAACTGTTTCGCGACAACCTTCGAGACCGGTTTCCACAGCGGATCCGGAAGCCATGGCAGGAACGGCGGTTTCGCGATGCCGCGGAGGTCGAGGACGTCGCGGGTGGCCTTGTTGTCCTCCAGCACCTCGGCGCACATGTGCTTCCAGTACCGCTGGAAGTCCTCCCACGATTCCGGCACCGGCCGCATCGTCATGTCGTACATCCGCCACCAGCGCACGTGCTCGTCGAACAGCGTGCGCTTCTCCTCTTCGCCGATGCCGCCCATGAAATGGTCGGCGATCAGGACGGTGCTGACGAAGAACGTCGAATGCGCCCAGTAATACGTGTCCGGGTCGAGCGCGTGGTAGCGGCGGCCTTTCGCGTCCACGCCCTTGATCCGGTCGTGGTAACCGCGCACCTCCAGCGCCGTGCGGTGCGCGAGCGGGCCGTCGTAGACCACGCCGCCGATCGGGTACAGCGAACGGAACAGCCGCTGCCAGCGCTCCTCGAAGAACCTCGAATGCTCCTCGACGCCCGCGCCGAGGCCCGGGTGCATGTTCTGCATCGACCCGGCCCACAGCGCGATCAGCAGCCCGCGCCAGTCCCCGAAGTACTTCCAGGTCAGCGAGTCCGGTCCCAGCGGCTCCGGTGCGTCCCTCATCGCGGCTCCTCGGCGGGTCGGCGAAGTGACTACAGCTGTTGTCAGGTTAGGATGTGACAACATCTGTGGTCAACTCGGGACGGGAGCGGGGCATGCCGGGCCGCACGTGGGCGGGCACGACGCTGGACGACCGCAAGGCCCGGCGCCGGGCCCAGCTGCTGGCCGCCGGGCTCGACCTGCTGGGCGCGCAGGGCAGCGCGGCGGTGAGCGTCCGCGCGGTGTGCCGGTCGGCGAAACTGACCGAGCGGTACTTCTACGAAAGCTTCGCCGACCGGGAAAGCCTGGTCGCCGCGGTGTACGAGGACGTCGGAGACCAGGCAAGGCAAGCGTTGGCCGACGCGGTTTCCGGCGAGGCCGATCCGAGCCGCCGGGCCGAACGCGCCGTGACCGCGTTCGTGGAGCTGGTGCTGGACGACCCGCGCAAGGGCCGCGTGCTGCTGCTCGCGCCGCTGACCGACCCGGCGCTGACCCAGCGCGGCCTGCACCTGCTCCCGGCGTTCACGACGCTCGTCGGCGAACAGCTGTCGCGCGGCGACGAAACCGGCCGCCAGCTGGTGGCGATCGGCCTCGTCGGCGCGCTCAGCAACGTGTTCATCGCTTACCTCGACGGCACGCTGAAGGTGAGCCGCGAGCGTCTCGTCGAGCACTGCGTGCAGCTCGTGCTCGGCGCGGACGCTTTCGACCCTGGAGCTCACTGAGCGGCTGCCCGCTCGTCGCGCAGCCGCAGCGCGATGTCGATGATCATGTCCTCCTGACCGCCGACGTAGCGTTCCTCGCCGACCTTGTACAGGATTTCGTGCGCCGGGACGCCGTAGCGCTCGGCGGCGCGTTCGGCGTGCAGCAGGAAGCTGGAGTACACGCCGGCGTAGCCCTGGATGATCGACGACCGGTCCATCACCGGCAGCCGGGTCAGGTACTTCTTCACCACGTTCTCCGCGGCTTCCATCAGCACGTCTTTGTCCACGCCGGTTTTGATGCCCAGCCGCTCGAACGTGGCCGCCAGGACCTCGGTCGGCGAGTTGCCCGCCCCCGCGCCGAGCGCGGCGAGCGAACCGTCGATCTGCCGGGCGCCCGCGCGGTACGCGAGCACCGAGTTGGCGACGCCGAAGCTCAGGTTCTGGTGCCCGTGGTAGCCGACCTGGGCGTCGTCGCCGAGTTCCGCGACGAGGGCGGCGACCCGGTCGGACGCGTCGTCCAGGATCAGCGCGCCCGCGGAGTCCACGACGTACACGCACTGGCAGCCCGCGTCGGCCATGATCCGGGCCTGCTTCGCGAGGTCCTCCGGCGTCGACATGTGCGACAGCATCAGGAATCCGACGGTTTCCAGGCCGAGATCGCGGGCCGCGCCGAAGTGCTGGATGGATACGTCGGCCTCGGTGCAGTGGGTCGCGATCCGCACCGCGCCCGCGCCGAGGTCGGCCGCCGCGCGCAGGTCGGTGACCGTGCCGAGGCCGGGCAGGAGGAGCACGGCGATCTTCGCCTGCTTCGCCTCGGCGACCGCGGCGGCGATCAGCTTTCGCTCGTCCACCAAGGAAAAGCCGTAGTTGAAGGTCGAGCCGCCGAGGCCGTCGCCGTGGGTCACCTCGATCAGCGAGATGCCCGCGTCGTCGAGCGCGCGGACGGTGTCGCGCACCTGCTTTTCGGTGAACTGATGCGCCATGGCGTGGCTGCCGTCGCGCAGGGTGGTGTCGACCAGCCGGACGTCGGTGTTGTTCACGCGGCCACCTCCTGAGCGGCGAAGAGATCGCCGACGCGCGCGGCGGCGGCGGTCATGATGTCGAGGTTGCCCGCGTACTTGGGCAGGTAGTCGCCGTTGCCCGCGACCTCCAGGAAGACGCCCACGCGGGCCTTGCCGCTCCAGTCCGGCCGCGGCGGGTCGAACTGCGGATCGGCCTTGAGTGTGTAGCCCGGCACGTACTGCTGGACGTCTTTCACCATGCGGTGCACGGATTCGCTGATCGCGTCGAAGTCGGCGTCCGGGTCGACCGCGCAGAACACCGTGTCGCGCATGATCATCGGCGGGTCCATCGGGTTGATGATGATGATCGCGCGGCCCTTGTCCGCGCCGCCGACCTTCTCGATCGCGTGCGAGGTGGTCTCGGTGAACTCGTCGATGTTCGCGCGCGTGCCCGGTCCGGCCGACCGCGACGACACCGACGCGACGATCTCCGCGTACGACACCGGCGTCACCCGCGAAACCGCGTGCACGATCGGGATGGTCGCCTGGCCGCCGCAGGTGATCATGTTGACGTTGCGGTCGGTCAGCTGGTCGGGCGGATTCACCGCCGGGCAGGTCAGCGGGCCGACCGCAGCGGGCGTCAGGTCGATCGCGCGGATGCCGGCCTCGGCGTACCGCGGCGCGTTGGCCTTGTGCGCCTTCGCCGACGTCGATTCGAACACCAGCTGCGGCAGTTCCGCGCGCGCCAGCAGCCAGTCGACGCCCTCGGCGGACGTCTCGAGCCCGAGCTTCGCGGCGCGGGCGAGCCCGTCCGACGCCGGGTCGACGCCCACCATGTAGCGCACTTCCACGTGCTCGCTGCGCTGGAGTTTTGCCAGCAAGTCCGTACCGATGTTGCCCGGGCCGACGATCGCGGCCGTCACCTTGCGTTCCGCCATGCCGCCACGGTGCTCGCCGGGATGGGGCACACTCAACCCATGCGTACCACTGGACGGAACGGCGACGGGCTCGTAACCGCACGGGTCGCCGCCGTGCTGGAAGCCTTCCGCCCCGGCGACGACGCGCTCGGCGTGTCCGAGCTGGCGCGCCGGACCGGCCTGGCGAAGACGACCGTGCACCGGCTCGCCGGGCACCTGGCCGACACCGGCCTGCTGGAACGCGACGGCACCTCGGTCCGATTAGGACTGCGGCTCTTCGAGATCGGCCAGCTCGCGGTGCGCCGCCGCGGTCTGGTGGAGGCGGCGCGGCCGTACCTGGCGGATCTGCGGGAGGCCACGCGGAACACGGTGCATCTCGCGGTCCTGGAAGGCACCGAAGTCGTGTACCTGGACGTGCTGCGCGGCCCGGACGCGCCGGATCTGCCTTCGCGCACCGGCGGGCGGTTTCCCGCGCACGCGACCGGGGTCGGGAAGGCGATCCTGTCCTGCTCCCCCGACGACGTCGTGACGCGCGTGATCGACGCCGGGCTGCCCCGGGTCAGCCCGCGGACGATCACCGCACCCGGGTTGCTGCGCCGCCAATTGGCGCGGATCCGCGAGGACGGGATCGCCTTCGAGCGCGAGGAATCCGGCGTGGGTGTCGTGTGCGCGGCGAGCCCGCTGGTCGACGCGAACGGACTCGCCGTGGCCGCGGTGTCCATCTCCGGATGGGCGACGCGGATGCGCACCGAACGCGTCGCACCCGCGGTGCGGACGGTGGCACTGGCGTTGTCGCGGACGATTTCCGAGACCTGATCAGCCCTTGCTCATCCGCAGGATCAACGCGACCGCATCCTCCGAGTGACCCTCCGGAGTCAGCACCTCCTGCAACAACAAACCACGAATCGCCGCGACGGCGACAGTCGCCATCGTCAGCGCCTCCCTGGCACTCCGCCCTTCCCGTTCCGCGAGCGAAGCCAGCATCTTCGTCAGGTCGTCCAGCGACTCGACCAGCTCGCGGAAGTCCTCCGGCCGGTACGCCGCCAGCCCTGCGACATGAAAGAACCCGCGAACCCGAGACAGCTGCTCCGGGCGGGTATAGGTCCGCCAGATCGCCACGACGAACTCGTCGAAGGTGCTGTCGCGAGCCGTCTCGAACAGTGCCTCGTTGTCGCGGGATCGCTGAGCCTTGAGCATCGCCGCCAGAACCCCCGGCAGCGACCCGAAGTGGTAGCGCAGCAAGGCATGACTGGTGTCGGCCCGGGCGGCGACCTCGCGCAGCGACACCTCCGGCGAGGGAAGGGTCCCGTCGAAGGCGTCGAGAAGCCGCGCCAGAAGACGCTCGCGGGCGTCGCCCTGGGGTTCCGTGCTTGACAAGGTCACCTCCGCAGTTTATCCATTGGAAAAGAACGGTGCAACGGCGGAGGGACAGCTCGTGGGACGGTTTCAGGTAGTCGGCGCGACGGTCGTCGACGGGTCGGGGCGAGATCCCGCCGACGTCACGGTGACGGTCGAAGACGGGTTGATCGCCGAGTCCGACGCGTCCGGCGAGCGCTTCGCTGCCGACGGGCTGACGATGACGCCCGGTCTGATCGACGCGCACGTCCACCTGGGACTGTCGAGCCCGATCGAGCCGCAGTTCGCGTTTCGGCTCAGTGCCGCCGAGCTCGCGGCGGACATCTTCGCCACGGCCGGCGCGGCGCTCGACGCCGGGTTCACGACGGTCCGGGACACCGGCGGCATCGACGGCGGCGTCGTCACCACGATCGCCAAAGGGAAGGTCCGGGGTCCGCGCGTCCTGTCGTGCGGACCGGTTCAATGTCAGACCGGCGGCCACGGCTACTACGGAGCCGAATGGGAGCCGACCGAACGGTGGAGCGACCATCACATCCCGGGCCTGTGCGCCCTGTCCATGCAGTCGGGCAACGCGAACGAGCTGCGCAGCAACGTGCGCGAGGCCTTCCGTCGCGGAGCCTCTTTCTTGAAGCTTTGCGTGACCGGCGGGGTGGTCAGCTCGCATGACCAGCTGACCGACACCCAGTTCACCGGCGAAGAAATCGCTGTCGCGGTTCAAGAAGCCGCCGCGCGCGGCACCTACGTGACGGTTCACGCGCACAACAACGAAGGCATCCGGAACGCCGTCGAGGCCGGGGTGCGCTGCGTCGAGCACGGCACCGACATCGACGAGCCGACAGCCGCCTTGATGGCCGCGCACGACGTTGCCCTGGTGCCCACGTTCGCCGTCGTTGAACAACTGCTTCGAGACACCGCGAGCACTGGCCTCAACGAGTCGATCCGCGAGCGAGTGCTGGGCGTTCGCGAGCGGATGGCCGAGGCGCTCGCTGTCGCCAAGAAGGCCGGGCTGCGGATCGGGCTGGGGTCTGACCTCATCGGGCCGGCCCAGCACCACCGAGGCGAAGAACTCGCCTTGCGAGCCGGTCTGGAGACGCCGATGGATGCTCTCGTGGCAGCCACGAAAACCAACGCCGAGATCCTCGGCCTTGCCGGCGAAGTGGGAGTCATCGCTCCCGGCTTTCAGGCGGATTTCGTGCTCTGGAACGGAAATCCGCTCGAGAATCCGCAGCTTTTCTCCGACCCGGCCAACGCGATCGTCGTCGTCCAGGCCGGACGCGTAGTGAAGGACCTCCGATGAGCACCCTGTGGCACGGCTGCTTCGCCGACACCGAATACTTCGAAATGCGTTCCGGCAGCGGGTACGACTACGGCGTCTGGGTCACCACGCCGCCGGGCTACGACCCCGCCACGACGCGGGCACCGGCCGTCTACGTGCTCGACGGCAACTGGGCCGTGGGCCAGACCGCCCCGCTGATCGTCACGCAGGCGGATCCCATGCAGCAGATCCAGCCGTACCTGCAGGTCAGCGTCGGCTACGCGGGCGAGGACGCGCAGCATTGGGCGCGGCTGCGCAACCGCGACCTCGTGCCGCCCGGCGAACCCGTCGCCCCGGAATTCGTGGATGCCGTGGAGATGGGCGTCAGCACGGGCCGGATGACCCGCGAAGAGGCCGACGCCTACCTCGCCGAATTGCGCGACACCCGCGCCGACGCGTTCCTGGCCTTCCTCACCGAGGAACTCCACCCGCGCATCGAACGTGACTACGGCACGGCCGAGAGCGGTCACGGCCTCTTCGGCTACTCCTACGGCGGACTTTTCAGCCTCTACGCCTGGCTCAGCGGCTGCCCGCTCTTCGAGAGCGTCGGAGCGGGCAGCCCCGGCGTTATCGGTGAAGACAGTCAGGTTTTCGCCCAACTCCGCGAGCTTGGCGACCGGCGGCCCGCCGCCAAGCTGCACGTGACCGTCAACGACCGGGAGCTTTTCGGAGACCTGGCCGTCTACCAGAACCTCGCGAAACACGCGGCCACGTTCCTGCACCGCGTCACGTCGCCCGCCGTCACCAGCGAGGTCTTGCGCGAAACGCACGTGACCGGGTTGCAAGCGTCGTTCCTCAGCTACCTCAGGACGTGCCGGTCCCAGTAGCGGCGTGGACTGCGGGTCGCCGGGCTGCCCACGGCATCGCCTCTTCCAGGAACGCGGCGACCCGCAGCAGCAACGATTCCGAACACACCGGCCCGCCCAGCTGCACTCCGATCGGCAACCCCCGCGAGGACTCGCCCAGCGGAAGGCTGATCGCCGGAGCACCGATCAGGTTGAACAACGGCGTGAACGAGCAAACGTCGAAAAGCTGCTTCGTCCACTCGGCCGCGGTGAGATCCGCGTTCGCGTCCAGACGGCCCAGCGGCGGCGCCGGGGTGTTGATCGTCGGGGTCAGCAGCAGGTCGTATCCGGTGAAGAAGCGGCCTGCCTCCCGGGAAACGGCGTTCATCGCGCCCAACGCCGCGGTCAGTTCCATCGCACTGATCGAACGGCCGTACTCGACGCACGCCCACGTGGTGCGTTCGAGATTCTCCGGACTCGCCGCGACCCCGGTCAGCTCTTCGATGCCGGCGACCGAACCGGCCAGGAATCCGGACCACAGCACGTGATTCGTGTGCAGGAACGCTTCCCAGTCGAAGACCGGCGTCGCGCGTTCGACGTGGTGGCCCGCCGCTTCGAGCACCTCGGCCACGGCTTCGACCGCGCGCGCCACCTCCGGGTCGACGTAGCTGCCCGCCCAGGATTCGGTGTGCAGGCCGATGCGCAGCCGTCCGGGATCGGCGCCGACCTCGTCGAGCCACGGGCGCGCGGGCGGGGCGAGGACGTACGGGTCGCCCGGATAGCTCACCGCGACCTCGTCCAGCAGGGCCGCGGTGTCCCGGACCGTCCGCGACACCGCGAGTTCGACCCCCATGCCGTACAACGGATCGGCGTAGTCCGGGCCGGTCGGCACCCGGCCGCGGCTGGGCTTCAGTCCGACCAGGCCGTTGCAGGCCGCGGGTACGCGGATCGAGCCGCCGCCGTCGTTGGCGTGCGCGATCGGGAGCGCCCCGGCTGCGACGAGCGCCGCCGAACCGCCACTGGATCCGCCGGCGCTGTGCTCGGTGTTCCACGGATTGCGCGTCGAACCGTAGGCCAGCGCTTCGGAATTGCCGTTGAACCCCAGCTCCGGCGTGGTCGTGACCGCCAGCGTCGCCAGGCCCGCCGCGCGGAAGCGCTCCATCAGGTGGGTGTCCGCCGGCGGCACGATGCCTTGGCCGAGCATCCGCGTGCCCATCCGGGTCGGCACTCCGGCAGCGTGCAGCACGAGATCCTTGATCGCGAACGGAACTCCGGCGAACCTGCCGTCGGGCGAGTAGTCGAGCGGACGCTCGAACGGGCCGTCGGCAACCGCGTTCAGCTCCGGGTTCACCTTGCCGATGGCTTCGACCGCCAGCGCCGCGACCTCCGCGGCGGTGACCTCCCCGGAGGCGATGACGGCGGCCAGCGCGGTCGCGTCGAGGGCGGCGTATTCGTCAAGGTTCATCGAAGTCTCCTTCAGCCGGGGAACGGAAGGCTATGAGCGGGCGCGGGCGGCGGCATCGGCCGAAAAGCCGTTCCGTCGCCGCCGCGGATGTGCGTCCCGTTGACATCCGCGGCGGCGGCCGTTCATGCTCCGTCCGGCAGCGGAGGTGCGGAAATGACCGCGGATGTGCAGTGGTGGGCCCGGCTCGCCCGGGACGTGCGCGCGGCGGGCCGCGGCGATCTGCCCGTCGAAACCCCGCTCCGAGCGGTGCGGGACAAACTCGGTTTCGCCTGCGTCGCATTGGTGACCGGCAGCAAACAGCGCACCACGACGGTCAACCTTGGCTATCCCGCGGACATGCTCGGCTATATGACCACGACCTACCGTTGGAAATGCCCGATCCACCTGCGCGCCGCCCGGCTGGGCCTGCCGCTGCGCTTCGTCGACATCCCGGAGGTCCACGAGACCCGGACGTACCGGGAAGGCATTCAGCCCTACGGTTTCCGCGAAGGCGTGACGCTGCCGCTCTCGCCCGGTTCCGGTCCGGAGCGCAGCTTTGTTGCGCTGAGTTCCCTCCACGATCGGCCGTTGGACGACGGATCCGTCCTCGCGCTCACGATGCTGTCTCATGATTTCGCCGCGCTGGCCGACCCCGGCGCGGAACCGGGCGATCCCGCGGCCGACGTCGTGCTGCTCGTCTCACCGGCGAGGGTCGACGTGCGCTCGGCTGCGATGGAGCGCCTGCCGCTGAGCGAGCACGAGGCCCGGCTCGCCGCGCGGTGCACTACGGGCGAGCGGACCGGCTTCCGCCATCGGGACGCGGACGGCGTCTGGTGGCAGGTGCTCGCCCGGGCGCGCCGTCCGGACGGAGTGCTGCTGCGGATTTCCCGTCTGCCCGATCCCGGGCTGTTGACCGGGCGGGAACTGGATGTCGTCGGGCTGGTCGCGCGCGGATGGTCGAACGAGCGGGTCTCGGCGGCACTGGGGATCGCAGTTCGGACGGTGCGCAGCCACGTCGAGTCTTCGCTGGTGAAGCTCGACTGCTCGAACCGGACCGCGCTGGCCCGGCACGCGCTCGAGCACAACCTCGACACGCTCGGCGCGCTGGAGGCCGCATACCGCTGATTGTGTCACAATCCTTGCGCTCCTGATGGGGCCGTGTTTCACTCCTCCTGCCCATGAATCGCGCAAACGCCGATGGAGAACGAAGTTCACCGGCTCACGATTGTGTACCGATCCCCCGGCGGCCAGGAGGCAGCGGATGACCACGTTCGAACCCGAGCACCTGCCCCGGCGGGCGATCAAGCGGCGGCTGCCCCGGCCGTCGGAGATCCGGCCGCTGCTCAAGTTCCGGCAGCCCCGGTTCGACGTCCGCGAGCGCCGCCTCGCCACCGCGCACACCATCGACGACCTGCGCACCATCGCCCGCCGCCGCACGCCGCGGCCGGTTTTCGACTACGTCGACGGCGCGGCGGAGCAGGAAATCAGCCTGGGCCGGGCGCGGCAGGCCTTCGAGAACGTCGAGTTGCATCCGCGCGTGCTGCAGGACGTCACCGAGGTGGACCCGGCGACGTCCGTCCTCGGTGGACAGTCCGCGCTGCCGCTTGTGCTGGCACCGACCGGTTTCACCCGCATGATGCACCACGAGGGCGAGATCGCCGTCGCCCGCGCGGCCGCCCGCGCCGGGATCCCGTACGTGCTCTCGACAATGGGCACCACCGACCTCGAAGACGTCCGCGCCAGCGCACCGTCCGCGCGGCAATGGTTCCAGCTCTATCTCTGGAAAGACCGCGCCGCGAGCGAAGCACTGGTCGAACGCGCAGCTCAGGCCGGGTACGAAGCGCTCGTTCTCACGGTCGACACCCCGATCGGCGGGGCGCGGATGCGCGATGTCCGGAATGGACTGACGATCCCGCCGACGCTCACCGTCCGCACCCTCGCCGGGATCGCGGTCCGGCCGTCCTGGTGGATGAACCTGCTGACCACCGAACCGTTGCAATTCGCCGCCCTGAACAACTTCGACGGCACCGTCGAGGAACTGATCGGCACGATGTTCGACCCGTCGCTCACCGTCGAAGACCTGCGGTGGCTGCGCGGGCTGTGGCCGGGAAAGCTGATCGTCAAAGGGATTCAGAGCGTCGCGGACGCCAAGGAGATGGCCGCTTCCGGCGTCGACGCCCTCGTGCTCTCCAACCACGGCGGTCGCCAGCTCGACCGCGCGCCGACCCCGCTCGAACTGCTGCCGCGCGTCGTGGACGCCGTCGGGGACGACTGCGAGGTCATCCTCGACACCGGCGTCCGGACCGGCGCGGACCTCGTTGCCGCGCGGGCGCTGGGCGCGTCGGCCGCGATGGTCGGCCGGGCCTACCTGTACGGCCTGATGGCGGCTGGCGAGCAAGGCGTCGAGCGCACGATGGAGATCCTCCGCGCCGAGTACGTAAGGACGTTGCGGCTTCTCGGCGTCAAGCGCACCGACGAGATCACCGCGGAACACGCCTCCCTGCGGCTGCCCGCCCGGCTTTGACGGCGGGCTCGGCTAAGATCGGCAGTCGCTGTGGGAAGTTCTGCTGAAACGAGTGGCGAAGTGCGCGAACAGGCGGGCAGTACGCCGGGAAGCATCGCGCAAGCCCTCCGCGACGACCTGCTGGACGGCCTCCTCGAACCCGGGACGCGGCTCACCGAGGAATCGCTGAGCGCCCGCTTCGGCGCCGGACGGCATTCGGTGCGGTCCGGCCTGCAGACGCTGGTGTCCGAGGGCCTCCTCGAACACCAGCGCAACAAGGGCATCGTCGTCCCCGCGGTGACGACCGAACGCATCGACGCGATGTGCTCGTACCGCTCCATCCTGGAACTCGGCGCGCTCCGGCTGGCTCTGCTGCAGAACGCGAACTTCGACGCGGTGGACGAGGCGGTGCGGCGACTCGAAATGATGACCGCCGAAACCCCGTGGCGGCACGTGATCGAGGCGCACAGCGCGGTGCACACGGAAATCGTGAAGGCCAGCGGAAACCCTCGCGTGCTCGCCGCGCACCGGGCCTGCGAGAACGAACTGAACTGCATGCTCGCGACGATCCGCGCCGAGTCCTCCGCCGCCCACCTGGCGACGACGCACCGGCACCTCGTCGACCAGCTCCGCATCGGCGGCCAGACCGCTCTGAAGGCCCTGGAGGACGACCTCGAACTCGGCGGCCGCGCGATGATGCACCTCGCGCTGCGCCGCCGGAACGAGGTGCCCCACCTGCTGCCGTGAGCGTTCCTGCCGGGACCCCGGCTCCCCTACAGAGCAGCCACCGCCCGCTCCCCCGGCACCGCCCGCACCGCCACCGGTCCCGCGTCCAGCAACCCGCGCCGAGCCAGCTCCGGCCGCACCCCCTCGCCGAACCAGTACGCCTCCTCCAGATGCGGATACCCGGACAGCACGAACTCCGAGACCCCGGCCTCGCGGTACTCCTCGATCAAGTCCGCGATCTCCGCATAACTCCCCACGAGCGCCGTCCCCGCACCGCCGCGCACCAGGCCGATCCCGGCCCACAGCGCCGGATGGATCTCCAGCTCCCGCGCCGTCGTCCCGGCCCGGCCGCCGTGCAGCGCGACCATCCGCCGCTGCCCCACCGACTCGCTCGCCGCCAGCTGCGACTGCGCCTTCGCGATCTGCTCCGGGCTCAACGCGTCCAGCAGCTTCTGCGCCTCCGCCCAGGCCTCCGCCGACGTGTCGCGCGCGATCGTGTGCAGCCGGACGCCGAACCGGACCGTGCGACCCTCCCGCTCAGCCAGTTCCCGCACCCTGCCGATCTTCTCCGCGACCTGCGCGGGCGGTTCGCCCCAGGTCAAGTAGACGTCGGCGTGCCGCGCGGCGACCGGGAGCGCCGCCGACGACGAACCGCCGAAGTACAGCGGCGGCACCGGATCCGGCGCGGCGAGCGTCGTGGCTCCTTCGACGCGCAAGTGGTCGCCGGCGAAGTCGAACGGCTTTCCCGACCACACGCCGCGCACGATCGACAAGAACTCGTCGGTCCGGGCGTACCGGGCGTCGTGGTCGTGCCAGTCGCCGAACCGGCGCTGTTCGACCGCGTCGCCGCCGGTCACGATGTTCAGCAGGACCCGGCCGCCGGACAGCCGCTGGAAGGTGCCGGCCATCTGCGCGGCGAGCGTCGGCGAGATGACGCCCGGCCGGAACGCGACCAGGAACTTCAGCCTGCTCGTCTCGCGGATCAGCGCGGCGGTGGTCAGCCAGGCGTCCTCGCACCAGGTGCCAGTCGGGGTCAGCACGCCCTCGAAACCCAGTTGTTCGGCCGCGCGCGCGACCTGCGCGAGGTAGTCCAGATCCGCCGGTCGCTGCGCGCTCGGGCCCTGGGACTTGCTGGCGTGGAAGCGTTCCACGATCGTCCGGCCGTCCCCGGTGGTCGGCAGGAACCAGTGCAGTTTCAGGCTCATCCGTTCCTCCTCGCGGCCTCGATGTCGGGCCCGTAGCGGCGGTCGACGAACGCCGCGAAGTCGACCTTCCCGGGCAGCGTGCCCTCGTTCGTGAACGCGTCGGAGAGCTGTTGTTCGGACGCGACGACGGCGTCGTCCAGCGGGATCGGCCGGTCCCTTCCGGCGGAGACGGCCTTCTTCGCCACCTCCGGTTTCAACCCGGTTTCCGCCGCCCACGCGCGCGCCCATTCGTCGGGGTGCGAATTGGACCAGAGCTGGGCTTTCACCACGCGCTGCACGAAATCCTTGATCGCCGAGTTCTTGCCCGGATCGGCCAGCGCGGTCGTGCTGGCGGTCTCGAAAGCGAGCCCGTTGGACGCGCCGCGGCCGTCGGCGAGCACGCGGGCATGCGCGTCGATCTGGGCCTGTGCGGTGTAGGGATCCCAGATCGCCCACGCGTCGATCTGGTGCTGTGTGAACGCCGCGAACGCCTCGGACGGCTGCAGGAACGAGATCTTGATGTCCTTGGTGGAGAGACCAGCCTTCTTGAGCGTGTTGAGCAGCTGCCCGTGCGCCGAACTCCCCTTCGCGACACCCACCGTCTTGCCCCGCAGGGAAGCGACATCCGTCAGCGGCGAATCCGGCGGCACCAGAATGGTTTCCCGCTCCACATTGCTCTTCGCCACGCTCACCACGGAGATCTTCGCCTTCGACGCGGCCGCGAAAATCGGCGGCGTATTGCCCACCCGGCCGACGTCGATCGCCCCCGCCGAAGCCGCCTCCAGCAGCGGCGGCCCGGAAGTGAACGTGGACCATTCGATCCGGTACGGCGTGCCGGTCAGCTGATTCGCCGCGGTGAGCAGGGATTTCACCCCGCCCTTCTGATCGCCGACGCGCAGCGTGACCTTCTTCAGCTCCGCGGGCGAAACCGCGGCGGGAACCGGCGCGCGACCGTCCGAAGCGGACGACGAGCAGGCGGCGAGCCCGGTCAGCAGAAGCGCTGCGGCCAGGACGTTACGCAGATGCACCTTCGGTCACTCCCAGATCGGCCAGGACGCGGCTGCGCACCTCGGCGTGGTCGGCGGCCTTCCGCGGACGCGGCTGGCCGAGAACGTGTTCGGCGACGATGTGGCCGTCGCCCAGGACGAGGATCCGGTCGGCGAGCACGAGCGCTTCGTCGACGTCGTGAGTCACCAGCAACACGGCGGGCTCGTGCGTGCGCCACAGGTCTTCGACGAGCCGGTGCATCGCCAGCCGGGTCAACGCGTCGAGCGCGCCGAACGGTTCGTCCAGGAGCAGCAGATCCGGCTCGCGGACCAAGGCCCGGGCGAGCGAAACCCGTTGCGCCTCACCGCCGGACAGCGTGAGCGGCCACTTGTCGGCATGCTCCGCCAGCCGCACCTCGGCCAGCGCTTTCTCCGCGACCGCGCGGTCGTGGTCCGGACGCAGGCCGAGCACGATGTTGCGCCAGACCTTGCGCCACGGCAGCAACCGCGGTTGCTGGAACGCGACGGAAACCGTGCCGTCCACGGCGGCCGTGCCCTCGATCTCTTGATCCAGCCCGGCCAGCACCTTCAGCAGCGTCGACTTCCCGGACCCGCTCCGCCCGAGCAGCGCGACGAACTCGCCGCGCCCGATGTCCAGGTCGAGTCTGTTGAGGACAGTGCGGTCGCCGAATTTCTTCGCGAGGTCACGGACCTCGACTACCGGGCTCGCCATCGCAAGGCCCTCCTTTCGAGCAGCCGGACGAGGGCGTCGGTGACGAGGCCCAGCACGGCGTAGACCACGAGCCCGACCACCACGACGTCGGTGCGCAGGAATTCGCGGGCATTGTTGATGAGATAACCGATCCCGGCGTCCGCGTTGACCGTCTCGCCGACGATCAGCGCCAGCCACGCGACGCCGAGCGACTGCCGCAGCCCGACCAGCGCCTGCGGCAAAGCCCCTGGCAGGACGACGTGCCACAGCCGTTCGGCGC
Source organism: Amycolatopsis sp. VC5-11 (assembly GCF_037034185.1). Lineage (NCBI taxonomy): Bacteria > Bacillati > Actinomycetota > Actinomycetes > Pseudonocardiales > Pseudonocardiaceae > Amycolatopsis > Amycolatopsis sp. VC5-11. The sequence continues at coordinate 341,846 of NZ_JBAGKF010000003.1, read as the reverse complement.
GGGTGAATCCCAGCGCCCGCGCGGCTTCCACGAGCTGCGGGTCGGCGGTGCGGATTCCCGAGTGGACATTCAAGTACAGCGGAAACGCCACGCCCAGCGCCACCAGGAAGATCTTGGTCTCTTCGCCGATCCCGAACCACAGGATGAACAACGGGATCAACCCGAGGAACGGCAAGGTCCGCAGCATCTGCACCGGCGGATCGACCAATGCCTCGCCCCAGCGCGACAATCCAGCGACGGCCCCGAGCAGCAGTCCGGCGAGCGCCCCGAGCGCGAATCCCGCGCCGACGCGGCCGAGCGAAACCGCGAAGGCGCTGCCGAGTTCGCCGCTGCGGGCGACGTCGACTCCGGCTTGCAGGACAGTCCAGGGCGAGCTGAGTTTGTCGGGCGGCAACGCGCCGGTCGAACTGGCGATCTGCCACGCCGCGACCAGCGCGACCGGGCTGATCCAGCGGCGCGGCGACGGCAGCCGCCGCGGCGCGCGCTTGGGCACGGCCGTTTCGGCGCGCGGCAGCACGCCCGTGGTGGAAATCGACACGGATTTCTCCCGGGTGGGGTTTTCGGTTCAGGGAAAGGGATTCAGCCGCGGGTCAGACAGACCGCGCTCGCCTGCTGCCGGAGGTCGACGTGCAGGCGGCACACGAGGAGGACGCCGCGCTTCATGTCCCCGAGCTTCGATCCCCGGACGGGTGAAGTCAATGTCGGGCCGGACGGCTCTCACGCACTGGAATCCGTGCCGCGGTGTACGGGTTTTGTTCACCGGGCGGGCAGCCCTGTGCCCGGGATCCGGGACAGGTTTCCCGGTCCGCTGCCGAACACCGGCGCGTGGGCGTCACGAAATTGTCGGTGCCGTGGGGTACAAGATCACCATGTACTTTTTCCAGGCACAGCAAGCACTCTCCGCCGAGCCGGACCGGCGACGGCCTGGCTCAGCCGCCGAACATCATCCGCCATTCCTCGAGCGACCGGGGCCGGAACACGAAATTCGAGCTCTTCACCCGGGACAGCGACGCCGAAGACTCTGGCGAATATTGGTGTCCCGGGTACACCACTGGGTCGCCGGGCAGCGTCGCCAGCCATTGCAGGCTGCGGAAAATCGCGTCCGCGTCGCCGCCGGGGAAGTCGGTCCGGCCGCAGCCCTCGAGGAACAGCGTGTCCCCGGAGACCAGCCGGTCGCCGACCAGGAAGCACTGGCTGCCCGGCGTGTGCCCGGGCGTGTGGAGCAGCCGGATGTCGATCGAGCCGACCGTCACCACGTCGTCGTGCTCGTGCGCGCGCAGGTCGGTGTCCGACACGCCGGTCACCCGGCGCACCCACTCGCTTTCCTGCGCGTTGACGTGGATCGGCACCGGCCGCAGCGCGAGCAGTTCCGCGATCCCGGGCAGCGAGAAGCCCATCATGTCGCCGCCGACGTGGTCGGGGTGGTGATGCGTCGCGAGCACGCCGGTCAGCCGCATCCCGTCGGCTTCCAGCGTCTCGACCAGGTCGCCCACCGCGTACGCGGGGTCCACCAGCACCGCCTCGCCCGATTCGCGGTCCCCGATCAGGTAAGCGAAATTCACCATCTGGGTCGCGACGGCGTCCCCGACGGCGAAATCGCGGCCGGCGAGCAACTGGCGGAAGTAGAGCTGGTCTGCCATGCCCGCAGCGTAACGTCACTCCCCCACGGAGCCGTCGGCCAGTTCCCGCAGCGCGTCGAGATGCCCGACGTGCCGCGCGGTCTCCTGCACGACATGCGCCAGCACCCAGCGGACGGTGAACTCCCCCGACCGGCGCGTGCGGTCCTCCGGCGAAAGCCCGGCCAGCGCTGCCGCCGCCCGTTCCCTTTCCGCCCGATAAGCCGCGACGACCGTCGTGACGTCGTCTTCCGGAGTCAAGTCCCAGCTCGGATCCGGCGAGCCCGGCCACAGCGAGGGCTCGTCGGAGCCGCCCGCCTCGATCACCAGCCACCACCGCTCGACCGCGGTCAGATGCTTGAGCACGCCCAGCGCGCTGGTGCGCGGCGAACTCGGCAGCGGCGTCGCGGCCGCCTGTTCCCGGGTCAGCCCGGTGATCTTCTGCACCGCGGTCGCCCGGAGGAAGTCGAGGAACCGCGTCTGCACGGTCATCTCGTCGCCGTCGAGCGGATCCGGCCAGACGCGTTCTGCCTCCGCCATGGCCCCGACCCTACTGGCGCCGGAGAGGAATACGCTCGGCCTCATGGTGTGGGGATTTCTGTGTGCGCTGCTGTCCGCGGTGGCCTACGGCGTCGCTTCGGTGATGCAGGCGGTGGCCGCGAAGGCCGCGCCGGACGAGGGCGGCGCCGGGGTCGACCCGCGTTTGCTGCTCCGGGTGCTGAAGCAGTGGAAGTTCGTCGTCGGACTGCTGCTCGACGGCGTCGGCTTCGTCGCGCAGATCGCTGCCCTGCACGTCCTGCCGCTGTTTCTGGTCCAGGCGACGCAAGCCGCGAGCCTGGCGGTGACGGCCGTCGCGGTGCGGGTGTTCGGAGTCCGGCTCGGAGCGCGGGAATGGACCGCTGTCGGCGTCGTGGTCGCCGGGCTCGCGCTGCTCGGTTCGTCCGCGGAAAGCGAAGGTTCCAGCGAGGTCGGCCTCGGTTTCCGCCTGACGCTCGCCGGTGCCGCCGTGGTTCTCGGGATCGCCGGTCTCCTTGTCGGGCGCGCGGGCGACCGCGTACGCACCGCTGGGCTCGGGCTGGTCGCCGGGCTGTGCTTCGGACTGGTCGCGGTGGCGGGCCGGGTCATCCAGAGCCTCGCGCCGCTGGACCTGCTGCGCGACCCCGCGCTGTACGTCGTCGCGGTGGCGGGCGCGCTGGCCATGCTGTTCTTCGCCACCGCACTGCAACGCGGCAGCGTCACCACCGCCACCGCGATGATGGTGCTCGGCGAAACGGTCATGCCGTCGCTGATCGGCGTCCTGCTGCTGGGCGACCGGACCCGGCCCGGGTTCGCCGTGGTCGCACTGATCGGCTTCGTCCTCGCCGTGGCCGCCGCGCTGGCCCTGACCCGCTTCGGCGAGCCCGAACCGGCTGTCGCCTCCGTCGGAGACCAGCCGCCGGAAGCAGAGCCCGCGGGACGCGACGTCCGCCGATGACGCCGCCCGACACGGTCTTGGTGAAAGGTTAGGCTAGCCTTCTCCAGCGGACGAAAGGGAGGAACCGGCGACCCGACCGGCCTCGTCCGCACGAACGGAGGCGCCGATGACCACCGGCCGGGACGTCCTGCGCAGTGCGATCGCCGGACAACGGAAATCCGTCGTCGCCGCAGCCGTCCTCGCGGCGGGGCACCAGGGTGGCGAGGCGCTCGTCCCGGTAGTGATCGGCGTGGTGCTGGACCGGGCCGTCGCCGACAGCTCCGTGCTGACGCTCCTCGGCTGGCTGGCCGTGCTGGCGGTGGTCTTCCTGGTGCTCTCCTCCAGCTACCGCTTCGGCGCGCGGGCCGCAGAGGGCGCGTCCGAGCGGGCCGCGCACGAGATCCGGCTCGCGGTCAGCCGTCGCGTCCTGCATCCTCGCGGCGGCGCGGAGAACGGTGCGCTCGCCGGGGAACTGGTGAGCGTCGGAACCTCGGACGCCCGCCGGGTCGGGATGATCAACGCGGTGCTTCCGTTCGGCATCGCCGCGCTCGCCGGGCTGGTCGTGAGCGCGGTCGTGCTCCTCCGGATGTCGGTGCCGCTCGGGCTGCTCGTCCTTCTCGGCACCCCGCCGCTGCTGTTCCTCGCCCATCTCATCGGGAAACCGCTGGAGAAGCGCAGCGCACTGGAACAGGAACGCGCCGCGCACGCCTCCGGGGTCGCGGCCGACCTGGTCAGCGGGCTGCGCGTGCTGAAAGGCATCGGCGCGGAACCGGCGGCGACCGCGCGGTATCGACGCACCAGCCGGGATTCCCTGCGAGCGACCATCCGCGCGGCTCGCGCGCAGGCGTGGCACAACGGCGCCCTGCTCGCGCTCACCGGGATCTTCATCGCGATCGTCGCCCTCCTCGGCGGCTCGCTCGCCGCGAACGGCGAGATCTCCGTCGGCGACCTCGTCGCCGCGGTCGGGCTGGCGCAGTTCCTGCAGACGCCGTTCACCATCTTCGCCTGGGTCAATGGCCAACTCGCCCAGGGCCGCGCTTCCGCCGCCCGAGTCGCCGCAGTGCTCAGCACACCTCCCGCAGTCCCGGACGGCACCGGCGAACTGCCCGCCCCAGCGACAGGCAGCGTTGAGCTTTCCGCGGTATCGCACGGAAAACTCAACGAACTCGACCTCACCGTCCCGCCCGGCGAACTGCTCGGCATCGTCACCACCGACCCCGCCACGGCCACCGATCTCCTCGACTGCCTAGGCCGCTTCGCCGATCCACACGCCGGCACCGTCCACGTCGACGAGGTGAATCTGTCCACTGTGGACCCCGACCGAGTCCGCGAGGTCGTCCTAGTCGCCGCGCACGACACAGACCTCTTCGAAGGCACCGTGGAAGACAACGTCCGCGGCGGCATGCCCGCCATCCCGGACGGAGTGCTCACCGCCTCAGCCGCCGACGAGGTCGCCGCGACTCTCCCCTCCGGCACCGCCACCACCGTCACCGAACGCGGCCGCTCCCTGTCCGGCGGACAACGACAACGGGTCGCCCTCGCCCGCGCCCTCGCCACCGAAGCTCCGGTCCTGGTGCTGCACGATCCGACCACCGCCGTCGACACCGTCACCGAAGCCCGCATCGCCGCCGGGGTCGCGGAACTTCGCCGCACCCGCACCACCATCGTGGTCACCACGAGCCCGGCGCTGCTCGCCGTCACCGACCGGGTCGTACTCCTCCAGGACGGCCAGGTCGCCGCCGAAGGCACCCACCCCGAACTCGTCCGCACGAACGCGACCTACCGAGCGGCGGTCCTCTCATGACCCAACGCGTCGCGGAACCTCGCCCCCACCGCACCACGATCGTCGTCACCGCACTCCCCGAACTCGGCCACACCGAACCCGCCCACCGAACGGCGGCCCTCCCATGAACCAACACGTCACGGAACCGCGCCCCCACCGCACCACGATCGTCGTCACCGCACTCCCCGAACTCGGCCACACCGAACCCGCCCACCGAACGGCGGTCCTCCCATGACCCAACGCGAACTCCTCCCCACCGCCCCCGGCCCGCGCATCCGGGCCGTCCTGCTCGACCTCCTGCGGCAAGCGAAAGCCCGCGCGATCGGGTCCTTCGCCTTCGTCGTCGGCGCGACCGCGATCGGCCTGCTCACCGCTCCCCTGCTCGGCCGCGTCGTCGACCTCGTCGCCACCCGGCAGCCCGCGGCCGCGCTCGCGTACCCGATCGCCGGTCTGGTCCTGGTCGCCGCGACGTCCGCGGTCGCCACCGCCATCGGCGTCTCGATGCTCGCCCGGCTCGGCGAAACCATGCTCGCCGACCTGCGCGAACGGTTCATCGACCGCGCCCTCGGCCTGCCGCTGGAGCAGGTCGAAAAAGCCGGTTCCGGCGACCTGACCACCCGGGTCACCAACGACGTCTCAGTCGTCGCCGACGCGGTCCGGCAAGCGCTGCCCGCGCTCGCCCGTTCGGTGCTGACGATCGTGCTGACTCTGGTCGCGATGGCGATCCTCGACTGGCGTTTCCTCGCCGCCGCCCTGCTGGCGGTCCCGATCCAGCTCCACACCGTCCGCTGGTACGTCCGCCGCGCGACCCCGTTGTATGCCGCCCAGCGAACCGCCGTCGGCGCGCAGCAGCAACAGCTTCTCGACACCATCGGCGGTGCCAAAACCGTCCGCGCGTTCCGGCTCGCGGACGCGCACGTCGACCGGGTCCGCGAACGATCCACTGGCGCGGTGGAGCTGGCATTGCGCGGAGTCCGCCTCGCCACCCGGTTCTACGGCCGGCTGAATCTCGCCGAGTTCGTCGGCCTTTCCGCGGTACTGGCGGCCGGTTTTCTGTTGGTGGGCGCGAATCTCGCGACGGTCGGCGTCGCGACGGCGGCCGCGTTGTACTTCCACAGCCTCTTCGGGCCGATCAACACCGCACTCGCGCTAGTCGACGACGCGCAGGCAGCCACCGCGAGCCTGTCCCGACTGATCGGCGTCGCGGATCTGCCCGCAGGGGCCGAACCGACCCGTGTCGGCCGTCCCGTCGACGCTTCGGTGAAGGCAGCCGGCGTCGGACACTCCTATGTGGACGACCATCCGGTGCTGCGCGACGTCGACCTCGAGGTCGCGCCGGGCGAACGCGTCGCGCTGGTCGGGGCGAGCGGGGCCGGGAAGACGACGCTGGCCAAGCTGATCGCCGGGATCCATCAGGCCAGCAGCGGCACCGTCTCCATCGGCGGCGTTCCGCTCGACCAGCTCGGCCCGGCCGCCACCCGGCGCGCGGTCGCGTTGATCAGCCAGGAGGTGCACGTCTTCAGCGGGCCGCTGGCCGACGATCTCCGCCTCGCCGCTCCCGAAGCCAGCGACGAAGACCTCCAGGCGGCACTGGCCAAGGTCGGCGCGGCCGAGTGGGTCGAGGCATTGCCGGACGGGCTCGCGACGGTCGTCGGCGAGGGCGGGCATCGGCTGACCGTCACGCAGGCTCAGCAGCTCGCGCTCGTACGGTTGGTGCTCGCCGATCCGCCGGTCGCGATCCTCGACGAGGCGACGGCGGAGGCAGGCAGCGCCGGGGCGAAAACGCTGGAAGCCGCTGCAGCCGCCGCGCTCGAAGGACGCACCGGCCTGATCGTGGCGCACCGATTGACCCAGGCAGCGGCTTCGGACCGCATTGTCGTTCTGGACGCCGGCGTGGTCGTGGAGTCCGGGACGCACGACGAGCTGGTCGCAGCAGGAGGCCGGTACGCCACGCTCTGGACCGCCTGGTCCGGCCTGCGCAGCCACCGTCCGTGAGGGGAACCCTGGTCGAGTTCCCCTCACGGCCTTCAGGAGGTTCGGCGCAGCGAAAGCGGGCGCAGGTCGGTCCAGGTGCGCTCGATGTGGTCCAGGCAGGCCTGCCGCGCGTCCGGCCCGAAAGCGGTCCGCCACCCGTCGGGCACGGCCACGAAGTCCGGCCACAGGCTGTACTGGCCCTCGTCGTTCACGAGGACCCGGTAAACGCCGTCGGGGTTTTCGAACGGATTCGTCATGGCTCAGTCCTTTCCGTGCCTCAGCGGATCCCGCTGACCGCGTACTCCACCGGATCCGCTCCGGCCGCCCGCCGGTCCACAATGGACTGCAGGATCTCGCCCACCCGCACCGCGGTGTTCGACAGCAGCGACGACGTGATCCCGTGCGTGTGCTCGGTGCCGCCCTGCAAGTAGAGCCCGCCGCGCACAGACGGGTCGGTGGTGATCCGGTAGTCGCGTTCGACCTTCAACCGGCCCTCGCCGTCCCGGCGGCAGTGCCCGGCCAAGCCTCCGAGCAGCGGCGTCGGGTCCGCGGGCAGGTAGCCGGTCGCGTAGACGACCGCGTCGGCGTCCAGCACCGAACGCTCGCCGGTCGCCAGAGATTCGACCGTCGCGCGCACGTGCGTTCCCTGGTCGGCGACCTCGACCGGACGCGAAACGTTGAACAGCCGCAACCGTTCCACGCCGAGCACCTTTTCCTGGTAGCGCCGCCGGTACAGCTCGTCGATGAGATCGAGGTCGACCGCGGAGTAGTTCGTCGCGCCGTGGTAGCGCATCAGTCGTTCCTTGACCGGTTCGCTTGCCGCGTAGAAGGAATCGACCCCCTCCGGGTCGAAAATCCGGTTGGCGAACGCGCTGTCGTCGGCGGGGCTGTAGCCGTAGCGCGCGAACACCGCGCACACCTCGGCGCGCGGGAACTCGTCGTGCAGCAAGGCGGCGACCTCGGCCGCGCTCTGCCCGGCGCCGATCACCACGAACCGCCGCGCGTCCGTGCCGCGCAACGACTCGACGCGGTGCAGCAGCTCGCTGTTGTGCCAGATCCGGTCTCCGGCGACGACCCCGTCCGGCAGCTTCGCGCGCAATCCGGTGCCCAGCACGAGGTTCCGCGCCCGCAGCTCGATGATTTCGCCGTCCACGCGGGCGCGTACGTCGAAGAACGCGACCTCGGCGCCGTCGTGCACCGGCTCGACCGAAACGACTTCGCTGCCGTAGGACACCAGGTCGTCGACCTTCGCCGCGGCCCATTCGAAGTAGTCGTGGAACTCGACGCGCAGCGGGAACAGGGTCTTGTGGTTGATGAAATCGACCAGCCGCCCCTTCTCGTGCAGGTAGTTGAGGAAGGTGAACGCGCTCGCCGGGTTCCGCATCGTCGCCAGGTCCTTGAGGAACGACACCTGCATGGTCGCGGTGTCGATCAGCATCCCGCGATGCCAGCCGAAGCGGGGCTGGCGCTCCAGGAAGTGCGCCGTGACCGTCTCCCCCGAGCCCGCGTTGTGCTCGGCGAGGGCGATCGCGAGCGCGAGGTTGGACGGCCCGAACCCGACTCCGACCACGTCGTACACCGGCACCTGGCTGTCCTCGGCCCCTGCTCGTGACATGAAAGTCCCCTAGCGCGGCACTGCCGCATCACCGTTCTCGACTGACCAATGCTCAAGAAACCCTAACCTAACTTAGGTAAGCCTCAACTAGTACTGTCTGGGTGATGTTCGTCCCGACCACGAAAGGTGCACCGCCGATGCGCGTGGCCATGTTCGGCTACCAGACCTGGGGACACCGCACCCTCAAGGCCCTCCTCGACGCAGGCCAGGACGTGCGGCTGGTGGTCACCCACCCGCCGAGCGACCACGCCTACGAACGGATCTGGAGCGATTCGGTCGCCGGACTGGCCGAGGAGCACGGAATCCGCACCCTGCTGCGCACCCGCCCGGACGACGCGGAACTGCTCGGCGAACTGAAGGCGGCGGACCTCGACCTGATCGTCGCGAACAACTGGCGCACCTGGCTGCCGCCGGAGATCTTCGACCTACCGCGCCACGGCACCCTCAACGTGCACGACTCGCTGCTGCCCGCGTACGCCGGCTTCTCCCCCATCATCTGGGCGCTGATCAACGGCGAACCGGAAGTCGGCGTCACGGCGCACATGATGAACGACGAACTCGACGCCGGCGACATCGTCGCCCAGCGCGCGGTCGCGGTCGGCCCGCGCGACACCGCCACGGATCTGTTCCACCGCACCGTGGATCTCATCGAACCGCTCGTGACCGAAGCACTGGGCCTGATCGAATCCGGCACGGTGGTTCCCATCGCGCAGGACCGGACCAAGGCGAGCTTCTTCCACAAACGCGCCCCGCGCGACAGCCTCATCGACTGGACCTGGTCCGCCGAGGAACTGGACCGCCTGGTGCGCGCCCAATCCGACCCGTACCCCAACGCCTTCACCTACCACCGCGGCGAGCAACTGCGCATCGTGCGCGCCTCGGTTTCGGACGGCCGCTACGGCGGAACTCCGGGCCGCATCTTCATCCGCGAAGGCGAGGGCGTGGTGATCGTCGCCGGACGGGACGCACGGCGCGGCCAGTCGCCGGGGCTCCGGATCGAACGCGTCCGCACGGCTGACGACCGGGAACTTTCGGCGGCGGAGTACTTCACGACCATGGGCGGGTATCTCACCGACCGTCCGTAGCCGCCGCCCTCGGCCTCGGACCCCACCTCCGCGACGAGCCGGGTCCGAGGCCGAGATTCAGGTTAGGCTAGCCTTACCTACCTCGCACCGCTAGCCTGGCGGCATGAGCGCTGTTCTGGTGATGGGCGCGACCGGAAAGGTCGGCCGGCACGTGGTGGCCCGCTTGCGGGAACTGGGGCACGCGGCGCGGCCCGTCTCCCGGTCCAGCCCGGTCCGCTTCGACTGGGCGGACCGTTCCACCTGGCAGCCCGCGCTCGCCGGGGCGGACACGCTGTACCTCAACGTATGGGGCGTGGTCGGCACGGCGGATCCCGCGGAGTTCACGGAACTGGCGGTGCGGTCGGGAGTCCGGCGGATCGTGGCATTGTCCGGCCGCGGCGACGACGGCGAGGACTACCTGCTGAAAACCCCGTACGGCCCCTGGGCGCAGGCGGTGATCGACGGCGAGCGCGCGGCCGGCGAGAGCGGCGCGGAATGGACGATCGTGCGCCCGTGCTGGTTCGCGCAGACCTTCGAGGAAGACCCGAAACTGTCCGAACTGCGCGACGGCGAAGTCGCGATCCCGGTCGGCGACGGCGCAGTGCCCTTCGTGGACGCCACCGACATCGCCGCGGTCGCCGTCGCCGCCCTCACCGAAGACGGGCATCAGGAGCAGACCTACGAACTTTCCGGACCGGAACCGCTGACGTTCCCGGAGGCGGTAGCCGAGATCGCGAGGTCGACCGGCCGGGAGATCAGGCAGATGCCGGTGGAGATACCGGAGTACGTGCGCCGCCTGATCGGCCGCGGCTACGACCGGGCGTCGGCGGAAATGCAGGCAGGCCCGTTCGAATGGCTGCACCGGGGGAAAACCGGCTTCCTCAGCGACGGCGTCCAGCGCGCGATCGGGCGCGAGCCGAGGGGTTTCGCCGACTACGCCAAGCGGGCGGCGGCGACGGGCGTGTGGTCCGCGGGCGCACCGAAGTGACCGCGGTTCCGTTCTAGCGCTCGGAAACCTTGCCCCCGTCGACTTCCAGCCGCCGCGTCACCGAAACCGCGTCCAGCATCCGGCGGTCGTGCGTCACCAGCAGCAGCGTGCCCGGGTAACTGTCCAAAGCGGACTCGAGCTGTTCGATCGCGGGCAGGTCCAGATGGTTGGTCGGCTCGTCCAGCACCAGCAGGTTGACGCCGCGCGCCTGCAGCAGCGCCAGCGCCGCCCGGGTGCGCTCGCCCGGCGAAAGCGTCGCGGCCGAGCGCAGCACGTGTGCGGCCTTGAGCCCGAATTTCGCCAGCAGGGTACGGACTTCCGCGTCGGCGAGCGACGGGACCTCCTGTGCGAACGCGTCCGCCAGCGGGAGGTCGCCGAGGAACAGCCTGCGGGCCTGGTCGACCTCGCCGACCACCACGCCCGGTCCGAGCGCGGCGTCGCCCTCGTCCAGCGGCAGCCGGCCCAGCAACGCCGCCAGCAGCGTGGATTTGCCCGCGCCGTTCGCCCCGGTGATGGCGACCTTGTCCGCCCAGTCGATCTGCAGGTCCACCGGCCCGAGCGTGAACTCGCCGCGCCGCACGACCGCGCCCCGCAGCGTCGCGACCACCGCGCCCGCGCGCGGAGCGGCCGCGATCTCCATCCGCAGCTCCCACTCCTTGCGGGGCTCCTCGACGACGTCGAGCCGCTCGATCATCCGGTCCGTCTGGCGCGCCTTCGAGGCTTGCTTCTCGGTGGCCTCGCTGCGGAATTTGCGGCCGACCTTGTCGTTGTCGGTCGCTTTGCGGCGGGCGTTCTTGACGCCTTTCTCCATCCACGCGCGCTGCATGCCCGCCCGGGCCTCCAGCGCCGCCCGGGTATTGGCATATTCCTCGTAGTCCTCGCGCGCGTGCCGCCGCGCGACCGCCCGTTCCTCCAAATAGGACTCGTACCCGCCGCCGTACGTCTTCACTTGCTGCTGCGCCAGGTCCAGTTCCACCACGCGGTCCACCGTGCGGGCCAGGAACTCGCGGTCGTGGCTCACCAGCACGGTTCCCCCGCGCAGCCCGGTGACGAACCGTTCCAGCCGGGCGAGCCCGTCGAGGTCGAGGTCGTTCGTCGGCTCGTCGAGCAGGAAGATGTCGTAGCGGCTGAGCAGCAGCGACGCCAGCCCGGCGCGCGCGGCCTGCCCGCCGGAGAGCGAAACCATCGGCTGGTCGAGGTCGACCGCCAGCCCGAGGTCCGCGGCGACCTCGCCGGCGCGGTCGTCCAGGTCGGCGCCGCCGAGCGCGAGCCAGCGGTCCAGCGCGGTGCCGTATGCGTCGTCGGCGCCGTCCTCGCCCGCGGTAAGCGCATCCGTCGCCGCGTCGAGTGCGGTTTGCGCGGCCGCGACCCCGGTGCGCCGCGAGAGGAAGGCGCGGACCGACTCGCCCTCGCGCCGCTCCGGTTCCTGCGGCAGGTGCCCGACGGTGGCGGTCGGCGGGTTCAGCCGGACCTCCCCGGATTCCGGGCGGGCCAGCCCGGCCAGCGTCCGGAGCAGGGTGGACTTCCCGGCGCCGTTGACGCCGACGAGCCCGATCACCTCGCCAGGGGCGACGACGAGATCGAGACCGGAGAAGAGGACGCGGTCACCGTGGCCCGCGGCCAGGTCCTTCGCGACGAGTGTGGCGCTCATATCGGAGCCGAGTTTACGGGGAGCCCGCGCGCAGCGTGCCGCGTGTCGGCTCCGTCACTCCGAGTGGGTACTCTGGGCGGGTTGCCGGGTCCAACAAGAGCAGTGAGGTCGGTGAAAAGCGATGGCGGAACCCGCCCCGGTCCCGTTCGGACAGGGGAAGCAGCGGGCTCCCCGGCCGACCGTCAGCAGGCGGCGCGAGGTGAGCCACGCCAGCGCGCGGTCGCTGCTGATGACCGTGCTGGGCGAGTACGTGCTGCCCCGCGACCGTCCGGTGTGGACGTCGATCCTGGTCGAATCGCTCGGCATGCTCGACATCGAGGAGAAGTCCGCGCGCCAGGCGCTGGCCCGGTCCGCGGGCGAGGGCTGGCTGGTGTCGGAGCGCATCGGCCGCCGCGTCCGGTGGTCGCTGACCCCGCCGGGGCGGCGGCTGCTGACCGAGGGCGCCGAGCGCATATACGCCTTCGGCCGCGACGCGCACGCCTGGGAAAACCGCTGGCTGATGCTGATCGTCTCGGTGCCGGAGGCGAAACGCGACCTGCGCCACCGCCTCCGCACCCGCCTCACCTGGGCCGGTTTCGGTTCGCCGGTGGCGGGCGTCTGGGTGAGCCCCGATCCGAGCCGCGAGCCCGAGGCGCAGAAGATCGTCGCGGAACTCGGCCTCGAAGCGCAGGCCATGTCCTTCACCGCGGAGTACGGCGCGATCGGCGACCAGGAAAGCATGGTCGCGCGGTCGTGGGACCTCTCCGAGCTGACCGACCGGTACGAGGACTTCATCGACCGCTTCACCGGCGTGTCGCCCTCGGGCGCGCAGGCGGTTCTGCGCGCGCAGACCGAACTGGTGCACGAGTGGCGGCGTTTCCCGTTCCTCGACCCGCAGCTGCCAGCGGAGCTGCTGCCCGCGAGCTGGAGCGGAGCCAAGGCAGCCGAACTGTTCCACCGCAAACACGTGGAATGGCGGCCGGCCGCGCAGGCGTATTGGGACGAACTCACCGCGAACGAGGAGCAAGCATGACGAGGCTGGAACGCGACGGCGGGCTCGCCGTGCTCACCATCGACGAACCGCCGCTCAACCTGTACACGAAGCCGCTGCAGGACGCGCTCTTCGCCGCGATCGGCTCGCTGGAGGAAACCCCAGCCCGAGCCCTCCTGATCCGCGCCGAAGGCCGCGTCGTGAGCGGCGGTGTCGATGTCGCGCTCTTCGACGCTCAGTCTTCTGCGGCGGAAGCCAAAGTGCTGTTCGACGAGATGCTCAGCCTCCCGGATCGCCTTGCCGCACTGCCGTTCCCGACCGTCTTCGCCGCCCACGGCCTCTGCCTGACGTGGGCTTTCGAGGTCGCGATGGCCTGCGATCTGCTGCTGGCGTCCTCCCGCGCGAAGTTCGGCCTGGTCGAGAAGGTCGTCGGCCTGACCCCCACCATGGGCGGCACCCAACGCCTAGCCGCCCGGGCCGGGGTCGCCCGCGCGAAGGAGTTCGTCTTCACCGGCACTCCTTTCGACGCCGCCACGCTGGAGCAGTGGAACGTCGTCAACCGGGTCCTGCCGGACGAGGGCTTCGACGAGGCAGCACGGGAATTCACGCGGCAACTCGCCGAGGGACCGACGCAGGCTCATGCCGCCACGAAGCAGATCCTGGCGCACTTCGAGCACGGCGGGGTGCCGGAGGCGAACGAGCACGTGACTGCCATCGCGGCAGAGCTGTACAACACCGAGGACTTGCGGGGCGCGGTGAAGTCGTTCCTCGCTGAGGGCCCCGGGAAGGCTCGGTTCAGCGGCCGCTGATGCGGCTTCGCTGCCCCCTGTGCTGGGGTCGGTTTTTAAGCCGGTTTGCGCAGGTCAGGAGATAAAGGAGACCTCGTTGCAGGGGCGGTTGGAGGACCCGCTAGAGTAGTCGCATCGCACTTCACGAGGGGTTCCTCGGGGAGTGAGGAGTCCGGGCTGTGGCGCAGTTTGGTAGCGCACTTGACTGGGGGTCAAGGGGTCGCAGGTTCAAATCCTGTCAGCCCGACCGGACGAACAAGCCGCTTGGCTTGGGTGAAAACCCAGGTCGGGCGGCTTTTTTGCTTCGGGGACTTGGTCTTGCCCACGACGTCCCAAGCAGCCGCTTGGGGACCAGATGGGACCCCGCCGCGTCCGATGTGGAGGGTGATCCGGCCTCTCCCCCGATCAATGGGAAAAGCGGGTTGCGGGCCGGATAGCATTCCCGGGTGTCGGATGTGGGGGACGAACCTTTCGGCTGGGCCAATGATCCGTCGGTGGTCATGGTGTGCCTGACCTTCGTCCGGGATGCATCCCTGGACGAGATCTTCAGGGTGCTCGCCGCGCAGCCGTTCGGGACAGTGGCCACGCCCTTCTCGTTGGGCGACTTGACAGACAGCACCAACAGCGGCATTCGCATCGCGCAGGACGGTCAGTGGGCGGTGGTCGTCGAGCTGGAATCCCTGGCGGCTACCAAATCGGAGATCCTCGCCGCGCTGTCCCGCGGGCGTGAGGTCGTGCAGGTTTTTCGCACCGGATCGGGGATGGAGAACTTCAGCTACTGGCGCGACGGTGAACAGTGGTGCCAGTTCGACCCGATCAATCCCTCCGTCCGGACAGGAAGCCGCCCCGACAGTCTGGTCGCCGAGATGCGGGCCTGCGGCATCTCCCCCGACGGCGGGGCGATGGTGGAGGGCGCTGGGCTGCACAGGCTGGCTGCGACGCTGACCGGCCTGGTCGCAGACACGGCGCTCGTGCTCGATGCCGCGCTTCCGGCCGGAGCGATTCCCCGGCGACGTCGCAGGCAGCTGCCGGACGGTCCATGATTGAGAACCACGGCCAGACTGGCTTCGTGGACAACAACATCGACCTCGACGCCGCCGAGCAGCAGATCGCACAACGGCGCGTCGGCTGGCGCAGGCTCGG
This sequence comes from Amycolatopsis sp. VC5-11, assembly GCF_037034185.1. Lineage (NCBI taxonomy): Bacteria > Bacillati > Actinomycetota > Actinomycetes > Pseudonocardiales > Pseudonocardiaceae > Amycolatopsis > Amycolatopsis sp. VC5-11. The sequence continues at coordinate 326,801 of NZ_JBAGKF010000003.1, read as the reverse complement.
CATTGTCGCGGGCGAGACCACCTGGCGGGAGTGCGACGGATGGCCGCACCGGATCACGACTGATCGCGCGACGGCCGCCGACGCCGATTCGATCGGTGTCGAGCTCGCCAAAGGCACGCAGCTGGGAATCATCGTGCTGTTCGCCGGCGGCTGGGCGGACTTCATGTTCTATAACGGCGTCGACGACGGCACCGGCATCGTGGAGGCGCCCGGGTGGAACGATCCGCTTGACGTCGACAGATTCGGCCAGCTCCTTGATCGGCTCACCAAGCTGTTCTCGTAGCTGCGCACCTGGTGCCAAGCCGGAGAACAAAAGAGCTCGCCTGACGTCAACCGCGGGCGAGCAGTGCGTACGCGGTGGAAGCGGCCTGCCGAAGGAGGCTCGCGTCCGAGCGGGCGCGGGCCAGGACGTAGCCACCCTGGACTACTGACAGCACCATCGTCGCCAGCTCCGCCGCCGGGAGGTCGGCCCGTACGGCACCGGCTTCCTGAGCGTCTTGGATCGCGGGCTCGAGCAGTTCGGCGACCCGGCGGAAGGCCTCGCCGATGGGCTCGATCAGGCGTGGGTCGTCGAGCACCGCGCGGTCGTACGTGAGACCGCCGATCTTGCATCCGGCGAGCGCGTCTCGCTCGTCCAGCAGGTAGCGGCGCAATCGGACTAGACCGGGTTCCGGTCCGGTGAGGGTGGCTTCCGCGGCTGCGACGACGGCGCTCGCGTTCGCGGCGATCGCGGCGGCTCCCAGGTCGGTCTTCGCCGGGAAGTGGTGGTAGAAGCTGCCCTGGCCGACCCCGCTGGCGGCCATCACCTGGCGCGGGCTCGTCGCCGTGTAGCCGGACTGCCAGATCAGCTCCGCGCCCGTCTCGATCAGCTTCGTGCGGTTGTCGCTCACGCTCCAAGCATACCTACCTCTAGGTATGGTGGCTGCATGAGCGAGGAAATCACGCCGGACCGGCACCGTTTCGCGATCGGCACGGTCGGAGGGCCCACCGCGGTGCTCGACTACGGCGGGCTGCGGTTCGTGACCGATCCGACCTTCGATCCGCCCGGCGATTACGGCGCGTACCGCAAGACCGAGGGCCCGGCGGTTTCGCCCGCCGCGTTGGGCAGCGTCGACGCGGTTCTGCTCAGCCAAGACCTCCATTGGGACAATTTCGACCGCGAGGGCCGGGTTTTCGCCCGGCGCGCTCCCTTGATCGTCACGGGCAGGCAGAGTGCCGAGCGCCTCGGGGCTCCGGCGATCGGGCTCGGCGATTTCGAGGTGCACGGGATAGCGGAGGTGCGCGTGCACGTGGTTCCGGCGCAGCACGGACCCCTCGACGGCGAGCGCGACGACGCCGGCAACATCAACACCGAAGTCCACGGGTTCGTCCTCGAATCCGCCGGGCTGCCCACGGTGTACGTCAGCGGCGACAACGCGGGCATCGGGCCGGTCAAGGCGATCGGGGCCGCGTTTCCCCGGATCGACGTCGCGGTTCTGCACGCCGGGGCCGCGCGGGTGCCGGGCAAGAACGCGGGGAGGGCGCTGACGCTCACCTCGGCCCGGGCCGCCGACGTGGCCGCGTTGCTCGACGTCGGCCAGGTCGTCGCGGTCCATCACGAGGGCTGGTCCGTCTACAGCGAGAATTTCGCTGATCTGGAGCGCGAGTTCGCCGAAGCCGGGATCCGGTCTCGTCTGGTTCCGACGAAACCCGGCCGGTGGGCGCTCCGGCACGAAGGGGTTTCGTCCTGACCGAAAGCCGAGCTGGGTTCAGTGCTCGTCTGCGACGCGCTGCGCCCGGGCGGAGAGTTCGGTCTTGCGGATTTTGCCCGTCGCGGTCATCGGGAACTCGCCGACGACCTCCACCAGCGGCACTTTGTACGGCGCCATCGCGGTTTTCGCCCACGTGCGCAGGTCTGAGGCGGTCACCGACGCGTCCGGGGCGAGGCTCACGAAGGCCACCGGCACCTGTCCCGATTCCGGATGCTCCGCGGGCACGACCGCGGCGGTGCGGACCGCGGGGTGCCGGGACAGCAGGAGTTCCACCTCGGCCGGGAACACGCTCATCCCTTTGACCTTGATCAAGTCCTTGTCCCGCCCCAGATAGTGCAGGCAGCCGTTCTCGTCGAGACGGCCGTTGTCGCCGGTGTGCAGCCAGCCGCCGGTCAACTGCGCGGCCGTCGCGTCGGGGCGGTTCCAGTAACCGGTCATCACCGACGGGCTGCGCACCACGATCTCCCCCGCTTCGCCGAGCGGAAGCGGGTCGAGCGTGCCGAAGCGGACCACGGCGAGGTCTGTGCCGGGCATCGGGACACCGCAGAACACTGGCTCCGCCAACAGGTCCTGGTCCTCGTCCGCCATGCCGTACGGCGTCGCGTCGAAGGTGTGCGTCTCAGTCATCCCGTACGCCGCTTCGCAAAGGACCGAATGTGCGCCGACGGCCTCGCGCCACGCCGCGCGCACGTCCTGGGTCAGCTTGCGCACGAACGAAACCGCCATCGGCATCTTGAGACTGGACAGGTCGCGGGCCGCGAGGTCGGGGCGCTCCAGGAGTTCGAGGTAGTTCTCCACCGTGCCGACCATGGACGTCACGCCGTGCCGTTCGATCGCCGTCAGCGCGGCCTCCGCGTCCCACCGGGTCATCAGCACCGACGTGCCGCCGAGGACGATCGGGTTCAGGATTCCCAGATCCTCGCCGGCGATCCAGAAAACCGGCAGGTAGCACAACGGCACGTACCCGGTCTCCACGGTGTGTCCGGTCGCCGCCACGGCCGTCGCCGCGGTGTAGAGCATGTGCCGCTGCGTGTGCTGGCAGCCCTTGGGCAGGCCGGTCGTCCCGCCGGTGTAGTTCAAGGCCGCCAACGCGTCCAGGTCGGCCGGGTGCTCCGGCGCGGGCGGGTGCGCGGCCGCTTCCGCCCAGGCGGTGGCGGCGAAACCGGTGGGCAGCACCGGGGAACCGCCTGCCGCCGACAACTCCCCCAGCGCCGTCACGAGCACCTGCCGCACCCGCGTCTCCGGCAGCGCGGCCGCCACGACCGGCAGCACGGTGTCGACCGCGACCAGGACCGTCGCGCCGCTGTCGGCGAGTTCGTAGACGAGTTCCTCCCGCTGGAACATCGGGTTCACCGGCACGTGCACCGCGCCGAGCCGCAGAACCGCCAGCATCGCCACGGTGAACTGCGGGCAGTTCGGCAGGTCCACCGCCACCCGGTCCCCTGCCCGCACGCCCGCGGCGGCCAGCCATCCGGCGACCCGGGCGACCAGGCCGGCGAGCTCGCGGTAGTCGATCGTCCGTCCTTCGTAGACGATCGCGGGCTGGTCGGGCCGTTCCCGCGCCCAGTGGTCGACGTGCCCGGGAATGCTCAGTTCGCCGAGCGGCAGCACGAGGCGGTCCGGAGTGTTCGCCGGCCGTACCCGGGCCTGGCGAGCGCGGACGTCGTCGAGATAGGTCTCGAGGTCCATGTGAGACTCCTTCGTCACCACGTGTCGATGCGCTTGCGGGGACCGGCGGTGCGCTCGCGCGGCAGCGTCCGGGTGATCCAGGCGCGGGTGTCGGCCGGGTCGATCACGTCGTCCATTTCGAACACGGTCGCCGCGGCCAGCGCCTTGCCGCGGCGGTAGCTCTCGGCGAGCAGCCGGTCGAACTCGCGCTGTTTCTCGGCGTGGTCGGAGATCGCGTCGAGTTCGCGGCGGTAGCCCAGCCGCACCGCGCCCTCCAGGCCCATCCCGCCGACCTCGCCGGTCGGCCACGCGACCATCGCCTCGGGCACCCGGAACCCGCCGCCCGCCATGGCCATCGCGCCGAGCCCGTACGCCTTGCGCAGCACCACGCCCACCATCGGCACGTCCAGATGCGCGCCCTCGACGAACATCCGGCCGAACCGGCGCACGGTCGCGGTCCGCTCGGCGTCCGGGCCGACCATGAACCCCGGCGTGTCCACCAGCGACACGACCGGGAGCCCGTGCGCGTCGCACAGCTGCAGGAACCGGGCGGCCTTGTCCGCGGCGTCGGCGTCGATCGCGCCGCCGAGGTGGCGCGGGTTGTTGGCCAGCAACCCCATCGGCCTGCCCTCGATGCGCACCAGCGCCGTGACGACGCCCGCCCCGAAACCGCGGCGCAGCTCCAGCACCGAATCCTCGTCGGCCAGCAGCTCGATCGCGCGCCGCACGTTGTAGACCCGGACCCGGTTTTCCGGCACCACGTGCCGCAACCGGCGCTGGTCCGCGACTGTCCATTCGCGACGGTCGCCCTGGAAGTACGAGAGGTACCGCCGCGCCAGCTCCACCGCCTCGGCCTCGTCCGCGGCGACCAGATCGAGCACGCCGTTGGGTTCCTGCACCGAAACCGGGCCGATCTCCTCCGGCCGGTGCGTGCCGAGGCCACCGCCCTCGATCATCGCCGGGCCGCCCATGCCGACGTTCGCGTCCGCGGTCGCGATCACCACGTCGCACACCCCGAGCAGCGCCGCGTTCCCGGCGAAGCAGCGGCCGGACGCGATGCCGACGGTCGGCACCAGCCCGTTGAGCCTGCCCATCGCGGCGAACGTGCCGAGGTCGAGCCCGCCTGCCGTCACCACGTCGGTGTCGCCCGGCCGCCCGCCGCCGCCCTCGGCGAACAGCACGAGCGGAAGCCGTTGCCGCGCAGCGAGATCCAGCATGCGGTCGGTCTTCTCGTGGTTCATGAAACCCTGGGTGCCGGCGAGCACGGTGTAGTCGTAGGAGAGCACGACGCAGCGCGCGTCGGCGGTGTGCTCGGCGTTGACCGTGCCGATTCCCGCGACCAGGCCGTCCGCCGGGGTGGCGGCGATCAGGTCCGCTTCGGTGCGGCGCTGGCGTTGCGCGGCGATCACGAGCGCGCCGTACTCCAGGAAACTGCCGTCGTCGCACAGATCCGCGATGTTCTCCCGCGCGGTCCGGTGCCCGGTGCGCCGACGCTTCGCCACGGCTTCCGGACGTGCCTCGTCGAGACCGACCCGGTGCCGCTCCAGCACTTCTTCGAGGTCCGGCCGCACGTGCGCGGGGTCCGGTTCGGCCGGTCCGCTGCTCGCCCCGTGCTGGTCGGCGTCCGCAGTCAGTTCCACGAGCGGCTGCCCGGGCCGGGCGAGGTCCCCGACTCCGATGTGGACAGACCGCACCACGCCCGCGACCGGCGCCGCGAGCACGTGTTCCATCTTCATCGCTTCGAGCACCACGACCGGGTCGCCAGCCGCGACGCGAGCGCCTGACTCGGCGACGAAGACCACCGAACCGGCGAAGTCGGCCGCGATCCCGTCGCCTTCCGCCGCGGCCGGACGGTGTTCCGGCACCAGCTCGGCGAGGTGTTCGTCCACAAAGGACGTGGTCGCCGATCCCTGCCGGACTTCCTCGCGGGACAACAGTTCCCGGAGGAAGTCCGCGTTCGTGCCCGGTCCGTCGACCCGCACCTCCGCCAGCGCCGAACGGGCGGCGTCGATCGCCGCGGGCAGGTCCGCCGAAGGAACGTGCGTGACGATTTTCGCCAGCAGCGAGTCGTACGTCGTGGTCGCGACCGCGCCGGCGTGCGCGGCGGTGTCGACCCGCACCCCCGGTCCGCCCGGCAGGTCCAGGGCCTCGATCCGCCCGGCCGTGGCGTGCGCGGTGCCGTCCGGCCGCAGTTCCTCCAGGTTGACCCGGCACTGCACGGCCGTCCCGCGCGCGGGCGGGACGGCCTCCTGAGCGAGCCCGAGTTCCGCGAGCGTCGCGCCCGCCGCGATCCGCAGCTGGGCGACCACCAGGTCCAGTCCCGTGATCGCCTCGGTGACGGTGTGCTCGACCTGGATCCGCGGGTTCGCCTCCAGGAACGCGAACCGCGCGGGATCGTCCGCGTCGACCAGGAATTCGACGGTGCACAACCCGCGATAGGACACCGCGGCGGTCATCCTCGTCGCCGCGTCGCGCAGGCGCGCCCGGCACTCTTCGGGCACCGTGCGGGCGGGCGCGACCTCGACCACCTTCTGGTGGCGGCGCTGCAGGCTGCACTCGCGGTCCCACACGTGGCTGACCGAGCCCGTGCCGTCGCCGACGATCTGCACCTCGACATGCCGCGCCCTCGGCACCAGCTCCTCCACGAACACGGTGTCGTCGCCGAATGCCCGCAACGCCTCCGACCGGCACCGCTCGATCGCCCCCGGCAGTTCGGCCGCGTCGACGACTCGCCGGATCCCGCGTCCCCCGCCGCCCGCGACGGCCTTGACCATCACCCCGCGGCCCGCGCCGAGGCTCGCGAGGAACGCGCCAGCCTCGGCGACGTCCGAGGTCGAGCGGAGCACCGGCACACCGAGCTTCTCCGCCAGCCGCCGCGCGTCCGCCTTGTCTCCGAACGTCCGCAGCACCGCCGCGTCCGGCCCGGCGAACCGGACCCCGCGCGCCGCGCACAGCTCCGCCAGCGCGGCGCTTTCGGACAGGAAGCCGTAACCCGGGTGCAGCAGCTCGCAGCCCGTGCGTTCGGCGGCCGACACGAGCTGGTCCGCGTCGAGATACGGCCGGTCCCCGGCGAGCACCACGACCTCGTCGGCCAGCCGGTGCACCGGGCCGTCGGGCTCCTCTGCGGCTTTGACGGCCACCGCCCGCCAGCCGAGAGCGCGGGCGGCGCGCAGGACGCGAAGGGCGATCTCGCCGCGGTTGGCGATGAGGACGGAAGGCAAGGGCTGCTCCTTCGGGACGTGAGCCGCCCTCATCCTGCGTTGACATTGACGTCAACGTCAATAGGTATGCTGGCGCCCATGGCATCCGGAACCTGGGCCGTGCGCGAGAAGCTCGACCGCGCCGACAGCGCGACCCGGCACGTGCTGCTGGCCGCCGCCCGCCGCGTCTTCGAGACAAAGGGCTTCGCGCTGGCCACCGTCGCGGACATCACCCGCGAGGCCGGCGTCGGGCGCGCCACGTTCTACGTGTACTTCGCGGCCAAGGAGGAGGTTTTCGCGGTGCTCGCGCGCCAGGTGCGCGACCAGCTGGTGCAGGCGCAGGAGCTGACCGGCCTCGACCCGGACGACCCGTGGGCGGTGGCGGCGGCCACCACCACCGCGTACCTCGACGCGTACGCGGAAAACCTGTCCTTCCTGACCGTCCTCGACCACCAGGCGATCGCGGACCCGGCGATGGCCGAACTGCGCGAGGAGATCCACGAGCTGCCCACGAAACGGGGCGGCCGCTACATCCGGCGGCTCGCCGAGCGAGGGCTGGCCGACCCGGCCGCCGACCCGGAGACGGTCTCGCTCGGCGGCGGCGGTCTCGTCGCGGTCCTCGCCCCCGTGCTGGCCCGGCACCCCGAACGCCGGGACCGGATCCTCGCCGATCTCACCCGGATGTACCTGCGGCTGCTGGGGCTGCCGCCGGAGAAGCCCGCCGGCCGGAGCTGACCCCGCCGCCGCGAAGCTTCTGTCATCTCGGCGCGCCGGATGCTAAACAGGACCTCCCTGGTTTCACCGCCGCTTTACCCGGTGCGCCCGGTCCGGGGTCCTGGGCGCACCGCCGAGAAAGGGTTGCCATGCCTGTGAAGCGCATCTTCACCTCCACAATGGCCACCGGGCTCGCCGCCGTCTGCGCACTGGCCGCGGCGCCCGCTGCCTCGGCGAGACCGGCGCCGCCGCCGACTCCGGTAGCGCAGGGTTCCGGAGGCGCGGTCGTCTCCGACACCGTCGAGTCCACCCAGGCCGGGATCGACGTGCTGCGCCGGGGCGGCACCGCAGCGGACGCCGCGGTCGCCGTCGCCGCGACGCTCGGCGTGACCGACCCGTACGTCGCCGGGCTCGGCGGCGGCGGGTACTTCGTCTACTACGACGCCCGCACCAAGACCGTGTCCACCATCGACGGGCGCGAGACCACACCCGCGGGCGACTCGTCGTCGATGTTCATCGACCCGGCCACCGGCAAGCCGTACGCCTTCGAGACCGCTGTCGAGAGCGGCCGGTCCGTCGGCGTGCCGGGAATGCTCGCCACCTGGCAGCGTGCGCTGCAGCGCTGGGGCAAGTTCAGTCTCGCGGACAACCTCAAGCCCGCGGAAAAGGTCGCGCAGCGCGGGTTCGTAGTCACGCCGGAGTTCGAGCGGCAGACGCAGTCCGTGGCGGCGAAGCTGGGCCACTTCTCCCCCAGCGCCCAGCTGTTCCTGCCCGGCGGAGCCGCCCCGAAGGCCGGTTCCGTGCTGCGCAACCCCGATCTCGCCGCGACCTACCGGCAGATCGCGCGCGAGGGCATCGGCGCGTTCTACGGCGGCTCGGTCGGCCGCGATCTCGTGCGCACGGTGCAGAACCCGCCGGCCGCGCCGGGCACCGCGACCCCGCTGACCGGCCCGATGCAGCTGTCCGACCTGCGCGCTTACCGAGCGCTCGACGGCACGCCGACGCACATCAACTACCGCGGCTACGACGTGTACGGCATGGCGCCGTCGTCCAGCGGCGGCATCACCGTCGGCGAATCGCTGAACATTCTCGGCAACTTCCCGATGTCCACAATGGACCAGACCCAGGCGCTGCACCACTACCTGGAGGCGAGCCGGCTCGCTTTCGCCGACCGCAACCGGTACATCGGCGACTCGCGCTACGTCAACGTGCCGCAGCAGCAACTGCTCTCCAAGCAGTTCGCCGCGACCCGCGCGTGCCTGATCGACCCGGCCAAGGCGGGGTCGAGCCCAGTCGCGCCGGGCGACCCGTACGCGACCGGTTCGGGCTGCGCCACCGCTCCGGCTGCGTCCTCGGACAGCAATGAGCAGCACACGAACCACTTCGTCGTCACCGACAAGCAGGGCAACATCGTGTCCTACACCAACACGATCGAGCAGCTGGCCGGCAGCGGGATCACCGTGCCGGGACGCGGTTTCCTGCTGAACAACGAGCTCACCGACTTCAACTTCGCCCCGACGCAGGGTTCGGCGCCCGACCCGAACCTGCCCGCGCCGGGCAAGCGGCCGCGGTCGAGCATGTCGCCGACGATCGTGCTGCACGACGGCAAGCCCTTCCTCGCGGTCGGTTCGCCGGGCGGCGCGACGATCATCACGACCGTCCTGCAGATCCTGGTCAACCGGCTCGACCTCGGCATGACCCTGCCGGACGCGATCGCCGCCCCGCGCGCCTCCCAGCGCAACGCGGCGACCACGGACGCCGAACCGGGATTCCTCGCCCTGCCCGTGGTGAAGGGTCTCGAGGCGCTGGGGCAGCAGTTCAAGAACGCCGGCAGCATCGGCGTGGCGGCGGGGATCGAATTCCTGCCGCACGGACAGCTGCTGGCCGCCGGGGAACCGGCACGGCGCGGCGGCACTTCCGCGGCCGTGGTGAACGGGAAGCACTGACGCCTGGACGGCCCGCCGCCTTTCCGGGCGGCGGGCCGTCTCGATCGGCGTTGCCGCTCCCCGTGCTGAGCCGCGGCAGACCGCGACGGGTTCGCGCTCACACGGGAAGCAGCGATGGACGTTTCGCGCTGCGGCCGTCCCCGGAAGACCTGCCGAGCAACCGCCGGACCAGCCAAGGGCCGAGAAACTCCGCCAGCCACCGGAGTTCCGCGCCGACCGTGCGCCACACCGGTTCGCGGACGGCGGGCGGCAGCGGGGCGCTCCAGCTGTCGTCGCTGCCGGGGAGGCCGAGGCTGTGCGCGACGGCCGCCGTGATGCGGGCGTGTCCGATCGGGTTGGCGTGCAAGCGATCCGCGCACCAGAGGCGTGGGTCGCTGGCGACCTCGTGCCGGTCGCAGTCCACGACTGTTACCCCGTATCGGGTTGCCGCGGAACGGATCCGGCGGTTGAGATCAGCGACTCGCGGGCGCAACGGCGCGGCGATCGGCGCGATTCGGCCGAGGTCGGGGAAGGCGAGGGTGACCACTTCGGCGCCCGCGGCGGTGAGTGCGGCGAACATGGCCGTCAGGTGCGCTTCCACGGCGCCGGCGTCGTAGCCGGGGCGGAGCACGTCGTTCATTCCGGCGACCACGGTGGCCAGCGTCGGCCGCAGAGCCAGGGCCGGAGCGAGCTGTTCGGCACGCACCTGGCCCGCGAGGCGTCCGCGGACGGCGAGGTTGGCGTACTCCACCCGCTCGCCGGTCGCGGCGAGATGCTGGGCGAACCGGTCCGCCCAGCCGCGGTGGCCAGTGGCCTCGTCGCCGTCCCCGATGCCCTCGGTCTGGCTGTCGCCCAAGGCCACGTAACGGATGGTCACGCACCGGCCTCCTGTTTGATCTGCTCGAACCGGGCGGCCATCGCTTCGCTCAGCGCCGTCGCCGCGGAGAGCGGGCGCACCATGACCACGAAGTCGTCGATCAGCCCGTTGTCGTCGGTGTGCAGGAAATCGCAGCCGTTGATCTCCTTGTCCCCCACCTTCGCAGTGAAGACCAGGGCATGGTCGTGCCCGTCGGCGCTGGAGATCTCCCGGACGTAGCGGAAGTCGGCGAAAACCCGGCTCACGGCGCGCAGGATGGCCGAGGTGACCGGCTTGCCTGGGTACGGCCGGTACGCGACCGGGCTGGTGAAGGTCACGTCGTCGGCGAGCAGGGCTTCCACGGCGGTGTGGTCGCCGCTTTCGACGGCCTTGCGGAACGGGTGCACGCTGCCTCCTACTAACTTTGTTGATTAGGTGCAGCCGAGATTAATCACCGGGGTGTTACCGTGTCCAGGTGTCCTTGAAGTTCGCGATCCTCGCCGCTCTGCTGGAGGGCGAGTTCTCCGGTTACGACCTGGCCAAGTCGTTCGACGCGTCGGTCGCCAACTTCTGGCAGACGACCCCGCAGCAGCTCTACCGCGAACTCGAACGGCTCTCGACCGAGGGCATGATCGCGCCGCGCGTCGTCGAGCAGGAGCGCCGGCCGAACAAGCGCGTGTTCCGCCTTACGCCCGCCGGGCGGCGCGCGCTGCACGAGTTCACCGCGACGCCGGTCCAGCCCACCACGATCCGGGACGACCTCCTGGTCAAGGTGCAGGGAAGCGACGCGGGCGACGCCGAAGCCGTGATCGCCGCCGTCGAGGAGCGCATGGAGTGGAGCCGCGCCAAGCTCGCCCGGTTCGAGCGGCTGCGCGAGCGCATGCTGGACGGCCGGCCGGAAAGCGACTATCTGCGCGAGAACGACCGCGTCGGGCCTTATCTGACGTTGCTGCGCGGAATCTCGTTCGAGAAGGAGAACCTGCGGTGGGGCGAGCACGCCGCGCGGATCCTCCGGCAGCGCGCCGAATCGGGCGTTTCCAGGCCTGCCTAGCGCGAAGGTGGCGGAACCGTCCTGGGTGACGTATACCCGTGCGGTGACGGGTACGACGGTGGGGCTGTTGCATCCGGGCCGGATGGGTTCGGCGATCGCGGCGCAACTGATCGCGGGCGGGCATCGGGTGTTGTGGTGCCCGGCCGGGCGGTCGGCGGGAACCGCGCGCCGAGCCGAGGAGACCGGGCTGACCGCGGTGGAGACGATTCCCCAGCTCCTCGAACGGAGCGCGGTCGTGTTCTCGATCTGCCCGCCCGCCGCGGCCGAGGAGGTCGCCGGATGTCTCGGGGACTACCGCGGCATCTGCGTCGAGGCGAACGCGATCAGTCCGCATCGGACGGTCGCGATCGCCGGCCGGGTCCGCGCGACCGTGGTGGACGGATCGATCATCGGTCCTCCCCCGGACGAGCGCTCGACCGCCCGCGTCTACCTGTCCGGCCCGGACGAAGCCGTCGAACTGGTGCGGGGACTGCTGGCCGGGAGCAGGGCCGAACCGGTGCCGCTGGGCGGACGGATCGGCGCGGCGAGCGCGGTGAAGATGGCCTACGGATCGTTCCAGAAGGCCTCGCGTGCGCTGGCCGCGGTCAGCCATGCGATCGCCGACGACTACGGCGTCGGCGACCACCTGCTCAAGGAAGCGAACGCCTTCGGCGGCAACGCACTGGCGGACACCGACGGGCTGCCTTCCGCGGCCGCGCGGGCCTGGCGATGGGCGCCGGAAATGCTGGAGGTCGCCGAAACCGCACGGGCGCTCGGTCTCCCGGACGCCCTCGCCACCGGCGCGGCCGAGGTGATGTCGCGCTGGGCGGACGACAAGGACGACTTCGGCCTCGACCTTCCGGCCACGCTGCGCCGCCTGCACCGCGAGTGACCGGGCCGGGCCGCGCTCTCGCCCGGCGATGCCGCGAGACCGAGGCTTAGCTTGCGCCCGCAGTCCACACGCGACTGACGGGGATTCTTGGCGGCCCGGGCGTCACCCGCGAGCACCCCGCGGCCGATGCCGCGGTCGCCCGTCCCGAGTGACCGCGGCCACTCGACCCGCGCCTTGCCAGACCCCAGTTGATCTGTTGTGCTTAGCCTTACCTAATCATCCGGACCGGCAAAGGGGTGTCGTCGGCGATGTACGCATGTGTCTGCGCGGCTGTGACGATGCCGCAGGTCGAGGCCGCCGTCATGGCCGGAGCCCGCAGCGTCGAGGAGATCGGCGAGCGCTGCGCCGCCGGGACCGGCTGCGGAACCTGTCACGAACGGCTGAACCGGATCCTTCTCGAGCGCGCCGCACCGCAGGACCTCGCGCACAGCGCCTGACCGGCACGTTCCGCTCCGGTTGTGAGGCGCATCACGCGTGGGTAGCATCCGGACCGGTCGAGGCCGGAGGTGCGGACGATGCAAGGCGACGACGAAGTTCTCGCGCTGCTCAACGAGCAGCTGACCAGCGAGCTGACCGCGATCAACCAGTACTTCCTGCACGCCCGCATGCAGGCGAACTGGGGATTCACGAAGCTGGCCGCGCAAACCCGCGCCGAGTCGATCGAGGAAATGCACCACGCCGAATGGCTGACCGACCGCATCCTGCTCCTCGGCGGTCTCCCGAACTACCAGCGGCTCCTGCCGATCAACGTCGGCCAGACGATCCCCGAGATGTTCTCCTCGGACCTCGCGATCGAAATCGACGTGCTCGACCGGCTCCGGCCCGGCATCCCGATGTGCCGCGCCCACGGCGACGCGGGCAGTGCGAACCTGCTCGAGAAGATCCTTCTCGACGAGGAGCATCACGTCGATTACCTGGAAACGCAGCTGGAGCTGATCGACAAACTCGGCGAGCAGCTGTATCTGGCGCAGCTCGTGGATCAACCGCCCACCGCGGGCTGACCTCCGCCCGGGTAACGAAACACCGCGGCACGGCGACTCACTGTCACAGAATCCGGCCATCGAGACCGAAAAAGTCCTCGACGGAGGCATTCTTCCTGACCCCGCGGAAGACCGCGACAAATGACCGCCGGGCCTGAACCGGCGGACAGCGCGAAGAAATCCGGGCCCCGTCATCGCGAGCCTGATAGACAAAGAGATCGGCAACGCGCGCGCGAACGCGAGTTCCCTGCAGGTCCGCGGACTGGCGGTGATCAGTTCTTCCGGAAGGCTGGTCACGCTGCTTTTCGGGCTCTCCGCGCTGTCGACGAAAGCCCCGAACTTCGTGCCCCCGGAGGCGGTCAAGCTTCCGCTGTACCTGGCGGCCGCACTGCTGGTGCTCGCCGCGGCCGCCGGAATCTTCACTAATGCGCCCCGAAGAAGCGACGCGATCGCGCTGAAAAACCTCACGCCGTTGATCGCCGAGGACCGCTACTGGAACGCGCCGTGGATTTACGCGGAAAGGGAAGTCGCCAAAACCCGGCTCACGGTGCCGCAGAACTCGCCAGCGATCAACATCAGCACCGCGCGGACCCTGCTCGTCGCGATCGTTCTCGAGATCGCCGGGGTCGCGTGCGTCACCTGGGCCGTCACGAGCCTCGTATCGGCCTGAGCTCCGCGGGCGGGTCGTGCGCCCGGTCAGCCCTGGGTTTCCGCCGGGAAGCCGTGCCTGCGGGCGGCCACGACGACCACGATCACCGGCAGCATCAGCAGCAGCACGGCCCACGGGAACGAGCCGCTGCCCGCGAGGCCGAGCAGCACCCCGCCGACGACGCCGCCCGCCGCCATGGCGACGTTCCACAGGGTCACGAGCATCGCCTGTGCGGCGTCGGCGGATTCGCCGCCCGCCTCCCCCGCCGCGGTCTGCAGCAGGGTGGGCACGCCGCCCCAGCCGAGGCCCCAGAGCACCGCCGACGCGTAGATCAGCACCGGATCGTGCGCGATGGTGGCCAGCAGCAGCGCGGCCGCGGCGACGAGCAGCGAGCTGACGATGGTCAGCAGCCGCAGCCGCCGGTGGATCTGCGCGCCGACGAGCCAGATGCTCGCGATCGAGGCGATGCCGAAGGCGAGCAGGACGAGGTCGGTGCTTCCGCCCATGCCGAGCCCGGCGAGGAAGGTGGCGATGTAGGCGTACAGGATCGTGTGCGCCAGCACGAAAACCAGCGTCACGAACAGCACCGGGACGACCCCGGGCACCCGCAGTGTCGGCAGCAGCTTCGGCCGCTCGCCGCTGCGGTGGCCAGGGAAGTCCGGCACTGCGGCGGCGATCCAGACCAGCAGCAGTGCCGTCAAGGCGGTCATGGCGAGGAACGCGGTGCGCCAGCCCGCGGCCTGGCCGAGGAAGGTCCCGGCGGGCACGCCGAGGCACAGCGCGACCGGGATGCCCGCCATCGCGATCGCGATCGCCCGGCCCTGCAAATGGGCGGGGACCATCCGCCGCGCGTACCCGGCGAGCAGCGCCCAGGCCAGCCCGGCGGCGACTCCCGCGACGAACCGCGCGACCATCGTCGGGAAGTACTCGGACGACACCGCCGTAACCGTGTTGGCGACGGCGAACCCGGTCATCGCGGTCAGCAGCAGCGGTTTCCTTCGCCAGCCCGCGGTGGCTCCGGAGAGCGGGATCGCGGTCAGGACGGTGCCGAGCGCGTAGATCGTGACAGTCTGGCCGGTCGCGGACTCGCTCACACCCAGCGAACCGCTCATCGCGGGAAGCAGGCCGGCGGGCAAGGTTTCGGTGAGGCTCGTGATGAACACGGCGGTGGCGAGGGCGAACAGCGCGAACAGCGGAAACCGCGGTCCGGCCGGGTCTTCTCCCGCTGCGGTCTCCACAGTGGATTCTGGTGTGGTGCTCATGCTCCGGCTTCTCTTCTGGAAGTGACTGCTGGTGGAGGTCGCTTCCGGGTCCGGTCGTCGGACTGTTCCTTCCGCGCCCCGGCGACCACTCTGCGGACGGGGGCTTCGGGATTGCTTACGATCGGCTGACGGCGATCTGACGACAGCGCGGGGGCGACGGATGCGGTTCGGGGTTCTCGGCCCGCTGGCGGTGTGGGACGACGCGGGGGAACCGGTCGCCGTGCCCGAGGCCAAGGTCCGCAGGCTGCTCGCGGTGTTGCTGGCCAGCGACGGCGGGCCGGTCTCCGCCGACCGGCTCCTGTACGACCTGTGGGGCACTGAGCTGCCGGGCAAGCCCCTCGGCGCGCTGCAGGCGAAAGTGTCCCAGCTGCGCCGAGTCGTCGGCCGGGACCGGCTGGAACGCCAGCCCGCCGGGTACCGGCTGCGGATCGAGCACACCGAAGACCTCGACGCCCGGCGGTTCCGCGAACTCGTCGCCAAGGCCCGCTCGACGCCGGACCCGCGCAGCCGGGTGGCGCTGCTCACCGAGGCGCTGGAGTTGTGGCGAGGCGCGGCGTACGCGGACTTCGCGGACGAGGATTTCGCGCGGGCGGACGCGCACCGGCTGACCGAGCAGCGGCTGACCGCGGCGGAGGAACGGGCGAAAGCCTGGCTCGAAACGGGAGAGCACGCCGCCGCTGCCGACGAACTCGCGGTCCTCGTGCCCGCGCACCCGCTGCGGGAAAGCTTGCGCGGGGTGCAGATGCGAGCCCTGTACCTGAGCGGGCGGCAGGGCGACGCGCTCGCGTCCTACGCGGAACTGCGCGAACGTCTTGCCGAGGAGCTGGGCGTCGACCCCGGCCGGGAGTTGCGCGCCCTGCACGAAGCGATGCTCCGGCAGGATCCTGGGCTCGCCGCCGGACCGCAGCCGCACGGCAACCTGCCCACCGCGCTCGCCGCCTCCGCACCGCAGCTGCACGGCAACCTGCCCACCGGGCTCGCCGCCACCGGACCGCAGCCGCACGGCGACCTGCCCGGCCCGCACGCCGCCACCGCACCGCAGCCGCACAGCACCCCGCCCGGCCCGCACGCCGCCACCGCACCGCAGCCGCATGGCACCCTGCCCAACGCACTCACCCCGCTCGCCGCCGCGCCGCGCCCGCACAGCAACCTGCCCAGCGCGCTCACCTCGCTCATCGGCCGGGAGCAGGCGCTCGCGCAGCTAAGCGGCCTGCTGGGCACGACGCGGCTCGTCACCCTCACCGGTCCCGGCGGGGTCGGCAAGTCGCGCCTGGCCGTCGCGGCCGCAGCCGAAGCCGCGGCGGAATTCCCGGACGGCGTCCGGCTGGTCGAGTTCGCCGGGGTGCGCGACGGGACGGCCGACGATCTCGCCGAAGTTGCCGCAGCCGCGTTCGGCATCCGCGACGGCTCCTCCGCGACACCGCCAAGCACCGGGGCCGCCGCACCGACGCGGCGTCTCGCGGCCGCACTGCGCGACCGGCGTGCGCTGCTCGTGCTGGACAACTGCGAGCACGTGGTCGACGCCGCCGCCGAACTCACCGAACTGCTCCTGCACTCCGCACCTGGACTGCGAATTCTGGCCACCAGCCAGGAACCTCTCGGCCTCCCGGGCGAAGGCGTCTTCGCCGTGGAACCGCTGCCGACGACGGAAGCGGTGAGGCTGTTCGTCGAACGGGCCGCCGCGTCCGCGCCCGGTTTTCCCCGGCAGCCGGAAGATTGCGCGCCCGCCGATCTCGAGGCCGTCACCGAAATCTGCCGTCGGCTCGACGGCATCCCGCTCGCGCTCGAACTCGCCGCCACCCGCGTCCGCGGCCTCGGCGTCCGCGAGCTGGCGACGCGGCTCAGCGACCGGTTTTCGATCCTGACCCGGGGAAAGCGCGGTGCCCCGGCCCGGCAGCAGACTCTGCGCGCGGTGATCGACTGGAGCTGGGAGCTCCTGAGCGCCCCGGAGCGGATCGTGTTGCGGCGACTGGCCGTCCACCGCGACGGCTGCGGCCTGGAAGCCGCCGAAGCGGTGTGCGCGGGAGACGGCGTCCGGCACGAGGAGGTGCTCGACCTCGTGACGCGGCTCATGGACCGTTCTCTCGTCGTCGTCGCGAACGGGCCCGCCGGAATCCGCTACCGGCTCCTGGAATCGGTCGCCGCCTACGCCGCCGAACGCCTCCACGAAACGTCGGACGCTGCCGAAACCCGCATCCGGCACCTGCGCCACTATCTGGCTCTTGCCGAGCGAGCCGAGCCCCGGTTGCGCGGCAACGAACAGCGAACCTGGCTCACGCGTCTGGACGCCGAAGCCGGGAACATGCGCGCGGCACTGGACGAGGCGGTCCGCGCGAGCGCCACGGAGGAGGCCGTCCGGCTGGCGACGGCGCTCTCGTGGTGGTGGCTGCTTCGTGGCCGTCTCGCCGAAGGCCGCCGCGCCCTCTCGACCGTTCTCAACGCGGTATCTCCGGACGCGGAACTCGCTGTGCTGCACCACGCTTTCGCCCTGCTGACCGGCGATCAAGCCGCCGCCCCTGCCGACGCCGCGGCCATTCGCGACCCGATCCGCCGCGGTCGTGCGCTGTGGCTGCGGGCCTACAGCCTGTTCAGCGTCGGCGACGCGACAGCCAGTGCCGAAACGAATGCCCTCGCCCTCGATCTGTTCACCGCCGAGGAAGACCAGTGGGGCGTCGCCGCGGCGCTGGGCTTGCGGGCCATGCTCGCATTGGTCCGCGGCGACCTCGCCAGTCTCGGCCGCGACGGCGTCCGCAGCGCCGCGCTCTTCCGCGCTCTCGGCGACCGCTGGGGCGAAATGCAGACCATTCCACCGTTGGCCGCCCTCGCCGAGATCAAGGGCGACTACCAGGACGCGGCGGACCGTCAGCACGCCGGCCTCGCGATCGCCCGCGAACTGGACCTGCAGGCGGAGGTGGCCGCCCGGCTGTCCGGCCTCGGCAGGCTCGCGCTGCTGGAGCGCGACTGGGAACGCGCTCGCGACCTGCACCAGCAGGCGCACCGCATCGCCGTCGAACACGGCTACACCTACGGCCAGATCCACGCCAAGATGGGCCTCGCCCTCGGCGCGCGCCGCTCCGGCGACCTCGACACCGCCGAGAAGCACCTACACCACATCCGCGACAGCTACGCCGGCCTGTCCTCCTTGGCCGGGGACCATTTGCTGTACGCGGAACTCGGATTCGTCGCCGAACTCCGTGGCGATGCCGGGCAGGCAACGGCTTTTCATCTCCGGAGCCTGGACATCGCCCGGACGCTCGACGAACCGCGTGCGCTGGCGCTGTCCTTGGAAGGCTTGGCGGGAGCGGCCGCCCGGAAGGGCACCGCCGAATGCGCCGCACTGCTGCTGGGCACCGCCGACGCCGCCCGCCGCCGGGTCGACGCGCCGCTCCCCCGCGCCGAACGCGGCGACACGGACCGCATTACCGCGGCCGCACAAGCGATCCTTTCGGAATCCGGCTTCGCCGAGGCGTTCCAGCGTGGCGCGGGGTTGTCCGTCGAAGCCGCGATCGCGGCGGGAACAGCTGAGTGCGCGAATTCCGCGCGGATGCGGAACTGCCCGGCAGGATAAAGTGCAGTCGGAGCGAGGGGGGCGTGATGACGGCAGGCGAGGGGCAGTCCCAGCTGCGCTCGGCTGTTCTCGCGCGGGCCTGGCAGCGGATCCCGGACGTCGAGGTGCTTTCGGCGGCCGACGGCGGGCCGCTGACGCGCACGATCAAGAAGATCATCGACCCGCTCGTGATCCGCACCTCGGCGCGGACCCGGCTGGGCCGTCCGCTGCTGGATCCGGCCGCCGCGGCGGAAGTGACCGATTTGCTGCTGGCCGATTCGGCGCGGCTGCGCGCCACGGCGGCGTGGTTCACCCACCTCAAGCGCCAGCGGCGGGCCTTGCGCATCACCGCGGGGAACGTTCAGGACGTGTGTTTTCCCCTCGCCTACGAACTCGCGACCGGCTTCGGCATGCCGGACGACTCCGCGCCGGAGCGGGCCGCGGCGGCGTTGCGCGAATGGCACGGCGAAGACGGTGCGGCCGGGGTCGATCAGGTGAGCCAGTACCTCGCTGATCCCCAGCGCGCCGCTGAACTGGCCGCTGAATTGCGCCGTCGCTGGGCTGCGGCACCGGACGGATCTCCCGCAGCATTCGTCGCGCTGCTCGACGCGGTCGCCGACGGCTTCACCGACGAGGCTTGGGAGAAGCTCGCCGACTCCCCCGCTGGGCACGCGTTCGGTCTCGCGTTGCGGCAGCCCGGCGGTGCTGCCGTGCTCACCCGGGCCGTCCGCGAGATTTCCGGTCTGCCCACGCCTGATCTCGGCCTGCAACGCGGCGAACGCACTGCTGTACCTCCGTTGAGCCAGCGCGACGAAACGGGGAACGGGCTTCTCGAACGCAGCATCGAACGCCGGGTCCGAGCGACGCTGCGCCGGGTGGACGGGCAAAGCGCCGTCGCCGACCTGGTCGACGAGGAACTCCGCCGTGCAGCCGCCGGGTTCGGGCTGGAATTACCCGTGCTGGCAACGTGTTTCGTGCTCGGGGTCGTCCTCGCGCCCGCGCTTCGGCCGCTCGACGGGCCCCGCGACCTCCCGGGCTTCGCCCAGCGGCTCAACGCTCAGGTCGCGCGGGAGGGATACGTCCTGTACGCACGCCGGGCGTTGGCCGGTTCGACGCCCCTCACCGCGCAGCCGGACGCCGAGATCCTCCGGGAACTGCGCGAATTCGCGAAGCGCTTCCTCGCCCGGTTGTGGGCGCGGCTGCACGGCTTCGACGTCGGCGGAGAGGTCCCGGACAACTTCCGAGACCTCCTCACCGGGGTGGTCCGGTCGACCTCGCTGGACCTGCGGACAAAAGTACGCCGCGCACTCGTCGCCAACCTGCCGCGATTGGAGGCCGCCTCGTGACCCATCCGGTGCACACTCCGGTCCTCGCGGCGGACGGCGGCCTCATTCGCTTCGCGCTGGCGGATCTGCTGGGCCCTTCGGTGCCGTCGATGCGGATCGAACTCACCGACGCCAGCGCGGCCGAACCGTGGCTGACCAGGCTCGTCGGCGCCGAAGCCAGCTTGACCGCGCTCCGCGACGGATACGTCGACGTCCCGGCGAGCCCGGAGTTGGCCCGCCTCGCACGACTGCTGTGGGCCCGCCGGTGGTGGCCTGCCAGCCCGTTGCTCGGGATCCCGTCGCTCGATCCGGCGCTGCTGGATTTCGAAGCAGCCGTCGCGACCGCGGACCTCGCCGAGGGGTTGCTCGACGGGTTCGAGGCCACCCCGGCTGAGCTGTTCGACCAGGCCGTCAGCGCGGGTCTGGTCGCTGCGGCCGGACCGGTGGCCGACGAAGTCCGCCGTCTGTGCGAGCAGCTTTCGGCCTGGTTCGACCGCGAGGACGACCTCGATCGGGCCGAAGCCGCGGCCTCACTGGCGGCTCGGGTGGCACCAGGGCAACGTGTATACGCCTTGGCAGCGGGTTCCGGTCCCGCCGCGTCTGGCGAGGGTGTGCTGGCAGAGGGACGCGCCAGTGTCGACTGGGCGCGGGTGCCGCCCGGTGTTCTGGACGCAGCCGAGGACACGGTCGCCTGGCGGATCGTGGCGACCAGGACTGCTGCCCGGCTCGACGTCGAGGTCTCGGGCGCGCTCGACGACGCGTCGCTCACCGCCGTGGCGACCCGCGACGGTGCGCAGTTCGCCGAGGTTGCCCTGCACCTGGGCAGCGCAGGGTTCGCCGGAACGACCGACTTGGACGAAGCCGGTGCCAGGCTCGCCGCGACGTCCTCCGGCCGGATCGATCTCATCGTCGGCGCGGCAGACCCGGACGTCGACGGCACCACGTCCGAGGACCGCGCAGAGGTGATCTCCCTGGTGCGGTCCCGCGAATCGTTGCCGCCGGAGGCCCGCACCTTGGCTGAGCGAGCCGCAGCCGACGAGGAGTTCTGACGTGCTCGTGGGGTTGCCGCCTCCGCTCGCCTCACCGGATCGGCCACTGCCTGCCGAACTGGCCGATGCGGTGTCGCACGGCTACAACTGTCGTTGTGTCGCAAGGCATTTCAGCCTCGACCCGATGGCGTACCAGGAATTGCCCGCCTGCTCGCTGAGCCAAGCCGAGTACGACGCGCTGCTCGCCGAGGCCTTCGCCGTCCAGAACGAGGCCAAGAAACTCGCCGCAGCACGGGATGTCGCCGGGGCACAGCGGGCTTATGCACGGATGCGACAGCTCGCTCAGCAGCTCGACCGCGTCAGCCTCGAAGTCGCCGCGGTCAGCGATCTGGCCACGGTCTGCTACTCCGCGGGCGATCTCCGCAATGCGCGCCAGTGCGCGGAAGCCGTCCTCAACGTCTTCGCGGTCAGCATCGCCGCCATCGTCCACTTCGGACAGTATGCCGAACTGCGGATGATCGAAGGCTCTCGCGAGGTAGCGGAACGCGTCCTCATCTCACTGTCCACGGAGGAGGGTGATCTCGCCAGGGCACGCGAGTTGCTGGCGGATCAGCGGCGGCGCGCGGCGTTCCGGAAGGCCGCCGAACCCGGCCAGTTCCCGCGCGAACAGCTCGACCCGCACGGCGCCGACGAGCTGGAGCTGCGCATCCTCGAAGCGCGCGTGCAGGTGGCCGCCGGGGACCCGGCCGGTGCGCGGGACGCGATCGACGAGATCCTGACTAGCCTGGACCGCCTCGCGGACATAGCCGAGGTCCGCGACCAGGTGGCGGCGCTGCAAGCAATGGCGCGAGCCGAACGCGCCCGGATCCGCCAGGCAGGCGGCGAGGAAGCGGACGCGACGGCGGATTTCCTGCGGCTCAACGCCCGGCACGAAGGTCCGACGGCGGCGAAATTCGCGATCAGCCTGGCCGAAACCCGCGCGCTCGACGGAGATTTCAGCGGCGCGATGGCGGCGATAGTCCAGGCCCGAGACGAACTCGCTGCCGCAGGGGTCACCGGCGACGTCGCCGAGGCGAGCTACGCGCTGGGCAGCTTGCTCCTGCTCGCCGGTGCTGCAGCGCAGGCGCGAGAACAGTTCGAGCACGCGGGAAAGCTGTGGGCCGCGAACGGCGACACCCCCGGCGCGCGACGGCTCGTCGCGGCGCTGGCTCGCTGTGCGGCGGCCGACGGCGACTGGACGTCGGCGGAAGAGCACGTGGCCCAGCTCCAGGCGGCGGCGCGCGAGTCGGGCGAATGGCTGGAGTGCCTGCGAGCCGATTACCTCGCGGCCGCGATCGGCTACGAACGCGGCGAAGACCCGCGGGCGGTGCTGGACCTGCTGTTGCCAGTGACCCTCGCCGCGCAGGAGTACCGGTTCGCGTTCGCGTCGGCTCAGGCCCGCACCGCGTGGGCGAACAGCGTCGCGGGCCCAGCGGCGGAGCTGCTGATGGTCCTGCTGACCCAACTCCGCGAAACGCGGCTGACCGCGGAGCTGATCGAACGCGCGTGCGCGGTCGGGGCGTATCCGGAGGACCGTTCGCTGAACCTTACCGGCACGCTCCCCGCGCTGGCACCGCCGGTCGAGGACGGTCAGCTTCCCTTGGCAGCATTGGGTTCGGTCACCTCGTCGCTGCCGCTCCGGCTCGCCGCGCCGCCCGGGCTGCGGTGGTCGCCGTCCTCGCCGATGGAGCTGGACGGCTGGTCCCAGCTGGCCGCCGAGCGTTACGGATGCGGATCGGCACCGGGGACTGTCGAGACCTGGCCCGCCGCCGCACCCGGTCGCGAGACGTTCATCCTTCGCTACGCCGACGCCGGGCACACCTACCTCAGCTGGCGCACCACCAGTGACCTCGACACTGTCCATACGCACCCCATCGACGCCGATCTCGTCGACACCGCGCGCGGCTTCCTCGCCGAGGCTTCCCCGACACCGCGGGAAGGCGAGCCGGTCGCGGCCGCGGTCCGTCGTTCGCTCGACGCTTTCGGCAGTTTCACCGCGGAGCAACGCCTTGCTCGCGTCCTCGCGCTCAACCTCCTGCCCGCCGATCTCGTCGCGCAACTCCGTCGCGCCAACCGTCCGCTGTTGCGAATCCAGCCGTCCCCAGCGCTCGCCGTGGTCCCGTGGGGCCTGCTCGCTCTGCCCCACCGTCGCCCGGACCACGCGCTCGACGCTGACGAGGTCGACACTTGCTTCGACAGCGACGCCCGGATCCTCGACCTCGCCGACGTCTCGCTGCTCGCCCCCGCCGCAATCCCGCGCCGCGAACCGGCTCCCGGCGGGCCGCCCGTCTACCTGCTCGACCCGCGGATCCCCGGGCAGAGCGCGTTCGGCGAATTGGGCTCCGTGCTCGGCAAGCAAACCGCCGCTTCCCCGCTGATCCGCCACCTCGACGCACAACTCGCCGCGGGCCCCGTCCGCCCCGCCGCCGAGCGCGGCCTCGACCTGGTCCGCCGCACCGACACCGACCGCCGGCTCCTCGCCGACCTGCTGACGGAACCGTGTTCGCGGCTGGTGTTCGCCGGGCACGTCAGCCGCATCCAGGACGTCCACGGTCCGCAGACCGCCCTGCATTTGTCGTGCTCGGCCGACCTGCCCGGCACCGCCGCGCCGATCGGGGCGCACCGGCCGTTCACCGCCGCTGACCTGGCACTGTCCGAAGTGGACATGCCCGCGCGGGTCGCGCTGATCGGCTGCGCCAGCGCGAGCGACTTCGGCCTGCCGGAACCGTTCGGCGTCCTGCTCGCCGCGGTCGCCTCCGGGGCCGGTCTGGTCGCCGCGACGGTGTGGGCGCTGCCGACGTCGGCCGCGGTGCCGGGCGCGGATCCGATGGCTGAGTTGATCATTGCCGTGGACACCGCGCTTGCCGGAGCCGACCCGGTTGCCGAGCTGTGCGCGTGGCAGCGGGCCCGGCTCGCTCACTGGCGCGAGCGACCCGAACCAGCCCATTCCCCGATCTTCTGGGCAGCCCTGACCTGCCTCGACGCCACCGACGACGCCAAAACTTGGGTTCGGTAGCAGCCCGCCCGCCCGAAGCTGTGTCCAGCACACCGACACAGCGAAAGGCACCCGATGTTCAAGAAGATCCGCGACAAGATCAACGAAGCCACCCAGCAGGGCATGGCGAAGGGCGCGCAGGACTTCCAGCAGCACGCCGAGCTGTTCCGGCAGGCGGCCGCCGCGCAGGGGCACGACATCACGCCGCAGTTGCCGACGCCGCAGCTCGCCGCGCAGGCGTACCGCAACGTCGCGGCCGACCCCGAGACGGCTGCGTTCCTGGCGCTGCCGATGCACGAGCAGCTGCGCCAGCAGCAGGAACTGCAGGCCTACGGCACCGAACTGCGCCGGTTGTACGACACCGGCGAGAAGGCCACCCTGGTGATCCGCGCGCTGGAGCCCACCGGCCGGACGGTCGCCGGGCAGGCGCAGTACACCGCCACCCTGGAGGTCACCCGCGCCGACGGCATGATGTACCGCACGGTCACCCCGCTGATCACCCCGCAGGCGACGATCCAGCAGTACGCACCCGGCACCCGGCACGAAGCCCGTCTCGACCCCGCCGATCCGGCGAAGGTCGCCGTGTTCGGGCCGATCGCGTAGGCGGCCGCGGTGTTCAACTCCTTGGCATTCGGGCTCGCGGACGACCCTGAACAGAACCGGGCGTCGACCCGGCGGCTGTGGCTTCTCGGGATTCCCACGACGCTCGCCTGGGCGGTCGCCGGCTGGTCCGGCGCGCTCGGGCTGCTGGACGGCTTCCGCCTGATGTCGCTGAACCGCGTCGGCGCGTGGGGGGCCGACGCGGGACCGGCGGGTTCCCTCGTGTTGTTCTTCAGCCTGGCGGTGACGATCGCGTCGTCGCTGGGGTTCGCGATGCTGTGGGGCGGCGGGATGTCGTTGCGCCGCATGGGAATCAGCTTCCGGGCCAGCTCGCTGGCAGCAGCACTCGGCGTGACGCTGGGTAGCGGTGTGGCGGCTCCGTCGTGGACACCGCCCGAATCGGTCGGCGAGCGACTGCCCTTCCTCGACGGCAAGGCCGAGCCGTGGTCCGATGTGGACTGGGTGATCTACTACGAGCCGTTTCTGGTGCCCGCGGTGTCCGGGCTCATCACACTGGTGCTAATCGTGGTGCTGCTGCGGTCTTTCCTCCGCGCGGCCGAGGCGGACGATCGCGAGCAGGCGCTGCGGCACTGCGGCCGCCAGGCGACGGGCGTCCTCACCCGGGTGGATTTCACCAACGTCTGGGTGATGGGGAATCCGCGATTCAGCGTCCACGTGCGGTTTCCCACCGAGACCGGCGAGCGCGAGGCCGTGACCACGATGATCACGCCGCTCTTCCAAGCCCCTTCCGAGGGTTCGGCAGTGCGGGTCCGCTACGACCCGCAGGACCCGAAAGCCGTTCTGGTGGAACCGGTTTCCCGCTGACCAAGTCTGGAGCACGTCCATGCGCACGATCGCGCTCGGTTTCCTGACCGGCATCGTCGTCGGAGCGACCGTCTGCTCGCTCGTCGTCGGGATCATCGTCGAAAGTGTTCCGCTGTTCGTGGCCGGGTTCGGAATTCCGCTCGGCTACGGCGTTCTCGTCTGGCTCGGCGGTCTGCCGCGACGCGCCCGCGAGGCGGCAGTCCCGCCGACAGTGGCACTCGCCCGGATCGAAAGCCTCCGCGCCGGCGGCACCGAAACGGGCGATCTCCCGGTCGAGTTCGTCCTCACGGTGGCACCGGACGGGGAGCCGGCACATCGCGCGACGGCGACCCGCACGGTCAACCTGGCCGATCTCCCGAACTACCGCAAGGGCGACGTCCTGGTGGTCGCTTACCCGCCGGAGCGCCCGTGGAAGGTCCGGCTCGTGGACAACCCGACGCCGGAATGGCAGCGCCGGGCGGCGGAAGCGGTCATCGAACCCGCTCCCGAGTCCGCTCTGGTCGCCCCGCCGCCGGAGGGGTGCGCGGCCGGTGCCCTCACCCTCGTCGGGATACTGCTCGGCGCGGGCGCCGTTCTCGGGCTCTTCCGCGCCGAACTGTTCGCTCCGGAAGCTCCGTCACCGCCTCCCGCGTCCTCCACCGAGACCACTTCCTCAGGGTCCGCGACGGTCGACGTCGGCCCCGAGCAATCGTTGCTGGACGAGGGAGAACTGCGCCGCGCCGTCGACGGGCTGGCCCAGGCCACGGACGTCTCGCAGACGCTCACCGCGGTCGTCCAGGAGCACCGGCTGACGGTCGTCTTCGCCCCGACCGAGGTCCAGGTCCCGCGATTCGATCTCCGCACCCTGCCCGTCACCGAGATCCCGCGCCTGGTCCGGAAAGCCTTGCAGACCCTCGACGTCGGGACACCGCAGACCTGGCAGGTCACCATCGCGCAGCTGCCGTCCGCACGCACCATCCGCGTCACGGTGACCGGCCCCAACGGCAGCGCTTCCCTCGCTGGGTGATCAGCCCGTCAGTCCCAGCGAAGCGCCGAGCAGCAAAAGTCCTTTGGCGGTGCGCGGATCCGCGCCGGTCAGGTTGGCGATGCGCGACAGGCGATTGTCCACTGTGTTCGGATGGACGTGCAGCTTCCGCGCGGTCTCGCGACGGTTGAAGTCAGTCTCGAAATAGGTCCGCAGTGTCGTCGTCAGATCAGGCTCGCCATCCAGCCGCGACGCCAGCGCGCGCAACTGCGGGGTGGCCGCGCTGTCGTGGTTGAGCTGGTATTCGAAGAGGTGATCCGCAAGCACCGCAACGGTATCCGGGACTGCGTTCAACCGCAGCAGCCGCTCCGCTTCCGCTACCGCCGCCGGGACTTCCGACAGTTCTGCCGCGTGGGCGAACGCGCCGGTGATCTCCACGCCCGTGGTCTGATGCGCTCGCGGCACCGCCAACCGCGCCTCATCCAGCACCGCTTCGGCATTGTCCGAACCGGACGGAAGCAACAACAGGCCGCCGTCGGGATCCAGCGCGGCCAGCACGTCTCCGGAGAGTTCGCGACGCAGGTGCTGCAACAGCAACCGCACCTTCCTCTGCCCGGCGAGATGGCGGCCGACCGCGTCGCCGACGGAATCCGCTGGGTCCACGGCGAACCGCAGCGCCAGCACGCCGTACGCCGGGGCTAGCCGGACGTCCGCCGGCTCCGGGACCGACTCCCCCGCCGCCAGCCGCCGCACCAGCGCCCGCGCCGCCTCGCGTTGTTCGTGGTCCGCGGTCTGGAATTCCTTCTGGTGCGCCTGCACCGCCGCGTTCATCACCCGGTGCGTGCACTTCAGCAGCACCGCCGCCGCGCCGTCCGGCGGAGACCCGCCGGACAGGTCGTCGACCTCCGCCCACATCTCCTCGGCCACCAGGAGGTAGGCGTGCACGAACTCGCCGACCGGCAGCCCCTCCGCGCCTCGCTCCCGGCCGCGTTGCCGGAACAGCTCCAGCTCGTCCTCGCGCGGCTCGTCCCCCTCCCGCGCCGCGCGGGAGAACATCCGGCCGAACTCGCGGACCGTGTGCGCCATGTGCTGGTGCAGGTGCGCGGGCGCCTTGCCGCGGTAGTGCGGCGAGGTCTCGACGTACCGGCGGATCGTCCGCTCGGCCAGCTTCGGCAGCCGGTGCTCGAAGCTGCGCCACGACAGTTGTGACATGTCACAGCACGGTAGCCGAAACCCTGGGCAATGTGCGCTACCAGCTGGAGAGGCCAGCGGCGACAGTTGGGGTTGTGTCCATGACCGCGATCACAGGAGGTCCCGCACCGATGCGCTGCGAGCCGCTGTTCCGCCCGAAATCGGTCGCCGTGGTCGGCGTTTCCGCGACCACCGCGCTCTCCTGGGGACGGATCGCGCTGGACCGGCTGCTGCGCGGCGGCTACGGCGGCGAGATCTTCGCGGTCTCCCGCGGCCCGCTCGACCTGCCCGGCGTCCGCACGGTCGGCTCGCTCGCCGAGATCGGCTACGGCCCCGACCTCGTGGTCCTCGCGACCCCGGCGGAAACGGTTCCCACGCTGGTCAGGCAGGCGCGCGAACTCGGCTCCGGGGCGGTCATCGTGTTCGCGTCCGGTTTCGCCGAGGGCGGCAACACCGCGCTCGAAGACGAACTGCGCGAAGCTGCCGGAGACCTGCCGGTGCTCGGCCCGAACTGCCTGGGCGTGGTGAGCCACCCGGCCGGAGTGCAACTGTCGACGACGGTTTTCCTCGACCGCGAGCGCGTGCCGCCGGGTCCGATCGCGATCGTCACGCAGAGCGGCGCGATGGGATTCGTGCTCGCTGACCTGCTCGAACAGGCCGGGATCGGCTACTCCTACTACGCGAGCGTCGGGAACGAAGCCTGCCTGTCCAGCCACGAAATCGGCAGCGGCCTGCTCGACCAGCCGGACGTCGAGGTGCTCGTGCTCTACCTCGAAGGCGTGCGCGACGCGGACGGTCTCCGCGCGCTCGGCCGTCAGGCGCGGGCAGCGGGCAAGACCGTGGTCGCGCTCGCGGTGGGCAGCAGCGCCGCCGGTCGACAGGCCGCGCTGTCGCACACGGCGGCCGTCGCCGGTGATCACTTCTTGCTCGCTTCGCTGTGCCGTCAGGAAGGAATCCACCTGGTCACCGACGACGACCAGCTCGTGGACGCGGTGCTCTGCGCCCGCAAAGGCACGACGCTGCCTCCGGCACCAAGGCTCGCCGTGCTCACCATGTCCGGCGGCGCGGGCGGCATCCTCGCCGACAACCTGACCGCGCTGGGAGTGCGGATTCCGCCGCTTTCCGGTGCGACGCGCGCGAAACTCGCGGAGGTCGGCGGCGTCGAGGCCGCTGATGAGAACCCCGTCGACCTCGGCGGCAACATCGACCGCTGGCTCGACCGGGTCGGCGATCTGCTCGGCGCGCTCGACGAAGACCCGGAACTGGACGGCGTCGTGCTCTATCTGACGTTCGGCGACCGGTTCCGCGAGCCCTACCACCGGCTGGCCGCGGCCGCCGCTGCGATGCGGACGCCGACGTGGTTCGTCTGGGCCTGCGCGCCGCCCGGCGAGCTGGCGAACGTCGGACGGCCGGACACCGTGCTGCCCAGCATCGGCGCTCTCGTGCGTCGCCTTCGGGTGCTGGTGCCCGACCGGGTCCTCGAGCCCGCGAGCCACACCACGGCCGATGACCGTC
This sequence comes from Amycolatopsis sp. VC5-11, assembly GCF_037034185.1. Classification (NCBI taxonomy): domain Bacteria; kingdom Bacillati; phylum Actinomycetota; class Actinomycetes; order Pseudonocardiales; family Pseudonocardiaceae; genus Amycolatopsis; species Amycolatopsis sp. VC5-11. The sequence continues at coordinate 297,884 of NZ_JBAGKF010000003.1, read as the reverse complement.
CAGTGTGGACTGAACTGCGCGCCATCCCGCTGTTGGAAGGCGCTGGCATCCCGCATGTGGACACCCTCGCCGGGGTCGATCTTGCCGCCAAGATAAGACAAAACGGCTGGCCGGGGCCGTATGTGGTCAAGGGCGATGCCGCCGACGTGCCGCATCGGGCCCGGGCCGGACTCGTCCGCGTCGGCGTCACGGCGGCTGAGCTCCCCGCGGTGCTGGACACGCTCCAAGCGCGGCTGGACGAGGTCTCCACCGACCCGGACCGCATCCTCGTCGTGCAACCCCTGCTGCCGCACACCGCCGAACTCGCCCTCGGGGCGACGCGAGACCCGTTGTACGGCACGGCAATCGTCCTCGGCGCGGGCGGCGACCGTGCCGAAGACCCCACTGCGCCCCGGCGCGCGCTGCTGCTCCCGGCTACCCCAGAGCAGCGGACCGAACTGGCCACCTGGGCTGGCGACGTCCTCGCCGCACCGGTCCCCGCCGTCGCCGCCGCGATCGACGGGCTCGTCCGCATCCTCGGCGACCATCCGGAATTCGCCGAAGCCGACCTCAACCCGCTCTGCGTCACCGGCGACGACCTGGTCGCCGTCGACGCGCTCTTCACCGAGAACGCTCAGGAGGCATCCCGTGACTGACCTACTCGACTATGCCGACAAGGTCTGGCGAGGCGAGGCCGACACCCGCGTCTACCACACCGGCACGCTGCGCAAGGACGGTCTGCACGAGCTGGCCGAGGGCGTCTGGATGTGGCCGGCGTTCGGCAACGTCTTCCTCTTCCCCACCGCCGACGGCCTGTTCTGCTTCGACACCGGCGAACGCCGCACCGCGAAGGACCTGTTCGGCGCGACCCGCGCCCGCACCGATGCGCCGCTGCACACCGCTGTCTACTCGCACGGGCACATCGACCACGTCTTCGGCGTCGGCCCGTTCGACCTCGAAGCCGAGGAGCGCGGCTGGCGTCGCCCGTCCGTGCTGGCCCACGAGAACACGCCGCCGCGCTTCGAGCGGTACGAACGCACCCGCGGCTACAACACGGTGATCAACCAGCGGCAGTTCCAGTCGCCCGGATTCCGCTGGCCGGACCGGTACCGGCACCCCGACGTCACCTACCGCGACACCACGACCCTGCGGATCGGCGACCTGGACCTCCAGCTGAAACACGGCCGCGGCGAGACGGACGACGCGACGATCGCGTGGCTGCCCGACCGGAAAATCCTGTGCTGCGGCGACTTCTTCATCTGGTCCTCCCCCAACCCGGGCAACCCGCAGAAGGTCCAGCGCTACGCCGCCGAGTGGGCGCGGGCGCTGCGCTGGATGGCGGGGCTGGGCGCGGAACTGCTGCTGCCCGGGCACGGCGTGCCGATCGTGGGCGCCGACCGGATCCGGACCGCGCTGTCCGACACCGCCGAGTTCCTCGAGACTCTGCACGACCAGACCGTGGACGCGATGAACGCGGGAGCCACGCTCGACGAGGTCGTCCACGGCGTCACCGCGCCCGCCGAACTGCTGGCCAAGCCGTATCTCAAACCGTCCTACGACGAGCCGGAATTCGTCGTCCGCAACATCTGGCGGCTCTACGGCGGCTGGTACGACGGCAACCCGGCCAACCTCAAACCCGCGCGCCGCGCCGAGCTGTCCCGCGAACTCGCCGACCTGTCCGGCGGCTCCGACCGGCTGGCCGCGCGGGCGCGGGAACTGCTCGCCGCCGGCGAACACCGGCTGGCCGGGCACTTCGCCCAGCTCGCCGTGGACGCGGCCCCGGACGACGAAACCGCGCACACCGCCCGCGCGGAAGTGTTCACCGCACTGGAAAAGGCCGCGACCTCGACGATGGCCAAGGGCGTCTACGCCTGGGCCGCCGCCGAATCCCAAGCCGTGCTCGACGGAACCGACCGCGCCGAACAACTGCGCGCCCGCACCGCGGGCCGCACCCGCTGGGCCTTCTGACCCGCCTTCCGCACCACCCCGTCCGACAACGACGTTGAAATGGGGACCCCACGATGAACGCTCCCGCTCTCCCCGCCGAAACCGCCGCCGGCGCGCGCACCCGCGGCACCAGCGCCCGCGGCTGGGTCGTCACCGGGCTGCTGCTGGTGTTCATGCTGATCAACTTCGCGGACAAGGCCGTGCTCGGTCTCGCCGCGAAACCGCTGATGCACGATCTCGGCCTGTCGCCCGAGGCGTACGGCCTGATCAGCAGCGGGTTCTACTTCCTGTTCAGCATTTCCGCGATCGTGGTCGGCTTCGTGTCGAACCGCGTGCCGACCAAGTGGATCCTGCTGGTGCTGGGCGTCGTCTGGGCGCTGACCCAGGCCCCGATGCTCGGCACCGTCGGGTTCGGGGCGGTGCTGGTCAGCCGGATCGTTCTGGGCGCGGCCGAGGGCCCGGCGAACCCGCTGGCCATGCACGCGGCGTACAAGTGGTTCCCCAACGAGAAACGCGGCCTGCCGAGCGCGTTGCTGAACGCGGGTTCGGGCATCGGCGTGGCGCTCGCGTCGCCGCTGCTGACCGCACTGATCGTCGGGTACGGCTGGCGGTGGGCGTTCTTCGCGCTGCTCGTCGTCGGCCTCCTGTGGTCGGTGCTGTGGGCGATCTTCGGGCGGGAGGGCAAGGTCGCCGGAACCGCGTCGGTGCACGCGAACGCGGTCAAGTCCGAAGCGGACGAACCGCGTGTGCCGTACCGGCGGATCCTGCTGAACGGCACCTGGCTCGGCGGGTTCCTGGCCGGATTCGCCGCGTACTGGGCGCTGGCCGTGCTGGTCGCGTGGGTGCCGCATTACCTGGAAACGGCGTTGCACTACAGCACGGTGACCACCGGGACCCTGGTCGCGCTGCCGTGGATCGCCTCGGTCGTGTTCAACCTCGCCCAGGGCGCGCTGAGCGACCGGCTGATGCGGCGCGGCGTGTCGAGCCGGGTGGCGCGCGGCGTGCTCGGCGGGATCGCGGTGCTGATCTCCGGTCTCGCGATGCTGCTGTTCCCGCACACCGGCGGCTGGTTCCAGATCGCATTGCTGACCGTCGCCTTCAGCCTGGGCGGCGTCGTGTTCGCGCTCGGCGTCACGATGAACGCCGAGATCAGCCCGACCCGCCAGCGCGGCGCGGTGCTGTCGATCACCGTCGGCCTGGTGACCACCGCCGGACTGCTCGCCCCGTACCTCACCGGACGGCTGATCCAGGCCGCCTCGTCGCCGGTCAGCGGCTTCACGCTCGCCTTCACGATCAGCGGCCTGCTGTCCATTGTGGGCGGTCTGCTGGCCGTCTTCTTCGTCAACCCCGACCGCACCGCGCGGCGGCTCGGGCTCCGCACCGAGGTGGTTCGCTGATGCCTTTCCAGGACACCAAAAACCCGCTCTACGGCAGCGGCCAGGTCACCGAGGTCGCGCCCGGCGTGCGCTCGATCGGCTTGCAGGGCAACAGCCTGACGGTGGAAACCGCGTCGGGCCTCGTCGTGGTCGACACCGGACCGTCCCCCGACCTTGTCGCGCCGGTGCTGGACCAGCTGCGCGAACCGGTGCGGTGGATCGTCTACAGCCATGGGCATCTCGGCTACAACTACGGCGTGCCCGGGTTCTTCGATTACGCGGCCGCGCACGGCGAACGCCGCCCGACCGTCGTGGCGCACGAGAACGTCGTCCGGCGCTACCAGCGGTATCTCGAGACGGCCGGATTGCAGAACCACATCAACACCCGGCAGTTCCGCCGCCCGATGGACGACCTGTCGGCTCCCCCGCCGCTCACCTTCCCCGACCAGACCTACCGGGAAGCGCTGACGCTGACCCCGGACGTCCGGCTGCTGTGGGCACCCTCCGAAACCGACGACGTGACCGCGGTGTGGCTGCCTTCCCAGCGGGTTCTGTACGGCAGCGCCGCGGTGATCAACGGCATCCCCAACATCGGGACGCCCATGCGGACCATGCGCGACACCGTCCGCTGGGCCGACACCCTGGACCGGCTCGCCGCACTCAACCCGGCGGTCCTGGTGCCGGAATTCGGCCCGGTGGTGCGCGAAGACCCGGTCCGGCAGCTCACCATGACCGCCGCCGCGCTCCGGTGGCTGCGCAGCGCGGTGGTGGACCAGCTCAACCGGGGCCGGAGGGTGGACGACATCGTGCACGATCTCCGGTACCCGGCTGAGTTGTTCGACGTGCCGTGGATGCGCGAGCACTACGGGCACCGGGAGTACATCGTCCGGGACATCGTCCGCTCGGAAACCGGGTGGTGGGACGGAAATCCGACGACCCTGCACCCGTCCCGCCCGGACGTCGCGGCCGCTGCCCGCGCGGAGGCGATCACGGACAAGCAGGCGGTGCTCGACCAGGCCGAGCGGCTGCGCGGTGACGGGCGGGTGCAGGAAGCGTTGCATGTCATCGATCTGCTGGCGCTCGCGCCTGGCGATGATCCGTTGGTGAAGCAGGCTCGGGCGATGAAGGAAGAGCTGTGCGCAGTGCGGGCGGAGGAGGCTAGCAGTTACGTGTCGCGGAGTTTTTACCGCAGCGGCTGGTGATGCCGCGGCGACAGTTGACGTCCGGCCAGCGCCGACCTTCGGAAGCACAGACCGCAGCAACCGAGGCAAGCGTGGTCGAGACAACCACGACAGGAACCTCCACATTCTTCGCCCTCGGCTAAGCAAGAGGAGCCCCCGACACCGCAGCCTCAGGTCGGCGCAAAGCCGCGAGCTGCAACCCGAGCACAACGCCGACCCCGATCGCTGCGGTGGACACAATCGCCTCCGCTACCGCGTCCCAGGCGCCGGGGATCCGTGCGAATACCTGCGACAGGCTCAAATACAGCGCAGGCCCCGGCAGCACCGCACCCGTCAAGCCCGGGATCGTGACCACCGCGGTCGGCACCTTCAGCGTCCGCGAAGCCACCCCCGCCAGCACACCTAACACCGTCGTGGCAAGGAAAATCGACACCGGAGCCGACAGGCCGAGCGCGGACCGGCCCGTCCAGTTGGCCAGTGACGTCACGATCCCGGCCCCGCACGCGAGCAGCCACCAGCGCGCGGGCGTGCCCATCAGGATCGCGTTGCCCAGTGCACCCACCAGGGCCGTCACCGGGACCAGGGCCAGCGGCAGCGCGGCGAGTTGCACCCGGCTGGCCGCGCCGAGGATGTCGAGGTCGTTCGCCACCGACACCACGACCATCACGCCGGTCGCGATCGCCCCGGTGAGCAGCAGGACCGTCACGATCCGGGCGGCCGCCATCAGGTGGAAGTCGCCGACCGCGTCCTCGACCAGCGACACCAGCGACAGGATCGGCAACAGCAGCACCAGGTTCGCCGCCGAAAGGCTCGCCGCCTCGTGCCCGGTGAGCACTCCGAGCGACAGCAAGGAGATCGCGACGACCAGCACCGTGCTGGCTTTGGCCGCGACCTGGAAGAACTCCGCGATGCCGACCGTGCTCAACGCCCAACCCACCCGGTTGGCGAGAACGAACAACCCGGCCGACACCGCCGCGGCGAGCGCGGTTCCGTTCGCCTGAAGGCAAATCATCGCGGCGAGCAGGCATCCGCCGAGCAAACTTACGTACCACGGCCAAGTCGGCCCCGCTTGAGCGAGGATTCCGGCGTCGCGCTCGGCTTCGGCAGGCGAAATCGTACCGGCGGCGGCGCGGACGGCGAGCGCCTCCAAATCTCCCATCCGGCCGATGTCGCGCGCGTCGTTCGCCTGCACGCTCCCGAACAGCACCAGCGGTTCTCCCCCGCCGCCGCAGTATTGGAGGTGAATTGCCCGTACTCCCACCGAAATCCGCAAATCCTCGATGCCGCCCGCCGCGGCCAGCCCGCGGACTGTGCGCACGACGACGGCAGTTTCGATGCCCTGCCGGAACATCTGCATCGCCACCTCGAGGGCGAAGCTCAGCACCCGTCGCGCCCGTTCGCGCTCGTCCACTGCCATGCCCCGCACTTTAAGCAGCCGCCCCGACAAGAAAGCGCCCGCGAACGCGCCGAACGGAACCCTTCGCCCGATCGTGGCGGATCCTGACTTCCGCTTAGCAGAACACCCCCGGACAGCCGCTTGCGCGAGCGACCGCGAGGGCCACACTTTGGAGTGAACCGCCGCGAAACCTGTGACACGGCCCACATCTGAACCGATACACCTTCTGCCGTGCCTCGTACCGCATCGCGCGCCGAACGGCAGGACCTGGGGGAACCGCACGTGCTGACCGCCGCAGAACTCTTTGTCCGGCAAGCCTTCCGGCGACCAGCGGCGGGAACGGCCGTGCCGGAGCCGGTCGTCGCGCTGCTCGGGCCGAAGGGTTCGGGCAAGAGCACCGCGCTCAAAACGATCTCCGGAGCCTGCGGCGGCACGCTCGTCCACGCCCGGCTCGATTTCCAGGACGCCCAGGTCGCCGATCCGATCTCCGCCGCGGCGTACGTGTCCTTCCTACTCGCCCGGCACTGGGACAACCTGCCGCGCGACCCGGCCTTCCACCGCGTCGGGCTTTCCCTGCTGGCACTGAACGAAACCCTGCCGCAGGACCGGGACGCGGCCCGGGCGCACGTCCTCCAGCTCGTCGGGAGCTACTTGCACCAGGGCGACGAGCACCCGGTCGCGGACCTGGCCGGCGAGGCGGTCCGGTTCGCGCTGTCGCTGTCCGGGATCGGCGCGCAGGTGCCGGGACCCGCCGTCCAGCAAGCGGTCAGCAGCGGAATCGGCGCGCTGCTGCGGCTCGCGAACCGGCGGCGGCGAAGCGTGCGGCAGGCGCTGAAATGGTTCAGCGGCTTGCTGGAGGGAGCCAGCACGATCGACTCGCTGATCGACCTGAGCCAGCGCAGTTCGGACCCGGTCCCACACGTGCTGAACGCGTTCCTGACCGATTTGTCGCGCAGTGCCGATCAATGGACGACGCCGGTGCGCCGGTGCGAATGCCTGGCCCCGCACAGACAGGACGTCCCGCACGAGCACGCCTGGGCGCTGCTGATCGACAACGTCGATGCCACCCCCGCCGGCCGCGAATTCCTCTCCGCGTTCGTGCGTGCACGGCAGAATCGGCTGCCTGAACGCGATCCGCTGCTGATCGTGGCGGCGATGGACCGGTGGTCGTCCGCCTGGGGGCACTGGTGGCGGGAACCGTGGCGGACGAAGGCGGACTGCCCGGACAAGCGGCCGATCCCTCTGCTCTCCCAGGCCGATTTCAAGCAGTGGACCCATCATCTCGCCGCCACTGCCGACCGGGGCGACTCCCCGACCCGTGCGTGGTATCCAGTGTGGCTGGACCCGCCCGGTCCCGAAGTGCTGCGCAAGCTCGCCCCGACCCCGCCGGACGGCTGGGAACCGGCTGTCTTCGACGAGTTCGTCCAGCGGCTCTCCGGCGGCCTGCCCGCCGCCGCGCAGGAGATCGGCCGCCGCGCCGGCGAACTGCCGGACGACGCCGGCCCGCCCGCCCGGTCGCTGCTGTTCCAGCCGCACAACGGAATCGCGCTGTGGGAACGCGCGCTGACCTCTTTCCTGCCCCGGTCGCTGCTGGCGGACTCGCTGCCGGCCGTCGTTCCGCAGGCGGTCGCGGTGGGGGTGCGGCTCGGCCAGCCGGGACAGTCGGCCCCGCTGGATCCGGCCGCCTTCCCCGACGCGAACGACATCCTGCGCGCACTGCGGGAAAACCTGTGGGTCAGCACCTTCGCCGCCCGGCCCTCGCGGCTGTGGCCGGTCGCCGTCCCCGGGCGGGAACACCCGGCGGCCCTGCACCCGTGGCTCCTCGCCTGCCTGCTGGCCGGTCTGCACGCGCAGAGCGCCGCCGACCGCCATCCGGTAGCCATGACGTGGGCCGAGGTGTTCCGGCGGATGGCGAACACCTGCGCCGAGCCGACCGGCGAGGCCGAGGACCAGGCCCGGCGGCTGTATTACGCCCTCGCCTGCGACAACTTCGCGGCCGTCGTCGACGAATTGGTCACCGAATTCGCCAAGAGCGGGCACCCGGATTGGGTCCGGCTGGTCGACCAGATCACGCGGGCGCCGTGCCGCCTGGCCGCGGTCGAGCCGACCGACGACAGCGTCGCGAAGCTCGTGCCGGACGGGCAGCCGGGACGGGAGTCCGCCGAAGCCGCGATCACCAGCATCGTCGCGCGGCTCTGGCTCTACCACGATCCGCACACCGTTCCCAGCCCGGCGCACGACCAGCGGATCTCCAAGAACTTCACCAGATTGGCCGGCAATTACGCGGCCCGTGACGACACCGACGCGCTGACCGACGCCGCCGCGCAATTCGGCGGCCGGTGAAAGCCTCTTTCCCGACAGGAGCGTGATGGACCGCATTCGCAAGCTGCTGCGCTGGTTCACCTACCGATTCCCGCGGCTGGCCTACTGGGTGCTGCGGCGTCCGGTGCTGGCGACCAGTTTCGCCACGCTGACGGTGGTCGTCCTCGTCGCCGCGGGCCTGCTCGTCCCGCCGTTGTTCGCGCGGTGCGGGGAAGGCATGACCGCGGACGCGAACGACGCGTGCGTCGGCATCAACCTGGACAGCGCGCAGTTCCGGCAGAACGAGCCGGAGCACATGCGGGAGCTGGAAGCCGCGGTCCGGGCCAACAACGCGGCGATCACGGACAATTACGTGTCCGTGGTGCTGTTCCAGGACATGTCGCCGAACGAGGGCGTCGACACCCGGCTCTATCCCGATCTGTACCCGGACATCGAGGGCGCGATCGCCGGGGCGTGGCGGGCCAACCACACCGCCGCGTTCCAGGGCAGCGTGCCGAAGGTGAAGCTGTTCCTGGCGAACATGGGCAGCCAGTACGCGAGCTGGTCCGAGGCCGTCGACAAGATTTCCGAGCACGCGGCGGGCAACCACGTGGTCTCGGTGATCGGGCTCGGCCAGAGCATGGACAACACCCGCGCGGCGGCCGCGAAACTGACCGCGCAGGCGCATCTGCCGGTGATCGGCGCGACCGTCACCGGGGACACCATGAACCTCACCCCCGAGGGCAAGCTCAACACCGGGTTCTTCCGCACCTCGCCCACCAACACGCATTCCGTGGCAGCCGCCGCCCGGTTCATCGCGAGCATCGAGCCGGATCCGTCGCGGGTCGCGATCGTGCAGGACAACATCCCCGGCGACGACTACACCCAGACCCTCGGCTCGCGGGCGGTGAAGGAAATGCCCGCCGCGCACCGGTTCCCGTTCACCTCGCCGGGCGCGCTGCCGCACGACGTCTCCCGCGCCGACCCGCTGCTCACCCAGTTCGCGTACCTGAACCAAAATCTCTGCTCAGTCGCGCCGACGGTCGTCTACTTCACCGGCCGCGGCACCGACCTCGGGCCGTTCGTGCAGTCCTGGACGCAGGGGAACACGCCGTGCGCCAACGGAAAACTGACCGTCGTCACCGGCGACGACGGGGGCTCCGCGATCAACGAGGCCAGCCTCCGCGACGCCGTCCGCGGCGGCCATGTCCGGGTGCTGTTCACCTCGCTCGCCAGCCCGGACGAATGGGGTCCGTGCAACGGCAGCGCCGAACAGGCCGCCTACAACACTTTCCAGTCGGTCTTCACCGGCAAACCCGGCGTGTGCGACGGCCAGACCGTCCGCGCGGACGACGGCGCCGCCCCGCTGACGTTCTCCGTCGCCGACCTCGGCAGCGGCGAAGGCATCCTCGCCCATGACGCCATGATGGTCGCCGTCATGGCCGCCCGCCGCGCCGCGAACGGCAACGCCGACACGGTGGTGCGCACGCCGCTGTCCCAAATCGGCCTCATCGAGGAGATGCGCTGCCAGAACGCCGTCCAGGGTGCGAGCGGGACCATCCAGTTCAGCCCCGATCAGGCGCAGTACGGCAACCCGGTGGAGAAGCCGTTCCCGGTCGTCGAGATCAGGGCCGACGGATCCACCGCGACAGCGTGGAACAAGGCGGTCACGACTGCGGTGCCGAAAACGTCCTGCTGACGCCTCGGTCGTCGAGCCAGCCGCGGTAGCGACGCAACGCGCGTTGCTGCAGGACGGTCTCTTTCGCCAGCGCCAGCTTGGGATTCGTCCGCAACCGCGGCGTACGGCCCGCCCCGACCCGCCGTAGCTGCCGACGTACCCGAGCCATCCCAGCGGCCGAAGCCAGCGCTTTGTCCTTGATCGCCACTGGTGCCAGCTCCACCGCCGCATCCTCGCCGTGGAGCCACTTCTTCGGCAGGTCGGGATCCACCGCCAGCGCCGTCCCCATCCCGGCCAGGTCGATGCCCCCGGCCAGTACCTGCTCGGCGACCGGCCGCCGGACGATGCCGCCGGTCAGCATCAACGGCAGCGGGCTCGTCTGGGCGAGTTCCTCGGCCAGAGTCAGGAAGTACGCCTCTCGCGCCACCGTGCGCTCGTCGGCCGAACGACCCGACATCGCCGGACTTTCGTAGCTGCCGCCGGACAGCTCGACCACGTCGACACCGAGCGGAGCCAGCATCTCGATCACCCGGCTCGCATCCGCGGCGTCGAACCCGCCGCGCTGGAAGTCCGCCGAGTTCAGTTTCACCGCGACCGCGAACGCCGGGGAGACCACGTCGCGCACGGCTCGCACGATGTCGAGCAGCAGCCGCGCCCGGTTCTCCAGGCTCCCGCCCCACTCGTCGGTCCGCCGGTTGACCAGCGGCGACAGGAACTGTGACAGCAGGTATCCGTGCGCGGCGTGGATCTCGACCCCGTCGAACCCGGCCTCCTCGGCACGACGCGCGGTCTCGGCGAACCTCGCCACAGTCTGTCCGATCTGGACTGCTGTCATCTCGGTCGGCTGCGCGAGCCGTTTGCTCTGCTTGCCGAGGTTCACTTTGACCGCCGACGGACCCCACGCGACGCCGGGCATGTTCGCCATCACCTGGCGTCCGGGGTGGTTGATCTGCATCCACACCCGTGCACCGCCGCTCTTGGCCGCGTCCGCCCACGCGCGGAACGGCTCCAGCGGCGACTGGTCGTCCAGGACGATGCCCGCCGGCCCGGTCATCGCTTCAGCGTGGACCATCACGTTGCCGGTGATGATCAGTCCGGCGCCGCCTTCGCTCCAGCGCCGGTACAGGCGGCGGATGCGCTCGTCGGGCAGTTGCCCGGGGCCGGCCATGTTCTCTTCCATGGCCGCTTTGACGATCCGGTTGGCGAGCGCGGGCCCGTGGGCGGGCGCGAATGGCGTGAACAGCGGCGAGGTCGTCATGATTCCTTCGCTCCATGCGGTATGTTTGCAGTGCTCACATAAGAGTAGGAGGCGATGTAAGCAGTGTCAACTTCCACGAAGGACGGCTACCATCACGGCGATCTGCGGGCAGCCCTGCTGACGACCGCGATGGGGATGCTCGAGCAGGGCGAGCAGTTCTCCCTGCGGGCGGTCGCCCGGAAAGCGGGCGTCTCCCCGACCGCCCCGTACCGGCATTTCGCCGATCGCGACGCCCTGGAATCAGCGCTGGCCGCCCAGGGTCTGCGCGACCTCGATGCCGACCTGAACCAAGCCGACACCACGCCGAAAACGGTCGCCGAGCTGGCCGAACTGGGCGTCGCGTACGTCGACTTCGCCCTCCGCCGCCCAGCGCTGTTCCGGCTCATGTTCGGCAACGCCTGCGACGACACGAACGACGATCGCGTCACCGCGGCAGCCGCGGTGCACGAGACGCTCGCCCGCGCCGTCGCGAACGTGTTCCCCGACGCCGACCTGGCCAGCATCACCGTCGGCGGATGGGGATTGGTGCACGGACTGGCCTGCCTGCACCTCGACGGCAAGCTCGCCAGCACCTCCGCCGACGACGTCGCGAACCAGGTCCGAGCGTCCTTCACCGCGGTCTTCGCCGCCCGGCCGGGTGACTGACGACTCCTGGTGTTGACAGTGCTCACATCGCAGCCTACCGTGATGTAAGCACTGCACACATGACGTGAGGGAGCACTCCGATGGCACCGCCCAGCCAGGACAGCCCGGCGAGGACCGGGACAGTGGAGGTCGACCTCGGCGGCCGCCGCGTCGCCGTTCCCGAGGGCGGGCTGTTCGACCGCTACCGGATGGACACCGACCTCGACGAGGTGGCCCGCGACCCGCGGGTCAGCGGCGTCGAGTTCTTCCGCGGCCTGCCCAAGACGAAGGTTGAGTCGCCGATCGGCCCGACGCTGACGCCGAACTTCTACTACCGGATGTCCTCGGCCCGGCTGACCATGCTCGCCCGGTCCCGCGCGATCCGCGCCCGGCTGCCGAGGGAGCTGGCGCCGCTGGAGGTCGCGCCCGGTCTCGGCCTGGTGTCGGTGATGTTCTTCCGCTACGACGTGTGCGACATCGACTTCTACACCGAGGCCGCCGTCGGCGTCGCGGTCCGGCCCGCGCGGCACGGGAAGCTCGGGTTCGTGGACCTGGTCGCCGCGCTCAAGAACGACCACCTCGACACCTACGTCCTCTCGCTGCCGGTCAACACCGACATCGCGCAGGTCCGCGGCCACGACGGCTACGGCTTCCCCAAGTGGGTCACCGAACTGGACGTCGACATCGACGCGAACCGCACCACCGCCCGGGTCGCCAACGACTCCGGCGAACTCGACCTGGCGCTGTCGGCCGCCACTCCCGCGCAGACCAGGCACCCCAGCGGCGAACGCGTTTCGACGCTCACCTCGTACACCACCATCAACGGCGCCTGGCATTCGACGCTCAGCCAGACCAACGCGCTGTCGTCCGGCAGCACGTCCTTCCCGCGCGACGTCGACCTCAAGCTCGGGCGCGGCCGGATGAGCGACGACCTGCGCTCGCTCAAGCCGACCCGCCCGGTCCGCCTGGACGTGCTCGCCGAAGGCCAGCTCGCCCTGCACCTGCCGGTCCCGTATTCGGTTCCCCAGCAAGGAGTTTCGCGATGACCAAGGTTCTGCAGGTGCTCTCCGCCGCCCGCGTCTGGACTCTGAAGGACGGCACCGAGCACCCCACCGGATTCTGGGCCGAGGAATTCGTCGTCCCCTACACACTCTTCACCGACGAAGGCTGGGACGTCACCGTCGCCACGCCCGGCGGCAAACAACCCGTGGTCGACCAGCTCAGCCTCGGCGTCAAAGGCGGCGTGCTCCCGCACACCGCCAAGAAACTGCGCGCCGAACTCGACCGCCTTTCCCCGGTCCTGGAACACCCCGCCGATCTGTCCAAGCTGGACCCGGACGACTTCGACGTCGTCTTCTACTCCGGCGGCCACGGCCCGATGGAAGACCTCGCCGTCGACCCGGTTTCCGGCGCCCTGCTGACCAAACGGCTCTCCTCCGACCGGCCGCTCGCGCTGCTGTGCCACGCTCCGGCGGCCGCGCTGGCCGCGAAGAACCCGGACGGCAGCTGGCCCTTCGCGGGCTACCGGATGACCGGGCTCTCCAACGTCGAGGAACGGTTCAACCCGTTCGCGTGGAAAGCCAAGTGGCTGCTGGAAGACGGGCTCAAGGAAGCGGGCGCGGACTACACCTCGGGATTGCCGCTGAAGTCGCACGTGGTCGTGGACCGCAACCTCTACACCGGCCAGAACCCCGGATCCTCAGCCGCGCTCGCACGCCGCATCATCCAAGACGTCTCCGCCGCCTAGCGCGAACGACGTTACGCCCTCCGCTCATCGGCTGACAGCTCCAGGGCGTCGAGAACCAGCGCGGCCATCGCGACCGGGTCGCCGTTTTCCGGGCGCAGCACCACGTCCGGGGACACGGGGCGTTCGTACGGCGCGTCCACTCCGGTGAATCCGGTGATTTCACCCGCGCGCGCCTTGGCGTACATGCCCTTCGGATCGCGGTCCTCGCACACTTCGAGCGGAGTGTCGACGAAGACCTCCAAGAACGGCAGACCCGCGGTTTCGTGCACGGTTCGCGCGAGTTCGCGGTCCGCCTGGTACGGGCTGATCAACGACACCACCGCCACCACCCCGGCGTCGGCGAACAGCTTCGCGACCTCCGCGACGCGGCGGATGTTCTCGGCTCGTTGCGCCGGGGCAAAGCCGAGGTCGCCGTTGAGCCCGTGCCGGAGGTTGTCGCCGTCGAGCAGGTACGCGGGGCGGCCCGAGGCGACCAGCCTGCGCTCCAGTTCCACGGCCACGCTCGACTTGCCCGAGGCGGACAGCCCGGTGAGCCAGACCGTCCGGCCGCGGGTCGCGCGTTCGTTGCGCGAGACCGCCGCGGGATGCCAGACCACGTTCGGTGCAGTCGCGCTCGGGCCGGTGATCATGCCCGCTCCGACGGTGTCGCCGGAGTGTTCGTCGACCAGCAGGAATCCGCCGGTCGGCCGGTTGCGGGCGTAGGGGTCGAACAGGAGCGGCTGCCGGGTCCGCAGCCGGATCCGGCCGATTTCGTTGAGCGACAACGACTCCGCCGTCTCGTCGCGGTGCAGCGTGGTGACGTCCAGCCGGTAGTCGAGCGCGCGGACCTCGGCCTTGGTCTCGCGCGTGGTGTGCCGGACGAGGTAGTTCGCGCCCGGAGCGAGCGAGGCCTGGTCGGAGAACCAGCACACCATGGCGTCGACGTCCTGGCCCACGTGCGGACGGTTGCCCGGGCGGCAGATCAGGTCGCCGCGGCTGAGGTCCAGTTCGTCGGCGAGCTCGATGGTGACCGCGAGCGATGCGAACGCCTCGGGCACCTCGGCCCCGCCGGGTCCCCAGATCGCGCGCACAGTCGTGGTGAATCCGGACGGCAGTACGGTCACTTCGTCGCCGGGCTTGAACACGCCGCCCGCCACCGTCCCGGCGTAGCCGCGGAAATCCCGGCTGTGCTCGCGAATCACGTACTGCACCGGAAAACGCGCGTCGACCAGGTTCCGATCGGAAGCGACGTGCACCTGTTCCAGGTGGTGCAGCAGCGAAGTGCCTTCGTACCAGGGCATGCTCGCGCCTCGGTGCACCACGTTGTCGCCCTGCAGCGCGGACATCGGCACGAACGTCAGATCCGGGGTCTGCAATTTCATCGCGAACCGGCGGAAGTCCTCGCGGATTTCCTCGAACCGTTCCTGCGACCAGTCGACCAGGTCCATTTTGTTCACGCACACCACCAGGTGCCGGATGCCCAGCAGACTGGCGAGGAACGCGTGCCGCCGCGACTGTTCGAGCACGCCCTTGCGCGCGTCGACCAGGATCAGCGCGACGTCCGAAGTGGACGCCCCGGTGACCATGTTCCGGGTGTACTGCACGTGCCCCGGCGTGTCGGCGATGATGAACTTCCGCTTGGGCGTGGCGAAATACCGGTGTGCTACGTCGATGGTGATGCCCTGTTCGCGTTCCGCGCGCAGGCCGTCGGTGAGCAGGGCAAGGTCCGGGTACGCGTCGCCGCGGTCCCGGCTGGTGCGCTCGATCGCTTCGAGCTGGTCGGCGAACACCGTCTTCGAATCGAACAGCAGCCGGCCGATCAGGGTCGATTTGCCGTCGTCCACGCTGCCCGCGGTGGCGAGCCGCACCGTCGTGACCCGGTCCCCGGCGCTCATCAGAAGTAGCCTTCCTTTTTGCGGTCTTCCATTCCGGCCTCGGAAATCCGGTCGTCGGCCCGGGTCGCGCCGCGTTCGGTCACCCGCGTCGCGGCGACCTCGGCCACCACTTCCGCCGGCGAGGAAGCGGTCGATTCGACGCACCCGGTGCAGGTCGCGTCGCCGATCGTGCGGAAGCGAACCGTTGCCGGATAAGGCACTTCGCCCTCGGCGACGGCGAGGAACCGGGTGTCGGCGAGCAGCATCCCGTCGCGCTGGACCACCGACCGGCGGTGCGCGTAATAGAGCGACGGCAGGGTCACGTCTTCGGCTTCGACGTATTGCCAGATGTCCAGCTCGGTCCAGTTCGACAGCGGGAACACCCGGATGTGCTCGCCCTTGCGATGCCTGCCGTTGTACAGATTCCACAATTCCGGACGCTGCCGCCGGGGATCCCATTGCCCGAACTCGTCGCGGAAGCTGAACACGCGTTCCTTGGCCCGGGCTTTCTCCTCGTCGCGGCGCGCACCGCCGAACACCGCGTCGAAGCCGTTCTCGCGGATGCCCCGCAGCAATGTGACTGTCTGGAGCCGGTTCCGGCCCGCTTTCGGATCCTCGACGCTCCGGCCCGCGTCGATGTCGTCCTGGACGCTCGCGACCAGCAGCCGCAACCCGTAGCGCTCAACGGTTTCGTCGCGGAACCGGATCACCTCGTCGAAATTGTGCCCGGTGTCGACGTGCATGACCGGGAACGGCAACGGCGCGGGCCAGAACGCTTTCGCCGCGACGTGCAACATCACCATCGAGTCTTTCCCGCCGGAGAACAGCAGCACCGGCCGTTCAAAGGTGGCCGCGACCTCGCGGAAGACGTGCACGGCTTCGGCTTCGAGCACACCGAGGTGGCTCAGCTCGTAGGCCGGGGGTGCCTGGGTCGCCATCGGATCCGCCCTTCCGAGGTTCGAGGACAGAAAAGTAGAACAGGTTCTTGCACTCGGTCAAGCGGCGGAGGACCCTGAGCGCATGGACCTGGCCGCACTCGAAGACATCCGCCGCGTGAAATTCCGCTACCTCCGGTGCCTCGACCTGAAGCGCTGGGACGAGATGGCGGAGACGCTCACCGCCGACGCGCGCGTGCACTACGGCACGCCCTCCTACGGCGAACCGCTGAAGTTCGACACCCGCGACGCGCTGATGGAGTTCCTGCGCACCACAGTCGGCCCCGGCATCACGACGATGCACTTCGCCGGCCACCCGGAAATCGAGATCGACGGCGACACCGCGACCGGGCGGTGGCTGTTCCAGGACAAGGTGATCGTCGCCGAGCACCGGGTGGTGATCGAGGGCGCCGCGTACTACGAGGACACCTACCGGCGCGAGGACGGCGTCTGGCGGATCAACAGCACGGGGTACGAGCGGCTGTACGAAACGCTGGTCTCGATGAAGGACCAGCCGGGCTGGAAGCTGACGGCGAACATGTGGGGTCAGCCCGCCTGATCAGGACGGACGCCGCCCGCCTCGGCGGTCACCGCGTCCGCGACCGCGGCCAGCGCCGCGCCCCGCCGCGCGATTTCCGCACCGGTGATCGGCTCCCCGACCGACAACGTCAGCACCAGCTCCTGCCGCCCCGCCGCGTCGAAGGTCGGGGCGGCGAGCAGGCTCACCGCGTGCTTCTTCCGCGGCTCCAGGTCCGCGCCGAGGTACACCCGCTCCCCCAGGCTCGACACCAGCTCGCCGACCAGTCCGCGCACCTCGGGCGGCAGATCCCCGGCCGCCACCCCGGCCATCAGCGTGTAGAGCCGACGGCCCGCCGACGTCAGGCTTTCCACCAGATACCCGTGTTCCCGGCACTCCGCGACCACGCGCCGCAGGTACGCCTCGTCCAGCCGGACCGGCACCGCGGGCGGCGTCGCGAGCCACGCGTCGAAGGCGGAATCGGCGTCCCACAGCACGTACATCAGCCCGACCGGCGGCGCGAACGGATACGTCTCGCCGAGCCGCACTTTGCCCGGCCCGGCGCTCTGCAGCATCAGGATGCGCCCGTCGACCACCGCCGACGCGGTGCACGTCGCCTCGTACCGGGCGCTGAGTTCTTCCAGGTGCGTGCGGGCGATTTCGCTGGCGCCGAAGCCTTCTCCCGCCGCGCGCCCGGCCGCGATCATCGCCGGCCCGAGGCGATACGTCGTGGTCCTCGGGTCGCGGACCACGTAACCGCTCGCGGTCAGCTCGGTCAGGATTCCGAGGCAGGTCGGCTTGCTCAGGTCCAGTTCGCGAGCGAGCGCGGACAGTCCGAAGCGCTGGCCCGGCCGGGCCGCGAAATAGTCCAGCAGCCGCACGACCCGCTGCGTCGGCGGCGAGCGCCGGGTAACCGCCATTGACCCGTCCTTAGAACGCGTTCTAGTCTCAACCGACCGTGAACGTACCACTCCGGTACAGATCTGGACCAGTGAGGAGTCTCCGGTGCTGACCGAACCGCTCGCCGGCGCGATCGCCGAAGCCGAAAAGATCATCGCCGAGGCGCCGCACGTCCGGACCGAACAGGACCTGGTCGAGGGGTACGACTACCTCGCCGGCAGCATCCGGGCCTCGGTGCAGACCGCGTGGGCCTACGACCGGGACTTCCCGTACTTCACCCTCTCCACCGGCCCGTACACGAAAATGGGCCTGGACAACCCGGACACCCTGTACTTCAACGCGAACATCCGCGAGGACCGCGAGTACGTCGTCACCGGCACCCGCGGCACCACCGCCGACCTCAGCTTCCAGGTCCTCAACGGGGACTACACGCCGGTCGAGGTGCCCGACAGCATGACCGCGTTCGACGACCGCGAGATCCCCATCGCCGCCGACGGTTCCTTCGAAATCCGCTTCGGCCCGGCGAAACCCGACCCGGAGCCCGGCTATTTCGTGCTCGGCCCCGGGTCGTCGATGCTCGTCGTCCGCGAGGTCTACAGCGACTGGGCGACCGAACGCCGCGGCACGATCCAGCTCCGCTGCGCCGATACCACCGGCCAGGCGCCGCCCGCGCTGACCCGCACCGCGATGGAGAAACGCTACGGCGTCACCGGAAAAATCCTGCTCAGCCGGATCAAGACGTTCCTCGCCTTTCCCAAGTGGTTCTACCTGAACCTGCCGGTGAACACGATGACCGAACCGCGCAGCACGCCCGGCGGCCTGCCCACGCAGTACTCCTCGGCCGGGCATTACGAACTCGCCGACGACGAGGTCATGATCGTCACCGTGCCCCGATCGGACGCGCCGTACCAGGGCATTCAGCTCGGCAGCACCTGGTATGTCTCGCTGGACTACCTGAACCACCAGACCAGCCTCACCGCCGACCAGGCTCGCGTCGACCCGGACGGCAGGATGCGGTTCGTGATCAGCGAACGCGACCCTGGCGTCGCGAATTGGCTCGAACGCACCGGGCACGACCGCGGCTACGTCCAGATCCGCTGGCAGCGGCTTTCCCGGGAACTGACCGCAGAAGACGGTCCGGAGGTCGAGGTCGTGAAGTTCGGCGAACTCGCCGACCGGCTGCCGTACCACAAGGAGGCTCGCGTGACCCCCGAGGAATGGGCGGAGCGGATCGCCGCGCGACAGGCCGCCGTGGCGGCCAGGATGCTGGGCTGACCCATGGACCTTTTGACCGGCAAAGTCGTTCTCGTGTCCGGAATCGGCCCCGGGCTGGGCCGCTCCATCGCCCTGCGTTCCGCCGCCGCCGGGGCCGACGTCGTGCTCGCGGCCCGCACCGAATCGCGGCTCGCCGAGGTCGCCGCCGAAGTCGAAGCGCTCGGCCGCCGCGCAGTCCAGGTGCCGACCGACATCACCGACGACGCCTCGGCGACCAAGCTCGTCGAAACCGCGCTGAACGAGTTCGGGCGGCTGGACACCTTGGTGAACAACGCTTTCGCGATCCCGCCGATCACCGACCTCGCCGAAGTCGACCTCGACGCGGTCCGCGCCGGATTCGAGACCAACGTGCTCGCCGCGCTCCGGCTGACCCGGCTCTGCACCTCCGCGCTCGCCGAAAGCGCCGGTTCGGTCGTGATGATCAACTCGGCCGTGCTGCGGCATTCCCGCCGCACTTTCGGCGCGTACAAAATGGCCAAGGCGAGTCTGCTCGCGCTCGCGCAGAGCCTCGCGTCGGAACTCGGCCCGCAGGGGATCCGGGTCAATTCCGTCGCCCCGGGCTACATCTGGGCGGACTCGCTCAAGTGGTATTTCGCTTACCTGGCCAAGGAACGCGGCGTGCCCGCGGAGCAGGTGTACGCGGAGACGGCGGAGACGATCGACCTGCGCCGTCTCCCGGAACCGGACGAGATCGCCGACACCGTCGTGTTCCTCGCGTCCGCGCTCGCCCGCTGCGTCACCGGGCAATGCCTCGACGTCAACGCCGGCGAATACCATCACTGAGGGGAAGAGCATGCGTCCAGGACGAGACAGCGTCGGCACGGTCGAAGACCTCCACGCGTCCGCCGCGAAACTCACCGGCCTCGACGATTTCGGCGGCGACGACCACCTCGAAGGCCTCCGCGTGCTGCTCGATTCCTATGCCACCGAAGCGGATCTGACCCCGTACGGCAACAAAGTCCACCGGGCTTTCCTGCGCGGCGCGCTGGTCGCGCGGCTGCTGAGCGAAGCCTCGTGGAAACAGCATCCGCAGTATGCCGACGTGCCCATCGACCGGCCGATCTTCGTCACCGGCCTGCCGCGCACCGGGACTACGGCCTTGCACCGGCTGCTGACCGAAGACCCGGCGCACCAGGGCCTCGAGGTGTGGCTGACCGAAATGCCGCAGCCGCGCCCGCCGCGCGAGACGTGGCCGGACAATCCGGTCTTCCAAGCGATCCAGGCCGGATACGAACAGCACCACGTCGAGCATCCCGAGTTCATGGGTCTGCATCACATGTCGGCCGATCAGGTCGAGGAATGCTGGCAGCTGCTGCGGCAGTCGCTGAAATCCGTCTCGTACGAATGCCTCGCGCACGTGCCTGGCTACTCGCGCTGGCTCGACGGACAGGACTGGACCGACGCTTACCGCAGGCACCGGCGCAACCTCCAGCTCATCGGCCTGCCCGACGCCGGCCGCCGCTGGGTGCTCAAGAACCCGAGCCACCTGTTCGCCCTCGACGCGCTGCTGGAGGTCTACCCGGACGCGCTGATCGTGCAGACCCACCGCGCGCCCAGCACCATCATCGCCTCGGTCTGCAGCCTCACCGAGCAGGCGTCGGAGGGCTGGTCGGACACCTTCCGCGGCGAGGTCGTCGGACGCAGCCAGCTCGACCTGTGGGCCCGCGGCGCGGAACAGTTCGCCGCCGCCCGCGCCCGGCACGATCCCGCGCAGTTCTGCGACGTCCGGTACGAGGACTTCGTCGCCGACCCGATCGGCACCGTCGAGGGCGTCTACCAGCACTTCGGCCTGAATCTCGCCCCGCAAGCGCGCGAAGCGATGACCGCGCTGCACGAGCGGAGCCGCACCGGAGACGCGAAACCGCGGCACCGCTACGACCTCGCCGACTTCGGCCTGACCGCCGGGGAGGTCGACGAGCGGTTCGCCGGATACCGTCCCGCGCACCGAAGTTGAAGCCGTTTCGAGACCGGGATGTTCGGCGAACCGGCCGCGCCGGACGGGACCGCGCCCTAGGATCTGCCCGACGTTCCTCGAGCGGAGAGCAGGCATGACGACCTTCACCAACACTGTGCTCCAGATCCTCCCGCAGGCGTTGCTGCTGATCGTGGGGCTGTTCGGCCTGATCCTCTCGATCAACCGGCGCTCGCGCGGCGGCTCCGGGCTGATGGTGGCCGCGTTCGCGGTCATGCTCGTCACCACGGCGCTGGACATCGCCTGGCGGATCATGCTGGCGAACGTCGCGTCGTGGATGGCGTCGGACCACCTGAGCACCTCCGAGATGACGACGATCTTCACGATCGTGGGCCTCACGCTCAGCGTGCTCGAAGTGCTGTCGTGGCTGCTGGTCGTCCTCGGCATCGCGAAGGGCGGCCGCGCGCCGCAGCCCGGTTTCGCGCCGGGCGGGTACCCGACGGGCGGACAGCCCGGGTATCCGCAGACCGGGTACGGGTATCCGCAGGCCGGATACGCGCAGCCGGGCTATCCCGCACAGCCCCAGCCTGGTTATCCCCAGCAGGACCCCGGTCAGCAGTCCGGCTACTCCCAGCCGCTGCCGCCGCAGTCCAACCCGAGCGAGGGACCGCAGCAGCCGCCGAACTGACGCCGGTCAGACCGCCGCTTCGGCTTCGGCGCGGGCAAGAATCGCGTCCACGGTTTCCTCGACGGTCAGCTCCGACGTGTCCAGCCACAGCCCGAGGTGCGGGGTCTTCTCCCGCAGGTACGCGTCCAGCCCGGCGATCCCGGTGTCGCCCGGCTGGTACGCGACCTTCCCCCGCGTCGCCTCGCGCTGTGCCACCACCTCGGCGCTCGGCGCCAGAACCACGACGTAACACGGGCGCGTGCGCAGCGCGCCGACCATCTCGGTCAGGTGCTCGCCGAGCACGATGTCCTGCAGCACCACGGTGAATCCGGCGTCGGCGTACCCGTCCGCGACCCGCGCCGCGAGCGCGTACCGGAGCCGCAGCTGGCGGACCGCCTCGGCGGGCGGGTCGGCCGGACCCATCTCGACCCGGCCGTTGACCACCATCCGCCGGAACGCGTCGCCCCGCACGTGCGCGGATTTCGGCAGCCGTTCGGCGAGCGCCTGCGCCACCGTCGACTTGCCCGCCGCTTGGATGCCGGTCACCAGGAAGATCGTCACGCCGCGGACCCTGCCTTCTTCACCGCCGGTCCGCCAACGATTTTCAGCTTCGCTTCCCGCGTCGTCGTGCGGCAACCAGCAGGACGAAGCCGGTGAGCAGGCTGAAGAGCGAGCCTGCCAGCAGATTCCGTACCGGCGTGCCTGTCGAGGCCAGCGGCGGCGTGCTCGGCGGACCAGTCGGTGGCACCCCTGGAGTCACCGGAGTGTCCGTGGGGCGACCGTGTCCGTCGCGTTCCGGTAGGTCCGCCAAACCGGCCTCGGCCGCTCCGGGGCACCACGCTGAGCGCCAGTTTTCAGCTTGCCTTCAGCCAGTCGCCGATAACCGCGAAATCCTCCTCCGCGAGACCACGTCCTGGCTCGACGCGGTGCAGCAGCGCACGGCCGGGATGCCGAGCGAGCACCCACTCCCGGTCGCCGTCGGTGATCTCGTCGTCCACCCAGACAAACGGACGCCCGTCGGCCCAGGCAACCAAGGTCCGGGTCTTCCAGTGCATGCCGAACCACTGGTCTTCGCGCTCCTCCGCCGGCGAGCGCTCCGGCCAGCGCACGACCGGCAGCGGCGGCAGCCCGAGCCGAGTCGCGAGCTCGGTGTTGGCCTCGTCTTCCCACGTCGTCGCCCACACCAGCTCGACCGGCAGCGAGGCGAGCCGGATCCCCCACCGGGAATCGAGCCGCCGCAGCGGATCCGCCTCGCGCTGCTCGCAGCCCGGTCCGAAGGGAAGCAGCGTCCCGTCGACGTCAAGGAAGAGCACCGAACGGCGATCCAGGGAAGATTTCATCGCGGCGCCAGCTTATCCAGTTGAACCGGCATCACCGTCGCAGCTACGTTCACCGGCGAACGGAGGGATGCCCGTGACGGTCATCGACAAGATCGCCTGGATCCGGTTCGACGCGGGCCGGATCCTCAGCACCCGCTCCCGAGGCAAGGACGTCTACTACCTCCCCGGCGGCAAACGCGAACCCGGCGAGACCGATCTCCAGACTCTCGTCCGCGAAATCGACGAGGAGCTCGCCGTCGCCATCACACCCGAAAGCGCGAAGCATTTCGGCACTTTCCAAGCCCAGGCGCACGGCCACGCAGCAGGCACCCTTGTCCGGATGACCTGCTACACCGCCGACTACCGCGGCGCCTTGACCCCCAGCAGCGAGATCGAGGAAATCGTCTGGCTGACCTACGCCGACCGGAGCCAGGTGTCCCCGGTCGACCAGGTCATCTTCGACCACCTGCGCGAGACCGGCCTGCTAGCTGACGCTCCACATTAGACACTCGTCGCGCGCGCCTGGAGTGGAAAGCGCCCGCTAAGCCTCCGGCACCCCGAACCCCCCTCCCCCGCCAGACTCGCACCGCAGCACGTCCCCGCGCCGCACCCGGAGGCTGTTCACCTTCAACATCTCCCGCGCCTCCGGCGTCCCCGGATTCAGCACCACCCGCGGCGGCGCACCGGACGACCCGCCGAACAGGCCCCACGCGGGGGTCACCGATCGCTCCCACCACAGCGACAGGTCCTGATCCGCTTCCATCACGTACTCCCGGATCACCCCGTCCCCGCCGCGCCAGCGGCCCGCGCCTCCCGAGCCCGTGCGGATGCGGTATTCGTTCACCCGCACCGGATACAGCGTTTCGACCACCTCCACCGGCAGGTCGCGCAGCGAGCCGTTGACGTTGTTGATCAGCGCCGTCTCCCCGTCACCGCCTTCCCAGGCGCCCCAGCCGCCGACGGTCGCTTCCAGGGTCACGAACGGCTCGCCCGTCCGCGGGTGGTCGCCAGCGAACTGCACGATCATCGAATCGCCGTAGCTGGCCGCGGCGACGCGGTCCGGCATCGCGGGCGCGAGCGCGGCCACCACGAGATCGATCAGCATGCCGAGGCTCGAGTAGTAGTACTGGCACGCCGCCGGTTCCCGCGCGCCGAGCATCGACCCGTCGCGGACCTGGACGTCCAGCGGCGCGAACGAACCGCCGTTCAGGCTCACCTGCGGCGAGATCAGCAGCTTGTACCCGACCCGCGCGGCGGAAATCGCCTGGGAGCGGCCGCAGTTGACCGGGCCGGTGGCCTGGTCGGCGCAGTCGGTGAGGTCGATCGTCATCGATTCGCCCTCGACGACGACCCGCACGCGCACCTTCAGCGGCGTGTCCGGGTCGATCGCGTCGTTGTCCAGGTACCCGGTCGCCTCGTATTCGCCGTCCGGGATCGCGGCGATCCGTTCGCGTTCCAGCCGCTCGGTCTGGGCGAAGATCTGCTCGCGCGCGGCGTCGACGGTTTCCGCGCCGTAGCGGGCGAACAACTCGCCGAGGCGCCGCACGCCCATCCGGGCACAGGCGATCTGCGCGCGCATGTCCCCGAGGGTCACGTACGGAAACCGCACGTTCGTCTCGATCAACCGCAGGATGTCCATGCATTCGACGCCGCCCGCGACGATTCGCGTCGGACCCATCCGGAGGCCCTCTTGGTAGATGTTCGTCGAATCCATCGAACCGCCGGGGTCCTTGGAACCCATGTCGATCCAGTGCGCCCGGGAAGCCGCGAAGCCGACCAGTTCGTCGCCGACGAAAATCGGCGCGTACACGGTGCAGTCGTTGAGATGCGTGCCGCCGATGTAGGAGTCATTGAGCACCCACACGTCGCCGGGCTGCCAGACGTCCGCGCCGAACAGATCCTCAGTGTGGCTGGTGCAGATCTCCAGGTTTCCCAGGAAAATCGGCAGCCCCGAGGACTGGCCGAGGACCCGGTGATTCCGGTCCAGCAGCGCGACGGCGCAGTCTTTGCCCTCGTAGATCGTCGGCGTGTAGGACGACCGGATCAGGGTCATGTTCATGTCCTCGGCTGCCTGGATCAGCGCCGAGCGGATGATTTCGGTGGTGACGGGGCTGATGCTCACGCGTGTTCCTCCTGCAGGTGGCCGGCGGCCGCGAGGGTGACGACCAGGAAGCCGCGGTCGTCGACGGCGAGTTCGGCGTCCGGCGGGACGACCGTGGTGGCGGTTTCCTCGTGCACGATCGCGGGTCCGGACAACCGGCTGCCGGGGGCGAGCGACGAGCGCGCCACGATCGTGGTGGGCACCGGCCGTCCGGCGAAGACAACGTCGCGGACCACCGGATCCGGCCGTTCGGCGCTCGCTTCGGCAGCCGCCGCGGAACGGTCGACGACGCCGTGTCCGGTGGTGCGGAGCGCGACGAACTGCACGGGCGCGCCGGGGGTCGCGTGCCCGTACCGCTGGTGGTGGATCTCGGCGAACCGCGCTTCGACGGCGGGCAGGAAGTCAGGGCTGTCGACTGGGTCGTCGTCCAGGATCGAGACGGTCAGGGTGTAATCCTGGCTCTCGTACCGCATGTCGACGCCGTGCGTCACCGAGCGCCGGTCCTCGGGGATTCCCTGCTCCTGCAACGCTTCAAGCGCCTGATCGCGCAGCGAATCGAGCGCCACCCGCAGCGCGCGCGTGTCGAGTTCCGCTCCGTTGGCGAAGAACTGCATGGTGAAGTCCCGCCGGACGTCCGCCTCCAGCATGCCCCACGCCGAGAACGCGCCGGGGAACCGCGGCACGATCACCTCGGTGATGCCGATTTCCTGCGCGATGAACGCCGCGTGCATCGGTCCGGCACCGCCGAACGCGAGCAGCGCGAACTGGCCCGGCTCGCGACCGTGCTCGACGGTCAGAGTGCGGATCGCCTGCGCCATCTTGGCGTTGCCGACGTCGCAGATCCCCGACGCCAGCTCGATCGGGTCCATGCTCAACTGCTGCGCCAGCGTCGAGACGGCGGTGCGCGCGGCGCCCAGGTCGAGCGGCATCCCGCCGCCGGCGAACGACTCGGGATCGACGCGGCCGAGCACGCAGTTCGCGTCGGTGACCGTCGCCTGTGTGCCGCCGCGGCCGTAGCACGCCGGACCGGGCACCGCGCCCGCCGATTCGGGCCCGACCCGCAGCGCGTCGCCCTCGGCGTAGGCGAGCGAACCGCCGCCCGCGCCGACGGTGTGCAGGTTGACCAGCGGCATCAGCAGCGGGAAACCCTCCGCCTCGCCGTCCGGCGAAACGTCAGCGGCGTAGTCCATGACCAGGGAGACGTCGAACGAGGTCCCTCCCATGTCGATGCAGATCAGGTCCGGACGGCCGAGCAGCTTCGCTGCCGCGACGCCGCCCATGGTGCCGCCGACGGGGCCGGACAGCAGGGTTTGCAAGGGATGCCGCCGCGCGAACCCCGCATTGACCAGGCCGCCGGAGGACTGCATGACGTGCACCGGGACGTGCAGGCCCTTCTCGGTGAACCGCGCTTCGATGCGGTCGAGATAGCGGTGCACCGACGGGCCGGTGTAGGCCTCGAGCACCGCGGTCGACGTCCGCTCGTACTCCCGCCATTCCGGCGCGACCTCGTGGGAGAGCACGACCAGCGCGTCGTCGCCGAGCTCGTCCCGCAGGATCTCCCCGGCGCGGCGTTCGTGCCCGGAATCCAGGTAGGAGAACAGGAAACACACCGCGACGGCCTCGAAACCCTCTTCGCGCACGCGTTTCGCGACCAGCCGCACGGCGTCCTCGTCCAGCGGTTCGAGCTCCGCGCCGGTGGCGTCGAGCCGTCCGGCGACCTCCGCGACCGCCTCCGGGCCGACGAGCGGCGCGGGCTTGCGGTAATGCAGGTCGAACAGCCGGTTCCGGTTGCCGCGCGCGATCCGGTAGACGTCGCCGATTCCCTTCGTGGTCAGGATCAGCACCTTCGCGCCGCGCCGTTCGAGCAGCGCGTTCAGGCCTTGCGTGGTGCCGTGCACGAAGAACTCGATCTCCGCGAACGGCAGGTCGAACCCTTCCAGCGCGCCGAAAACGCCGCGCGCGAGGTCGTCGGGGGTGGTAAGCACCTTGCCCGCGCGCAGCCGCTGCGTCGCGCCGTCGTGGACGACCACGTCGGTGAAGGTGCCGCCGATGTCCATGGCGACCCGGTAGGTCATGGGAACTCCTTGTCGGGTAAGGGAAATCAGGTGAGCGCGCGACCCTCGGTCTCGGGCAGCGGAAGGACGGCGAGCAGCGCCACGACGAGGAAGGCGACGATCGACGCGACGGTCAGCGACGACGCCACCCCGTGGTCCATCATCGCGCCGATCACCGGCACCGAAACGGTGTTCGCCAGCAGGATCGCCGAGGTGGACCAGGAGTAGCCGACGCCGCGCAGCCCGGTCGGCAGCACCTCGGCCGACCAGGTGTTCCAGATGCCCCAGGCGCCGAGCGAGAAGAACGCGAGGATCAGATTGCCCGCGTACAGCTGCGTGGAACCGGTAGCGAGGCCGAACAGCACCCCGCCGACCGCCGAGGCCAGCGCGAAGAGCAGGAAGATCCGCTTGCGCCCGTGCCGTCGGGTCAGCCACGCGGCGAGCAGATAGCCGGGTACGGACACCACCTGCGTCACCGCGACGAACCACAGCGCGCCGGACACGCTCAGCCCGCGGTTCTGCAGCAGGACCGGCAGCCAGGTCTGCAAACCCCAATAACCCCAACTGAAGGTGAACGACGTGAGCAGCATCGGCAGGAACCGGCGGCGCACCGGCGAACGGAACAGGTTGCGCACCGCGCCCGCCTTGCGGTCGGCGTCCTCGACGGAAAACGTTGTGTCGGCCGGGATTTCCGCACCGAGACCCCGCAACACCGCGGCAGCCTCCGCGTGCCGCCCGCGCCGCGCCAGCCAGTACGGCGATTCGGGCACCCAGCGCAGCACGGCGAACGCCCACAGCCCGGCGAGCGCGGCGACAACGGCGACCGCACGCCAGCTGATCGTGCCGAGGGACTGGCTCACGCCGATGCAGAGCAGCGTGCCGATCGGAAACCCGATGCTGAGCGCAACCGCGCCTTGGCCGCGGCGAGCGGTCGGCAGCAGTTCGAGGAAGTACGGGAACGTGACCGCGTAAACCCCGCCGAACGCGACGCCGGACAGGAACCGCAGCACGACGAACGGCCAGAACGCCGGCGAAAGTCCCGCCGCCAGCGCGAGGACCGCGTAGATCAGCAGGCTCGCGACCGTCACGCGGCGGCGGCCGAGCCGGTCGATCAGCCCGCCCCACAGCAGCGCGCCGGGCACCATGCCGAACGCGACCGCGGACAGGGCCCAGCCCAGTTTCGTGTTGTCCACGCCGAATTCGCCCGCGATCCCGTTCGAGACGTAGACCAGCCCGACCTGTTCCCAGGCTTCGACGACGAACGCGAAGAACAGCACCGATCCGGCGAGCCAATGCCGTCGGGTCAGCCCCATCCCGGTGCAGACGTCGCCGACGGTCGGCGCGGCGGCGGTGGGCGGGGCGGGCTCGTGCGGGGCGGCCATGGCGCCTCCTATCATCATCAAAACGTTTTGATGAGCTTTCGCGGCATCAAACCCGCGCGCCGGTGCGGTGTCAAGCCCTCCTGGGCCGGCCGGTGGGCGATACTGGGCCGTCCGGAGGCAGCGCGAAGGGGAACGACGGTGGAGACCGAGGGCGGCAAACGGCCGGTGACGATCCGGGAGGTCGCCGAGCGCGCCGGGGTTTCGATCAGCACGGTCTCGCACGCGCTTTCCGGGCGCAGGCCCATTTCCGCGGCGACCAAGGCGCGGGTGCGCGAGGCCGCGGCGGAGCTGGGCTACGACCCGAACCCGAACGCGCGCTCGCTCCGCACCGGCCGGTCCGGGCTGGTCGGGCTCATCCTGCGGCCGCGCTACGCGGTGGCCGGCACGCCCGACCGCGCCGAGACGTTCAACCGGCTCGTCGGCTCGATCGCGACCGAGATGCTGCGGCACAAGACCGGCCTGATCCACGTCCCCGACCTGCACGACCCGGCGGTGGCGAGCGTGCCCATGGACGGCTGCATCGTGGCCCACCCCTACGGCGGCGACACCGCTCTGGCCGAACTGCTCGGCCGCGGCCTGCCGGTGGTGACCGTCGAGGAGGACCCGGAACAGCCGGACCTGCCGTGGGCGGTGCGGCTGGACTACCCGCCGGTGGTCGAGGCGCTGCTGGACCACCTCTACGACCAGGGCGCGCGCGACGTGCTGCTGCTGTCGGGCACCGAGGACAACGCCTGGAACCGGCGGCCGCGCGAAACCTACCTCGTGTGGTGCAAACGGCGCGCACTGCCGCCGCGGACGGCCTTGCTCAGCGAGGGCCTGACTCCCGGGGACGTGCCCGAACTGGTGCAGCCCTTGCTGTCCGGCCCGGACCGGCCGGACGCGATCGTGGTCGCGACCAGCGATTTCGCCCCGCTCATCGCTGACGCAGCGGTAGCACAGGGCCTGCGTATCCCGGACGATCTGCTGCTCGCCGCGCTGACCGACAGCGAACACGCCCGCACGAGCACCCCGCCGATCACCGCGATGGACCTGACGCACGAAGCTTTGGCCGAACGCGCGGTCGACCTGATGCTGGCAAGGCTGTCCGGTGCCGAGACGCCTGCGGGGCCGGTGTTCCTGACTCCGGAACTGCGGCTTCGGGGGTCGACTCGGCGCGGGGGCTGACTCCCGACGGGATGCGCCGCGCTTTTCGCAGCGCGTCCAGTCCTCGCGCGCCTGGCGGCCGCCAGTTCCCGCCGCCGAGATGCGCCGCGCTTTCGCCGCACCTCCAACACACGCGAACCTGGCGGCCGCCCGTTCCCGCCGCCGAGACGAGCCGCGCTTTCCCAGGCGCGTCCAGCACTCGCCAGGTCGAGCCCGGCGGCCGCCAGTTCCCACCGCCGCTTTTCGCCGCACCTCCAACACGCGCGAGCCCGGCGGCCGCCCGTTCCCGCCGCCGAGATGAGCCGCGCTTTCCCAGGCGCGTCCAGCACTCGCCAGGTCGAACCTGGCAGCCGCCAGTTCCCGCCGCCGCTTTTCGCAGCACCTCCAGCACTCGCCAGGTCAAGCCTGGCCGCCGCCTTCAGCTGCCGGTCCGGGACCGCGCGCACCTCATCAGCAGGTCATCCCCAGCCGCCGCCACGGCGAACCGCGCCAGCCCAACACTGTTCCCCGCCAGGCCAGTACTTGCCTAAGAGGAAAGTGTCGGGGTACTTTCTCCTCAGGCAAGTACTCTCGAACAGTCAAGGAGGCAGCCATGGCTGAGCAACCCTCCCCGGAAGAGGCAGCCCGCGCGTTGCGGGACGTCGACCACCGCAGGGATCAGGCACTGGACGAACTGCACGGCGCGAAGTGGGTGGACGTCGTCTTCGCGCTCGTCGTCTTCCTGTATCTGGCTTCGGCGGACTTCCTGCCCAGCGCCGCCGAGTGGAAGGGCCTCGTCCTGGCCGTGCTCGTCGTGGGCTACGTGCTGATGCTGCGCACCCGCCGAGGTGCGGCGGTGCTGGGTCACCGCGTGCGAGTGGACAAGTCCGCGATCCGGCCGAGGTTCGCCATCGCGCTCGTCTTCGTCGTGGCGTGCGTGGCGGTGGCAGTCGCGTTGGCGCTGCTGCACGTGCAGATCCCTTACGGGAACACAATCTTGGGCGCGGTGCTGGCGATCGTGCTGATCGGGTTCGGGCAGCACTTGCGGCGAGGGCTGGCCGCGCTGATCCGGCGCAGCCGTTCGGGAGGCGCGCCGCATGGCCATGCCTGATCTGGATCCGCTCCTGCTGGACCCCACCCGGCTGTCCATCGCGGCACTGCTGTCCGGGACCGAGTGGGCGGAGTTCAGCTGGGTCCGCGACTCGGCCGGGCTGTCGGATTCCGCGCTGTCCAAGCAGATCGCGAACCTGACCAACGCCGGATACGTCGAAGTCAAGAAGGGATACGTGGGCAAACGGCCGCGAACTTGGCTCAACCTCAGCGGTTCCGGGCACCAGGCGCTGCGTGCGCACATCGCGGCACTGAATCAGATCGTCGAGCAGTCGCAGCGGGCGGAACGCCGCGGCTGAGTCTCCCTGAAGTGTCCACTGTGGAGTAAACGGCCGATCGCGGCGACCTGCTGGCCACCGCGATCGGCCGTCCGGCTAGTCGACCGGCGTGACCTCGGCCATTTCCGACCAGGCCGCGCCGTCGAGGTTCTGGTAGTTGATCTCGGGCTTCTTCGCGACGACCGTCGACATGAACGGGAAGAACTCCTGCGCGTGCTTGGTCGCGACGTGCGCGTCCCCGGCGGCGCTGTCGGCGAAGACCTCGACCATGACGAACTCGTTCTCGTCGCCGCCGTTCTGGTAGTAGTCGAACGAGATGTTGCCCGGTTCGCTCCGCACGTTCGCGGTGTAGCGCTCGATGCCTTCCAGCCACTCGGCTCGCTTCTCGGGACGGATCTGTGCTTTGAGGACGATCAAGATCATGCCCCGAGTATCGCAAGCGACCGGCTACCCAGCGACCGCTGCGGCGCGAATCACCCGTGCCCCGGCCAAAGCCGTCACCAGCAGCACCACTCCTCCCCCGAACACCGCGCTCGCCAGGAACGGCCAGAGGCTGAACGCGGCTGCCGGACTGCCCGTCTTGACGATCGAGAACGGCAGCACGCACAGCACCGAGCCCACGACCGCGACGACGATCGCCAGCCCGGCCGCGGCGGCGGTTTCGCGCAGGAGCATGCCGCGGACCTGCCGGACGGTCGAGCCGATCAGCGACAGCGTCGCGAACTCCGTCCGCCGGTCGCCGATCGCGGCCACCAGGTTGTTGGTCAGCGCGATCGCCATGAACAGCGAGATCAGGACGACCACCAGGTAGTTGATCGACGCCAGCACCTCGGCGGTGCTGCCCGGGACGCTGTGCTGGTTTTCGATGCCCTGCATGGCGAGCGTGCCCGAGGAAACGCCGACCAGCAGGGTCAGAAAAGTGACGATCGGACGGGCGCGTTCCGGAGCCGCGCGCAGGTTCACGCCCGCCAGGTGCGCCTCGGCGTTCTTCGCCCCGCGCGAGAGCCGGCCGACGATCCGGTTGGCCGCGGCGATCAGTTCCGGGGCAAGAATCGCGAACCCGATCGAGCAAAGCACTACGGCCGGACCGGTCAGGCCGGTGGTCGCGATGCTGTCGGCAGGCAGGGCGAGTACCGCACTTGCCGAGCCGAAACCCGCTGCCAGCAACACCATTGCGGAGATCCGCCGCGGCCGAGCCGACCTGGCCCGGCGCGGGCCGGACGACGCCTCTTCCACCGGGCTCCGCCGAGCCGGGCCGCGACTGCCGATCCACGCGGCGAGAACTCCGGCCAGCAGCACCACCGCGACACCGAGCAGCGGCAGCCCGATGCCGGGTGCGTACGACGTACGCGGCGAGGTGAGCCCGGTCGACCGCACGCCGGTCAGCAGCAGGAACCCGAGCAGGTAGCCGAGCCCCAGTCCGGGCAGCGCGGCTACGGCGGTGATCGCGAGGGTTTCCATCGAAACGAGCACGCGGATCTGCCGCGGCGCCGCACCGATCAGCCGCAATCCGCCGATCTCGCCGGACCGCCCGGCGAGCGTGACGCCGATCGTCGACACCATCGCGAACACGACGATCGCCACCACCCAGCCGCCCAGGATCAGCGGGAACTGAGTGAGGAAGCCCCGATCGGCAGCGGCGGTGCCGCCGGAGAGGCCAGTTCCGAGCAGGGCGGTCATCGCGACCACGAGCGCCATCCCGACGAGCGCGACCAGACCGGTGGCCACCGCGGCGGCCCGATGGTGGCCGAAGAGCCGTAGAGCCAGTCTCAGCATGTCAATCCCCCTTCGATCTTGCTGTGGTCACCGGACATTCGCGCCGGATCACCGAGCGCCCACGGCATTCGCGGCTCGCTCCGCGGACTCGACCAGCACCGCCATCCGGTTCGCCACCGCCGCCGCGGTGGGCCGGGCCAGCTGGTCGACAACCAGGCCGTCGGCCAGGAACAGGACCGCGTCGGCATAAGACGCGGCTACCGGGTCGTGCGTCACCATCACGATCGTCTGTCCCCGGTCCGCCAGATGCCGCAGCAGCCCCAGCACTTCCCGCGCGCTGCGGATGTCCAGCGCGCCAGTCGGTTCGTCGGCGAACACCACCTCCGGGTCCGTCACCAGCGCCCGGGCCACGGCCACCCGTTGCTGCTGACCGCCGGAAAGCTGTCCCGGCCGGTGTCCCCCGCGCTGCGCGAGGCCGACCTGCGCCAGCAACGCCGCAGTGCGCTGCGGGTCCGGAGCGCGGCCGTCCAACCGCAGCGGCAGTTCGA
Organism: Amycolatopsis sp. VC5-11; assembly: GCF_037034185.1. Lineage (NCBI taxonomy): Bacteria > Bacillati > Actinomycetota > Actinomycetes > Pseudonocardiales > Pseudonocardiaceae > Amycolatopsis > Amycolatopsis sp. VC5-11. The sequence continues at coordinate 264,708 of NZ_JBAGKF010000003.1, read as the reverse complement.
TGTTCTCCTCCGCGGTCAGTGCGGGCAGCAGGTTGAACTGCTGGAACACGAAACCGATCCGCTGACGGCGCAGTTCCGCCAGCCGCGGTTCATCCAAAGTGGACAGATCCGTGCCGTCCAGTTCGACGGTCCCCTCGGTCGGGGTGCGCAGACCGGCCGCACAGTGCAGCAACGTGGTTTTCCCTGAGCCCGACGGGCCCATGATCGCGGCGAAAGCACCGCGCGGAACGTCCAGGTCCACGCCCCGCAGTGCGTCGACCGGACCGCCTTCGCCGTCGAAGCGGCAGCGCAGCCGCCGGGTGCGGATCGCGGGTGCGGTCATCTCGAGTCCTCCCAGAGTTATGAACGATCGTTTAAAACGAACGTTTACCTGATACGGTAGCACGCGTGGGACACCGCGAGAACCTGATCACCGCCGCCCGGGAATGCCTTCTCAAGGCCGGTTACGCGCGCACTACGGTGCGCGACCTCGTCGCCGCCTCCGGGGCGAACCAGGCGTCGATCAATTACCACTTCGGGTCGAAAGAACAGCTGCTCACGCAGGCGCTGCAGGACCTCAACGCGGAGTGGGGCGAGCTGCTGTTCGCCGTCCTCTCCGACCTGGACGACGAGAAAGCCGGTCCGGAGCGGCGCTGGGCGCGGATCATCGAGTCCATTCAGGAGCACCGCGAACTGTGGTTCGTGAACTTCGAGAGCGTCAGCTACTTACAGCACGACGAGACGATCCGGAAGATCAACGCGGAGGGCCAGCAACAGGCGCGCGTCTCGCTCGCGAAGGCCTTCGGCGACCTCGGACCGGACGCCGACCCGAAGGACGTCCACGCGATCGGCGCGCACTACTACTCGCTGCTCGTCGGGACCGCACTGCAGTGGCTGACCGATCCGGAGAACGCTCCCTCGGCGGCGGACGTCGTCCGCGCCGACTGGCGATCGGTCTAACCCGGAACAAGCGCGGGTCTCGTCGACGACCGGCAAGGCGAACAACCCGAACTAGCCGAGGAAATCCCGCCGTCCGCAGCCGAGTGCGTCCCGCGCGGAGCCGCGGCCGACCGTCGCGCCGCCAAACCGGCACACATCACGCTGACGTCACGGATCCCCGGCCCCCGCGGCTGCTCCGTTGACACGTCAGCCATCCGGGTGACATGATTCCGCCACCGCTTGGAAACGTTTCCAAACCATCCAGAGCGTAGCTTGGAAACGTTTCCAACGGCGGTTTCCGCCGCTGTTGCTGTGTCCGACTGGGAGGGACGATGACGTCAACCCGAGCCACGCTGATCCAGGTGGCCGAGCGCGCCGGCGTGTCGCTGGCTTCGACCTCGCGCGCGCTGCACGGGTCCGGCGCGAGCAAGGCGATGGTCGAGCGTGTGCGGGCCGCCGCGGCGGAGCTCGGGTACAGCGCGGACGCGATCGGGCGGTCGTTGCGGCTGAAGAAGACGTCGCAGATCGCGTTCGCGGTGGCGGACATCGGCAACCCGGTCTACGTCGAGATCATGCGCGGCATCCACGAGGTCCTGGCGCCGCACGGGTACCGGGTCGTGGTGATGTCCACCGGGGACACCGCGGCGTCGACCGCCGAGCTCATGCACAGCCTGCACGGCGGGTTCGTCGACGGGATGATCGTGATCCCGCTGCGCACCGACGACGAGCTGATCGAGCAGATCGGCCGGGCCCCGGTGCCGGTCGTGGTGATCGGCCGGGCGATGAGCGACCGCGGGATCAGTTCGGTCTCCACCGATTCCGCGGCCGGGATCGGCGCGGCGGTGCAGCACGTGGTCTCGCTGGGCCGTCGCCGGATCGGGTTCCTCAACGGGCCGCTCGACACCACGCCGGGCTCTTCGCGCCAGCGCGGATTCGACGAGGCAGTGTCCGCAAAGGACTTCGCCGCGCAGACGGACGTCGAGGTCGCCGCCGATTTCACCGTCGCAGCGGGGATCGAGGCGGCGCGGAAGCTGCTCGCCCGTCCACAACGGCCGGACGCCATCGTCGCCGCCAACGACCTGCTCGCCATCGGAGCCATCCGCGCCGCCCACGAACTCGGGCTCAGCATCCCGCGCGACGTCGCCGTCACCGGGATGGACGACACCGAGCTCGGGCAGGTTTTCCTGCCCCGGCTGACCAGCGTGTCCCTCGGTTCGGCCGAGCGCGGGCGCGCCGCCGCCCGGCTCATGCTCGGGCTCACCGACGACGCGGAGGCTCCGGCGCAGCAGATCTCGGTCGGGACCGAGCTGTTCGTCCGGGAATCCACCCGGGAATCCACTCCGGACCAGACCGCGGAGGACGCAGAATGACCACCGCGACGCAGCCGCGGGTCGCCCCCGCTCCCCCGCCGCGCCCGAAGAAGACCACCCAGGCCCGCACCCGCCGGCGCGAGGCGATCGCGCTGGTGATGCCGTCGCTGATCCCGATCCTGGTGCTGTCGGTGGCCCCGCTGGTGATCGGCATCGTGCTCGCCTTCACCGACACCCGCCTGGTGCGGCATCCGGACTTCGGCTTCGCCGGGATCGACAACTTCGTCCGCCTCGGCGGGAACTCGCTGTTCTGGGACTCGCTCCGGATCGGTCTGATTTGGACGGTCGGAGTGACCGTCCTGCAGCTGGCCGCCGCGATGGGTCTCGCACTGCTGCTCAATTCCGGCCTCAAGCTCCAGGGCCTCACGCGGGTGCTCGCGCTCATTCCGTGGGCGATGCCGCCGGTGGTCGTCGCGATCATGTGGCAAATGATTTACTCGGCCAACGGCGGTCCGCTCAACGCGTTCCTCGGCAGCATCGGATTGCCGGACGGAATCAACTGGCTCGGCGATTTCAACACCGCCCTGCCCGCGGTGATCGTGGTCGGCGTCTGGGTCGGCATGCCGCAGACCACCGTGACGCTTCTCGCTGGCCTGCAACAGATCCCGGCTGAACTGCACGAGGCGGCAGCGGTGGACGGAGCCGGGGCGTGGCGGCGGTTCACCGCGGTGACCTGGCCGAGCATGCGCCCGATCGTCAGTTCGATCACTTCCCTCAATTTTATCTGGAATTTCAATTCCTTCTCGCTCGTTTACGTGCTCACCGCGGGCGGCCCGGGCGGAAAAACCATGGTTCCGGTGCTGTTCGTTTACCTCGAAGCGTTCAAGAACCGCGAAATCGGCTACGCCGCCGCGATGGGGCTGGTCCTCGTGATCGTGGTCGTCGCGCTGCTCGCGATCTACCTGCGGTCGCAGTTCCGCGGCGACCGCCCGGAAAGGGGGCGGTGATCCATGCGCTGGTCCGTGCGCCCCGCGCAGTACCTGGCTCTCGTGCTGTACCTGCTGTTCCTCGGTTTTCCGCTGCTGTGGCTGATTTCCGCGTCGGTGAAGTCGTCGGCGGAGCTGAACTCGCTGTCGGTCAACCTGATCCCGAGCGAATGGCATTGGGACAACTACGGCGAGGCGCTCTCCCGCCAGGGCCTGCTGCATTCTGCGTTCAACAGCCTGCTGGTCGCGCTGGCCAGCACGGTACTCGCGATCCTGATCTCGGTGCCCGCGGCCTACGTGCTGGCGCGGCTCAAGGGCAAGCTGCGCGTCGCGGGCGTCACCTGGATCCTGGTCAGCCAGGTGTTCCCGGTGGTGCTGGTGATCCTGCCGCTGTTCCTCGTGCTGCGGACGCTCGGCCTCGCCGACAGCCTCGTCGGGCTGACGCTCGTGCACACCACCTACATCCTCCCGTTCGCGCTGTGGATGCTGCAGGGCTACGTCGCGGCGATCCCGGTGGAACTCGAGGAGGCCGGGGCGATGGACGGCGCGAACCGGTTCACCGTGCTGCGCACCATCGTGTTCCCGCTGCTGGCCCCCGGCGTGGTCGCGACGGCGATGTTCAGCTTCGTGTCGTCGTGGAACGAGTTCTTCTTCGCGCTGGTGCTGTTGCAGTCGCCGGAGAACTACACGCTGCCGATCACGCTGACCATGTTCATCGGCGGCGAGGGCAAGGTCGCCCTCGGTCCGCTGGCCGCGGGCGCGGTGCTCGCGGCGATCCCGAGCATCGCCTTCTTCAGCCTGCTGCGGAAGCGGCTCACCGGCGGCCTCATGGCCGGGGCGGTGAAGGGATGAGCCCCAACCCCATCGGAAACAGTTCGAAAGGTCGGTCGATGAAGACACGACGCGCGGCAGTCGCCGCCAGCCTCGCCCTCACCAGCCTGCTCGCCGCCGCGTGCGGCGGCAGCGGCGGGGACAGCGGGGACGGCGGCCCGGTCACCCTCACGTTCCAGTCCCTGTCGGACCAGCCCGCCGCGATCGCCGCCACGAACAAGATCGTCGGGGCGTGGAACCAGGCGCATCCGGACACGCAGGTGAAGGTCGTCCAGGCCGGCTGGGACAGCGCCTACGACAAGCTGATCACCCAGTTCAACGCGGGCACCGCGCCGGACATCGTGCACTACGAGGCGGCCGGGATCGGCCCGTTCGCGACCGACGGCTACCTCGCCGACCTCTCCCCGTATCTGTCCGAGCAGAAGCGCGCGGACATCCCGAAGGGCGTGCTCGACTCGGTGACGGTCGACGGCAAGGTCGTCGCCTACCCGACCGAGCTGCAGTCCTATGTGGTCTTCGCGAACAAGAAGCTGCTGGAGCAGTCCGGCGCGCAGCTCCCGACCGGCGAGACGATGACCTGGGACCAGCTGCGCCAGATGGCCAAGACCGCCACGAAGGACGGCAAGTACGGCCTGGGCTGGGGCCTGTCGAGCCCGACCGCGACGTTCGTGGCGATGGCCCCGGCGTTCGGCGGCAAGTACTTCGAGGGCACCGGCGACCAGGCGCAGATCACCGTCGGCCAGGGCGAAATGGCGCTGCCGCAGCTCGTGCACGACATGAACGCGACCGACCACTCGATCCTGCCGGTGACGCTGACCCAGTCCGGCGGCAAGGCGCTGGCCCCGTTCTATGCGGGCCAGGTCGCGATGACCGTCCAGGGTTCCTACCAGGCCGCGAACATCGAGAAGGACGCGCCGAAGGACCTCGACTGGGTGGCGCTGCCGCCGATCGCGGGCCCGGCCGGGCCGGCGCAGGCGGCGAACCCGCAGACGCTGTCGGTCAACAAGGACTCGAAGCACGTCGAGCAGGCCGCGAAGTTCCTGGACTTCTTCACCAGCACCGAGAACCTCGCCGCGCTCAACGAGGCCGACACGCTGATCCCGGCGAGCAACTCCGCCCGCGAAGCGCTGGACAAGAAGCTCGGCGCCAAGAAGGGCTGGAGCACCATCCTGGCCTCGGGCAAGTACCTGACCTCGGCGCCGTATCTGTTCGCCGGCAAGTACGCGCAGTGGAAGGACACCGTCGCGACGCCTGCCTACCAGCGCTTCCTGGCGAACCAGATCGACACGAACACGCTGGCGCAGCAGCTGAAGGACGGCTGGAAGAGCGTCGGCAAGTGACCGCCGCGCCGGGGCCGGACTCTTGCTCCGGTCCCGGCGCGCACGACAGGCGCGGGCCGCATGCCCGTGCCGGGGAATGAAGGGACAAGCCGGTGACCTGGCTGGAGGACCGCGCGGTGGCAGTGATCACCGGCGCGGCAGTGGGGGACGCGCTCGGCGGCGCGACCGAAGGGTGGACGCCCGAGCAGATCGAGGAGCGCCACGGCGGCCGGGTGACCGGGATCGTCCCGCCGTGGTACCCGAACTGGCGGGACGCGCGCCCGATCGCGCCGTATCACAAGGGCGACGGGCACATCACCGACGACACCTTGATGACCCGCGCGATCGTGGAGGTGTACGCGAAGCGCCGCGCGCATCTCGACGCGTACTCGATGGCCGAGGACCTGGTTCCGCTGATGATCGGCGAACCGCGCTGGGTGCCGGAGCTGGAGTCGACGGCGCTGTTGCTGCAGCGGGTTTTCCTCGCTGAGAAGTGGATCGTCGCGAAGCTGCATTACGGGCATGTGGACCCGCGGGAGGCGGGCGTCGGCAACATCGTGAACTGCGGTGCGGCGATGTACATCGCACCGGTCGGGGTGGTGAACCCGGGTGATCCGCAGGCCGCGTACGCCGAGGCGATCGACCTGACCGCGCCGCACCAGTCGAGCTACGGCCGGGAGGCCGCCGGGGTGCTGGCCGCGATGGTCGCCGCCTCGGTCGCGCCGGGTGCCTCGATCGACGACGTCGTGCAAGCTGCGCTCGCGGTGTCGCACGACGGGACGTTGGCGGCGATGCGGGCGGTGGTCGACGCCTTCCAGGGGTGGAACGCCGCGCCCAAGACCGACGACGAAGAGCGTGCGCTCGCGCGGAAGATCCGCGAGGTGGTCGCGCCGTTCGATTCGGTCGGGCCGGAGTACCGGCAGATGTCCATGGACGCGCGACGGCCGTCGCGGACCAAGGCGATCGAGGAATTGCCCGCCGCGCTGGGATTTGTGCTGGGCCATCAGGGCGATTACCGCGGTGCGGTGCTGGCTTCGGTGAACTACGGCCGGGACGCCGATTCGATCGCGTCGATGGCGGGTGCGCTCTGCGCCGGTCTCGGCGGGGCGGCCTCGGTGCCGGACGAGTGGATCGACCCGATCGGCGAGGCCAGCAAAATGGACCTGCGCGAGACCGGGCGGCTGCTCGCTTCGGCCGCGACGGACATCGTCAAAGCCGACCGCGCGCGCGTCCAGGCGCGGCTCGCCGCTCTCGACGCGCTGGCCGCGGCATGAGGCTGACCTGGGCGCAGCCCGAAGACCTGCTCGCGCACGAGTTCGTCCAGTCCACTGTGGAGGGCAAGGACGTGACCTCGGTGCGGGAGCGCTGGATCGCCGCCGGCGGTGATCCGGTGCCCGCGGTGAGCGGGGCAGGACCGCGGCCGGCGCCCTCAGCGTTGCGGGCGCTGGCCCGGACGCTGCTGGACGAACTGGCCACGCTCCCCTGCCCGCCCGCGCCGTACGAGCCCGACGGATGGGACGAGATCGTCGCGCTGCTCCCGCCCGCGCCGGTGCTCCCGGCCCCTGCCGCGGACCGCGCGCTCGGCGCGTGGACCGGCCGTGCGGCGGGATGCCTGCTCGGCAAGCCGGTGGAGAAGATCCCGCGCGAGGGCATCGAGGAGATCCTGCGCGCGACCGGACGCTGGCCGCTGGACCGCTGGTTCACCGCGGTCGGCCTGCCGGACGACGTCGCGGCGCGGTGGCCGTGGAACCGCCGGTCGGCGCCGACTTCGCTGGAGGAGAACATCTCCGGGATGCCGGAGGACGACGACCTCAACTACCCGATCCTCGCGCTCACGCTGCTGGAACGGCACGGCCGCGAGTTCACCGCGGACGACGTCGCGCAGCTCTGGCTGGAGCAGCTTCCGGCCGGGCGGGTGTTCACCGCCGAGCGCGCCGCGTACCGGAACCTGCTGGACGCGCGACCGGTGCCGGAGACCGCGACGCACCTCAACCCGTTCCGCGAGTGGATCGGCGCGTTGATCCGGACCGACGTCTTCGGCTGGGTCTCCCCCGGCGACGTCCGCGGTGCCGCGCGGCTGGCGTGGGCGGACGCGCGGCTCAGCCACACCCGGAACGGCATTTACGGCGCGATGTGGGCGGCTGCGCTCGCGTCGGCGGCGATGGTGTGCGATTCCGTCCACAGTGTCCTCGATGCGGCGGAAACCGTTCTGCCGCCGGACAGTCGGCTGGCTGAAGCGGTGCGGTTCGGGCGGGAGGCTGCTGCTTACGAAGACGGTCTGGACCGGTTGCATGCTCGCTACGGCGACCTGCATTGGGTGCACGTGCTGAACAACGCGGCGGTGATCGCGTACGCGCTGGCCCGCGGCGATGGCGACTTTGGACAGAGCATCTCGCTCGCTGTCACGGCTGGCTGGGACACGGATTCCGCGGCCGCGACGGTCGGCGGCGTGGTCGGTGCGCTGGTGGGGGTCGACGGCATCGGCGAGCAGTGGACGAAGCCGCTCGACAACCGGATCGCGACGTCGTTGCCTGGCGGCGAGCAGCGGATCACCGACCTCGCGGCACGGACGGCCGAGGTGCTGCGATGACCGGGCGAGTGGTCGTGGTCGGGTCCGCGAATGTCGATCTGGTGGTCGACGTTCCGCGGCACCCGGGCGCGGGCGAGACCGTCCTCGGCGGCGATTTGCGGCGCAGTCCGGGTGGCAAGGGAGCCAATCAAGCAGTCGCCGCTGCGCTCGCCGGTGGCGCGGAGACGACGTTCCTCGGCGCGTTCGGTCCGGACGACGGCGCGGACTTTCTGCTGGCGTCGCTGACCAACACCGGGGTGCGGACGGACCTGGTGTCGCGAGTGGACAGTGCGACCGGGACCGCGTTCATCATGGTGTCGCCGGACGGCGAGAACTCCATTGTGGTCGCGCCCGGGGCCAACTCGCGGCTCTCGCTCGCCGGGCAGCAACTGGAGCGGATCGCCGCGGCGGACGTCGTGCTCGCGCAACTGGAGATTCCGCTCGAAGCCGTGACCGCTGCCGCCGCGGCCCGGCGAGCTGGTGCCCGGATGGTGCTCAACGCCGCGCCGTCCCGACCGCTGCCAGAGCTCGATCTCGACGTGCTGGTGGTCAACGAGCACGAGGCGGCCGACCTGGCGGGTGCGTCCGGTGCGCCGGAGGAATTGGCCCGGATTCTGCAGCAGCGCGCACCCGCCGTGGTAATCACGCTCGGCGCGGCCGGTTGTGTTGTCGCTGAGCAGGAAATCGTGCACCTGCCCGGCTTCCGAGTGTCCCCGGTGGACACCACCGGGGCGGGGGACACGTTCTGCGGCGTGCTCGCGGCGGCGCTCGCCGAGGGGCGTCCGCTCCGCGAAGCCGCCGAACGCGCTGGGGCCGCCGCGGCGCTCGCCGTGACCCGGCCCGGCGCGCAATCCGCTGTCCCGACCGTCGCAGAGGTCGCCGAGTTCGCGGCCGGAGGAAACGCCCGATGACGTACGTGTTCGACCCGCTCGTCCCGCGCCCGATCGACCGGCCGACCGAGGTCCCGCTCGGCGCGCCGCTCTCCCCCGAGCAGCTCGCGGCGCTGGACGAGGCCAAGATCTTCGTCGGCCCGGCGGATCCCGCCGACCGGCCGGAATGGCGCGCCCGGCTGCGGCAGTGGCGTGCCGACGCGCACGAGCGGCACAGCTACCACGGCCGCGCCTACGACCGGCCGGAAGCCGCGTGGGCCGCCGGATGCCACACGGTCGCGCAGGTATGGCTGTGGGACGAGTTGCTGTATTCGTTCGAGGAGCACCGGTTCACGCCGGAGCGGTTCCTCGCCGACGCGCACCAGCGGTTCGGCGGCCTCGACGCGGTCGTGCTGTGGCACGCGTACCCGGTGATCGGTCTCGACGACCGAAACCAGTGGGACTTCTACCGCGACGTGCCCGGTCTCCGCGAACTGGTCGAGGTGTTCCACTCGGCGGGCGTGCGGGTGTTCGTGGACTACAACCCGTGGGACGTCGGCACGCGCCGCGGCGAGGACGACGCCGTGGAACTGTCCGCGGTGCTGGCCGATTTCGGCGCGGACGGCGTCTTCCTGGACACCTTGAAGAAGGCTGACCCCGCGCTGGTCGAGCAGCTCGAACGCGCGCGGCCCGGGGTCGTGCTGGAGGGCGAATCGAAGCTGCCGGTCGAGCGGATCGAGGATCATTCGGCGTCGTGGGCGCAGTTCTTCGCCGATTCGCCGGTCCCGGGCGTGCTGCGTTCGCACTGGTACGAGCGGCGGCACATGCAGCACCACGTGCGGCGATGGCACCGCGACCACACCGAGGAACTGCAGTCGGCGTGGCTGAACGGCGTCGGCGTGATGGTGTGGGAAGTCGTGTTCGGCGTGTGGGTCGGCTGGTCGCAGCGGGACGCGGCGACGGTGCGCCGGATGGTGTCTGTGCAGCGTGCGGCGGGTGAACTGCTGCGCGAGGGCGAGTGGACGCCGCTGGCTCTGCTGACGCCGGAAGCCGAAGCCGCCGGGGTTTACGCGTCGCGCTGGGAACTCGGCGACTGGACACTGTGGACGGTGGTGAACCGCTCCGACTCGGACTATCTCGGGTCTGTTGTGGACGGTCCGGTCATCGATCTGTTCGCCGACGGACGCGTGCCCGCGCGCGGGATTTCGGCGTTGCTGCGGGTCGCCGATGGCGCGACGGAGCCGTCGTGGCTGTCTCAGGTGGCAACGCTCCCCCACGATCCGGACGCGCGTTTCCCGCATCGGCTCGCGTCGCGGGTCCAGCCGCAGCCGACGAGCGGCACGCCCGAGGACGACGCGGTCGTGGTGCCTGCCGGGCCGTATGTGCTGACGGTCCGGTACCGCGGCCGCGAGACCGGGATGTACCAGGGCGCGCCGTATGTGGACGAGTGGAAGCCGCTGCCGCCTCGGCTGCACGACGCCCGGACGCTGCAACGCGACGGTTCGCTGGCGTCGCCGGTCGCGGTCGCCGCTGCCGAGGTGACGAACGGCGAGTTCGCGGAATTCCTTGCCGCTACGGGATACCAGCCGGTCGAGCCGCACCGGTTCCTCGCGCACTGGGCCGACGGCCGTCCGCTCGCCCCGGACGAGCCAGTGACCTTTGTGGACCTCGACGACGCACGGGCGTATTGCGCGTGGCGCGGCGGCCGGTTGCCGACCGAGGACGAATGGCAGCTCGCCGGGGAGACCGGCGGGCTGCGGCGCGGCACGCCCGCGGTGTGGAACTGGACCGAAAGCGAACACTCCGACGGGAGGACCCGGTTCGTGATGCTCAAGGGCGGCAGCGATTACCGCGCCGAGGGTTCCGAGTGGTACGTCGAGGGCGGACGGCACGCGCCGGACTACAGCGTGAAGCTGCTGCTGCCCGGGTTCGGGCTGGCGCGCGGCGCGACGGTCGGCTTCCGCTGTGCGTGGGACGTGACGCGATGACCGTGTCGAGGGAGGCGTCCGCCGGGGCGCTGGCCGGGCTGCGGGTGGTGGACGCGTCGACGTTGTTCGCCGGTCCGATGGCCGCGATGCACCTCGGCGACATGGGCGCCGAGGTGATCAAGGTCGAGCACCCGTCGCGACCGGACCCGTCGCGCACGCACGGGGTGGCCAAGGGCGACGTCAACCTGTGGTGGAAGACGTTGGGGCGCAACAAGCGCACCGTCACGGCGAACCTGAGCAGCGACGGCGGGCGCGAGGTGTTCCTGGCGCTCGCCGAGACCGCGGACGTGGTGATCGAGAACTTCCGGCCGGGCACGCTCGAACGCTGGGGCCTCGGTTACGAGGAGCTGTCCGCGCGCAACCCCGGGCTGGTTCTCGCGCGGGTGACCGGTTTCGGCCAGTTCGGGCCGTACTCCCCGCGCCCCGGTTTCGGCACGCTCGCCGAGGCGATGAGCGGATTCGCCGCGGCCACCGGCGAACCGGACGGGCCGCCGACGCTGCCGCCGTTCGGGCTCGCCGACGGGGTCGCGTCGCTGGCCACCGCGTACGCGATCATGGTCGCGCTCGCCGGGCGGACCGCCAGCGGCCGCGGCCAGGTCGTGGACGTCGCGATCATCGAGCCGATTCTCGCCATGCTCGGACCGCAGATCACGCGATGGGACCAGCTCGGCACGGTCCAGCCGCGCACCGGCAACCGGTCCACGAACAACGCGCCGCGCAACACCTACCGCACGAGCGACGGGCAATGGGTGGCGGTGTCGACGTCGGCGCAGTCGATCGCGGAACGCGTGATGCGGCTGGTCGGCCGTCCGGAACTCGCGGACGAGCCGTGGTTCGCGACCGGCGCGGACCGGGCGGCGCACGCGGATGTGCTGGACGAGGCTGTCGGCGGCTGGATCGCGCAGCACACGCGGGACGAGGTCGTGGCGGCCTTCGAGGAAGCGCAGGCGGCGGTCGCGCCGATCTACGACGCGGCCGACATCGTCGCCGACCCGCAGTTTCGTGCGCTGGGCACGATCCACGAGATCGAGGACCCGGAACTGGGCACGACGTTGATGCAGGGGCCGCTGTTCCGGTTGTCGGACAACGACGGCGTCATCGGCTTCACCGGACGTCCGCACGGCGCGGACACCGACGAGGTGCTCGGTTCGCTGGGCTTCACGGCGTCGCGGATCGCCGAGCTTCGGGCGGAAGGAGCGGTATGACGCCCGCGCTGACCCTGCTCTACGTCCCCGCCGACCGACCCGACCGCGTCGCCAAAGCCCTCGCCTCGGACGCCGACGTCGTGCTGGTCGACCTCGAAGACGCCGTCGCTCCCGCGCAGAAGGACGCCGCACGGGACAACGCGATGCGGCTGTTGGCCGAGGTGCCCGCGTCGCGGCCGGTGCAGGTGCGGATCAACCACCCGGACACGCCGTGGCACGCGGCGGACGTGGCCGCGGTCGCCGCACTGCCGACATGGGTGGGCACGCGGCTGCCGAAGGTCGAGAGTTCGCTCGATGTCCGGTCGCACGCCGATGCCTTGCCGGGGCGGGAATTGCACCCGCTGATCGAGTCGGCGCTCGGGGTGGAGCGGGCGCTGGAGATCGCGCTCGCTTCCCCGCAGACGGCGTCGCTCGGGCTCGGCGAGGCGGATCTGCGGTCCGACCTGCGGCTCGCCGACGAAGCCGGGCTCACCTGGGCGCGCAGCCGGATCGTGAACGCCGCCCGCGCCGCGCGGCTGCCCCCGCCGGCGATGTCGGTGTACGCGAACGTCCGCGACCTCGACGGCTTGGCGGAAAGCTGCCGGGCCGGGCGCGCGCTAGGTTTCCGCGGCCGCACGGCGATACACCCGATGCAGCTGCTGACGATCCGCGCGGCTTTCCTGCCGACGGCGGAGGAGGTCGCGCGGGCGCGGGAGGTGCTGTCCCGAATGGACGGTGCTACTCAGGCCGGGGTGGGCGCGATCGCGCTCGCCGACGGGACGTTCCTGGACGTCGCGATGCGGGACCAGGCCCTCGCGGTGCTGGCGCTCGTCTCCGACTAGGCCTTGTCCGCGGAAACCAAGCGCAGCAACGGGTCGAAGCGGGCCGGGCCCTCGGTCGTCAGCTGCACCGGTTCCGCGACCGGCTGATATCCGGTCACGACGACGGTGTACTCGCCGGGGAACAGGTCCTCGACGGTGTAGTGGCCCGCCTCGTCTGTCACGGTGACGCGCTGGACCTGGCCCTTCGCGTCCAGCACCGCGACCTGCGCGCCCGGGAACGGACCCCGGACCGCGTGGACAGTGCCGGTGAGCCGGACCGACCGCGCCAGTTCGAAGTTCTCGCGCACCGGCTCGGCGCCCACCTGGACATGGCGAGCCACCGGCTCCCGGCCGCCCGCCTGGACCAGCAGCAGATACGAGCCCGCCGGAGCGTCGAGCGCGAACGTGTTGTCCGCGCCGGTAGTGGTGCGGCGTACTTCGTGGGTCTCTAGAGACGTCAACGAAACAGCCGCGGTTTCCGCAGGCGCGAGGCCGCTCACCGCACCCGAAATCGCCGCGGGCGGCGCGCTTTGCGTTGTGCTGCGGCGTTTGCGCGTCCGCGACAGCAGGATGTCCACGACGCCGAACAGCAACGCGAGCCCGACCAGCGCGGTCGACCCGATCAGCCCGAGCGCGGTCGCGGAGTGGTAGTCCCCGTGCGAACGCCCGAGCTCGCCGAAGAACAGCGACCCGCCGAGCGCGGTGCCGACCGCGGAACCGATCCGCTGACCGGTCTGCAGGACGCCGGCCGCGGTGCCGCCTTCCGCGGGCGGGACTTCTTCCAGGGCGAGCGTCGAGTTCGGCGAAATCACCAGCCCGCTGCCGAACCCGCCGACGAACAACGGCCCGGCCAGCACGAACGCGGTGTTCGCGCCGGAGTAGTCGCGGACGAGCCACGCGGTCGCGGCGAGCCCGATCGCCACGAGCAGCGTGCCGAGCACGACCATCGGCCTGCCGAACCGGTGCACGAGCCGCCCGCCGATGGTCGGCGAGATCGCCGAACCGATCGCGAACGCGAGCATCGCCGAGCCGGCCTGCAGTGCCGTGTAGCCGAGGCCCTGCTGGAAGAAGAGCGTCAGGACCAGGAAAATCCCGGTGAATCCGGCGAAATAGACCATGCCGAGCGCGGAACCCATCGAGTAGCTGCGCACGGTCAGCAGCTTCAGGTTCACCAGCGGCTGCTTGCCGCGGTTGCCGAGCCAGCGCTCCCACAGCACGAACAGCACGAGCAGCCCGGCCGCGACGCCCATCAGCCACCAGCGCGGCGCGGCCGCCTGTTCCTCTTCCTCGATCAGCGGCAGCATCACCAGCACGACCGCCACGCCGAGCAGCACGCTGCCGACCAGGTCCGGCGTCCGTTTCCGGCCGCTGCGCGCGTCCTTGGGCAGCAGGCGGAGCCCGAACAGGATCGCGAGGATCCCGATCGGCAGGTTGACGTAGAAGACCCAGCGCCACCCCTGGTCGACGCCGATGCCCTGGATCAGCAACCCGCCGAGCACCGGCCCGATCGCGGTGGAAAGCCCGACCGTCGCCCCGAACGCGCCGAACGCCTTGCCCCGCTCGCGCCCGGAGAACAGCTGCTGCATCAGGCCGATGATCTGCGGGTTCAGCAACCCGCCCGCGACGCCCTGCCCCAGCCGCGCGACGACGAGCCAGGTCGCGTTCGGGGCCGCCCCGCAGAGCACGCTGGTAGCCACGAACAACGCCAGCCCGAGCAGGAACATCCGGCGGCGCCCGTAGTCGTCGCCGAGCCGCCCCGACGGCACCAGCGCGAGCCCGAACGTGAGCGCGTAGCCGGACACGACCCACGAGACATCCGCGGGCGTCGCGCCGATCCCGTGCTCCATCGAGGGCAGCGCGACGTTGACGATGCTGACGTCGAGCAGCGTCATGAACCCCGCGATGAGGCACACCCACAAGGCGCGCCAGCGCTGCGGATCGGGCTCGGATGAAGGCGAAGCGTGCACGGACCGTCCTGATTCGAGACCGGTAAGATAATTACTGGTGTTAGAATACTCGCCCATGCCAGCGGAGCGGGACCACGTCGACGGAGTCATGGCGCAGATCACCGGCGTGCGCGAGGAAGACCGGGTGAGCAAGGCGCTGAGCTTCCGCCTGCTGCGCGCCGCCCGGCTGCTGGAAACGGAACTGCGCCGCGAATTCGACGCCTTCGGGGTCGGCCTGTGGGAAGTGGAACTGCTGGGCGCCCTCAAACGAGCCGGTCCCCCGTACCGGCTCTCGGCCGGGCAACTGCTGGACAGCATGCGCCTGACGTCCGGCGGGGTCACCAAACGCGTCGCCGGACTCGAACGCAAAGGCTGGGTCCGCCGCGACATCGACCCGGCCGACCGACGGCAGATCCTGGTGAGCCTCACCGACGAGGGACTGGCGCGGGCGCAGGAGGTGTTCGGGATGAAGACGCAGACGGAGGCACGGTTGCTGGGGGTTTTGCCGCGCGCGGAGCAGGAGCGGATGAATGCCGGGCTGCGGGAGTTGCTGCTGGACTGGGAAGGACCTGACGGGCGGGGGTGATCGGTTGGGGGCCGCAGCCATCGTCGCCACGGCGGATGCGCCGTCACGCGCGCTCACCTGCACCCGGTGCCGCGAAGCTCCCAGCCGGGCAGACTTCCGCACGCCGCGGCAGCCATCGCCGCCACGCGCACTCCCCTGCACACGATGGCAGCGCACCCGCTAGCGCGAAGTCCCTCACCCGGCAGGCTTCCGCACGCGGCGGCAGCCATCGCCGCCACGGCAGACTCGCCGCCACCCGCACGC
Source organism: Amycolatopsis sp. VC5-11 (assembly GCF_037034185.1). NCBI lineage: Bacteria > Bacillati > Actinomycetota > Actinomycetes > Pseudonocardiales > Pseudonocardiaceae > Amycolatopsis > Amycolatopsis sp. VC5-11. The sequence continues at coordinate 249,138 of NZ_JBAGKF010000003.1, read as the reverse complement.
GACGGCAACTCACCCCGCCACGGCCAACCTCCCGACCCGGCAGACTCCGCACGCGACAGCCGCCATCGCCGCCACGACAGACTCGCCGCCACCCGCACGCCACGGCAACTCACCCCGCCACGGCCAACCTCCCGACCCGGCAGACTCCGCACGCGACAGCCGCCATCGCCGCCACGACAGACTCGCCGCCACCCGCACGCCACGGCAGCCCGCCCCGCCACGGCCACTTCGCACGCGGCAGCCGCCATCACCGTCACGACAGACTCATCGTCACGCGCACGCGGCCACAGCCCGCCTGCCGCGGCGCGCTTCCGTGTCCCGCAGACTCCCCGCACGCGGCTCTCGGCACCCGGCAGACTCGCCGCGCACGGGACCGGCCAACGCCACCGCGGTCTCGCGCGCGGACTGTGTCAGCCTCGCCGTCAGACAGGTTCCCTGCACACGGCAGCAACCAAGTCGGCGACGGCTCGTCGTCCGGCAGACGCCCGTCGGCGCCCGCGAACTCCCGGTAGACAGCTCCGCCGACGACACCCGCCGCGGGGTCGGGCTGCGGCCTCAAGCTCCGGCGAACTCCCAGCACGTCGCCCCGTGTGGTTCCTCCGAAGCGACTCCCACCGCGCGGCGCAGGGTGAGCCGGTACAGGTGCCACGGCGGCGGGCCTGCGCTCGGAGCGCTGAAGGGTGCCGTCAGAGCGTCCCCGGACGCCGTCGCTGGCCAGCCACCGGAGCGGTAGACCTCGGCTAGATGCGCCACGGTGCCGGTGTCCACGACGCGGTGGGCGTCGCCCTCGAGGACCAGGTCCAGGCCGCGCACGCGTACTGAGATGCTGCATGCCGGATTGGCCGCGAGGTTCCGCGAGCGGCGCGTGCCCGGGCCGCCGACGAAGTACAGGGCGTCGTCCACCCAGACCGCGCCTACGCCCGCCGAGTGGGGGCGGCCGTCTGGGCGGACGGTCGCGACGAAAAACGTCAGGTCGGCGGTCGGGGTGTCGGTGGCCAGGACATCGCGGGCTCGGCTCCACGGCAGCGGGGCGTTCCCGTAGCGGTCGAGGTTGCGGGTCGAGGTCGGTTCGTAGTCAGTCATGCCTATGCGTCGAACGGGGCGGCATCTAATCGACACGGCCCCGCGAGCAAAAGGTCAGGCGGCCCCTAACGAGGCGGGGTGGTAGCGGAAACCGTCGCCGGCTCGGTCGATTCGTCCGGGCCCGAAGTGCGCGGGCAGGAGAAGGGCGTCCCGTTCGACGGCCAGTTCGCACAGGGTCCGTCGGGACTCCGCGGCAGCGACTGGGTCTACGTCGCCACCTTGGGCCAGTGTCAGGTCCGAGAACTGGAACGGGTGGTGCAGCACATCCCCGCTCACCAGCGCGTGCTGACCGCCGCCGCTGAGTTCGGCGATCAGGTGGGCGGTGGTGTGCCCGGGCAGGGAGCGCAGGGTGATTCCCTCCGTTACCTCGTATGGGAGGTCGATCAGTTCGACCAGGCCTGCCTCCACTACCGGGAGGACACTGTCTTCGAATGTCCTCGCCAGGTCGGCAGCAACCCCGCCTTCGGGGGCCGCGGCGTGCACCTCTTGCAGCCAGCCGTATTCGTCGGCCGCGATCAGGTACCGGGCGCGCGGGAAAGCCGGGTCCCACGAACCGTCGACCAGCTGGGTGAAGCCGCCGCAGTGGTCTGGGTGCAGGTGGGTCGCGATGACGACGTCGACGTCCTCCGGCATGACACCCGTCGCGGCCAGGCGGTCCAGGTACGGCGTGTCGAACTGGTGATGTGCCAGCAGGACTGGGCGTTCCTTCGCATTGCCGTTCCCGGCGTCGAGAAGCACCGTCTGGTCCGGCGTGCGCACCAGGTACGTGGTGATCGACAGGTCGAGGTCGCCGCGGTGGTCCCCCAGTTGTTCGGGCGTGACAGCCGGGAACAGTTCCGCTGGGGCGAAGGGCCAGTGGTCCAGTTCGGTGACCGCATCGATTCGCAGCGGCCCGAGCGTGACGGTCATCGGGGCACCGCGGCCATCGCCTCGATTTCCACGGCCAGCTCCGGTTTCGCGAGCGCGGACACCACGATCAGCGACTGCGTCGGCCAGTCGCTCTCCGGGAACCAGCGGCTGAACACGTCCCCCGTCGCGGCGCGGAAACCGGGCAGGTGCTCGGTGCCGGCGACCATGCTGAAAATCTTCACCAGATGCTCCGGCCCGGCGCCGGCCGCGGCGAGCACGCGTTCGATGTTCGCCAGCGCCTCGCGCGTCTGTGCTTCCGCGTCCGGCCCGGCGAGCGTGCCGTCCGGTCGTGCGCCGATCTGCCCGGCCACCACGACCAGCTCGTGATCAGCAGGAATCTGCGCGAGGTGGCTGTAGCGGCCGACCGGGCCCGCGACCGTCTCGGGATTCCAGCGCTTGCTCATCAGGGTTCCCCTCCCTTGGTTCGTGCCCACAGTTCACCACGAGGCACCGACAAAAACGGCCGAGGTCAGCCGATCGCGACCACCAGCTTGCCGAACTGGTCCCCCGACGCCAGATCGGCCAGCGCACGCGGCCCGTCGGCCAGGTCGTAGACGTGGTGCACCACCGGACGTACGCGGTGTTCCGCAACCAGCGCGACCATCTGCGCGAACTCCCGCGCGCTGCCCATCGACGTGCCCAGCAGGCTGATCTGCCGGAAGAAAAGATTGCGCAGCGACAGCTCGACGTCCGGGCCGGTGGTCGCGCCGAGCGTCACCATCCGGCCGCCGGAGCGGAGGACGGAGAGGCAGGCGTCGAAGGTCGCCGAACCGATGCTGTCCACGACCAGGTCCACTGGTGCGCCAAGTTCGGCGGCCCAGTCGCCGCTGCTGCCGATCGCGCGGTCGGTGCCCAGTTCCGTTGCCCTGGCGAGCTTTTCGGGGCTGCGGGAGGTGACGCTGACCGTCGCGCCCGCAGCTTTCGCCATGGCGAGGGCGAACGTCGCGACTCCGCTGCCGATGCCCGGCAGCAGCACGTGTTCCCCTGCGGTCAGCCCGCCGCGAGTGAACAGCGCCCGGTAGGCGGTGAGCGCGGCCAACGGGAGGGCGGCGGCTTCGGTCCGGCTCAGGTGCTCGGGTTTCGGCACGACGTTGCCCGCCGGGACGACGACGTATTCGGCCAGCGTGCCATTCGTCGGCACTCCGAGAATGGCGGGGATTTCCGGGACCACGTCCGGCTCCGCCCAGTCGAGAGACGGGTTGATGACGACCTCGGCGCCGACCTCGACGGCGGCGTCCGCCCCCGCGGCGGCGACCACTCCGGCACCGTCCGAGCCCAGCACGGCCCAGGGGTCAGCCGGGCCGCGACTGTCCACGATGAACAGATCCCGGTGGTTCAGCCCGGCCGCCTTCAGCCGGACCAGCACTTCATCCGGACCGGGCGCCGGTGCCGGAACCTCCGCGACCCGCACCCCGCCGACTCCCGCCGCGCCCTCGTGGACGACTGCCCGCATCGCGTTTGTTGTCACGTCCGCGAACCTAACAGCCGCCCGCACCCGCTGCCGACCTGGCGCGAATCCCGTCACAGCAGGGAATTTTCCGGTCCAGCCCGCAGTACGCCGACCGGTCCGAGCCGTTCTTTTTTCACTAGGCTAACTTGGATCTATGACTCCTCGCACCGCCGCCGCGGCCCCGTTCGCCGTGCTCGGCCTCGGGTGCGCGATCGCTGGCGGGCTGGCGTCCGCGGTCATCGCCCCGCAGCCGACGCCGCATGGTGCGTGGGCGGTCGCTTATCTGGTCCTCGTTGGCGGGATCGCCCAACTCGGACTCGGGGTCGGGCAGGCATTGCTCGCCCCGGCGCTGCCGTCCCGTCGGCTAGTCGCCGCCCAGGTCGCGGCTTGGAATCTTGGAAATGCCGTCGTACTAGGCGGAACGCTCTCCGGGGTGACGCCCGTGGTGGACGTCGGCGGCGCGGTTCTGGTCGTCGGCTTGGCACTGCTGGTTCTCGGCGTGCGCGGCAGTTCGCCGGACGGTCGCACCCGGTGGGTCCGGCACGGTTTCCAGGCGCTCGTCGTGCTGCTGCTCGTCAGCATCCCGGTCGGACTCGTCCTCGCGCGGATCGGCCCGACCTGAGTCCCAGGTCACGCCCGCAAGCCCGTTCTTTTGCACTAGTATTCTCGTAAATACTCTTTCCGGGAGGTTCCCGTGACCGGCTCGTCCGAGGTGTACATCAGCGGCACCAGCACCGACCCCGCGTTCCGCGCCAGCGAAGCCCTCCGCGCCGAATCCGGCCGGGTGCTGGCCCAGTACCGGGAAAAAGCCGCCGTGGTCACGGAACTTCAGCTCGACGGCAGCGCCCGCGAGGAGGCCAACGCCCGGCTGATCGAGTTCGCGACGGGCCGGTTGACCGAGTACCTGTCCGCCGCGGACCGCGTCCTCAACGCGACCGCCGCCGGCGCCCCCGCGACGCGCCTGCTGGTCCGCGCCTTGCGGCGGATTCAGGACGCCGTGCTCCGCACCGTCGAGGAACTGCGGGAATCCGACACCTCGGCCCAGGTCAGCCATGCCGCGCAGGCATTGGACGCGCTTCTCGGCGCTTATCTCGACGCCGAAACCAGCGTCCTGCTGCCCGCGCTGGCCGATCTCCCCGGCGCCGACGTCCCCATCCTGGTCAACGACCTCCGCACCCTCCTCGACGGCGGCGAACTGGACCGCGCGGAAGTCCTCGACGTCCGCGAAATCCCGCACGGCACCCGGCATCCGCGCATCTTCGGCCGCTACGCGCGGCTCGCGCCCGGGGAATCGTTCGTGCTCGTCAACAACCACGACCCGAAGCCGCTGCGCCGCGAGTTCACCGCCACGCACGGCGAGGATTTCACGTGGGAGTACGTGGAATCCGGGCCGGAGAAGTGGCAGGTCCGGATCGGCCGCGCCGCGGTCCCGGCCTGACCCCCGATACCCGCGCCGACCCCCCTTCGGCGCGCCTCCCCGCGGCGGCCGGTCTCCCCCGCCCCGGCCGCCGCGGACCGGCTTGCTGCGCAACGGGAAACGCGCACCCGGCTGCTGCGCTTTGCGGGCGGAATTGCGTTGGCTGCCGCGAATTGGTGCCTCGCGCCTAACTGGCCGGTGCGGACGGGCTTGCTGGTGCATCAGAAACCCCCGCCCAGCCACGACACTCGGACGGAAAGCCCATGGCCATCGCGAACTGATTGCCGTGCAACAGAAAACGGTCATCCGGCCGCCGCGAATCTGCGACCCGCCGCGGAAAATCCAGCGTCGAACCGGCAAACAGTGCGCATGGTCAGCGACGACGCTTACCAACAGGCTTCAAATGCGCCAAACACAACGACGGCTCGACAAACGCCTCCAACCGCTCCGCCGTCAACGGCGCTCGTACCTCCTCCAGCACCCCGCGCATCAGCCCGAGATGCAGGCCGCACACCACGTCCCGGCGTTCTTCCGCGATCTCTCGGAACGGGCAGTGCCGCAGCCGGATCACCGGCTGCTCCGGAGAGCCCGACGGGGCCGGAGCGAAACCGGCGTCACTCAGCACAGCGGACAGTCGGCGGATCCCTTCGGCCTCGTCGACGCGGCGGGTCGGGGGCGGGCGGTCGGCCAGGTAGCGGCCCCACGCTTCGCCTGCGGATTCCGCGGCTTTCCCGGGGTCGGCGACGTTTTCCGCGATCAGGCCGGTCAGCATTTCGGCGAGCAGGCGGTAGCTGCGGCGGCCCTCGGCTGCTTCCTCGGCGATCGCGGCGTAGACCGTCCGCGGGCGGCCGGGGCGGGTGCGGTCTTCCGTTCGGCGTTCGGCGAGGCCGGATTCGACGAGGCCGTCCAGGTGGAACCGCGCGGTGTTGGCGTGCAGGCCGACCTGTTCGGCGACGTCCTGCACCGCTACGGGAGCGTCCGCCGACCGCAGTGCGGCCAGCACCCGGGCCCGGCTCTCGCCCAGTGCGCGGGAGGCGGGCGGATCGGTCAGCGTCTGCTCGCTCATGCGGACCAGTTTAACCGAGTTGAATGAGGTTTTCTCCGCCAGAAGCGGGGTACGGCGGGTCGATCCCGCAGAAGCGTGCGGGGCGAACTACTGCTGGGCGGAAAGGTCCGGTCGTGGCTGCCCGGCGACCAAGGGCGTGTCCACCCCGAGGTCGCCGAGCTTCACCGCGCCGCCGGGGCTGTCGAGGGGCGCGTCGCGGCCGGGCAGGGTTTCGCTGAAGAACCGGGCGTTGTCCTCGGCGTAGATGCGCCAGCGGTCCGGAAGGTCGTCCTCGTAATAGATCGCCTCGACCGGGCACACCGGTTCGCACGCGCCGCAGTCGACGCACTCGTCCGGATGGATGTAGAGCGAGCGTTCGCCGACGTAGATGCAGTCCACCGGGCACTCGTCCACGCACGCCCGGTCCATCACGTCCACGCACGGCTCCGCGATCACATACGCCACGGCCCGCCTCCTTCCGCCGTCTTTTTCACCAATGTACTCGGCAAAAAGGTCAGCCCAGCGGAATGGCGCGGAAAACCCCGTCCGGGTCGTAGCGGTGTTTGACGTCCCGCAGCCGGGCCGAGTTGGGGCCGAAGACGTTCGCCGAAGGGACGTCCGGGCCCAGCAGGTTCGCGTACGCGCCGGGCAACGCGTGGGGAGCCAACGCCGCCGAGGTGGCATCCGCCCAGGCTCGGTCGTCGTTGCCCTCCCCCAGCCCGAGGATCTCGACCATGAGGTGGTCCTCCCGCACGGGGAACGCCGTGTCCGCGGCCGGAATCCGGGCGGCCAGGCCGTGGAAGTGGTGGATCGACAGTCCGGACATCGGCGAGGTCCGGACTTCCTCGGCCGAGGCGAGCACTGCCGCAGCCTCGGGAGTGAACGCCGCAAGCGACCGCGTGCGGATGGTGACTGAACGGCCGTCGGGGAACATCGCGTCCCGTCGCGCGATCTCCGCCGCATAGGACGACACCGGCTCGATTTGCGAGGCGAGCGGGGGTCCGAGGCGGGCGAGGAAGCCCTCGGGATCCGCGGCCCCGCACCAGGTGGGCCAGACCAGCACGCACAGCGAGCCGTCGGCACCGGCGAGGACACCGGTCTGGACGGTGAGTTCGTCCGGCGCGTCGGCCTGAATTTCGGCTACCGCAGCGAAAACCCGGGCCGCGTCCGAAGCCGGGTACCAGACCGGGCCGGTCGTGATCTGCGGCGCCTCGTGCAAGCGCACGCCGAGCGCGGTCACCACGCCGAAATTCCCGCCACCGCCCCGCAGCGCCCACCACAGGTCCGGCAGCCGCGAAGCGTTGGCGACCACGACTTCGCCGTCCGCGAGCACGACCTCGGCGCCGAGCAGATTGTCCGAGGCGAGCCCGTACTTGCCCAGAAAAGGACCGTATCCGCCGCCGAGCGCGAGCCCCGCGAACCCGACCGTGCCGATCGTGCCCACGACGGCGGTCAGGCCGTGCGCCTCCGCTCCCGCCAGCACATCGTTGGCCCGGGCGCCGCCGCCGACCACCGCGGCGCGCCGTCCTGGATCGACCGAGACCCGGTTCAGCGGACGCAGATCGAGCGTGATCCCGCCGTCCGCGATCGCGCGTCCGGCCCAGTCGTGTCCGCCGCTGCGCACCGACAGCGGCAGACCCAGCTCGCGCGCAGCACGCACCGAAGCCTGGACATCCGCCGTGCGCCGGCATTCGACCACCACCGCCGGACGCGCGACGACGGCGGCGTTCCAGACCGCCGCCGCCGATTCGTACTGAGGGCCGGACGTGTGCACCTGCCCGGCGGGCAGTCGGGCCCGCAAGGCACGGGCGGCATCCTCGGCAGTCATGGGCGGCTCCCCTGCTCGTCGATTCCGACTCTAGGGCCGAACCGGCCGGAAAAGGCAGCCGCGCACCGAGATTCAGCGGTTCACATAAGCCGCCGACGCCTCGCCGAGCGCCTCCAGCGCCGCCCGGACCCCGCCGTGCGCCTCCTCGCCGGACCGGCACGCGGCGATGATCGTGCGGTTCAGCACCGGCCGCGTCGCGAGCATCCGGACGCCGTCCGGCACCGGTCCGCGGGCGAGCCGCGGGACGAGCGCGGCGCCGACGTTGCCCGCGACGAGCGCCAGCTGCGTCACGTAACTCCCGATGGTGCAACTGATCCGCGGCTCCAGATCCTGCGAACGGAGCACGTGCACGAGCCATTCGTAGCAGCCCGAACGGCCGGTCCAGCTGATCCACGACACATCGTCCACCTCGGAGAGATCGACCGTGCGGCGGTGCGCGAGCCGGTGCCCGGCGGGCAGCGCGAGATCGGCGACGTCGGAGAACAGCGTGACCTGCGTGATCCCCGCCGGCACCACGGTCGGCCGGTCCGCCCAGCTTTCGAACACCGCCACGTCGAGGTCCCCGGCGAGCACCTTCGGCAGCGTCTGTTCGGCTTCGCCCTCGCCCAGCGTCACGTTCAGCCGCGGGTGCTGTTCGGTGAGCATGGCGAGCGCGGGCGGCAGCAGCGCGTGCACGCACGTCGCGATCGACCCGATCCGCAACGGCCCGAAGACGTCCTCGCGCAGCCGCTCGAGATCCGTGCGCGCTTCGGCCAGCTGAGCCAGCACGCGTTCGGCATGCCCGACCAGCACCTGCCCGGCGCGCGTGAGCCGCACAGTCCGGCCGCGCGGCTCCAAAAGCGCCAGCCCCGCTTCCCGTTCGAGCTTCGCCAGTTGCTGCGACACCCCGGACGGCGTGACGTGCAGCGCGGCCGCCGCGCGGGCGACCGAGCCGTGCTGCGCGACCGCGTGCAGGGCGCGCATCCGATCCACACTGAACACGGTAGTGATGCTACCGGATTTTCCGCAGGAACATTCACTTGTCCTTGATAGTTAGCGCCCCCACCATAGAAGGCATGACCACCGAATCCGCCTCGTTGCCTGCCGCCGGCCCGATCGCCGCGCTCACCGGCCGCGCCGACCCCCGGCTGCTGGCCGCGGCGGGCTGCCTCTGCATCGCGCTGACCTCGGTGCTCATCAAGGTTTCCGGGGCCAGCGGCGCGACCAGCGCGTTCTGGCGCTGCGCCCTCGCGCTGCCGCTGCTCGCGGTCCTGGCGTTCAGCGAGGCGCGGCGGACCCGCAAGCGCGCGAAGATCCTGCTGCCGCTGCTGGCCGGGCTCGGCCTCGGGCTCGACTTCGTCCTGTGGGGCGAGGCGATCCCGCGCGTCGGCGCGGGCGTCGCGACCATGCTGCTTTCGGTGCAGGTGGTGATCGTGCCGCTGCTGGCGTTCGTGTTCCTCAAGGAGCGGCCGGACCCGCGGTTCAAGTTCGTCGCGCCGACGCTCATCGGCGGGATCGTGCTCGCCGGCGGCGTGTTCGGCTCGTCGATGACCGGCTCGAACCCGGTGCTGGGCATGGTTTTCGCGCTCGCCGCGGGAGCGGGCTACTCGGCGTACCTGCTGTTGCTCCGGCTCAGCAGCACCCCCGCGACGCAGGTCCGCTCGCTGTCGCTGGCCACCGTGTCGGCGGGCTTCGTCTCCGTCGTGCTCGGGCTGCCGTTCGGCCGCCTCGACCTGGCGCCGAGCCTGCCCTCGCTCGGCTGGTTCGCCGCGCTCGCCCTGGTCGGCCAGGTCGTCGGGTGGCTGCTGATCGCCGGGGCGCTGCCGCGGCTGGCGGCCTCGACCGGCGCGACGATGATGCTGCTGCAGCCGGTCGGCGCGGTCGCGTTCGGCTTCCTGCTGCTGAGCGAACGGCCGGGCCCGCTGCAGCTCGTCGGCTGCGTGATCGTGCTCGGCGCGGTGTGCTTCGCCGGCCGCGGCGCGGGGAAGAAGCCCGCGGTTCAGCCGTCGGCCAAGCTCAGCCCGGCCGAGTCGAGCAGCCCGCGCGCCATGTCCCTGAACTCGTCGCGGCGGTGATCGACCAGGCCGTCGCCGCCGAGCAGGTCCGCCGCCAGCTCGTCGACCGGCCAGCAGACCAGCTTGCCGTGCCGCCCGAGCAGCAGCCCGACCTCCCGGATCCGGTAGAGGTCGGCGACGTCGAGCCAGGCATACAGCAGGATCTGCCACAGCCAGCGCCCGGCGCGGTCCGGATCGCCGACGGTCAGCACGGTCTTCACGTCCAGCAGCGTGCCGTCGGCGATCCCCGCTTCGGGGTCGAGCTTCCCGAGCAAGAGGTCGCCGTCGGCCCAGCCGGGCACGATGGTCGGCCCGGCGATCCCGAGCGGATAGCCCTCCGGCGGGGCACCACCGAGCCGCCGCAGTTCCCACAGCGCGCCGTTGTCGTGTAAGCGTTTCGCGAGTTCCGCCAGCTCGGTCACCTGTGCGTCGGCGGGCAGGGCGCGCAGGTCCGCGATCGTGCCGCCGCCGTCGACGACCCGGGCGAGGCGAGGGTCGATGCGGCCGGAGCGGTAGATGTCCTCGCACGCCGACAGCACCCAGTTCGTCCGCGCCAGTCCGGCTTCCGCGCCCGGTCCGCCGAGCATGCCGGGCGGGGCGTGCTGCGCCTGGTAGCGGCGCGCGCGTCCCAGCAGTTCGCCCCACAGCTCCTCGGCGCCCGGGAGCGCACCGCCGTCCGGCAGCCCGTCGCCGAGGTCGAGCCAGGTCGCCGCCGCCGGACGGATCCCGAGCGCCCGCGCCTGGTACTCCGGCGGAAGCTCGTCGTGCGTCGGGTACTGGGCGGCTTGCGCGTGCGCCCACGGGCCGCTGCCCCACTGCGCCCGCACCATGCCGAGCAGCGCGTAGTACGGCGGCGCGGGCTGCACGAGATCCGCGATCCGCTGGCCGAACGCACCGCCGATCTCGGCCCAGTGCTGCCGCGGCGGCCGCGCGAGCGCCGGACGGACCGGGCGGACGCCGTTCGTCGCCTCCTCGACCCGGCGCGCGGCCGCTGCGGTGCCGGTGAAGACGCGGGCGCACCAACGCGAGAGTTTCCCGCGCGGGTCGGCCAGTTCGGACGTCAACGACACCCGGCCAGTATCTCCCGGGACAGGAACGGCAGCAGGAGATCGAGGAACTCGCGCGGACGGTCCAGCGGAATCAGGTGCCCGCAGTCCGCCAGCACGTGCCCGGTGAGGTCGTCGGCGATCGGGCGCAACTGCTGCTCCAGCGCATCGCCCACGGGGTTCGCGCCGATCGCCATCGTCGGGACGGTCAGCCGCTTGGCTGCCGCTTCGGTCAGCTGCCGGGCGCTTTCCGGCATCGCGCGGTAGTACTCGAAGGCGCAACGGAGCGCGTCGGTGCCGGTGTACGCCTCGGCGAAGGCCGCTTGGACCTCCGCCGGAACACCGCGGCCGAGCGTGCCCTGCTCGAGAAACCAGCCGACGTACTCCGCCTCGTGTCCATTAAGGACAGTCTCGGCCAGTCCCGGCACCGCGTGGAAACCGAACCACCACGGCGGGCTCGCCGGGAAACCCCAGGGCAGCGACTCCATCAGCACCAGACGGCGCACTCGCTCCGGCTGCCGCAACGCCAGCAGCAACGCGCTCGAAACCGCCAGATCGATGGCCACCACCTCGGCATCCGGCTCCCCCAGCGCGTCGAGCAGGCCCGCGACGTCAGCGGCGACCGCCCCAGCGTCGAAGCCGCTCTCGGGACGGCTGCTCGCACCCAGCCCGCGCAGGTCCGGCGCGAGCACCCGGTACCGCTCGGCGAGGGTCGGGATGACCTTGCTCCACAGCTGCCAGGTGTGCGGGAATCCGTGCAGCAGCACCAGCGCTGGCCCGCTCCCGCCGACGGCGACGTTCAGCCGGACCCCGTTCGCTTCGACCTGCCGCACCGCGTTCATCGTGCCTCCTGTGGTTACCATTGGTTACCAGCACACGGTAGGTAACTCCAAGGATGCCGCCAAGACGGCACTTTCCCGACAGGTGGTGAGCCCGAGGTGACCCCCTCCGCCCGCGGCGATCTGTTCGACCCGGCCTGCCCGACGCGGCGACTGCTCGACCGGATCGGGACGAAGTGGACGTCGATGACGGTCAAGATCCTTGCCGAGGCCGCGCCGGACGAGGTGCGCTTCGCGGATCTTCGCCGCCGCATCCCCGGGGTGTCGCAGAAAATGCTCTCGGTGACGCTGCAAAGCCTCGTCCGCGACGGCCTCGCCACGCGGCGGGTCGAGGACACGGTGCCGCCGCGGGTGCATTACCGGCTTACCGCCCTGGGCACGTCGCTGGAATCCGCGCTCGCGGCGCTGCGCACGTGGGCGGAAGAACACATGGCCGAGGTCGACGAGGCCAATCGGAAATCGGAGCGGTAATTTTCCGCACACCGGCGAGTCGGTCGGCCACCGCGAAGCGGATACGGCACACACTCGCGCAAGTGGAATCGCCAACCGAACGGGACCGCAAACCGGCACGGCACGCAATCGGGCAGTTTTTCGCGCATCCGCTCGCGTCGTTCCGCATCATCGTCGGAATCTGGGCGCTGCTGACGCTGCTCGGCGCGGTGATGGCGCTGTCGTCCTCCCCTGCCCCTGGAACCGGGGTGTACCAAGCCTTTCTCCGGCATTTGACGTTCGTCGCGTTCGGCGTCGTCGCCTTCGTGCTCGGACTGCGCGTCCCGTTTTCCCGGCTGCGCAAGGCCGCCACCCCGGCGCTCGCCGCCGCGGTGGTGCTGCTGCTTCTGGTGCTGACCCCGCTGGGTTCCGATCACGGCGGCGCGCAACGCTGGCTTTCCGCCGGGCCGTTCACCCTGCAGCCGGTGGAAATCGCGAAGGTCGCGCTGGTGTTCTGGGGCGCGCATTTGCTCGTGTCAAAAGAGAAGGTGCTGCACCATTGGCGGCATCTGCTGGTGCCGCTGATCCCGGTGACGCTCGCGTTGTGCGCACTGCTGCTGGCCCAGCCGAATCTCAGCGGCACAGTCACGCTCGCGCTGATCACCTTGGGCTTGCTGTGGTTCGCCGACGCGCCGAAGCGGTTGTTCGCCGCCATTCTCGCCGGCGGGGTCGCCGGAATCGTCGCACTCGCCCTTTTCGCCAGTTATCGTCTCGCGCGCATCCTTTCTTTTCTTTCGCCGAATCCCGACGCGAGCGGCAGCGGCTACCAGGCACAGCAGGCGCAATACGCCCTCGCCGACGGCGGCTGGTTCGGCGTCGGCCTCGGCCGCGGCGCGGCGAAGTGGAGCTATCTGCCGGACGTCCAGAACGACTTCGTCTTCGCGCTCGTCGGCGAGGAACTAGGGTTCGCCGGTTGTCTCGTGGTGCTGGGCCTGTTCGGCTACCTGGCGGTGATCGGCCTGCGCACCGCGGCGCGGGTCGCCGATCCGTGGGTGCGGCTCGTCGCCGGGACCACCACCCTGCTGTTGGTGGCGCAGGCGCTGATCAACATCGGCTACGTCGCGGGCGCGCTGCCGGTGACCGGCGTGACGCTGCCGCTGGTGTCCGCGGGCGGCACGTCGCTCGTGGTCACCATGCTGCAGTTCGGCATCCTCGCCCAGGCCGCGCGGGAGGAACCGGCCGCGCGGACGTTCCTCGCCGGGCTGCGGAAGAAGGGCTCCGGTACAGTCCCAGCGTGATCACCAAGGCACTCTCCGCCACCTGCGCGGCCGTCGCGCTCGCCGGGCTCGCCGCGTGCTCCAACCCGACCGGCAAGTCGTGGGCGATCACCTACGAGATCACCTCCGACCAGCAGACCACGGCCACCGGCGTCGCCTACGGCGAATCCGGCAACCGCTACGAGGACAAGGTCGCGCCGCACCAGCTCACCGGCCCGCTCGGGCTGCCGTGGAAACAGGACGTCGTGGTCAGCGCCGGACAGAAAGCCTCGGTCACCGCCACGCCGTCGACCGCCGCGACGCTGCGCTGCCGGATCCTGCTGGACAAGACGAAGGAACTCGCCAAGGCGAGCGCTCCCGGTCCCGGCAAGCCGGTGACCTGCGAGCACACCACCGACTCCTGACCCGTCCCGGAGCGTCCCCGCGGACTCGCGGGGCGTCGCCGGCTCCCCTCCGCCGCTCGGTACGCTCGTGACCTTCGGGTGAACGCGAGATGGCCGCCAGGCGAACCGGCGGACCGGAGAGGGGTTGTATGGCGACCACGGCCGGAGCTTCCAGCAGCGAGACGTACGACGCGATCACCCACTTCGCCCACGCCATGCCGGGCTGGGTGCAGTCTCTCGTGCTGGCGTACACGCACTACGGCCTGGTCCTCGTGGCCCCGTTCTTCGCGTGGCTCTGGTGGCGGGCGCGCGGGACCGGCTCGCCCGAGCGGATGGCCGCGGCGCTGCTCGTTCCGGCGGCCACCGTGGTCGCCTACGTGCTCAGCGAGATCATCAAGGCCTTCGTCCACGAGCAGCGGCCCTGCCGGGGACTTCCGCCGGACGCGATCGTCGGCGCCTGCCCGCCGCCGGGCGACTGGTCGTTCCCGAGCAACCACTCCACCATCGCGGCCGCGGTCGCGCTCGGCGGGGCTTTCGCCTGGCACAAGGGCGCGCCGTGGCTCGCGGCCTTCGCGGCGACGATGGGCTTCTCGCGGGTGTTCGTGGGGGCGCACTACCCGCACGACGTCCTGATCGGGCTCGCGCTCGGGGCCGGGATGGCGTTGCTGCTGCAGCGATACGCGCTGGGTCCGGCCGCCGGACTCGTGCGGCGGTTCGCGGGCAAAGTGCCGTTCGGGTTGCTGGGCGTGGCACCGGAAGGTGCGGAGGCTGCGACGGCCCGGCCCGATCCGGACGGCGACGCTTCGCCAGGCCAGGCCGCAGGTGCTCGGCCGGGTGCTCGCGACGCGGGTGCGCCTCCCACTCGCCGCGTCAGCCCGCCCGAAGCCCGCGACGCCAGCGGTCGCCCCGTCCGGCCGCCCCGGCGGCAGAATTCGCAGCCCCTCCGCACCGCCGCGCCACAACCGGGCGCGGCGGACGCACCGGCGCCGCGACGGCAGAACTCCCAGCCGATCCGCACGGCCGCGCCCCAGCCCCGTGCGGCGGACGTCCCGGTTCCCGGACGGCAAAACCCCCAGCCGCCCCGCATGACTCCGCCGCCTCGTGGAACGGACGCACCCGCTCCGGGGCGGCAGAACTCGCAGCCGATGCCCCAGGCCCGGCCCGTCGACGGCCCGCCGCAGAACCGTCCGCCCGCGCAGCCGCCGGTCCGTCCGGCTCGGCAGCAGCCGCGTCCGGCCGGTCCGCCGCAGGGCCGCGCCGCGGGTTCGCCGCCGCCGCGTCCGTCGAACCAGGCCCAGGCCGGTCCGCCGCCGGAGGTCAGCCCGGGAGATCGCCCGTCGCGGCGAACTCCAGGCGCTTCGCGACCGACACCGCCTGGTCGGCGAAACGCTCGTAGAAACGGGTGAGCAGGCTCAGCGCGACCGCGATCCGCTGGTCCTGCGTCCAGTCCGGGGCGGTGACCGTCGCCATCACGCGGGCGTGCAGTTCGTCCACGCGCTCGTCGGCGCGGCTCAGTTCGGCGTAGCCGCCGCGGGCCTCGCCGTGCACGAGGTCGGCGAGCCGTTCGGCCATCGCCGAGGTGACCTCGCCCAGTTCCGCGAACACCGCCTCCAGGTCGGCGGGAACGGTCGGCTCCGGGTGGCCGCGGCGCGCGGTGCCCGCGATGTGCGCGGCGAGATCGCCCATCCGCTCGAGCTTCTCCGCGCAGTACACCGCGGCCAGCACGGCGCGCAGGTCGCCGGCCACCGGGGCTTGCAGGGCGAGCAGCGAATACGCCTCGTCCTCGCAGGTGGCGCGCTGGTCGTCGAGGTCGGCATCGCCGCTGAGCACCTGCTCGGCCAGCGGCAGGTCCATGGTCAGCAGCGCCCGGGTGGCCCGGCGCATCGCCTCCGCCGCCGCCTCGGCCATCGCCGCCAGACGCCCGTCGAGCTGTTTCAGGTCGTCCTGGAAGCCTTCGCGCATGTCGAGCGACTTTACCGGCGGCCGGCGAACAGGCCCGCGTCGGCCAGCGGCCAGGCCTCCTCGGGCTCGGCCAGCTCGTAGCTGTGGCTGCCCTCGTGCCCGCCGGGCACCCGGCAGAAAACGCCCTCGTCGGACTCCGCGCCGCATCGCGCGCGGGTCTCCAGCACGCGGCGGCCGGGCCACCAGCGCAGCCACATCAGCGGCTCCTCGCCGCGTCCGCCGACGGGCGTCGCGTGCTCGTGGCCGTGCCCGGCCTCCAGCTCGCAGAACAGCTCGGGCTCCGTCCCGCGGACCGCGACGCTCCGCAGGACCGAGCGCTCGCGCCCGGTCAGCTCCACCGGTTCGCGGCACAGCGCACCTTCGGCCATGCGGCCAGCGTAAACGGCCGCCGCCGATTCCGCGCGCAGGGCCCGGCCGCGCGCGCGTCCCGCGTGCCGGGCCCTGCTCTTCCGCAGGTCAGCGCACCCGCTCCAGGAGCGCGAACAGGTTCTCCCAGTGCCGCTTCTCGCCCTCGGCGTGGTACGCGGCCGTGTCCGACATCGTGAACCCGTGCGACGCGCCCTCGTACACCTCCGACCGGTAGGTCACCCCGGCCTCGTCGAGCGCGTGCTCGAGCGTCTTGATCTGCTCGGCGGTGGCCGACGGGTCCTGGTCGGCGTGCCCGAAGTACACCTCGCCGGTGATCGAGCCGACCCGCAGGTGCGGGCTGTCCGGCTGGTCGGTGGCGAGGCGTCCGCCGTGGAACGACGCGATCGCCTTGACCCGGTCCGGGAACGCCTCGATCACGCGCAGCGCGTTCGTGCCGCCCATGCAGTACCCGGTGATCACGACCGGTCCCGGCGCGACGCCGTCCTGCGCGGCGAACCAGTCCAGGTACTTCTCCGCGTCGCGAGTGATCGCCTCGGTGTCCAAGGCCTCGATCATGGGCATCAGCTTGCCGAAGACCTCGCCCCGTCGCTCCGGGTCTTCCAGAGCGGCGAAGTCCACCAGCGGCGTCCGGCCGCCGCGGTAGAGCAGGTTCGGCGCGAGCACGGCATAGCCCTTCTCGGCGATGCGGTCGGCCATCTCCTCGATCCGCGGCCGCAGCCCGAACGCGTCCGGGAAGAGCAGCACCCCGGGATGCGGCCCGCCGTCCGGCACGGCCAAGTACGCGTCCGCGGTCCCGTCAGCGGCCGGAACGTCTGGCTTTTCCTTGCGCATCCGCTTTGTCCTCCATTGATTGCAGTGCGTACGAGATCAATCTATCCCTGCGCCCGCGCCGCGCGAATGTCCCGTTTCCTGTCCGGTTATTGGACTGAACCACTGCGGTCGGCGGATTGACGGAGTCCGGTTTGCCCGGTCAGGATCACCGGGCCCGCTCCGGGCCGCCCTCCGCAGAACGGACTGTCGATGGCCAGACCTCCACGTTCCCCGCGCGCCCGGAACCGGGTCGCGCTCGCCGCGCTCGTCCTCCTGGGCGGGCTCGTTCCCGCCCAGACCGCCCAGGCCGCCCCTCCCCCGCGCCAGCCGGAGATCGGCCGTCCCGCGCTCGACCGCAACGGGTGCGCCCGCATCGAAGACTCGCTGCCCCAGCTGGCCGACTGGCCCAAGGTGCGCAGCGCGATGCCGAAGAACCCGGTCGACGAATGGCGGATCAGGCAGATCGTCTCCGGCATGTCGCTGGAGGAAAAAGTCGGGCAGATGACCCAGCCCGAGATCGCCGCGATCACGCCGGCCGAGGTCACCCAGTACTCGATCGGGTCGGTGCTCAACGGCGGCGGCTCGTGGCCGGGCGGGAACAAGCACGCCGGCCAGCAGGACTGGCTCAAGCTCGCGGATTCCTATTGGGACGCGGCCAAGGCCACGAGGACAAAGATTCCGGTAATTTGGGGCATAGATGCCGTGCACGGGAATAACAATGTGTACGGCTCCACTGTTTTCCCGCAGAACATCGCGCTCGGCGCGGCGCACGATCCGTGCCTGGTGCGCGATGTCGAGAACTCGACCGCACGGCAGATCCGCGCGACCGGCCAGGACTGGGCGTTCGCGCCGACTCTCGCCGTCGTGCAGGACGACCGCTGGGGCCGTACGTACGAAGGCTTCTCCGAGGACCCGCGCATCACCCGCGCCTACGGGTACGAGGCCATGAACGGTCTGCAAGCCGGGGCCCGCCTGCGCATCGGCGCGAACGGCGTGATCGGCACCGCCAAGCACTTCATCGGCGACGGCGGCACGACCAACGGCCAGGACCAGGGCGTGAACGCTTCGTCGGAAGCGGACATGATCAACCTGCACGGCCAGGGCTACTACGGCGCGCTCGCCGCGGGCGCGCAGACGGTCATGGCGTCGTTCAACAGCTGGACCAACCCCGACCTCGGCATCAACGAGGGCAAGATCCACGGCAGCGACAAGGTCCTCAACCAGATCCTCAAGGGCAAGATGGGCTTCGACGGCCTCGTCGTGTCGGACTGGAACGGCATCGGCCAGGTGACCGGCTGCACCAACTCCAGCTGCCCGCGCGCGATCAACGCGGGCATCGACGTCGTGATGGTCCCGAACGACTGGAAAGACTTCATCGCCACCACGGTCGCGCAGGTGCGCGGGGGCGAGATCCCGATGTCCCGCATCGACGACGCGGTCACCCGGATCCTGCGGGTCAAAATGCGCGCTGGGCTGTTCGAGGAGCGCAAGCCTTCGCAGCGCTGGTACGCCGGTTCGCCGGACGCGTTGACGGACAAGGCACTCGCGCGCGACGCGGTGCGGAAGTCGCAGACGCTGCTCAAGAACAACGGCAACGTGCTTCCCTTGGCGCGCAACGCGAAGGTGCTCGTGGTCGGCAAGAGCGCGGACAGCATCTCGAACCAGACCGGCGGCTGGACGCTGACCTGGCAGGGCACCGGGAACACCAACGCGGACTTCCCCGGAGCGACCTCGATCCTCGCTGGGCTCAAGGAGGATCTCGCCAACGTCACCTTCGACCCCACAGGCACCGTCGACCCCAAGGGTTATGACGCGGTCATCGCTGTTGTCGGCGAGACTCCGTACGCGGAAGGCGTCGGCGATCTGCAGCGGAAGAGCCTTGAAGCGGCGAAGCTGTATCCGGAAGACCTTGCGGTGCTGGACAAAGTCAGCGGCAAGGGCACTCCGGTGGTGACGGTGTACGTCAGCGGCCGCCCGCTGTACGTCAACAAGGAACTCAACCGTTCCGACGCGTTCGTCGCCGCCTGGCTGCCCGGCACTGAAGGCGGCGGCGTCGCGGACATGCTGGTGCGCGGCAAGGACCACGGCGGATACCGCGGCAAGCTGTCCTACTCGTGGCCGAAGAGTGCCTGCCAGACGCCGCTCAACCCGTGGAGTCCCGGCTACGACCCGCTGTTCAAGCTCGGCTACGGCCTCACCTCGAACCAGCGGACCACCGTCGGCAAACTCGACGAGACCGAGGGCCCGGCCCGCTGCGGTGCGACCGACGGCGGCGGCACCGCGACCGAGGACCTGCCGATCTACGACCGCACGGATGTCGCGCCGTACAAGAGTTTCATCGGTTCGGCGTCGAACTGGGGCGGCACCGAGATCGGCGCGGACGGCACCGCTTCGCATCCGGAGATCACCGTGGTCCCGGCCGACGTCAACGTCCAGGGCGACGGTCTGAAGGCGACGTGGACCGGCACCGGCGCGGCACAGCTGTATTCGCAGCATCCCGGCGGCACTGACGACCTGCGCGGATACCCCAACGCCGACGGCGCGCTCGAGTTCGACGTGATCGTGCATTCGCCGCCGGTGAACCGGACCGTCGTCAGCCTGCACTGCGTCTATCCGTGCTCGTCGGAGGTCAACGCGACGAAGCTGTTCGGCGATCTGCCCGCCGGGCAGAAGTCGACGGTGAAGATCCCGTTGTCCTGCTTCGCGAGCGGGCTGGACTTCGAGAGCATCGACACGCCGTTCCTCGTCTACACCGACGGCCCGTTCTCCGCGTCGTTCGCGAACGTGCGGTGGTCGCCCGGCGGGGCGAAGGATCCGGACGCGCGGAAGTGCTCCGACCTCACCGGATAGCCCGCGCCAGCTCGACGACCCGGGACCTGGCCGCCGCGCGCGACGCGGCGGCCAGGTCCTCGAGCCCGTCCAGCGCGGGGACGTCGCCGACCCGGGTGAACTCCTGGGACACGAACGTCAGCCGCTCCACGCCCTTGTCGGCGAGGTAGGCGCGCAGATACGACTCCTGGAACTCGAACGCCTCGCGCGGCGTGCCGGGCCCGTATCCGCCGCCGCGAGCATTCACGACCACGAAGTCCTTGTCCGCCAGCAGTTTCCGGCCGGTTTCCGGATCGGCGAACACGCCGGGGAAGCTGATCCGGTCGATCCACGCCTTGAGCGTCGCGGGCACGCCGAAGTTGTACATCGGCACCCCGATCAGCACGGCGCGGGCTTCGCGCACCTCGTTCACCAGCGGCAGCGTCAGGTCCCATTCGCGCTGTTCGTCGGCGTCCGCGATCAGCGTCGCGATGTCTTCCAGCGACAGCACTCCCTTGCGTTCCACCCGGCGGCCGAGCCGCGCGTACGCCTCGCGCAGCGGCGGCACGGGTTCGGCGGACACGTCGCGGTGCCGCACGGTCCCGCCGCCGCTCCGCCACTCGTCGGCGAACAACGCGCCCAGCTGCCTGCTCACCGACGCCTCGCGGTCGGCGCTCGAATCGACGTGCAGCAAGGGCGCTAGCATGACGGTCATCCGGTTCCTCTCCTCGTCCTTGGTCCTCGGGCCGGCACTCCCATGACGGATCGAGACGGGAAAAGGTGACCGATGGACGACGCACTGGCGCGGCGCTTCGAGGACGAGCGCCCGCGGCTGCACGCCCTGGCCTACCGCATGCTGGGTTCCGCGGCCGAGGCCGAGGACGTCGTGCAGGAGTCGTGGCTGCGGCTGAATCGCACGTCCGGCGTCGACAACCTCGGCGGCTGGCTCACCACGGCGGTGTCCCGGCTGTGCCTGGACGCCCTGCGCGCCCGCCGCGAAACGCCCGTCTCCGCGGTGCCTGACGCCGCCGGCGGCGCTGTGCCCGAGGACGAGATCCTGCTGGCCGGCGAGGTCGGGCGGGCGCTGCTGGTGGTCCTGGACCGGCTCGCCCCGCCCGAACGGGTGGCGTTCGTGCTGCACGACCTGTTCGCGGTGCCGTTCGACGCGGTCGGCCCGATCCTCGACCGGACGCCCGCGACCGCCAAGAAACTCGCCAGCCGCGCGCGATTGCGGGTGCGCGGGGAACCTGTCGTGGCGGTGGCGGAGCTGGCTGAGCACCGAGAAGTGGTGACGGCGTTCTTGGCAGCGGCCCGGGGCGGGGACATGGCGACGTTGCTGACCGTGCTCGCTCCGGATGTCGTGCGGCGCACCGATCCGGCGATGCTGCCGCCGGGAGCTGCCGCGGTGTTGCGCGGGGCGGACGAGGTCGCGCAGGGGACGAAGCTGTTCGCCGGGACTGCGCGGTTGGCTGAACTCGCGCTGATCGACGGGGATGTCGGGCTGGTGCTCGCTCCCGCCGGACGGTTGGTAGGGGTGCTGAGGATCGAGGTTCGCGCGGGTCTTCTCTGCGCGTATGAGGTAGTGGTGAGCGCCGAGCGGTTGGCGGGGATGGAGATCGCTACGCTCTCCTGCGATGGCGTATAGGGCGTTATACGACTTGGGTGTCGAACGGTTCGTAGCAGTCGAAGGTCTCGATCGAGGTGATCAGGCCGTCGGCGGTCTCGACGAACTGGGCGATGTGCGCGACGAGTTCGTCGCCGCGACGGAACGGGCCCGCGGCACGCGCGATCACCCCGCTCCAGGTGAGGCGAAGGATCGCGGTGTCCCCCACCGCCGCGGCCGAGCGCACGTCGTACCGCTGGCTCGACATCAATCCGGCACCGAACTCCGACGCCGCGAGCATCTGATCCAGGGTGGCGCGAGCGCCCGCGGGCTTGAGCAGGTTCGGATGCTCGACGGTCGACGCCGTCGGGGCGAAGTACTTCCGGAGATTCTCGCCGCACTGCCCGGCCTCGAGCGCCCGCAGCAGAGACGTCGCAAGGGCAACCGGGTCGCTGGCCATAAGAACAACTATAATTGTACAACATTGGTTGTCAATTGCATGGTAGGCACCGTGACCCCCCTGGACCTGGCCGATCTCGACCTCGCCACCCTCGCCTGGCTGGCGGGCAGTTCCGCGAACCGGGCGATCCTGGAGGAACTGCACGAGGCGGGCCACCCCGGCGTGCGCAACTCCCACGGGTACGTGATCCAGCACCTGATCGACCGGTCGCCCACCGTTTCCGAACTAGCCGGTCTTCTCGGCGTCACCCAGCAGGCGGCCTCGAAGCACCTTCTCGAACTGGAGCGGCTCGGCTATGTCGCGCGAGTGCCGGATCCCGCCGACAGCCGGGTGCGCCGGGCCCAGCTCACCGACCGCGGTTGGCGGCTCGTCGACGACAGCCGCCGGATACGGCAGCAACTCGATGCGCGGCTGACGAAATCGGCGGGCAAGGACGCTGCCGAAGCGGCTCGGCTAGTCCTGGCTCGCGTGCTCGAAGCGACAGGCGGAACCGCGGACGTGATCGCGCGTCGCGCCGCCCTGCCAAGCGAATAAACCTGCCGTCATCACCGCGTATCGGCGGTGCCCTCGTCGCGACGGTGCATCGCGCGATAACGACCGGGAGCCTGACCGACGACCCGTTTGAAAGCACGCGCGAACGCGAATTCCGAGTCGTAACCCACCTTCCGGGCGATCTGCCGCAGCGGGGCTTGGCCCTCGCGCAGCAGGCGGGCGGCCACGGTCATCCGCCAGATGCCGAGGTACTCCATCGGGGTGTGCCCGGTTGTCGACGCGAATCGGCGGCTGAACCGGGCCCGCGGAACGCCGACGGAGTGCGCGAGTGCCTCCACGGTCCAGGGTTTGCCGGGATCGTCGTGCAAGAGCGCGAGCGCGGGGCCGACCGCCGGGTCGTGGAGCGCGCGGGCCCACCCGGCCAACTGGTCGGGCTGGCCGAGGAACCAGGATCTCAGGGTGTAGGTGAACAGCAGGTCGAGCAGCGAGGCCACCACGGCGGGCGTGCCGCGGCCGGCGTGGTCGACCTCGGTGGTGAGCAGCTGGACGGCGGCGGCAAGGGAGGTGCCGCGCATCTGGCTCGCCGTGACACGCACGACGTCGGGCAAAGATGCCAGGAACGGGTGCTGCGGCGAAGGTTCGAGCAGGTACGCGCCGCAGACCAGGACGGTCTCGGGACCGTCGCCCTCGATGACGAGGTCGGTGGCCGACAGCTCCTCCAGGTCGGCGCCGAACAGTTCGCGCACGGTGCGAGCTGACCGGCCTGGAGTGTCGGCCACGACGTGTCCAGCGCCGGACGGGAGCAACGCGACATCCCCCTGGGCGAGATGCAGCGCCTCTCCGCCGTCGGGGACGAGCACGCAGGAACCGGCGATCACGACGTAGATCGTGGCGATCGAGCGCGACTCGAACGCGAGGCCCCAAGGGGCCCGCAGCAACGCCCGGCCGTAGACGACGCCGCCGCGCCGGAGGGCGGCAACGATATCGCCCACGACGTCCGCCACGTGGTCACGGCCGACCGCTTTCACCGGCATCGCCATACCCGATTCGCTCCGCCGTCGCACTGAACGGATATGAATCTGTCGAGAGCTGTCATGGCGCGCGTCGATAACCCGTTCATACGGTGAGGTGGTTGCCGATTCGACCCTACCTTGCGAGGAACGCGTGCCTACCACAGTTCTTGTCCTCGGCGCGGCCGGCCGCACCGGACGCCGGGTGGTGTCGTTGCTGGCCGAGCAGGGGCACACGGTCCGGGTCCCGGGAAGACCGGAGGGTTCGGCGACGCCGGTCCGGTTCGACTGGAGCGACCCGGCGACGTACCCGCCCGCGCTGGACGGCGTGGACGCGATCTACCAGTGGCTTCCGATCAGTCCCGACCCCACGACGGAGGTCGCGGCGCTGCTGGACGACGCCAAGAGCGCCGGGGTTCGCCGGGTGGTCCACCTGTCGACGACGACGGCGCGGCTGGCCGGCGAGGGCTTCCCGCTGGACGAGGCCGAGCGGCTCCTCGAAACGGGACCGGTGCCCGCGACCATTCTGCGCCCCAACGTCTTCGCCGAGAACTTCTCCGAACACCCCGCGATCCTGCGCGGAATCCGCACCGGGGTAGTCGCGGTTCCCGCGGGCGACGGCCGGGTCGCGCCGATCTCCGTCGAGGACATCGCCGCCGCGGCCGCGGCCGCCCTGACCGAGGACGGGCATCAGCACAAGACCTATTCGCTGACCGGACCCGATTCACTGTCCTTTTCGGACATGACCGCGATCGTGGGCGCTGCCGCGGGAAAACCGGTGCGGTACCAGGCGATGGACCCGGCCGAGTTCCGCGACGCCTTGCTCCGCGGGGGCACGCCCGGCCCGGTCGCCGACTTCTACGCCGCCATGTACGAAGGCATCCGCAACGACTGGGCCGCCGACGTGACCGACGACGTCCAGCGGATCACCGGCCGGCCGCCGGTCTCCTTCGCCGACTACGCCAGCGCCGCGGCGGCCTTGTGGCGTTGATTCGGCGAGTCTGGCCCGCGTCGATGAGGCCTGCCCCAGCCCAGGGGAGGTGGCGTGCCGCGCCAGGCTGGGGCAGGCATAACGGTGCGGTGAGCGATGGGCGGGACGCTCCTAACCGCACCGAGCTTCATCGGGTTTTTCCCCTTTTCGCGGGTTGTCGGCCTCCCGCGAAACGGTGTCGTCGACTTTCGGGATGACGTCGGTGTCCTCGTCGGCGCGTTCGGCGGCGGCCTCCTCGGCCGTCCGGCGGAATTCGGCCAGCCGGGCTTGTTCGATCTCGGCCTGGACCTCGTAGTCGAGCCGGGCCTGGAGGTCGCGGACGGTCAGCTTCCCGCGCGGGGGCGGCACCGGCCGGCGTGCGTGCCAGAGCCACATCGAGAGCAGTACCAGCAGCAAGAGCACGCAACATCCGATGACCACCGCCGGATGGCCGGTGCGGGCCGCCTCGCCGAGCGTCGCTGCCGCCTTCATGCGATCCACCTCTCAGCTGCGGAAGCGTCTTCGCGGTGCCTCCCCACCATGGGGCCGGCCAGTGGCCTGGACCAGCCAGCAAACCGGGCGAAAAGCGGGCGGCAACCGAGCGAATCGTCTTGCCCCGCACACGGTGACCTGCGGTAACCTAGCGACCCCGCGTTGTTGCGAAGGGGTGTCGCCCATGGGCGAACGGCGAGAAGGACTTGTCCGGGCACGCAAAGCGGCGAACCTGACGCAAGAAAAGCTCGCCGCGCTGCTGCCCGCCGACGAAAAAAGCATCCGCGCCTGGGAATCCGGCCGGTCCGAGCCGCGTCCGCACCGCCGCGACCGGCTCGCCCGGCTGCTGCGCATCAGCCCCGCCCGGCTGGAGGAACTGCTCCGGGAAGGCACCCCGGCGGACCTCCGCAGGCCGCCGGGAGCGCCGAGCGTCCTGCTGCCCGTCGTCGTGGACGGGCGTCCGGTCGCGCTGCCGCTGGACCGGGCGACCGTCGCGGCCAGCGTCCTCGCCCGGCTCGTGCCCGCACCCGGCGACGCGGCCCCGCCAGCGGTTCCGACCACAGAATGGGACGCCATGAGCCCGCTCAGTCGCCGCTCACTGCTCAAGAACGGCCTGCCGGTCGCGGCTTTGCCCGCGCTGGGAATAGGCAGCGCCGAGCACGTCGCGCGAGCGCTGGAGAATCCCCGGCGGTACATGGACAAAACCGTCACGCACTATTTCCGGCGGCAGCTCGACCAGTACAAATACGAGGACGGCGAACGCGGTCCGGCCAAAACGCTCCCGATGACGCTGGGCGTGCTGGACATCATCGACCGCATCGCCCGCGACGCGGCGCCCGAGGATCAGCGGGACCTGCTGCGAATCGGCTCGGAGGGCGCGGAGTTCGCCGGCTGGCTCTACCGCGACCGCAGGCAAATGGAAGATTCGCTGTACTGGCACGACCGCGCGATGGAATGGGCGCAGGCGGCGGGCGACGGCACGATGCAGGGCTACATTCTGCTCAAGAAAGCCCAGGTCGCCTACGACGAACGCGATCCGCGGCGGATGCTCATCCTCACCAGGGCGGTGCGCAACGGCCCCTGGTCGCTCCCCCGGCGGCTGCAGGCTGAAGCCGCCCAGCAGGAAGCCCGCGCGGAGGCGATGCTCGGCGCGTCGGCCGATCAGGTCAACCGCACCCTCGACGTCGCATGGAAACTGCTGGACGACGCCGGACCGGCCGAATCGCCCCTCGGCGCGCACTTCAACGCGACTCTCCTGAATATGCAGACCGCGATCTGCTACACCGAAGCGGGCGAACCGCGCCGGTCGGTCGAGTTGTACGAGAAAACGTTGAAGGAAACCCAATTCTCCCGGCGCGACTACGGTTTCTTCCTGTCCCTCATGGCAAACTCGCTGGCCCTTTCCGGCGAACCGGACCAAGCAGCCAAAACCGGCCTCATTTCCGCGCAGCGAGCTGCGGAAACGAACTCCCGGCGCACCAAGGAAGAACTCCGCCGGGTCGTGGAAGTGCTGAAGCCGTGGCACAACCGCCCGGACGTCCGGGAATTGCGCGAGGCGCTCAACGGCTGACCCGTCAGCGAAGCCATTCCCGGACTTCGCCGATCACCTGCCGTTGCCACGCTTGGGTCTGCGGATCGGCGTACCCGGGATCGTCGTGGACCGCGAAGCCGTGCTGCGCCCCGTCGAGCTGGAGCAGCCGGTGTTCGCAGGTCAGCTCCCGATCCGCGGCCCGCGACGACTCGACGGGGACGAACGTGTCCTTGGTGCCGTGCACAATCAGCGTCGGCGCGGTGATGCGCGGCAGGTTTTCGCGCGACTCGAACCAGAACGCTTCGTTGAGCAGCGCGCGGCCGAGCCGGAAGCCAGGCCCGTGACCGAGATAGCCCTGCTGTTTGAGATCGGCGGCGCCGTGGTCGTCGAGGTAGCCGTCCGCCGACCACGCGGACTTCTCCTCGATGAACCGCGCGCGGTAGTCGATGAGGGGGTTGAACAGGACGAGCCGCTCGACGTCGTCCGGTCGCTTGGCCGCGTAGTACGCCGCGACGCCGCCGGAGAAACTGGCCGCTGCGAGCGAGGTCCGCACTCCCGGGACGGCGGTGGAAAGGTGCTCAATGCTGGCCCGGATCACGTTGAGCAGCGCGAAAAGCGTCAGATCTTCCTGGCGGCCTTCGCTTTCGCCATGCCCGGGAAGGTCGATTCTCAGCGACGCTATGCCGGCCTCGGCCAGGTGGTCGGCGAGGCGAGTGAAGAAGCCGCCTTCCTCGCGGGTGACGCTCGCCCCTTGCACGAGCAGCACCGCCCGGCGAACTCTGCCGTCCGGCTCGGTGAGGGTGCTGGCCAGGGTGAGGCCGTCCGGTGTACGAACTGTCCGATAGCTGTCGCGCGACATGGACACTCCCGGAGTTGTCGTCACCTCCCAGTGTGTCAGGTTCGCGCGTTCGGGGGATGAAATTGTCCGACGGTGTAACGAAGTCGACAGTTGCCGTGATCAGCTGCGACGGGTGGACGGGCGGAGTTGGCCGTCCGATTTAGCGCGCGTCCGGGGGAAACGCGATCACATGAAGCAGACCGACCTGCGACGAAGCGCCAAGAATCTCGCCCCTCGCGATCCGCTCACGCACAGACGACAAGGGCACCCACGCCACCCGCTCCGCCTCGTTGACGTCGACCTCGCCGCCGATGTACTCCGCGCCCCTGGACAGGAAAAGGAGATTTTCGTTGTCGGCGATGCCGACGTTCGGCTGAAGCGAAGCCAGCGGCTCTCTCGTGCGAGGCCGCCACCCCGTCTCCTCTTCGACCTCGCGCGCCGCCGTGATCGCCGGGTTCTCGTCCGGGTCGACGTATCCCCCGGGCAGTTCCCACACCCACCGGTCGAAGATCCAGCGATGCCGCCACATCATCAGCACCGACGTGCCGTGATCGTCGAGGACCACCATCATCGCGGCCTTCGGCATCCGCATGACGTACTGCTCGAAGGTCACGCCGTCCGGCAGTTCGACCGAGGCCACGCTGAGCCGCAAGCGCCGCGTGTCGTCGACTACGCGTTCTCCGCGGATCGTCCACTTGGTGGCCTCGGGCGGCCGAGCCGGGTCCATAACGCGACCCTACCCAGCACCTACTTCTTCAGCCTCCGGCTCCCGCCATGCCAATCCTGTTCCCGACCGGTCTCCCCCGCCCCCACCCCGAACGACGGCAGCTGCGGCATCTCCCGCAGACTCCGCTTCAGCTCGGCGAAGCCCGGGAACGCCGCCAACCCCACCACGTGGTCCCACAGCTCCACCGCCTCCTCATCAGACGGCAAGCGGCTGATCACCGGCCCGAAGAACGCGACTCCCTCTGGCGGCTGGAAGTGCAGGATCGGCGTCCCGACGTCCTTCCCGGTCAGCGAAAGGGCTTCGTCCGTCTCCCGCTGGATCTCCGCGTCCCACGCAGCATCGTCGACCGCGTCCGCGAGGTCTGTCGGAAGGCCAGCGCGCGCAAGGGCCGTCGCAGCCGCCGAGCGGGTGCTGTGCGCGGCCCGGGCCTCGGCGGTGTCCTCGACCAGACCGCTTTCGAAGTTCTGCTCCCCCAGCGCCTCGTAGAGCGGACCGACCGCCTCGCGGCCTTGTGAGGCGCGCACCGCGGCTGCCAGGCGGAGCAACCGCAGGCCCGACGTGTGCGAAGCGTCGTACTCCGGCGGGAAGTGCGTCGAGTAGTCCAGATGGGCGTTCAGCAACCGCAGCGAGATGAACCGCCAGTCCACCGAGTACGAGCGCTGGCGGGCGACTTGGCGGACCCACTTGCTGGTCATCCACGCGAACGGGCACACCGGATCGAAGTAGAAGTTCAGCTCGGCCATGGCCCGACTCTACGTCCCGGAAAGCTCAAGCGCCCTTGCTGCGCCGCCCGGCCTCGCCGGACAGTTCCTGGTGATGCTGCACCGCCAGCTGGACGATGTGCCGCACGTGCGGATCGTCGAGCACATAGACCTGCCGCTTCCCCTCGCGACGGGCGCGGACGAGGCCGGCGAGTTTGAGTTTGCCCAGGTGGTGGCTGGCGGTCGGCACGGTCTGGCCGGTCTCCTCGGCGAGCGTGCCGACGTCGCGCTCCCCGTGCGACAGCAGCCACAGCAGGTGCAGCCGCACGGTCGCGGAGAGCAGGCCGAACGTCGCGGCGGCGTCTTGCAGCAGGTCGGCGGGGAGCGGTTCCAGCGGGGGCTGGGATGGGGTGGACACGACGGACATCCTCTCGGGTGGGCTCTCAGCGTGACTTAGCCCCCATCACTTGCACAAGTGTTTGACTGTTTTCGTGATCTGCGCTCTACTGGTCCCCGGCCGGCGCGCTGACGCCGGCCGATGAGTCTTGCGGAGGAGGTGAGCCGGGTGACCGGCGAAGGAAGTAGTCGGCACGACCGTGCGGGAACCCCGGCAGCCATCTAGGTCCGGACGCACCCCGCGCGGTCCGCTGCCGCCCAGCAGACCTCGAGGGGACGACCGATGACCCGCTTTCCCGCCCTGCGCGCCCACGGCGACGCGCCGGTGCTCACTCTTTTCCGGAATCTCGACAGCTCGCCCAAAGGCCTCACCGAAAACGAGGCGGCCGAACGGTTGCGCCGCTTCGGCGAGAACCGCATCGACGGCACGGACCGCGCGCCCGTCCGTTTCCGGGCTGCCGCGCGGAGCCCGTTCGTCGCGTTGCTGACCGCGCTCGGCGTGGTTTTCGCTGGCGTCGGCGACATTCGCGGCGCGGTGACCGTCGGCGTGATGGTCGTGCTCAGCATCGGCCTCCGCTTCTGGCAGCAGTCCCGGTCCGAGCGTGCGATCAGCGCGGTTCGCGATCAGATCACCACCACTGTCACCGTGCGTCGGCGCGCGGCCGTGGAGTTTCCCGGCAGCGAACGCGAGGTGCCCACGGGAGACCTCGTCCCGGGAGACGTCGTGCTGCTCGGGCCCGGCGACGTGATCCCGGCTGACGTGCGCATTGTCGCTGCCAAAGACTTCGTGGTCGACCAGTCCGCGCTGTCCGGCGAGGCGCTGCCGGTCGCGAAGCAGGCACCCCGGCCCGGTAAGCACGAGGAACACGAACTCGTCGAGACGCCCGCGCTCGGCTTCGCGGGCACGTCGGTGGTCGGCGGAACCGCGACCGCCGTGGTCGCCGCAACGGGCAGCGAAACCTACTTCGGCGCGCTCGCCCAGCAATCCGCCGAGCCGCGCGCGGAATCCAGCTTCGACGCCGGCGTGCGCCGCGTCGGATGGACGCTCGTGCGGTTCATGCTGGTGATGGTGCCGGTCGTGCTCGTCGTCAACGGCACAGTCACCGGGGACTGGGCGCAGGCCGGGATGTTCGCGGTCGCCGTCGCGGTCGGTCTCACGCCGGAGATGCTGCCGGTCATCGTCACCACGAACCTCGCGCGAGGCGCGGCCGCGCTGTCCCGGCGGCAGGTGATTGTCAAGCGGCTCAACGCCATCCAGGATCTCGCCGCGATGGACGTGTTGTGCGTCGACAAGACCGGCACCCTCACCGAGGACCGGATCGCCTACGCGCACAGCGTCGACTACTCCGGCAGCCCGGACGGCGAAGCGGCCGAGTACGCGGGCCTCGCGGTGCGCTTCCAGACCGACCGGCACGACCGGCTGGACGAGGCGATCGAGCCGCTGTTCGACGGCGAAGCCGACCTGGTCGCCGACGCGCTGTTCACCGGCGTCGCCGAGATCGGCTTCGACCACGCGCGCCGCCGGGCCAGTGTCGTGGTCCGGCGCGGCAGCGAGCACCTGCTGATCAGCAAGGGCGACCCGGACGAGATCCTGCCGCGCTGCAGCCACGCGCGCCGCGACGGCGTCGTCGCCGAATTCGACGACGCCGCCCGCATCGGCGCGGAAGAACTGGTGCGCGCGTACGCCGAACACGGCATGCGGGTGCTCGCGGTGGCCGCGCGGGAAGTCGAACCCAGGCTCGGCGGATTTGACGAAACTGACGAGAACGAGATGATCCTCGTCGGTTTCGTGGGATTCGTCGACCCGGTCCGCGACGGCGTCGTCAACGCGGTGAAAACCCTTGGCGAGCAAGGGGTCGCGCTGAAGGTGCTGACCGGCGACAACCGGCACGTGGCCGCGCGCGTCGCGGATTCGGCGGGAATCCCGGTCGGCGAGGTCGTGCTCGGCCGCCAGGTCGAAGCGGCAGACGACGCCGAACTGCGCGAAATCGTCAAGGACACCACCGTCTTCGCGAAGCTCACGCCAGCGCACAAGGCCCGCGTGGTCACCGCGTTGCGCGAGAACGGCCGGGCGGTCGGTTTTGTCGGCGACGGCGTCAACGACGTCACCGCGCTGCGCACCGCCGACGTCGGGATCGCTCCGGACACCGCCACCGACGCGGCGAAGGACGCGGCGGACCTGGTGCTGCTGGAACGCGACCTCGGCGTGCTCGCCCGCGGCGTGGCCGAAGGACGGCGGACGCTCGGCAACACGCTGAAGTACGTCAACATCACCGCCGCGTCGAACTTCGGCAACGTGCTGTCGGTGCTCGCCGCGAGCGCGTTCCTGCCGTTCCTGCCCATCCTGCCGATCCAGCTCGTGGTGTCGAACCTGCTCTACGACCTGGCTCAGCTCGCGCTCGCGTGGGACCGGGTGGACGAGGACTACCTCAGCGAACCGCGCCGCTGGGACGCTCGCGGGCTGACCGGCTTCATGCTCGTGTTCGGTCCGCTGTCGTCGCTGTTCGACCTCGCGACGTTCGCCGTGCTGTGGCACGTCTTCGGCGCGGGCGCGGACCCGCTGCTCTTCCAGACCGGCTGGTTCGTCGAGGGGCTGCTCTCGCAGCTGCTGGTCGTGCTCGTCCTGCGCGGACGCGGCACTCCCCTGCGCGCCAGCCGCCCGGTCGTGCTGGCGACGGCAGCCGCCGCGCTCGTCGGTTTGCTGGTGCCGCTGTCGCCGCTCGCCGGACCGTTGCGCATGCAGGCGCTGCCCGCCAGCTACCTGCTGTGGCTGGTGCTCGTGCTGGCCGGGTACGCGCTGGCCGCCCAAGTAGCGAAACGCGGTTACGCACGCCAGCGTGCGTGGTGGTAACCGTCCTTTTTCCGGTTTTTCCCGACTATTTCTGAACTTTTCGCACCAACCAGTGGGAGCGCAGATGACGACTGCGGAGATGTTGCTGCGCCTTGGCGCCGGAGTGGGCCTCGGCACAGTGATCGGATTTGAACGCCAATACCGTGCCCGGATGGCCGGCTTGCGGACGAACGCGCTGGTCGCGGCCGGTGCGACGCTGTTCGTGCTGCTGTCCGCGCACGGTTTCAGCGGAGCGAGCGCCGACCCCACCCGGGTTGCCGCGCAAATTGTTTCCGGAATCGGTTTTCTCGGCGCGGGCGTGATTCTACGCGAAGGATTGACCGTGCGCGGGCTCAACACAGCGGCGACATTGTGGTGCTCCGCCGCGGTGGGCGCGCTCGCCGGAGCCGGGCTGTACACAGCCGCTGGCGCGGGCACCGCCGTGGTGATGGCGGTGAACATCGCGCTGCGCCCGCTCGGCCGCGTGGTCGACCGTCGTCCGGCGACCGGCCGCGAAACCCCGACGTCGTACACCTTCCTGGCGGTGACCAAGGACGATTCCGAAGCGCACGTGCGCGCGTTGCTCGTGCAGGCGTTGGCACGCACTGATTTCGCGCTGCAATCGGTCACCAGCACCAATACCGACACCGCCGGGCAGGTGCAGGTGCGCGCCGAACTGTCCGCCGATCAGCGCGACGACAAGCAAATGGAGTCGGCGGTGAGCCGGCTGTCCATGGAGCCGTCGGTGACCAGCGTGCGCTGGCAAGCCGAACTCTCCTACACCGACCAGGACAGCGAGAACTAGACCAATGCTGCGTACCTTCCCCACCCGCGGCGCGCTCGTCCGGCCGCGCCGCACGGTCGCCGACGTGGCGGTGTTCCTCGGCGCCGCCGCGGCGTTGTGGCTGATCGTGCGGCTCGCGCACGGTGCCGCCACGGCGTGGACTCCGGCGACCGCACCGTCCACAGTGTCCACTGATCCGGCCGAACTCCCTTACTACGCCGGACGTTCGCTGCTGCGGATGTTCGTCGCGCTCGTGCTGTCGGTCGGATTCACCTTCGTCTACGCGACCGCGGCGGCCCGGCTGCGGCGCACGGAAAAGATCCTGCTTCCCGCACTCGACATCCTGCAGTCGGTGCCGGTGCTCGGGTTCCTGTCGGTGACGATCACCGGGTTCATCGCGCTGTTCCCCGGCTCGCAACTGGGCCTGGAATGCGCGTCGATCTTCGCGATCTTCACCTCGCAGGCGTGGAACATGACCTTCGCGTTCCACCATTCGCTGGTCTCGCAGCCGCGCGACCTCGACGAGGCGTCCCGGCTGCTGCGGCTGTCCCGCTGGCAGCGGTTCTGGCGCGTCGACGTGCCGAGCGGCCTGATCCCGCTGGTCTGGAACGGCATGATGAGCTTCGGCGGCGGCTGGTTCTTCCTCACCGCCTCCGAAGCGCTCAGCGTCAACAACCAGAAGTTCGCGCTGCCCGGAATCGGCGCGTACGTCGCGACCGCTTCCGAAGAGGGCGATCTCGGCAAGGTGCTGCTGGCCGTCGGTGCGATGGTGGTCCTGGTCGTCGGTGTGAACGTGCTGTTCTGGCGACCGCTCACCGCGTGGTCGGAGCGGTTCCGCATCGAAAACTCCGAAGCCGCCGAGGCACCTCGCAGCCTGGTACTCGACCTGCTGCGCCGCTCGCGGATCCCGGCACTGCTCGGCCGGGTGCTCGGCAAACTGGTGTTCCCGCTCGACCGCGCGCTGGCGGTTTTCGGGCTCGCCGAGTACCCGCTGCGGTTCTCCCCCGCCCGCCGGCGCGCCGCGGACATCGTGTTCAGCGTCGTGGTTTTCGGGCTGATCCTCTACGGCGCGGTGCGCATGGTGCTGTTCATCGGCGAGACCACCGGATACGGCGAGATCGGGCACGTGCTGCTGCTCGGCCTGATCACGTTCGCACGGGTGGTGACGCTGGTGGTCGTCGGCACGCTCGTGTGGGTGCCGATCGGCGTGTGGATCGGGATGAACCCGCGGGTGTCGCGGCTCGCCCAGCCGGTCGTGCAGGTGCTCGCGTCGTTCCCGGCGAACTTCCTGTTCCCGCTGATCACCGCCGTGCTCGTGGCGACCGGGATTTCCCTGGACTGGGGCGGCATCCTGCTGATGAGCCTCGGCGCCCAGTGGTACATCCTGTTCAACGTCATCGCGGGCGCTTCGGCCATTCCGCACGACCTGCGCGAGGCGTCGGCGAACCTGCGGCTGCCGCGAGCGCTGTGGTGGCGTCGGCTCGTGCTGCCCGCGATCTTCCCGAGCTACGTCACCGGTGGGATCACCGCGGCGGGCGGCGCGTGGAACGCCTCCATCGTCGCGGAAATCGTGTCCTACAACGGGGTCACGCTCACCGCGACCGGCCTCGGCGCGTACATCGCCGACGCCACCGGCGCCGGCGACTCCGGGCGGATCCTGCTCGGCGTCGCGGTGATGAGCCTGTACGTCGTCGGCCTCAACCGGCTCTTCTGGCGGCGGCTGTACCGCATCGCCGAACGCCGGTTCTCCCTGTCCTGAAAGGTATCCTCATGTCCGAAGTCCTCGTTTCCGTCGAGCACGTCAGCAAGAGCTTCCCCGGTTCGGCGGGCGACGAACTGCGCGTCCTCGACGACCTCACGCTCGACCTGCGCGCGGGCGAGATCGTCGCGCTGCTCGGCCGGTCGGGCAGCGGGAAATCGACGCTGCTGCGCACGATCGCCGGGCTGATCGGCCCGACCCGCGGCACCGTGCGTTATCGCGGCGAAGAACTCGACGGCGCCAATCCGGGCACCGCGATGGTGTTCCAGACGTTCGCGCTGATGCCGTGGCTGACCGTGCAGGACAACGTCGAACTCGGCCTCGCCGCGCGCGGCATCCCGCCGAAAGCCCGCCGCGACCGTGCATTGCAGGCGATCGACCTGATCGGCCTCGACGGTTTCGAATCCGCATACCCCAAGGAACTTTCCGGCGGGATGCGGCAACGCGTCGGCTTCGCCCGCGCGCTCGTGCTCGAACCGGATGTCCTGCTGATGGACGAACCGTTCTCCGCGCTCGACGTGCTGACCGCGGAAAACCTGCGTACCGAACTGATGAGCCTGTGGCAGCGCGCCGATTTCCCTACCAAGGCCGTCTGCATCGTCACGCACAACATCGAGGAGGCAGTACTGCTCGCCGACCGCGTGCTGGTCCTCGGCGCCAACCCCGGGAAGCTGCGCGCGGAAGTGGAGATCGACCTCGCCCGGCCGCGCGACCGCAAATCCCCCGCGTTCGCCGCGCTGGTCGAGCGGCTCTACGACCTGCTGACCGGACGCGATCCGGCGGCCGTCGAACCCGCGCAGGCCACGCCCACCGCACGGCCGCTGCCGCCCGCGTCGGTCGGCGGCCTCGCCGGGCTGGTGGAACTGGTGCATGCCCGCGGCGGACACGCCGACCTGCCGGATCTCGCCGCCGAACTGAGCTTCGAGGTCGACGACCTGCTGCCGCTCGTCGATGCCGCCGCCCTGCTCGACCTCCTCTTCGTGGCGGGCGGGGACCTGCACCTGACCCCGGTCGGCACCGCCTTCACCACCGCGGACATCCAGACCAGCAAGAAGATCTTCGCCGGTCAGGTCCGCGACCGGGCGCCGCTGGTCCGCACGATCGTCAACGCGCTCACCGCCAGTTCGGACGGCACGTTGCGCGCGGAGTTCTTCCTCGACCTGCTCCGCCGCGGTTTCTCCGCCGCCGACGCCCGGCAGCAACTGGACACGGCGATCGACTGGGGCCGGTACGCGGAGCTTTTCGACTACGACACCGACAGCGACCGGATCGCCCAGACGACCGCCGAATAGCTCAGCTCTCCGGAGCCGTCTCCACGCGCGGCGCCGGGCTGTCCGCCGGGGCGTCCGGAGCCGGGTCCCGGTTCACCGCCGCGATCGCGAGCGCCCCGATCACCGCCACCGCCGCGAACAGGTAGAAGCCCCACGGATACGCCAGCCCCGCCGACAGCAGCAGCCCGGTCACCAGCGGCCCGGACATCGCGCCGAACCGGCCGATCCCGCTCGCCGCGCCGAGCCCGGTGCCGCGTGCTTCGGCGGGGTACACGCGGGCGATGTACACGTAGACCAGCACCTGCGAGCTGAAGGTGAAGATCCCCGCCAGCAGCACGCCGGCGTACACGCTCGCCCCGGGCAGCTTGATGCTCAGCAGCGCCAGGAACACCGCCGCCGCGGCGAACCACAGGATGGTCGAACGGCGGTAGCCGATCTTGTCCGCGACCCGGCCGCCGACCAGCAGGCCGATCACCGCGCCGACGTTCAGCACCAGCAGCAGCGCCAGCGCCGCGCCGAGTTCGTAGCCCGCCGCGCGCATGATCTGCGGCAGCCAAGTGTTCAGGCCGTACACCAGCAGCAGCCCCATGAACGACGTCACCCAGAACGCGATGGTCGCGCGGCCGTAGCCGTGCCGGAACAGGACGCCGAGCGGGTTGCGGTTGCGCCGGGCTTCCTTCGCCCGTTCCAGCGCCTTCGATTCGGGCAGGAACTTCATCATCAGCGGCACGAGGATCAGCGCAGGCGCGGCCCCGATGACGAACATCCACTGCCAGCCGA
Organism: Amycolatopsis sp. VC5-11; assembly: GCF_037034185.1. Classification (NCBI taxonomy): domain Bacteria; kingdom Bacillati; phylum Actinomycetota; class Actinomycetes; order Pseudonocardiales; family Pseudonocardiaceae; genus Amycolatopsis; species Amycolatopsis sp. VC5-11. The sequence goes on along the minus strand of NZ_JBAGKF010000003.1, from coordinate 212,806 downwards.
GCCGTTGCAGCACCAGGATTCCGAGCAGCGCGGTGAGCACGGCGCCGACGTGGTAGCCGGTCATCAGCACGGTGGTCGCGCTGCCGCCGCGGCCGATCCGCGCGTACTCGGTGATCAGCGCCAGCGCCGTCGGCAGCACACCGCCGAGCCCGAGCCCGGCCAGGAACCGCAGCACGCCGAACAGCCACGGCCCGTTCGCGAACGCGCAGAGCAGCGTGCAGACCGAGAAGCTGGTCACGGTCAGCAGCATCATTCCCCGCCGGCCGAACAGGTCGCTGAGCGGGCCGATCGAGAACGCGCCGACCGCCACGCCGAGCAGCCCGACCGCGGAGATCAGCGACGCCGTGTTGGGGTCGAGCCCCCACGCTTTGTCCTTGAGCAGCGCGGGCAGCACGACGCCCAGCACCACCAGGTCGAACCCTTCGAGCGCCACCGCCGTCCAGCACAGCGGGGCCACCCAGCGGGCGTGGCGCGCCCGGGGATCAGTCGAGACCGTCATGTCATCACCTGCGTCGTCGGAGGGGACCTGGGCCGGATTGCTTCTAGAACGGATACTGCGGAAGGTCGCCGCGCACGGTGACCCACTGGGTTTCGGTGAACGCCTCCAGGTTGGCCTGCGCGCCGCCGTGCCGGGAGCCGGTTCCCGAATCCCCCACCCCGCCGAACGGGGCGAGAGCTTCGTCGTTGACCGTCTGGTCGTTGACGTGCACCAGACCGGACGGGATCCGCTCGGCCAGCGCCAGCCCCCGCGCGGCGTCCCGGGTCAGGATGCCCAGCGACAGCCCGTACTCGGTACCGCCGGCCAGGCGCACTGCTTCGTCCACTGTGGAGAACGGCACGACCGGGGCGACCGGGCCGAACACCTCCTGGGCGTAGGCGGGCGCGGCGAGCGGGACGTCGGTGAGGACGGTCGGGCGGTAGAACAGGTCCTCGTAGGTGCCGCCGGTCGCGATCTTCGCACCGGCCTCGGCGCTGCCGGTGACCACCGAGTGCACGCGGTCGCGTTGTCCCGCGTCGATCAGCGGGCCGAGCGCGACGTCGCCGGTCGCCGGGTTGCCGACGGTCAGCTTGGCCGCGTGCTCGGCGAGCGCGGCCGCGTAGTCGTCGGCGATTTCGGCGGCGACCAGGTGGCGTCCGGTCGCCATGCAGATCTGCCCGGAGTGGTTGAACGAACCGAACGCGCCGACCGACGCGGCCTGTTCGACGTCCGCGTCCGCGAGCACGACGAGCGCCGAGTTGCCGCCGAGTTCGAGGTGCACGCGCTTGAGCCGCTCCCCCGCCGCCGCGGCGATCTTGCGGCCCGCGTTCGTCGAGCCGGTGAACGCGATGACGCGCACCAGCGGGTCCTCGACCAGTGCGGCACCGACGTCCGCGCCGCCGGGCAGCAGGTGGAACAGGCCTTCGGGCAGACCGGCTTCCTCGAAGATCCGGGCCAGCACGACACCGCCGCACACGGCCGTGCGCGGGTCGGGCTTCGCCAGCACCGCGTTGCCGAGCGCCAAGGCGGGCGCGATTGCGCGGATGGAGAGGATCACCGGCGCGTTGAACGGCGAGATCACGCCGACCACTCCGGCCGGAACCCGGCGCGCCATCGACAGCCGAGGCTGGCTGGAACGCAACAGTTCCCCGTATGGATGCGCGGCGAGCGCCGCCGCTTCGTGGCATTCCTCGGCCGCGACCGCGCGGGTCTGGAACTGCGCGAACGCCCGTGTGGCACCGGATTCGCGGACGAGCCAGTCGTCGATCTCGTCGCCGTGGTCCTCGAAAAGCCGCGCAGCCCGGCGCAGCACTCGGGCCCGTTGGTCGTACGGCTTCGCAGCCCACTCCCGCTGGGCTTCCTGCGCAGCGGCGGCAGCCTTCGCGACATCCTCCGGAGCCGCCGCGCCGACCCGGGCCAGCGTCGCCCCGGTGGCCGGTTCGACCGCGTCGTATTCCCCGCCCGCGCCGGGGATCCAGCCGCCGGAGAAGATCCGGCCCTGCCATCCGGTTCCGAGCAACGTCATGCCGTCACCGCCACTTCCAGCACCAGCGGCTCCGTGCGCGCGGCCAGCGTCGGCAGCACCTCGTTCAACACCGACTCCAGTTCTTCGTAGGTTTCCGCGCGCCGTGCCGGGCAGCCGAGCGATTTCGCGAGCCCGCTCACGCTGACCTCGTCGAACCCGGGCCACGGCGCTTTCCCGCCCCCGGCCGTGCGTTCGCCGTGCCGCACGGCGAGTTTGTCCATGATCGCGTAGCCGCCGTTGGAGAGCACGATCACGAGAACGCCGACGCCGTAATGCGCGGCGCTCCACAACGACTGGATCGAGTACAGCGACGAGCCGTCCCCGATCACCGCGACCACCGGGCGCTTCAGCCCGCCCATCCGCAGCCCGATCGCCGCCGGAATGCCGAAGCCCAGCCCGCCCATGGCCGCGCTGAGGAACCCGAGCGGTTCGCGCGCCGGAACGTACGCGTGCAGCAGCGGACGGCTCGACGGCGATTCCTCGACCAGCACCGTGTCCTGGGGCAATCGGCGCGCGAGCAGGCCGAACACGTGGTCCGGACCCAGCGGCGCACCCGCCTCCGGCGCCCCGGGCAGCTCGACCGTCCGGCCGATCTTTTCGGTGCCCGCTTCCCGCGCCGGAACCAGCTCCGCCAACGGCCCGCACACCGCCGACGGCCGCGCCAGCACGGCGAGGTCGACCGGGCTGCGGTGCGCTTCGTTCGGATCGTCCGTGACCACCGCGATGCGGGTGCCCGGTTCGGTCAGCTGTCCCGGTTCGCGCGGGTACTGGCGGAAAACCGGTGCGCCGACCGACAGCACCGCGTCGTGTCCGGACAACGCTTTCCGCAGTCCTTCCCGGCCCGGCGGCAGATGCCCGGCGAACTGCGGATGGTCCTGCGGGAATCCGGCGCGCGCCCCGAACGCCTCCTGCCACACCGGGCACGCGAGCTTTTCCGCCAGCGTGGTCAGGCCGCGCCACGATTCGGCGTCGTCGGCCCCCGCACCCGTCACGATTACCGGATTGGTTGCGGTACCGAGGAATTCCGCCAGCTCGGCCAGCACCGCGGGCTCGGCGGCGTTCGCGCGGACCAGCTTCGCCGGGGCAGGCAGCGGCTCGTCCACGGCCGCCGGCTCCGACCAGTCGTCCATCGGCACGATCACCAGCGCCGGGCCGCGGTGCTCGCGCGCCTCGTGCCAGGCGCGGGCGAGCGCACCCGGAACGTCCTGCGCCCTCGGCGGTTCCGCGATCCACACCGGCGTGGGCCGGGCAAGATCGTCGAGCCGATGCCCGGTGAGGAACGGCTCCAGCGCGAGATGGCGGCGGTCCTGCTGCCCGACGAGCACCACGAGCGGCGCACGGTTGACCCGCGCGGTCGCGAGCGCGCCGACCGCGTTCCCGAGCCCCGCGGTGGTATGCAGGATCGCGACCGCGGGCCGGTCGTTAGCGAGCGCCCAGCCGGTCGCCATGCCGACCACCGAACCCTCGTGCAGCGCCAGCACGAACTCGAGGTCGTCGGGCAGGTCGGTGAGCAGCGCGATCTCGGTCGACCCGGGATTGGCGAACACCGTCGTGGCGCCGAACCGGCGCAGCACGTCGAACGCGGCGTCGCGAACGGTCGGGGCAGGGCTCACGGACTTCTCCTCGGCAGTGGCGGCAACGAGCGGTCCGGAGTCTCCCGGCTCGATCTTCCGCCGCCCAGCCCCTCTTCCACTCAGCGGAAAAGTTCCTCAGCCTTGCAACGCCCGCGTGACCCCCAGCGCGGCCATCCGGACCACCGGCACGAGCGGCGACAGATTCGGCGTGCAACTGGGCACCACCACGGAAATCGCCGCGACGACCTGATCGCCGGGCCCGCGCACCGGAGCCGCGACCGACGACGCGCCCTCGGTCATCTCGTTGCGGGAGATGCAGAACCCCTGCAGCCGGACCTCCGCCAGCACCTGCCGCAGCCGCGCTGGGTCCGTGATCGTCCCGCTGGCCCTGCGCTCCAGCCCGCCGGCGAGAATGCTTTCGAGACATTCCGGCGGAGCGTGCGCGAGCAGCACCTTGCCCGGGCCCGCCGCGTGCAACGGAAGCCGCAGCCCGACCCGCGAGGTCACCACGACATCCGGATGCGCTTCGAGCTTTTCCAGATACAGCGCCCGGTCCCCGTCCAGCACGACCAGATGGACGACCTCGTGCGTCACCTGCAGCAGATCCTGCAGAAACGGCAGCGCGACGTCCCGCAGCTCCCGCCCGCCCGGTGCCTGCGCCCCGAGCTGCCACAACCGAAGCCCGATCCGGTACCGCCCTCGGCCGGTGCGCTCCAACGCGCCCCACCCGGTCAGCTCGGCCAGCAGCCGATGCACCGTGGCAGGCGCGAGCCCGGTCGCCCGGGTGATCTCGCCGTGAGTCTGCTCGGGTCGGCCGGAAAGAAACGAATCCAGCACCGCGAACGCGCGGCTCAAGACCGTGCGCCCGGGTTCGGCGGCGTTGCCGGCGATCGCGTGCCTCCGGGGCTGCGGTGGAACAGGACGGGGACTGGCCGCCCATCATCCGCCAGTCCCGCGAACACGGCAACCCAACTTCCCCCGGACCGTCCACACTGGACGCTCCCCCGTCGCGGCCGCGCGGTTCGTGAGGGCCACCCTGCGGAACTCTGATTCCCCCAGGGTTCCCCTCACGACCCCGCCGACGGTTTCGTGAGGGACCCCTTCACGGACCTGGATTCCCTCAAGGAGCCCTTCACGGACCGCCCCCGCCAGCCTCGCGCCCGCTCGGGATGTCGCCCCAATGCCACATTGGGTGCGTCCCACGCACCGAACGCCACATTGGGTGCATCACATGCACCGAACGCCACATTGGGTGCGCCACATGCACCCAATGTGGCATTGGGGCGCTAGCGGCCACCCCACCCCGTCACCCGCACATCCGTAGCGACCACGCACCCAACCCACGCGCCCTCAACCGCAGCCGATGCACCCACCCATCGAGGCACCCCAACCCGCCCCCGCAGCCCCCGCACCCAACATGCGAGGCACCTCAGCCCGCCCCCCGCAGCCGCCGCGCCCAACAAGCGAGGCACCTCAGCCCGTCAACCCGAAGCCGCCGCACCCAACGAACGACACACGCCAGCCCATCCCCCGCAGCCGATGCACCCAACGATCGAGGCACCCACACCGCCCCCAACCCCGATCCGAAGCTCATCTGCGGTTCGGGGGTGCTTGTCAAGGCATCTTTCCCGCCTTGACAAGCACCCCCGAACCGTCAGCACACTAAAACTTCGGGGTGGCGGGCCCCACAGCGAGCGCAATGTCGCCGCCAGGCGACGAGCCGAGCCTCACCCCCGAAACGTCCGAACCTCCGGACTCACCTCCAAAGCATCCCGATTGAACGTCACCTCCACCCCTCGCCCCCGCAACCGAGACGCCCCCTGATCAAGCTTCCACCCATCCACCCGAACCCCAACCCGCGGATGCCGCCGAACCTGCCCCTCATCCAACCGAACCCGAACACTCGCCGCGTCCCCGCCGACCAAATTCAAATAATTGTCACTGAACGTCGCAGGAAGAACCCGCTCCCCAGTCCGCACGTCATAAACCTGCAAATGCACCATCAACGCCACCGACTCGCCGACATTCCGCACATCCACCGCCACCTCAGCCCCGTCGCCCCCGCGCGAAACCCCGGCGATCACCGAAACAGCCGCCCCAGGCATCCCCTCCAACCCGGCAAACCCAGCCTCCAGCCCAGGCTTCTCCACCCAATAGAAACTCCGAACAACCTCCGATCCACGCGAATCCCGAAGCACCAACCGAACAAAAGCAACCTCAGACGGCGCAGCACCAACCTCCGAAGCCGCCCGCCCAACCACAGCACGGTCAGACCCAGCCACCCCGCCCACCGGCATCGAGGCACGAGCGAACTCCACCCCGTCGACCCCGTAAAACGAGGCTTCAACACTCCCCCGAACCACAGCCCGGGAATGATTAGCCACAATCACATCGAAGTTCCGCGCATCCAGCACCACGTTAACCCGCCGACAAGCATGCTGAACCGCATAGAACGACGAATGCGCCTCCAAATCATGACTGTACATCTGCCAGACAAAACTAGGCTGCGCAGGATTAGTCATCCACATGATGACCCCAGCACGCGGATAAGGCCCAACACTCCGCATATAAGCAACCGGAGCCTCGTAAATAGCCCGAATACACTCGTAATTCATCAACTGCGACTTACGCGCGAAATCCGCAAGATTCCGGACCTCCCCATACCGCTCGCCAGTCAGCCGAAGATACCCCGCACCACCCCCATTCCCGCCGTTCCCGTTGACATCCCGATCAGCCCAGAAATCATCCGGATGCTCCCACGAAGCCTCCGGAAGCATCTTCCGCATGAACTCCAACGTAGGAATAGAATAAGACCCGACCTCATTATGAAACGGCGGCCACTGCGTACCGTCATTCAACGCGAAATGCTTGGCAGGCGGCACCCAGTGGTACGGCCCGCCAGACCGGTACCCGTCAACCGGATTCTCCCCGGTATCCCCGGCAGAACTAGTCAACACCACCCGCTGCGGATCCAGCTCGGCAACCAGCGCGTCCAGTCCGTCGATCAACGGCTGCGGCGGCGGCCCCTCGTTGCCACCGCACCACAGCAGGATCGACGGATGATTGCGAAACCGCACAATGCAATCCCGGATATTGGCGAGATCCCGCTCAATATTCTCCGCAGGCGGCCCCTCAGTGGAACAGAAGAAGTCCTGCCAGACCAGAATTCCGTACTCGTCGCAGGCAGCAAAGAAGTCCTCGGTACTGCTCTGCCCGTTCCAGTTCCGGATCAAGTTGAGATTAGCGTCCCGATGCAACCGGACCTGCGCCCGCAACCGCTCCCGAGGGATCCGCTTGAGCGCCTCGTCCAGCCCCCAGTTCCCGCCCATCACCAGGATCGGCTGATTGTTGACCGTGATCGCCAGACACTGCGTCACCGCCCCGGACGGCGACCGAATCGGCGTCGTGTACTCGATCCGCCGGATCCCGAAGTCCACCGTCCGTTCGTCGTGCACCTGCCCGCCGGACTCGACCCCGACCGTCAGCCGGTACCGATACGGCTCCCCATACCCGTTGGGCCACCACAGCTTCGGCCGATCCACCCGCAGACAGGCGATCTCCTTCGACGTCAGCTTCACCGACGACGCCCCCGCCGGAACACTGACCGTCCGCCGGAACCCCCGCCCGTCAAGGGACCCCGTCACCATCACGGACTTCCCGGCAGCACTGTCCACCGCGAGCGAGACCGAGACCTCCGCCGTCCGCAAATCCTGCGACAGCGTCGAGGTGACCTGGACATCAGCCACCCGCACCGGCCCCGTGGTACGCCAGGTGACCGGCTGCCAGATCCCCAGATCCCGGTCCGGAATGGTGGGCAGCCAGTCCCACCCGGCGGTGCAGAAGAACGTCGGCCCGTTCTTCAGCGTGATCCCGGTCGGACCGCCGTTGCGCCCGCCGCGCGTCACCCCGCTGGCGTAACTCGGCAATGCGGGCGGATCGGTGTAGTCGAGCTTCCCGACCAGCACCGCCAGCCAAGCGACCCCGTCCGCCTCGGCCACGATGTCCGTGACGTCGAAGACCGCGCGCTTGAACGCGCCCTCGACCGTGCCGACCCTGGTCCCGTTGAGCCACACAGTCCCGAGGTAGTTGATCCCGTCGAACTGCAGCCAGAACCGCTGCCCTGGCACCAGCCGCGGCACCCGGAACGCGACCCGGTACCAGTAGCCGGTGTCCTTGAGGGTGTCCGGGACGGTGTCGGTCACGATGTGGCCGTACAACGGATCGGGATACTCGCCGTTGGCGATCATGCTCGTCAGCGGAGTCCCCGGGACAACGGCGGGCTTCAACCCAGCGACGTCCTTCGCGCTGGCGAGCACACTCCCGTCCGCAGCCGTGCCGTCGGCCGCGACAAAGGTCCAGCCACTGCCGATCTCGCCGCCGACCTGAGGCGGACGCGCGTCCGGAGCTGCCTCGGCGGTGCCGGACACTCCCAACGCGCCGAGCACACCGCCGCTCGCGACAGCAATCCCGCCGGACAGAAACCGCCTGCGATTCACCTGGGTCACGTCGCTCCCGTAGCCTCTGACATCGTTGTCACCCGCACTTGAACCCTATTATTCGGCCGTTCGCGGGCCCGATGTCAAGCGGCGTAAGGAGGTTTCCGCGCCGCCGCAAGGTTTCTGTCGGGCGGACAACCGGCGGCGGCGCCCCAGCGTGACCGGCGCTGCGCCATAGGAAGGAACCTTTATAAAGTCGGCGGGAAAATCGCCCCGCACCCCTGGCGACCGGCCGCCGTGCGCTTTTAGGGTGACGGCGTTCGGGGCGGGGACCACTGCCCCGCTCACCGGTGCACCACCGAAGGAAAGCGAGTTTCCCATGCCCGAACCCGTCGAGATGTGGACCGCACCCGACTTCGTCGAGTACGAAACCCCGATGGAGGTCACCGCCTACGCGGCCCGCCGGGAGGAGTGACCCGCCGGACGGGACCGGTCCGCCGCGGTCCCGTCCGTCCCGGAAAACCTTACCGCTGAGCGAGAATCCCGGAGGAGCGAATGTCCACTGTGCACCCGATGAGTCCGGCGGAGTTCACCGGAGCCCTGCGCGGCCTCGCCGACCGGTATTGGGGCAGCCATCCGTTCCACCGGCGGATGCACGCCGGCGAACTGACCGAGCGCGAATTGCGGCTCTGGGCCGCGAACCGCTGGTACTACCAATGCGTGCTGCCGCAGAAAGACGCGGCCATCATCAGCAATTGCCCGATCCCGGAAATCCGCCGGATTTGGCTCGACCGGATCGTCTACCACGACGGCGCCGTCGAAGGCGAAGGCGGAGCCGAACGCTGGCTGCGACTGTGCGCCGCGGTCGGCCTGGACCGCGCCGAAGTCCTCGACGAGCGACACGTCGCCCCCGGTGTCCGGTTCGCCGTCGACGCCTACGTCACCTTCGCACGCACCAAACCCTGGGTGGAAGCCGTCGCCTCCGGCTTGACCGAGATGTTCGCCGGGCACCTGATGCAGCAGCGGGTGGTCGACGTCCTGGCGAACTATTCCTGGATTTCCCGCGCCGACCTGGCGTACTTCACCAACCGGATCGACAAGGTTTCCGGCGAGGGCAAGGACACTTTGGACATTGTCGTACAGCACTGCGTCACGCGCGAACAGCAGGAGAAAGCGGTGGCCGCGCTGTCGTTCAAGTGCGATGTCCTGTGGTCGATGCTCGACGCCATCGAACGCGCTGCGGCCGAGGAGTGAGCCGATGGACACCATCACGACCGCATCGGTGCCGAAACTGCGCGTCGGCGTCCGCCTGACGTTCGATCACGTGCGCGGGACGCAGGTGCTGCTGTTCCCGGAAGGCGTGCTGGTACCGAATTCCACCGCCACCGCGGTCCTCGAACTCTGCGACGGTGCCACCTCGGTGTCCGGCATCGTCGCCACCTTGCGCAGCCGCTATCAAGGCGTCCAGGAGAGTGACGTCCTCACCGTATTGGCCCGGTTCGGACAACGGCGGGTGATCGAATGGACGTGACCGCACCGCTCGGGCTGCTCGCCGAACTGACGCACCGCTGCCCCCTGCACTGCTCGTACTGCTCGAATCCGGTGGAACTCGTCAGCCGGTCCGCGGAAATGTCCACCGCTGAATGGATCGACGCACTGACCCAGGCCCGGGAACTGGGCGTGCTCCAGGTCCACCTCTCCGGCGGAGAACCGTTGGCGCGCCCCGACCTTCCGCATCTCGTCACGCACGCGAGCGACCTCGGCTGCTACGTCAACCTCGTCACCTCCGGCCTGGGCCTGACCGAGTCCCGGCTGACCGATCTCGTCGACCGAGGTCTCGCGCACGTCCAGCTCTCGGCCCAAGCCGCGACCCCGGACCGGGCGAACCTGCTCGCCGGCGCGAAAGCCTTCGACCGGAAGCTGGCCGCCGCCGAGCTCGTGAAAGCCTCGGGCCTGCCGCTGACCGTCAACGTGGTGCTGCACCGGCAGAACCACGACCAGCTGGCCGACATCATCGCGCTCGCCGAGTCGATGGGCGCGGACCGGCTCGAACTGGCCAACACCCAGTACTACGGCTGGGCCCTGCGCAACCGCGACGCGCTGATGCCGACCCGCGCGCAACTCGCCGCCGCGGAACCCATCGTCCGCGCAGCCGTCGAACGCCTCCGCGGCACGATGGAAATCATCTACGTCGTCGCCGACTACTACGAGCCGTTCCCCAAACCGTGCATGCACGGCTGGGGCGCGCGGCAACTCACCATCGCGCCCGACGGCACCGTCCTGCCCTGCCCCGCCGCCAGCGCAATCACCACGCTCACGCTCGACAACGTCCGCGAGACCGCCTTGGCCGACATCTGGTACCGCTCGGAGTCCTTCAACGCCTACCGCGGCGAGGACTGGATGCGCGACCCGTGCCGCACCTGCGACCGCCGCGCCACCGACTTCGGCGGCTGCCGCTGCCAGGCATTCCAGCTCACCGGCGACGCGGCGAACGCCGACCCCGTGTGCTCCCGCTCCCCGCACCGCGGCATGGTCGACCTCATTCTCACCGCACCGTCCACTCCGGACCTGATTATGCGTGGCCCAGCCCGATGAAGGTCATCCTCCTGGGCACCGCGGCCGGCGGCGGCTTTCCCCAGTGGAATTGCGCCTGCTCGCAATGCACGTCCGGCTCGCCTTCGCGTACGCAGGACAGCGTCGCCTTCAGCGCGGAGGGCCGTGTCTGGCACCTCCTCAACGCCTCACCGGACATCCGCGCGCAAATCCTGGCCACACCAGCGTTGCGAGCCGGACCGGGCCCGCGCGAGACGCCCCTGCGGACGGTCCTGCTCACCGACGCCGAGCTGGACCACACCCTCGGCCTGCTCATGCTCCGCGAGGCGACGGCGCTGACCGTCCATGCCCCCGCCGCCGCCCTGCACGCACTGACCGACCACTTCCCGGCCCGTCCCATCATCGGCGAGTACCACGACTGGACCTGGCACGCCTCCACCGAAACCACCCTCGACGGCCTCGTGATCACTTCCTTCCCGATCAGCGACAAACAACCGAAATACGCCCGCGCCTCCGCCCGTCCCGGCCCGTGGGTCGTCGCCTACCGCATCCACGACCCGGCAACCGGCGGCACGCTCGTCTACGCGCCCTGCCTGCGCACCTGGCCACCCGGCTTCGACGAGTTCACCGACGGCGCGAGCCTCGTCCTCCTGGACGGCACCTTCTACAGCGGCAGCGAATTCAGCACGGCGACCGACAGCGCCAACCCAGCCGCCCAGCAGGCGATGGGCCACGTGCCGATCACCACGACGCTGCCGATGCTCGCGAACCGCCCAGGGGTCGGCCGGTGGGCTTACACGCATCTGAACAACACGAACCCCGTCGTGGATCCGCACGGCGCGGAGCACGCTGCGGTGGTCGGCGCTGGAGCGGACGTGCCGCCGGATGGAGCCGAGTTCACGCTCTGAACCGCGCGCAAGCCTCACGACGGTTAGCTGGGCACGGCAGAACCGCCCCGCTCGACCCGGCAGAGACCGCGGCGGGGATTCCGGAGCCGAAGTGCTGCTGGACAGAACCGAACTCGCTCGCAGAGCCGCACACCAACCTCGCGCCTGAACCGCGCGCGAACCTCACGACGGTCAGCCGGACAGCAGAACCACCCGCCCGACCCAGCAGACGCCACGGCGGGGATCCCGGAGCCGAACTGCTCCCGGACAGAACCGAACTCGCTCGCAGAGTCGCACACCAACCTCGCATCAGAACCGCGCGCAAGCCTCACGACGGTTAACCGGACAGCAGAACCACCCCGCTCGACCCGGCAGAGGCCGTGACGTGGATACCGGAGCCGAATTACAGCTGGACAGAACCGAACTCGCAGAGTCGCGCACGAACCTCGCGAAGGTTGCGCCACAAGGAAGGGCAGAACCACACCGCGCACCGACCTCACGGACCCGACGCACCGCCGTTCACCCCACGGGAAGCCGAATCAATGCCGGACGTAACGCCCCACCTCCCTACTCAAGCACGCAAACACACCACAGAACCGCACCGCCCACCCGCCCGGAACACGTCTCAGTTCGCGGAGCAACAGCGCGATCAGCACCGGGCAGAACCGATTCATGCGGTAACCGGGCACGACTAATCGGCCCTCCGCCGAGCCTCGACCGGCGAGCGCCAGAAGCAGTCCACCAGCTGCCGTCACACTCAACCGCCAGGTGCTCGTCTCCTGACCACGACATCCCGGCCAGCAAACACGTTGACCAATCGCAGGTCGCCGGTCACCAAAAGCCCCAGCACGGCAAGCAGATGCGACGCACCTAGGTCCGGATATCCCCCACCAGCAACAACCGCTCCAACATCTCCGGCGTAAACACCACCCCGGTCACCCCCGCCGCCACCGCGAAAGCCGCAGCTATCGGGTTCGACGGCCGTTCATCCCGGCCAGGATCCAACCCAGCCTCGCGCATCACCGGGAGCAGCCGGTCCGGTTCGCTGCCGTACGTCCGGCTCGGCAGGCGCGGAGTGAAACCAGCGACGACCGTGCCGTCCACCGCGTGCACGAAGTGCGCCTCGGCGTAGTCGTGCCGGTTCACAGCAACGACCTCGCAGTCTTTCGAAAGCCTGGCAACGACTTCCGGCAAATTCCCCTGCCACCCCCACGGTTCGACGGCGACACTCCATTCGCCGGACGACACCACGCCGACGTACCCTCCGCCGTTCCCGCCCTGGGTCTGCGCGACGTACCCGGCGACCAGATTGTTCAATTCCCCGAACGTCATCTGCTCGCCGCCGACGCCACCGAACCGCCGCACCACCTCGGGCGGATCGAGCCCGCGCACGAACGAAACACAGAAGATGTCCTGCAGCGGCCCGTAATCATCCAGCCATGCCAACTCGGTCAGTAAGCCTGTCATCACGCCTCCAAGATCGACTGCGGCCATGATGACAGGCACCACCGACAAAAACCGGATCCGCGAAAACAGCCCACAGTCCATTGTGGACAGCAGAGGGTCACTTCTGCGGCGGCTCCGCCTGCAAACTCCCGGCAGGCAGCCGGTCCGCGCCCCAGCTGCGCTCGAGATAACCGATGATCCGCGCGACGTCCTCGGCGGGCACCTTCTCCGGCTCGCCGTGTTCCCGAGGGTCGACGTGGAAGATGTAGAGCCGGGACGCGAACTGGTCGAACGGCAGCGAGGCCTCGCCGAACCGCTCGCCGCTGCCCGCGGTCGAAACCACCACGCCGTCGCCCCAGTCCTGGCCGCTGTCGTTGTTCGGGTTGTAGAAGTACACCCGCATCACGTCGTCGGGATCGGGCGCGATGCGCAGGATCGTGATCGCGTGCCAGCCGACGTAGCGGGCGGCGCTGTCGGTGACCGCGATCCCGGCCGGCTGCGGGTGGATCAGCGGCTGCTCGCCGTTGTAGGACGGGTGGTAGCTCGCGTGGAACTGCCGCAGGAAGTCGTCGAGGTCGATCAGTTTTCCGGTGGCGACGTCCACGTTGATGCGGAAGCCCCGAGCGGCCCACCAGCCGTGGAACTCGGGGTTGACCCAGCGGTGCGGGTCGCCCGGCCGGTCGGCGCAGCGGCGGCCCATCTCGGCGTAGATCCGGTCGAGATGGGGCACCACGAGCGACGACACCGGGTCCAGGTCGGCGGGCAGCGACTCGGACAGCCCGGCCCCGCTTTCCTTCGACGACACCGGCTGTCCTTCGAAGTGCATGACGACCTCGTCGTCGCGCGCCGCCCACACCACGACCTGCAGCAGGTAGTCCGGGTCGTTGTAGGCCCACATCGACAGCGCCCGCGCCGACTGGCAGGTCGGGTTGTCGCCCTGTCCGACGCCGAGCGGCTGGCCCAGCATCGATAGCACGCCCGCGAGCAGCCGCGCCTCGGGCCTCGGCTGGTCGCCGAACACGAGCGCGAGCCGTTCCCGGGCGGCGGTCGACAGCTCCAGCGCAAGCTGCCGCCACAGCGCGGGCACGACCGGCGGTTCGTAGAGGATGCCGCGGTCGAGCAGCAGCGCCAGCCCGTAGACGCACTGCGCGGTCTGCGGGTGCACGGCTTCCTCGATCAGCCGGTGGACCAGGTCGTGGTAGCGCATCAGGCAGTTCCGGCCCACGTCGGACAGGCCGAGCGCTTCGCCGACGAGGTAGTCGCTCTCGTGCGCGAGGTACCGCAGCAGTTCGGCGTGGTACGGCGACACCAGGCCGGTGTCGTGCATGGCCCGGGCGAACCCGGTCGCCTCGTACTGCAGGCTCGCCGCGTCCATTGCCTCGAGCCGCGCCCGGAAGACGTCGACGCCCGGGTCCTCCCGGCACGCCTCGGTGGTCCCGAACAGGCTGGTGATGAGCCGGTCGAGGCCCTGCACCGACGAACCGCCCAGGTCGACGTCCGGGTCGCCGCGGTAGATCGAGATCCGCGTGATCAGCGATTTGACCTGGTCGACCTGGATCGGGCGCTGGCGCAGGATCCGCCAGATCTCCTCGACCACCTTGTCCAGGATGCTGTCGTAGCCGATCTGGTCGGCGAGGTACCGCAGCAGGTCGCGGATCAGCTGCGCAGTCCGGCCCTGCCGGGTCCGCTCCGCTTCGCTGGGCGGCGTGAACAGCAGCTCCAGGTTCGCCCCGAGCACCTGCGACAGGAACACGCGGGCGTCCTCGGCGGGCAGCGTCGGATGCTCGTAGTCGCCGCACGCGACCGCGAGCATCCGCAGTTCGCTGGTCGCCTCGATCACCACGGTGTCGGAGTTCCCGCTGTGCAGCCCGGGGCCGACCAGCGCGGGGATCAGGATCTCCGGGGTGTCCCAGTCGGTGCCCTGGAAAACCCCGGCCTCCTCCAGCGCCCGCGCCCTCGCCCGGACCGCGGCCGCGCCGTCCGGCTGGAGCAGCACCCGCCGCAGCGCCTCCAGCACCCGGCGCAGCTTCGTGTGCTTGCCGAAGTCGCGGGTCGCGGCCATGGCCGCGACCGCGTCGTCGAGCGACGCCACGCGTTTGGCCAGCGTCGCAGTCGTGCCGGTGACGTCGGCGTTCGGCTCCAAGTGCGTCCTTCGGTCGGGGTGGCGGACTCGTCCGTGCTCAGACGTAGAAGTCCAGTTCTTCCTGTTCCTTCAGCAGGTCGCGCATCCGGTAGGCGTCGTCCCCGAAGAAGTACAGCAGACCCCAGTGCGTGCCGAACGCGGTCCTCTTCGTGACCGTCTCCTCCAGCGGCGCGGTCAGGTCGTGCGACTCGTAGTAGTCGTCGTCCTCGGTCTGCTGGGGGATCCGCAGCTCGCTGACCACCCGACGGCGAGGGTACACACCGAAACAGCCCGCGACGCCGGTCGCGTCGACGACCTCCCGCGGGAAGAAGGCGTCGATCTCCTCCTCCGTCGTTTTCGGGTCGAAGGACAGGACGAGCGCCTGGTAGGCGTTGAAGCCGTAGGCCCGTTCGAGCAGCTCGAAGACCTTGAACCCGGGCGGCCGGTAGGCGACCTCGCCGAAGTACATCTCGCCGTCGCTGGTGACGAAGTACTCCGGGTGCACGAAGCCGAACTCGATGTCGAAGGTCTTGACGAGCTTCTCGATCTGGGCGGTGATCTGCGGCCGGTACCGCTCCAGCTCGGGGGTCGCCGGCACGAACACCGAGTAGCCGAGCGTGACGTACTCCGAGATGTTCAGGAACTTGACCTTGCCGTTGTGGATCCACGCCTCGACCGCGAACTCCCAGCCGTCGAGGTGCGATTCCATCAGGACCGGGAACTCCTCCTCCGGGATCGAGTCGATCTCGTCCGGGGTGCGGATGACGCGGTGGCCGAGGCAGCCCGCCTTGTCGAACGCCTTGAGGTGGATGGGGTCGTTCGGGTCGCCGTCGAGCTTGAGCAGCGTCTGGTTGACCCGCTTGAGGAACCGGACGACGTCGTCTCGGGCGTGCGCCTCCTCGAAGATCCCGACCCGGATGCCGCCGAGCTGCGCGCGCCGCTTCATCAGCGCCTTGTCCCGCAGCAGCATCGCCTGGCCGAACAGGCGCGGGTTGTCCATCAGCACCGAGTTGATCGCGCCCGCCCACTCGACCGTCTCCTCGAACAGCGGGATGGCGACGTCGACGCCTTCCTCGTGCAGGATCTCGGCGATCTCCATCGACCGGTCGTTGAGCCGCTCGAAATTCCACGACACGTACGGGATGTCGTGGTCCACGCAGTACTTCTCCGCCCAGTCCGGGGCGACCACGACGTAGCGGCGGTCGAACCGGTCGAGCGCCTCGACCGCGTTGAGCGACCAGCCGAGCAGCGCTACGTATCCCTTGTCCGGATCCTTCGCGACCGGCTCGGACTCTGGCATAGGGCGTTCCTCCGTTCAGCAGGTGCGGCTCGCCACGGCGCGGCGGCCGCAGCCGTGCTGCGGTCATATACCCGAAACCGGCGAAATGAAACGGATCCGTGCCGTCCGGCGAGGTTTGGCGAGCGGAAACCGTTGCGCCATCAGGGTTTTCCGGGTTACGCGGCTCCGCCCGCCTGGCCGAGCAACGCGCACGCGGTCGCGAACGCCCCCGGCAGGTCGTGCCCCATCCCCGCCACCACGTCGTCCAGTGCGCGCAAACCCGCCCGTTCCAGCAAGGTTTTCTCGTTCGTCACCCACTCTCCCTTCGCGGCCAGCACCGCGTGCCCGGTCTGCATCGCCGCCACGCCGACCGACGCCGCGGCCTCCGCGACCCGGCCGTGCCGCACGTACGCGGCCTTCGCGTACTCCAACGTCCGCGCCGCCGAAGCGCGCCAGAACTTGGGGGCGTTTTCCCGCAACAGCTCCGGATACTCTGGCCTCGGCAGTTCCCCGCGCACGACCCGGTTCAGCGCCAGCTCCGCCACCACCAGGTAACTCGGGATCCCGGCCAGGTGGAACGCCAGCGGCTCCCAATGGAACCGGCCCTTCTCCGCCTCGGCCAGCTCGTGCTCGACCACGTCCAGGTCGCGGTAGTGCACGTCCACCGGCCGTCCCTGCACGGTCAGCCACGCGCCGCCGTTGAAGACCCCGCCGCCCCATTCGCCCAGGCCGGACACCTCGCCCGGCAGGCCGAGCGCGCGCAGGTCGTCCGGATCGAACGCGCCGCGGTAGTACACCGCGTAGTCCCAGTCGCTGTCCGGCCGATGGGTGCCGCGCGCCCGCGAACCGCCCAGCGCCACCGCTTCGACTCCGGGCAAATCGGACAACAGCTCGGCGACGTGCTCGGCGAAGGTTTCCTCGTCGTTTTCCTGCATCCCCAGAACATGCCATGAATCTCTGCCAAGATCGCCAGTATTTCGCCGGTTGTCCAGCCGACCTGGGGGTTTGAATGCACCGATTACGCACCATCGCGCTCACCGCTGCCGCCGTCACCGCGCTCGGCGCCGCGCCCGCGAACGCCGCGCAGCCCTTCTCCGACACCGTCTTCGCCGCGACGCACAACAGCTACTCCGGCAACGTCGACGGAGCGAAGGGGTCCATCTCCTACCAGCTCGACCACGGTGTCCGGTTCATCGAATTCGACATCCACGACAACGGTTACGCCACCCGGCACGACTACGGGATCGGCCACAGCTCGCCCGGCGACCTGGTCGACCACGCGGGCAACCCCGCGTCCGACAGCCTCCGCGACTGGCTCGGCGTGGTGAACAGCTGGTCGGCCGCGCACCCGGACGCGGCGCCGATCGTCGTCATGCTGGACCTGAAGGACGACCTCACCGACAACGACTCGTTCGCCGCCGGAAACCTGGCCGCGGTCAACGCCGAACTGAGTGCCGCGTTCGGTCCGCGGCTGCTCTCCCCCGCCGCCTACCGCACCGGAGCGACCACGGATTCCTTGCGCGGCAGGGTCCTTCCGCTGCTGTCGGGCGACGGCGGCACGCGCGCCGCGTACCGCCGGGACGTCGGGTACCACCCCGCGGTCGCGATCAACAGCCGCGGCCAGGTCGTCGAGGTGCACGATTCCGGCGGCGGCGCGCTCTGGTACTGGACCGGACAGCTCGGCGCCGACGGACGCGTCGCCTGGCAGCGCCACGGCCGTTACGACAGCGGCCAGACCCCGGCGGTCGCGCTGGACGGCTCCGGCCGGATCGTCGAGGTGCACCAGTCGCCGAGCGCCACCACCCTCTGGTACCACACCGGCCAGCTGGGCGCGGACGGTGAAATCCGCTGGTCGGCAAGCCATCAGTACGACAACGGCGTGCTGCCGACCGTCGCGTTCACCAGCTCCGGGCTCCGCGAAATCCACCGCAGCCAGTCGAGCGGCCAGAACTGGCAGTGGCGCGGCACCCTCTCCGGCGAGACCGTGACCTGGACCGGCAACGCGAAAACGTCCGATCCGCGTTACGACAAGGCGAACGCTGGGCGAATCTCTGTCGCCACCGGCGCCGACGGTTCCACCCCGGCGCAAACCCTGCGGTACTCCACGGATCTCGTCACCGGCGGCCGCGTGCAGTACCAGCAGGTGGCGTTCGACGAATACCAGCAGGGCGACCCGGCCGAACTCCAGGACGGGCTGTTCTACGGGGCTCCGGCGAAGGATTCAGCGTTTTTGGTCGCTGCGCGCAAGAGCGGGCACGTCGTCCGCGGCTGGGACTTCGACAACGCGGGCCTGGCCACCGATCCGCTGGTCAACTACCCGGCGACCAACCACCCGTACGACGACTGGTACCGGCAGCTCACCCAGGACGCCGCGCGCTAGGTTTCGCCGGAACACCAACGGGTTCCGGGCCGGAAGAAAAAGGGGCCCGCGCTCTCCCACCCCGACGGGGAGAGCGCGGGCCTCGCCCGCAGGCTGGAGGGTCGGTGTTCCTCCCAAGAACACCGGCCCCTCCGGCCCGTGGGCGTTCAGGCGGTCCGCTGCCTGAGCCGAGCCGCCCCGACGGCTACGACCGGCATCGACGCTTCCCGCAGCGCCGCCCGTTCGACCGGACGCCGGACCGCCCCGCTCGGAGTCCGCAGGCAATGTCGCTCCACGGATTCCATGAGCACGGCGGCGACCATCACGACCACGGGGGTAGCCAGCGCGAACCACATGTGGCCTTTGGTACCCAGCCGCGCGGAAAACCAATCGCCCGGTTTCCGGGAGGGCGGTCGCTAGACTGGCGGCGTGCGCACGCGACCGACGCTGACCTGGGCCGGACCTGGCGAACCGCTGCCGCGCACGGGCACGGTCGCGGACGTGGCCGAGATCGTCGCCGGGCGGCGGGTGCTCGTGCTCAGCGGCGCGGGCCTCTCCACCGAATCCGGCATACCTGACTACCGCGGCGAAACCGGCAGTCTCCGCAACCACACGCCCATGACGTACGGCGAATTCGTCGCCAGCGAGGCGGGCCGCCAGCGTTACTGGGCGCGCAGCCACCTCGGCTGGCGCACCATCGCGCGGGCCGCGCCGAACGACGGGCACCGAGCCGTTTCCGCACTGCGCGCGGGCGGCTGGGTCTCCGGCGTCATCACCCAGAACGTCGACGGCCTGCACCGCGCGGCCGGCACTCCCGGCGTGGTCGAACTGCACGGCAACCTCGACCGCGTCGTCTGTCTCGACTGCCGTCGCACCACCGCGCGCGAAGACCTCGACGCCCGGCTGCGCGCGGCGAACCCGGATTTCGGCGGCACGGCAACGCGGATCAATCCGGACGGCGACGTCGAACTCGCCCAGGAGGTCGTCCGCACCTTTCGCACCGTGCCCTGCACCAGTTGCTCCGGCGTGCTGAAACCGGACGTGGTGTTCTTCGGCGAGAACGTGCCGCGCGCCCGCGTGGAGCGGTGCTACCGGATGGTCGACGAGGCATCCGCGGTGCTGGTGCTCGGATCTTCGCTCACGGTCATGTCCGGCCTGCGGTTTGTCCGGCGGGCCGCGAAAGCCGGCAAACCCGTGGTGATCGTCAACCGCGGCCAGACCCGCGGCGACGAGCACGCGACCGTCCGCGCGGACCTGCCGCTCGGCCCCGCGCTCACCGAGCTGCTGGCCGTGCTGGAAAACGCGTTGCCCAGCCCGAGCGCCGCCGGATAAGCTGCGGGCACTCCGATGGAACGGTCCCCGGAAGTACGCCGCAGAGCGGACCGGCCAGCCTGAAGACATCCAGGTCCAGGAGCGGGCGGCAACCCTGTAGTTGTCGACCCGTTTTACCGGAGGTTCTCCGATGTCCATCGGCATTGGCCTGCCCGTCAGCGACCCCGCCGCCCTGCTCGACTGGGCGCGCCGCGCGGACGCCGGCCCGTTCAGCACGCTCGGGCTGCTCGACCGCCTCGTCTACGACAATCCCGAGCCGCTCACCGCGCTCTCCGTGCTGGCCGGCGCGACCACCCGCATCCGGCTGCAGACCGAGGTCCTGCTCGCCCCGCTGCGCGAGACCGCGCTGCTCGCCAAGCAGACCGCCACGCTCGACCGGATGAGCGGCGGCCGGTTCGTGCTCGGCATCGGCGTCGGCGGCCGCGAGGACGACCACCACGCCGCCGGCACCCCGCTGCGCGAACGCGGCCGCCGTCTCGATCGGCAGCTCGCCGACCTGTACCGGCTGTGGTCCGGAGCGCCGTACAGCGCCGAAGCCGGTCCGATCGGCCCGGCACCGGCCCGCGAAGGCGGTCCGGAGCTGCTGATCGGCGCGTTCAAACCCCAGGCGCTGGCCCGCGTCGCCCGCTGGGGCGACGGGCTGCTCGCCGCCGCTCCCCCGTCGTGGGTCGGCGGGCTGTTCGACGCTGTGCGCCGCGACTGGCGGGACCACGGCCGCAAGGGCGAACCGCGGCTCGTCGCGCAGGTGAACGTCGCGGTCGGCCCGGATTCCGTCGCGGACGAAGCGAAAACGGCAATGCACGCGTACTACGCGTTCACCGAAATGGCGGAGCACATGGTGAGCGGAATGCTCACCACGCCCGGCGACATCCGCGCCGCGGTCCGCGCGTACCGCGATCTCGGCGCGGACGAGGTGATGCTCTACTGCTGGGGCAGCGATCCCGGCCAGGTCGACCGGCTCGCCGACCTCTGCTGAACAGCTGACCTTTTCTGAACAGCACGGGAAGTAAGCTCGCGCCCATGCACGCGTCGACGCTTTCCGGCGGATCTTCCGCGCCCCGTCCCGGAATCGCCCGTCGGCGGGGATGACGGACGAACCTTCCGGGCGGGCCCCCTGGCTCGCCGCGCACCCCCGGCGAGGTTTCCTGCTCGGGGCCGGCGCGGTGCTCGCCGGCTCGGGCGCGCTCGCGGCCGCGCTTTCCCGTCCCGCGCCCCCGGTGGCGCGGGACGGGTTCGGCGCGGACTGGCTTTTCGGGCCGTACACGGCGGGCAGCACCGATCCGGACTTCGACGACAGCGCGATGGCGCTGGTTTCGGTGCCGCACTGCGTGGTTCCGCTGTCCTGGCAGGACTGGGACCCGTCGGACTGGCAGCACGTCTGGGTGTACCGGCAGCATTTCCTCGCGCCCGCGCAGCTGCGCCGGAACCGGGCGTTCCTCCAGTTCGACGGGGTGCTCAGCGCGGCGACCGTGTATCTCAACGGCCGCCGCGTCGCGATGCGCAGCGGCGGTTACCTGCCGCTGCGCTGCGAGGTCACCGGCCTGCTGACCGACAAGGACAACGTGCTCGCGGTGGTCGTCGACGGCCGCTGGCAGCAGAACACGCCGCCGGATCTGCCGGAATTCCCGCACCCGACGGCCATCGACTTCTACCAGCCGGCCGGGCTGTACCGCGAAGTCCGGCTGACCGGCGTGCCGCAGACGTATCTGTCCGATGTGTACGCGCAGCAGATCGCCGTGCTGACGCCGAACCGCGAGGTGCTGCTGCACTGCACCGTGGATTCGGCGAAGGCGGTCAAAGGCCCCGTTCGGCTCACCGCGACGCTCAGCCAGCACGGTGCGGAAGTCGCGTCCTCCTACACTGACCTCACCGGCCTGCCGAAGGGCGACACCCAGGTCACGGTGTCGTTGCAGGGCCTCGACGCGGTGCAGCTGTGGGACCTGGACGATCCGGCGTTGTGCGACATTCTCGTCACCCTCGCGGTCGACGGCCGGAAGGTGCACACCTACCCCGTGCGCACCGGATTGCGCGACGCTCAGTTCACTGTGGACGGTTTCCGGCTGAACGGGCGGCCGCTCAAGCTGTTCGGGCTCAACCGGCACCAGTGGTACCCGTTCGTCGGCGGCGCGATGCCGGACCGGGTGCAGCGCCGGGACGCTCAGCTGCTGAAAGAAGAGCTGAACTGCACGATGGTGCGCTGCTCGCACTATCCGCAGGCGACCGCGTTCCTCGACGCCTGCGACGAACTCGGCATCCTGGTGTGGGAGGAACTGCCGGGCTGGGACCACGTCGGCGACACCGCGTGGCAGGAGCTGGCGGTGCGCGACGTGCACGACATGATCGTGCGCGACCGCAACCATCCGTCGATCATCGTGTGGGGCACCCGGGTGAACGAGACGCTCGGCCAATACGCGCTGTACGGGAGAACCGACCAGCTCGCCGCGGAACTCGACCCGATGCGGCCGTGCACCGGCGCGGTCGCGGGCGAGCGCGGTTACGTTTCGCCGCTGTACCCGGTGAAAGCGGCCGGCGGGGTGTTCTCGTTCAACGACTACAGCCGTCCGCGTCCGCCGGGTTCGCCGCCTCCGCTGCGCCCGCCGCGGCGCGGGGTTCCGTACCTGGTCAGCGAAGCGATCGGCACGCTCGTCGGCTCCGCGTACTTCCGGCGGACGGATCCCCCGGCGGTGCAACGGGAACAGAGCATGCTGCACGCCTGGGTGCACGACCACGCCGCGTCCGATCCGCGCTACAGCGGCCTGCTGGGCTGGTGCGGTTTCGACTATCCCTCCGGCTGGTACCACCACTATCGCGGCGTGAAATACCCCGGCGTGATGGACTTCTTCCGGATCCCCAAACTGGGCGCGGCGTTCTACCGGGCGCAACGCGATCCGTCCCGCGGCGCGGTGATCGAACCGGCTTTCTACTGGGATTTCGGCCCGGGCTCCCCGCCGGACGGGCCGGGTCGCGACGCGATCATCTGGTCGAACTGCGAGGTGCTGGTGGTGACTGTCGCGGGCAAGCGCCCGGTCACCGTGCATCCTGATCGCGCACGGTTTCCGCACCTGGCGTATCCACCGTTCCCGGTGGACCTGCGGGTGAACGGCCGAACGCGCCCGGAGCTGACCGTCGAAGGCCGGATCGGCGGGCAAACCGTGCTGCGCAGGCGATTCAGCGCGGATCCGGCGTACGACACGATCGCGGTGACCGCCGACGACGACCAGCTCGTCGCCGACGGCGCGGACACCACCCGGGTCGCGCTGCGCTTGCTCGACCGGTACGGCGCTCCGCGACCGCATGCGCGCGGGGTGCTGGCGGTCTCGGCGACGGGGCCCGGCGTGCTGATCGGCGACCCCTACCTGGACTTCGGCGCGCTCGGCGGCGCGGCCGCGGTGTGGGTCCGCTCGATGCGCGGCACCCCCGGCACGATCACCGTGAGTGCCACGCATCCGTTCGTCAACACCGGAAGCGCCACGATCGAGTCAGTCTGACGTCACCACACGACCGGGACCTGCGAAACCCCGCCGGTGAGCCGGTTGGAGCGCACTTCCAGCTCGTCCGCGGGCACGGCGAGGCGGAGGTTCGGGAAGCGGCGGAACAACGTCGTGAACACCACGCGCAGCTCCGTGCGGGCGAGGCTGGCTCCGATGCAGAAGTAGCCGCCGTAGCCGAAAGCGATGTGGGAGTTGGGTTTGCGGTCCGCGTCGAACTCGTGCGCGTCGGCGAACACCGCCGGGTCGCGGTTGGCAGACGCGGTCGAGATCATCACCGCGTCGCCGCGCGGGATCCGGACGCCGCCGATCTCGACGTCCTCGTGCGCGTACCGGAGCAGCCCGAGACCGCCGGGCGCGGACATCCGCAGGATCTCCTCGACGGTGGCGTGCACGCGCGCATCGGGGTCGGCGGCCAGCGCGTCGCGGCGGGCGAGGTCGGTGAGCAGGAACAGCACGCCGAGGTCGATCCGGTTCGACGTGGTCTCGTGGCCGGCGAACAGCAATCCGGCGGCGAGCCTGCCGAGGTCGTCGTCGGTGAACGTCGGGTCGTCCGCCTGCGCGGCGACCAGGTCCGAGACGACGTCCTGGCCCGGGTTCGCGCGTTTCGCGTCGGCGAGGCCGGACATGTAGGCGGTGAACTCGGTCATCGCCACCTCGGCGTCGCCGCCGCTGTCGAGCACGCCGATGCGGTCGGAGAGGTCGCGGAACTTCTCGCGGTCTTCGTACGGGACGCCGAGGAGTTCGCAGATCACCAGCACCGGCAAGGGGAACGACAGGTGCTCGTGCAGATTCGCCGGCGAGCCCGCGGCTTCCATCCCGTCGAGGCAGCGATCGGTCAGTTCCTGGATCCGGCTGCCGAGGCGGCGCATCCGGTTCGCCGAGAACGCCGGGACCAGCAGGCGGCGCAGCCGGGCGTGCTCCCGCTCCTCGGTCTCGAAATCGCCCTGCGGCCCGTTGAGCACCGCGGCGTCGGAGACCGTCGAGGCGTCCTCGGGATGCGGGTGGGAACGGCCGAACCGGTTGTCCGCGAACACTTCCCGGGCCTGTTCGTACGCGGTGACGAGCCAGGCCGGGTCGCCCGCCGGGGTCGTCACCGGGACGATCGGGCCTTCGCGGCGCAGGACTTCGTACAGCGGCGCGATGTCCAGGACGTTCGGCCTCGCGAACGGCAGCTGGGTGGGGGTAGACATGCGGGGTCCTCCTCGGGTCAGCCCGCCCGCGTGCGCAACGACGCGAGCCAGTCCTGTTCGTTCTCGGCGCGGCGCTGCACCTCGGCCAGCACGAGGCGGCTCCACGGATCGGCCTGCCCCGCGCCGAGCTTGGCGAGCCGGTCCCGCTGCGCCGCGACGGCGGCCTGGCGGGCGTCCAGCACGCGCAGCCGTTCCTCCGGGGTGAGCCTGCCGAATCCCGCCAGCCGCGCCAGGAACTCGGCCGGATCGCCCGCCAGCTCCGGCGGCAGGTCGGCGAGCAGATCGTGCAGCAGCTCCCGCCCGACGTCGGTGATCGTGTACACGTGCCGCGGCGGACGGCCTTCCTGCGGCTCGGCGGTCCGGGTCACCGCGCCTGCCTCGGCGAAGCGCCGCAGCGCGGGGTAAAGCGAGTTGTTCGACAGCGTGCGGCCGCTGGATTCCTCGATCTGCTTGCGCAGTTCGTAGCCGTGCCACGGCCGCTCGGCGAGCTTCGCGAGCAGGAGCACGTCGGTCCACACATAGGTCACCGTAACCTAGGGTCTGGTGAGCGGGCAACGTCCGAACGGCGGATGCCGGAAGAAGATCTCGGGCCCGTTTTTTGTCGGTGTCTCCCGATACGGTGCTGTTCGACCGATCCGGAGGGGGATCTCCTGTGACCGACCACGTCCGCTACGGCCTCTACCTGCCGCCTTTCGGCCCGTTCGGCGATCCGGCCGCCTTGGTCGACCTGGCCGTCCGAGCCGAAGCCGCCGGCTGGGACGGCGTGTTCCTGTGGGACCACGTGGTGCCCGCGATGCCGCCGATCGCCGACACGTGGACCACCCTCGCCGCCATCGCGCAGGCGACCAGCACAGTCCTGCTGGGCCCGATGGTCACGCCGCCGAGCCGCCGCCGCCCGTGGCTCCTGGCCCGGCAAGCCGCGACGCTCGCCCGCCTGTCCCGCGGCCGGCTGATCCTGGGAACCGGCATCGGCTCGGACGAAACCGGCGACTTCAGCCGCTTCGGCGATCCGTCCTCGCCCGCCGAACTGTCGTCGCGAACGGACGAGGCGATGGACATCATCCGCGCGATGTGGGCCGGGGAGGCTTTGCGGCACGAGGGCTCGCATTACCGGGTGTCCCTCGATGCCGCCGACCCGGAGCCGTACCCCATTCCGGTGTGGACTGCCAGCACGACCCAGCATGAACGGGTTCTCCGGCGTGCCGCGGGGAGTGACGGGATTTTCCCGCTTCCTGGGCCTCAGCCGTTGCCTCCCGCGGAGCTAGCCAGTCTGGTTGCTCAAGTGCGGCCGTCGGATCGTCCCTATGAGGTCGCGGTGTCCGGCAACGCGAGCCCGGCGTGGGAGGAACCGGTCGCGGTGGATCTCGCGGCGCTCGCGGAGGCGGGGATGACGTGGTGGATGGAATCGCTGATCCACTTCGATCCGCTGGACCTTTCGCTGAAGGTCGTGGACGCCGGACCGTCTCGGATCGGGGGTTGACCGGGCAGGGTTTTGCTTGCGGCGGTGGGGTTCACGCGGTGCGGGTGCCTGTCGGATCAAGGTGTGGCCGTGCCAGCTGGGTTCGCCCGCAGCAACCCAGCCCACGCCGCCTGACCACGCCCGCGGGAGCGCAGCAACCGCCTCGATGCGCGGCCGAGCCAGGTGGGCTCGCCCGCAGCAACCCAGCCCGCCCCGCCCGACCACACCCACCGACCGCAGCAGCCGCATCGAGGCGTGGCCGAGCCAGCCGGGCTCGCGCGCAGCAGTCGAACCGGCACCGCCGGACCGGGCGCGAGTAACCGGGCCGGAACAGAGGTGTTGCGGTAGAGCCGAGCCGGTTGAGCTTGCGCGCGGTCACCGAATCCCGCGCCACGACAGCCGGACCGAGGCGTAGCCGAGCCAGTTGGGCTGCGCACGGTAACCGGATCCGTGCCGTCGGGGAATGCCCGCGCGGGCAGCAGCAGATCGGGGCCATCCGAGCCGGCCGGGCGCGGAAGCGCTTTCCACCGTGCCGAGGGACAACCGCGCCCCTCGGTTGAGGCACAGCCGAGCCCGGCCGCAAGTGTCCTCGTGCGCGGCAACGAAATCCGATCAGCGCCTCCCCCACCCGATCCCCGCCCGCCAGCGAGAAACTCCCCGCCGCCACCGAATCATCTTTCCCAGCCACCGTTTCCAGCCCGCACACCAGCGATCCCCCGCAGTTGCCTGATCGTTCAACCACCGCCCGCCCGCCGGTCGTCCCCCTTCGGCGGCTTCCCTCGGCCGCTCGGGAGAGCTACGGTGGAGGGTGGTTGAGCCTCCAGCCACCGTGTGATTCGTCCCGCGCGCCGGGATGCCCGGTGCCGGCCGGTCCGGCATTCCGCCGCAGCCCTGTGCGCGGCTCAGAGAGAGTGCCGTGATGACCGCCGCGCACATTGCCCGACTGCCCGCGCTTCCCTCGGACCCGACGGGGATGCTTCGGCTGCGCGTGGGCCACCCCGCTCCGGGGACCGCCGTCGTCGAGGTGTCCGGGGAGGTCGACCTGGCCACCGCGCCCCGGCTGGCCGAGGTCGTCGAGGCGCGGCTGCGGAGCACCGTCAGCCTGGTGATCGTCGACCTGCGCCGGACGACCTTCCTCGGCGTCGCGGGGCTGCGCGTCCTGATCCGGTTGAAACTCCTGGCCGCGGGAGCGGACAAGGACTTCTACGTCGACCCGGGCACCGCCCCCACGGTCCGGCGGCTGTTCTCGCTCTTCCCCCTGGACTGCGTGCGGTCCGGCGCCGCCGAGGGGCTCACCGAGATCCCGCTGCCCCGGCCCGCCGGGACGGCTTGACCGTCCACTGAGGACACAGTGAGCCACGGGCCGAGGTTCACGCGTCCGGATCGCGGAAAATTCTGCACATCGTCCGGCAGATCCCGCAACCGGCAGACAACGAACCACGGGCGTCCGCGGAAAGACCCCGCGCTCACGTCGTCCAGCAGATCCCGCAAGCGGCGAACCACGGACCGAGACTCACGCGTCCGGGTCGCGGAAGTCCTCCGGGCTCACGTCGTCCAGCAAGTCCCGGAAGCGGCGGATCTCGTCCTCGGTCGCCTCGGCCGGTTCCTCCAGGTCGGCAGCCGCGTCGAGAGCGGTTTCGTCGCCCGCCGCCACTGTCACGTCGACCGCTGCCTCGTCGAGCACCGCTTCCGCGACTTCCAGCGGGGCATGCGTGCGCAGGCCGATCGCGATCGCGTCGCTCGGGCGGGCCGAGACGCGCGCGCCGCCGGACAGGACGAGGTCCGCGTGGAAGATGCTGTCCAGCAGCTGGGTGATCTCGACCCGTTCCACGCTCTGGCCCAGCGCCGCCAGCACCTCGATGATCAGCTCGACCGTCCCCGGCCGCGCGGACACGACGTGTTCCTGCGCGGCGGCCAGTTCCTGCGCTTCCGGCGCGCCGATGGTGATGGCGAGCCAGCGGCGCGAGCCGGATTCCTCGCGCAGCAGCACGACCGGCGCCGACTCCTGCGCCACCACGGCCAGTCCCTGCACGCGCACCTGCACCATGGGGGTCACCCCGCTTCCGAAAAGGTCCTCCCTGCTGACTACCCAACGTCCGGCGTTTTGTCACGCGAAATCGCCGCGCGCATCACGCCGGATTCACCCGGGCAGCCGGCGCAGACCGGCACGAGCCCGCCGTAAACGTGCCGCGGCGCACAAACCGGAATCCCTGGCGCACGTGTCGATCGGGCCTCGTCTGGGTATGCGGGAGCCATGAACGACGAGGGACCCGGCAGCCGCGCCAGCGGCGGCATGCCAGCCGTGGACCGTTTGCTCGACGAGGTGATCGAGCTGCGGCTTCCGGCGGAGACTTACCAGATCCCGCTTGTCCGCATGCTCGCGCAGGCGGTCGCCGCGCGGGCCGATTACGGGCTCGACGCCATCGCTGACGCCAAGATGGCGGTCGACGAGGCATGCGCCCAGGTTGTTTCGACAGCCGCCCCCGGGGCGGCGATGACCTGCCAGTTCACTGTCTCGCCCGAAGGGATCCGGTTCACCGTCAAGACGCGCACCCGGCAGCCGGAGCCGCCGAGCGAGCGAAGTTTCGGCTGGCACGTGCTGACCACGCTGGCCGCGAACGTGTCCGCGCGCTGCGTGCCGGACGCCGCCGACGACGGGTACGCGCTGACCCTCGACCTCGACCTGCACCGGGAGGCGAGCGGGTGAATCAGCAGCCCGTCACCCGCCACCGTGACGAATACGCGCACACCGCGCCGCTGTTCGAGGAGCTCGCCGCTCTGCCCGCCGACGACGGGCAGCGGCCGCGGCTGCGCGAACAGCTCGTCACCGAATTTCTGCCGGTCGCCGAGCACATCGCGACCCGGTTCACCGGACGCGGCGAACCCCGCGAGGACCTCGTCCAGGTCGCCCGGATCGGCCTGATCAACGCGATCGACCGGTTCACCCCGGACCGCGGCCCGGACTTCCTGTCCTTCGCCGTGCCCACGATCATGGGCGAGATCCGCCGGTACTTCCGCGACACCGGCTGGTCGGTCCGCGTGCCGCGGCGGCTCAAGGAACTGCACCTCGCGCTCAGCCGGGGTTCGGCGACCCTGTCGCAGACGCTCGGCCGCGCGCCGACGCCCACCGAACTGGCCGAGCACCTCGGCCTCGAGCTCTCCGAGGTCCACGAAGGGCTGGTCGCGGGCCACGCGTACCAGACCTTGTCGGTGGACAAGCCGGTGCACGACGACGCCGAACCGCTGCTGCTCGCCGACACGCTCGGCAGCGACGACCCCGAGATCGAGCACATCGAGAACCACGAGGCCCTGCAGCCGCTGCTGCGCGAACTGCCGAAGCGGGAGCGCGCGATCCTGGTGATGCGGTTCTTCGGCGGTCTCACCCAGACCCAGATCGCCGAGCAGGTCGGCATCTCCCAGATGCACGTGTCCCGGCTGCTGTCGCAGACGCTCGAACAACTGCGCGACAAGCTCACCGGCGACCCCTGAGCACGCCCGCGACGGGGGTCGCCCGACCGGGCTGGATCCCGTTGTCGCGCCCCTTCGGAGCTGCGACGATACGAGTCCGTCCAGCACTGAGGAGGGCCCGATGGCCTCGAGACTCAACCCGTACATCAGCTTCGCGGGCAACGCACGGGAGGCGATGGAGTACTACCACGACCTGTTCGGCGGCGACCTGGCGCTGAACACCTTCGGAGAGTCCGGCGCACCCGCGGACTCCGGCTACGCGAACAACATCATGCACGCGATGCTGGAGGGCGAGAACGGCTTCACGCTCATGGCCTCCGACGTGCCGCCCGGCATGGAGCACAACCCGGGCACGAACATCTCGATCAGCCTCAGCGGCGACGACGGCGACCTGCTGCGCCGCTGCTGGGAAAAGCTGTCCGACGGCGGAACGGTGGCGGTTCCGCTGGAAAAGCAGATGTGGGGCGACGAATTCGGCGCCTGCACCGACCGGTTCGGCATCTCCTGGATGGTCAACATCGGCCAGGCGGGCTGACCCGGCCGGTCACCTGTCCACCTCGACCTCGGCCCCCACCGGCAGCCGGTCGAAGAACAGCGCCGCGTCCTCGTCGGCGAGGTGGATGCAGCCGTGCGACGGACGGTCGAGCGGCCCGGCGTGGAACGCGATGCCGCCCGGGGCGAAGAACACCGAGCTCGGCATCTCGTCGCCGTACTCGTCGCTGCGGTGGACGCGGTCCTTCCACGCCACCCGGAACGTCCCGACCGGAGTCGGCTGGCCAGGCCCGCCCGGCTCCATCGGGACCGACCGCACCGCCCTGCCGTTCTCCATCAGCCACGCGCGCCGCAGCGAAAGGCTCGCGCACGCACCGGTGACCACTGAGCACGAGGGGCTCGGCGGGGTGTGCCGCACCGGCGGCGTCGGCAGTTCCGGCGACGGCGCCAGCGGCAGCCCGGCCGCCTGGGCCTCCGGTTCCGCCGGCGCTCCGCACCCGGCCGCGACCACCGCCGCCCCGGCCAGCACGATCGCGACGATCTTCCCGCGCATCCGTCCGCTCCCGCCTTTCGCTCCCCTCTCCTCTACGGGCGAGCGGAGCGAAAGGTTGCGAACGACGACGAACTCGCGGTGGACGGATTTCGCATCCGTCGCCACGGGCTGCCGGGGCCAGTGCGGATCGGCCTGCCCGATCCGCGGTGAGCAGCCACCGGCTTCGTAGTATCGACGGCATGGCTGACGATGATGCGAGCGATCCCGCCGCTCGTCGCGGATGCGCTCACACAGGCACGCTCAACGCGCTTCGCGAAGACCAGGTCGACCTCCGAGAAGAGATGCGACAGGGCTTCGCCTCGGTGAACGCCTCGCTCGGCCGGATCATCGAACTCCTCGACCGCGACAGCCAGTAGCGGCCGACCGGTCCCGACTGTCCATTCAGGACGCTTTACCTCCCAGAACCTTCTGCAGCGCCGCCCCGTCCGGCACCCCGAGCCCGGTGCACGCGTCCCAGCCGGCGGCGGCCGAGTACGCGCCGTTGCTGCCCTCGGTGATGTCGCGGAATCCCGGCTGCACCTTGCCCGCGCCGACACCGGCGTACAGCTTGCTGTGCACCAGTCCGAAGCCGCTCCCCGCCGACTGCGCCAGCCTCGCCAGCAGCGCCGACCACAGCGGCGAAACCGCGCTCGTGCCGCCGACGACGATCTGCTGTCCGTCGACCAGGACCTGGTACCCCGTCGCCGGATCCGCGTTGCCCGCCACGTCCGGGACGCCGCGGCCCGGTTTTCCGTCGCCTGCCCGAGCGGGCACGCCCGCGGCCTGCTGGTAGTCCGGCACCGGGAACGCGTCGCTCACGCCGCCGCCGGTCGACCCGCCGCCGGAGGTGTTCCAGACCGTCTCCGAGTTCACTGTGGACGGTGGGGTCCCGTCGAGCTTGGTGCCGCCGCAGGCGAGCGCGTGCGGGCTCGACGCGGGGAAATCGACGTGCTGTGCCCCGTCGGTCTGCCCGTCGGCGCTGCCGTTGTCGCCGGACGCGCAGCACACCGTCACGCCGAGCGCCGCGGCGTCGGCGAACGCCTGGTCCATCGCGGTGCGGGCCTGCGGCGTCCACTGGTCCTCGGACTGTCCCCAGCTGATGCTGACCGCGACCGGCGTCGGCGTCGCGTGCACCGCGGTGCTCACCGCGTCCAGGAAGCCCTGGTCGGTGTTCGGCGCGAAGTACACGACCTGCGCGGCTCCCGGGGCGAGCGCGCCGATCACCTCGATGTCGAGCAGCACTTCCCCGTCGGCCGAATTCGGGTCGCCGGTCGGCGCGTTCTTGCCGCCGTCGACCCCGGCCGCGGTCACCTTCGGTTCGGTGATCTTCAAGCCGGCGAAGTACTTCTGGAGATCCTCCGGCTTGTATCCCCCGCCGAGTTCGATGACCGCGACGGTCTGCCCGGTGCCGTCGGCGTCGGCCGGGAACCCGTACAGCTGGCCGACTTGGTCCGGGGTGTAGCCCTGTCCGGCGGCTTCCTTGTGCAGCCGGAACATCGCCCGCGCTTGCGGCCGTTCGTCGAGGCCGAGCACGGCGACGACAACGTCCCCGAGCGAGGCGGGCACTTCCAGTTCCCCGGTGCGCGCGGCGAATTCGCCGGACTCGCCGTGGCGGACCCGGTTCAGTTCGGTCTTGAACGCGGCCGTCATCGCGCGCGCCGGGCCCCGGACCGAGACGCGGCGCGATCCGGCGTGCGTGTCGGTGACGGTGAGCCCGGCGTCGGTGAGGACGGTACGCACCAGGTCGAGATCGTCGGCGCTGGCCCCGTAGCGGTCGGCGAAGTCCTCCGGGGCGAGCGGCTCGCTCAGCGCGGCCACATCCAGTTCGGCGCGGCGCCGCAGGACGACGGTCGCGGTGACGGTGGCATCCGCGTCGAGCGGGCCGAGCACCTCGGCTTCGGCCAGTGCGGGACGCAGACTTCCGGACAACGATACCCATTGTGATTCTGTCATCACTCTATGGTGAACCCCTTTCGGCTGGTCCACCACCGTCGTATCCCCCGTCCGGAGGCAAAACCTGTCCGGTTTTCTGTCGACCCGATGACCGGGACCGCGGATGCCGCGGCGCGCGGGCGCGCGCACAGTGTCTCCATGAAACGGATCCTGATTCTGGGCACGGCCGCCGTGCTCACGCTGGGCTCGGTCACCGCGTCGAGCAGCGCCGAGGGCGACCTGGCGGCGCACGGCTGGGTCGGCACGTGGGCGGCGTCGCCCGCGGCCGCGGTGGCGAACACGCCGCAGGGGTATCCGAACTACTCGATCCGCAACGTCGTGCACACCAGCGCAGGCGGGAATCAGGCCAGGGTAAGGCTTTCCAACGCCTTCGGCACCGCGCCGCTCACCTTCGGCCACGTGACGCTCGCCGTCGCCGCCGACGGTCCGCGCGCGGCCGGCGGCACGATGCGCACGCTGACGTTCGGCGGACAGTCCACTGTGGTCGTTCCGCCCGGGGCCGAGGTGCTGAGCGACCCGGCGTGGCTGCGCGTTCCGGCCGACGCCGACCTCCTCGTGACCACGTACGTGCCGACGCCGTCCGGTCCGGTCACCTACCATCCGCTCGCCCAGCAGACGTCGTTCTTCACCCGCGCCGGCGACTTCGCGGCCGAGGAGTCCGGCGCGTCCTTCACCGAGCAAACCGCGGTGTGGCACTACGTCAGCGAGGTCGACGTCCGCGGGCCCGCGCGCGGCACCGTCGTGACGCTCGGCGATTCGATCACCGACGGCGCGCACTCCACGCCCGGCGCGAACCGCCGCTGGCCGGACCTGCTGAGCGACCGGCTGCACGGACGGCTCGGCGTCCTCAACGCCGGGATCAGCGGCAACCGGCTGCTGCTCGACGGCGGCACCTCGGGGCGCAACGCCCTCTCCCGGCTCGCCGGCGACGTGCTGACCAGCGGCGACGTCCGCACGCTGATCGTGCTCGAAGGCATCAACGACATCCAGCAGAACCCGCACCAGACCGATCCGGCGATGATCGTCTCCGCGCTGCGGCAGGTCGTCGCGCAGGCCAAGGCGCAGGGCATCCGGGTCATCGGCGGCACGCTGACGCCGTTCAAAGGCTGGAAGATCTACGACCCGACGCTGGAGAAGACCCGGCAGGCGGTGAACGCGTTCATCCGGACCAGCGGGATCTACGACGGCGTCGTCGACTTCGACGCCGCCGTGCGCGATCCCGCCGATCCGCTCGCGATGCTTCCCGCCTACGACTCCGGCGACCACCTGCACCCGAACGACGCCGGGTACCAGCGGATGGCCGACGCGGTGCCGCTCACTCTGCTGTGACCGGCACCAGCGGTTTGCGCGGGAACGCCAGCACGGCAAGGAGGCTGAGCACGCCGACGCCCACCATGTAGAGCGACACGGACAACGACGTCCCGGTCGAACTCTGCAGCGCGGCCGCGATCAGCGGGGCGAACCCGCCGCCCAGCACCGCGCCCACGGCGTAGGCGAACGACGATCCGCTGTAGCGGAACCGGGATTCGAACAGCTCCGAGAACAGCGCCGACTGCGGTCCGTAAGTCGCGCCGAGGCCGACGTTCAGCACCGCCACCGCGACGATCAGCAGCCACGGCTGCGCGGTGTCCACGAGCAGGAAGAACGGGATCGACCACACGACCAGCAGCACGGAACCGGCGAGATAGACGGGTTTCCGGCCGACCGAGTCCGACCAGATCGCCGCCGCGACGATGCTCACCAGCCACACGACGCTGCCGACGATCACCACGACCAGCATCGTCGTGCTGGACAGCTTCAGCACCGAAGTGCCGTACGACAGCAGGTAAGCGAAGAAGATGTAGCCCAGCGCGGTGTTCGCGATGAAGCTGACCGCCGCGGCGAGCACCTGCTTCGGCCGCGCGCGCAGCACCTCCACGATCGGCAGCCGGCTCCGCTCGCCGCTGCTGCGCAGCTTCGCGAACACCGGGCTTTCCTCCACGCGCAGCCGGATCACCAGCCCGACCGCCACCAGCACGAGGCTGACCAGGAACGGGATCCGCCAGCCCCACGACCGGAAGTCGTCCGGGGACAGCGAGTTGTTCACCGCGAAGAACACCAGCTGCGCCAGAATCAGCCCGGCCGGGACACCGATCTGCGAGAAGGACCCGTACCGGCCGCGTTTGCCCTCGGGCGCGTGCTCGACCGCCATGAGCGCCGCGCCGCCCCATTCGCCGCCCGCCGAAACCCCTTGCAGCACCCGGAGAACGACGAGCAGCACCGGCGCGATGACGCCGGCCTGGTGGTAGGTCGGCAACACGCCGACGCCCGCGGTCGCGAGCCCCATCAGCACCAGCGAGGCGACCAGCATCGCCTTGCGCCCCACGCGGTCGCCGAAGTGGCCCCAGACGATCCCGCCCAGCGGCCGCGCGACGAACCCGACCCCGAGCGTCGCGAACGCGGCGAGCGTGCCGGACGCCGGGGAAAGCGACGGGAAGAACAGCTTGTTGAAGACCAGGGCGGTCGCCGTGCTGTAGGCGAAATAGTCGTACCACTCGATGGTCGTCCCGATCGCGCTGGCGAGCGCCACCCGCCGGATCCGCCCCGCCGTGTTCACTTCCTGCTCAAGCACCACTGCCGAGCCCCCTTCTCGTTCAGGCGCGTCATCTTGGCACGGCGGATCCCCTCCGGTCGACCACCGGAAGGCGGGCGCTTCAGCCGCCCAGCAGGGTCAACGACAACCGCGAGTCCGCGACCGCTTCCACCGCGTGCGGCATCGACGGCGGAAGGTGCACCAGCCCGCCCGGCCGCAGGTCGACAGTCTGCCCGGCGGCGGTGAGCCGGAGATGCCCGTCGAGGGCCTGCAGCAGGAGCGCGCGGGGTGCGCGGTGTTCTTTGAGGACGTGGCCCTGCTCGAACGCGAGCACGATGACCCGGACGCCGTCGGCGTCGAGCACCGTGCGGTGGCCCAGCTTTCCCTCCTCGACCGGGGCGAGGGCCAGCAGATCGTCGAGCACCTGCGGTGCGGGTTCGCTCATGGGGCCATTCTCGCGGAAACTCGGTTCCTCCCGCGGACGGAACGTGGACGCCGGGCTGAGCTGGCAGCTTCGGCTCCAGCGAGCCGCCCGCTGAGAAACCGCCTAACCCGCCTTGGCGATCAACTCGTCCGCCACCCACTGCGCGACCCCGGCCGGGTACGGCGTGGACAGCCCCAGCACGACGTGACTGAACCCGGCCTCCAGCGCCTCCCCGATCGCCGCCCGGGTGAGAGCGGGGTCGTCGTAGGACACCGGCAGGTGGATCGAGCGCGTGATCTCCGCCGGGTCGCGGCCGATTTCCGTGCAGTACTCGTTCAGCATCGCGTTGCGTTCGACGGCGTCCGCGATGTCCCCGCCCGGGATGTTCCAGACGTCGGCATGCTCGGCGACCACCCGCAGCGTCGCACGGGCCCGGCCGCCGATGACGAACGGCGGATGCGGGCGCTGCACCGGCTTCGGGTTGCCGAACGCACCGGTCAATTGGACGTGTTCGCCGGCGAAATCGAACGGCTTGTCCTCGGTCCACAGCTTCCGGATCACGGTGCACGCCTCGGCGAACCGGCCCACCGCGTCGCCGGTTTCCAGGTACGGCAGGCCGTGCGCTTCGTACTCCCGGCGAGCCAGCGGATGGCTCGGCCGGGAGCCGACGCCGATGCCGAAGTCGAGCCGTCCGCCGGACACGACGTCGACGGTCGCGGCGATCTTCGCCAGCATCGCCGGCGGGCGGAATCGGTTGCTGGTCACCAAAAGCCCGAGCCTGAGCCGTTCGGTCTGCGCGGCCAGCGCCGAAAGCAGCGTCCAGCCTTCGAAAATCGGGCCGTCCAGTTCTCCGGCGATCGGCAGGAGATGGTCGAACAGCCAGGCGTGCTCGATAGCCGGGATCGCGTCCGCCTCACGCCAGACCTGCTGGAGCGCGGCGTAGCTGGTCTGCATCGGCGCGGTCATGATGCCGAACTGCGGCTTCGTGGTCATCGCGGGAAGTCCTTTCACTCGTGTGATTCGACGCGGCCGAGCGGGCTGGCTTCGACGCCGGTCCAGCTGTCGTCGCCGGGAATGAGCGCGCTGCGGAGATACGCCGTGGTCAGCCGCTGTTGCAGCGCGACGCGTTCGGGGTGTTCGTCGGTGGTTTCCTTGGCCTCGTAGCCGGAGATGCCGCCGAGCGAGTGCTCCGCGCCGAAGAGCGTCAGCAGGCTCTTCTCCCCCGGGCTGAGCCGGTACGCGTCGGTGAACCAGTCCGGGCCGCGCACGGACAGCATCGAGTCGTCCTGGTCGCCCGCGACGATCAGCGCGGGCGCCTTCAGTCCGGTGAAATCCGGGCTCATGAACGGGAAATGCTCGGCAGCGAACGGCGACAGGTCCGCGCCGCCGACGCCGGTGACGGCGAACAGCACCCCGGCAGACACCCGCGAATCGGACAGATCCTCGCCGACGCTGCCGTCCGCCTCGACGATGCGCGCGCCCAGCAGCATGCTCGCCGACTGCGCGCCCCAGGAGTGCCCGGCGACGGCGATCCGGCTGTGGTCGACCCGCCCCGCCAGCCCGGGCAGCGCCGCTTCGACGGTGTCGAGCTGGTCGATGACGTGCCGCAGATCCTCGACCCGCAACCGCCAGATGACCGGCGTGCGCGGGTCGTCCGCGGGCAGCGCGCGGGTCCGCGAATCTAGGTGAGTCGGTTGCACGACAACGAATCCGTGCGCGGCCCAGTAGTCGGCGAGCGGGCCGTAACCGTCCAGGGACGAGCCGAAACCGTGCGAGAACACGATCACCGGCAGGTCCTGCCCGGCGGCCGGGGCGGACACGCGCACCAGCAGGTCCTCGCCGCGGCCCGGCGCGTCGAGCCGCACGGGCTTCACCGAGACGGCCGGAGCCGGGAGCTGTACAGCGGACATGGGAATACCTTCTTTCGCCGTCCGGGCACGAATGGGTGTGGTGGCCGAGGGCCCGGTCTGACATCATGAGCAAACGGAACGTTGCTCCGGTAACTATACGGAACACTGTTCCGCTTGTCTACCGGCGGCATGCGGAGGGAGCGGCACGTGGGCGAGAACGCGGGGGCCAGGGCGAAACGGGCGGACGCCCGGCGCAACGAGAAAACCCTGCTCGACGCGGCGGCGGCGGTGTTCGTCGAGTCCGGAGTGGACGCGCCGGTGCGCGACGTCGCGACCAGGGCGGGCGTCGGCGTGGGCACGATCTACCGGCACTTCCCCACCCGCGCGGACCTGATCATCGCGGTCTACCGGCACCAGGTCGAAGCGTGCGCCGACGCGGGCCCGAAGCTGCTGGCGGACAACGCGTCCCCGCACGCCGCGCTCGCGCAGTGGATCGACTTGTTCGTCGACTTCCTCGTCACGAAGCACGGGCTGGCCGGGATCATGCAGTCCGACCACAGCGGCTTCGAGGCACTGCACGCGTACTTCCTCGAGCGGCTGGTCCCGGTGTGCACCGAACTGCTCGACGCGGCCACGAAGGCCGGGGAAATCCAGACCGACCTGGAGGCGGTGCACCTGATGCGCGGCGTCGGGAACCTGTGCATCGGCGCGGAAGCCGACGACAGCTACGACGCGCGCCGGCTGGCCGGGCTGTTGATCACCGGACTGCGCGACGCCGGGTGACCGCTACCGTGCCGGAACCTCGACCTCGTCCGGACGCCGTTCCGGCCGCAACCCCCGCCACGCCGTGTGCCGCAACCGCCCGTCCCCCGGGGTGAGACGGCGGTACACCACCTCGCCGACGACCTCCGGGTTCAGCCAGTGCGCGCCGCGCGCCCGGTCCCGCGGCACCTGGTCGGCGAACGGGCTTGTCTTGCGCTCCAAGGGAACCAGCTGCGCCTGAAGGTCTTTCAGCATCGCGTCGGTGAAGCCGGTGCCGACGTCCCCGAGGTACCGCAGCTCCCCCGACGCCGGGTCGTGCGCGCCCAGCAGCAGCGCGCCGATCGTGCCCTCGCGCCTGCCCTGGCCCGCACGCCAGCCGCCGACGATCACCTCGGTCGTCTGCACCAGCGGATGCTTGAGCCAGTCCGGACTGCGCCGTCCCGGGTGGTACCGCGACGTGCGGGCCTTCACCATCAAGCCTTCGAGCATCATTTTCCGCGCGACGTCCAGCAGACCGGCCGGCGTCATGCCGTCGGCAGCGAGATCGCGGTGCCGGTACCAGGGCGTGATCGCGACCAGCTGCCGGTCCGGCGGTTCGATCTCGGCGAGCCGCTCGCGGCGTTCCTCGTACGGCGCGTCGAGCAGGCTTTCGCCGCCGAAGCTCAGGAGATCGAAGGCGAAGTACGCGACCGCCTGCCAGGTGCGGTTCTGCAGGAGCCCGAAGTCGGGGCGGCCGTGCTCGTCGAGCGCGACGATCTCGCCGTCCAGCACCGCGGGCCGTCCCCCGAGCGCGTCGCCGAGCGCGCCGGCCAGCTGCGGGAACCTGGTGGTGAAGTCGTTGTCGTTGCGGCTGGTCAGCAGGGTGCTTCCGTCCGGGGCGACGCGCATGGTCGCCCGGTAACCGTCCCATTTGAACTCGTACGCGTACGCCGGGCCGTCGCGCAGCGTGCCGCCGTCGGGCGACGCCAGCATCGGCTCGATCGCGGGCGGCATGCCGCCGGCCACTTCGGACATTCGGGCACCTCCGCGCACCACCGTAAGCCGAACCGCGCGGATCCGCCGCCGTAAGATGGCCGGGTCCACGACGGAGGGGGCCGGGACCGGTGCCGAGCAAGGATTTCGAACGGATCATCCGCAAGCTGCGCGAGGTCGAACGCGGCAGCGGCCGCGACTACACGTCGTTCAGCGTGCGCGGAAAGCGCTTCGGCTACCACTGGCCGCGCACGGACACGGTCGGGCTCAAGCAGACCATCGCGGAACAGCAGGCGCTCGTCGCCGAACGGCCGGACGTGTTCGAGGAGCAGTTCACGTCCGGCGGATTCGGCTGGGTGGTGGTGCAACTGAGCGGCATCGAGGCCGACGAACTGGCCGAACTCGTGTACGAGGCGTGGCGGCTGTCGGCTCCCGAGGACCTGGCGGCCGAGGTGCCGCTGCCGCAGCTCTGACTATCCGGCATGACCGGTAACACGGTGCCGGGGCACGGCGATCTTCTTCGTGTTCAGGCGGAGGGGGTCTGCGGTGTCGCGGCGGTCAGTGCAGGTGCTGGTGGCGTTCGGCGTGCTGGCCGTGGGGGTGTTCCTGGTGTGGCAGCCGCTTTTCTCCGCCGGACCCCGTCGCGAGTGCGGCCCGGGCCAGGACTCGCCCCCTTCGTGCGGCCCGGCCTACGCCGACCCGGCGGAGTGGGGCAAGGTGCTGGTCGGCGGCGCGGTGCTGGCGCTGCTGTACCTGCGCTATCTGGCCGACCGCAAACAGGTTCTCTGACCTCGGCGTCCACATCGGACAGTCCACACAGGACAGTGCGCGGGTCTTGACGTGCGTGAGGGGAACCCTGAAGGAATCTGATTCCCTGAGGGTTCCCCTCACGAACGTCTGCGCACCTAAGCGCCAGGACTCACCAGGGGTTGTTGTCCTGCTCGTCCGGGTCGATGCCGCCCGGACGGCGGCCCGGCGGCGGCGCAGCGGGCCCGCCCGGTGCGGGCGGCGACGCGGGCGGACGGGCCGCTCCGCCTGCCGGGGGCGGCGACGCGGGCGGCTCCGGCTGCTCGTCCGGGGCGTCGGTTTGGTCGGCCGGGTCCGGGTCGGGGTCCGGGAAGCGGTTGCGGAGCGAATCGAGCATGACGGCGCGCGTGTCCGGGTCCTCGTCGCCGAGGCTGCGGCCCATGACCTCGGCCACCCGGTCGGTGATGCCCGACTGCGCCTTGCGCATCGTCTCGAGCACCATCCTGGAGAGCTCCTCCGGCGGGATGGTGCGCGTGCGGGAACTGAACACCAGGTCCGACACGACCCCGTCGGCCCCGACGGTGACCTTGACGGTCCCGTCCGGGCTCGTCGCGGTCAGCCGCAG
Organism: Amycolatopsis sp. VC5-11; assembly: GCF_037034185.1. Lineage (NCBI taxonomy): Bacteria > Bacillati > Actinomycetota > Actinomycetes > Pseudonocardiales > Pseudonocardiaceae > Amycolatopsis > Amycolatopsis sp. VC5-11. The sequence continues at coordinate 172,278 of NZ_JBAGKF010000003.1, read as the reverse complement.
CTGCTCGGTTTCCTGCTGGGCCGCCGCGTAGCGCTCCGCCTTGCGGGCGAACCCGGCCGCCCATTCGTCCATTCGCCGGATTGCGTCGTCGGGGTCCCTGATCAGGTCGCCCAGCCCACCCGCGCTGGTCATGCTTTTCGTTCTCCTCGAATCCCGTCACCCGCGCCGCTGCGGGCGGGTCTAGTCCTCGCCGCGACGGGCGGGGCCGTCCGTTGACGGTACCCGCCCGCCGCCGCGCCGCGAGAGCGCCACCGTTTCGTTACGTCTCGTCCGGCGCGACGTCGACCCGTTCCTTCGGCTGCAACGGTTCCGCGCTCTCGTACCGCGCCTCCGCGGGCATGGCGTCCCGGGTGAACGGCACGTTCTGCCCGGTCGGGGCCTGCACCCCGCCGACCCGGAAGCGCTCCTTGAGCTCCCCGCTGTCGGTCTTGCTGAGCATCCCCTCGGTCGCCACCTTCTTGAAGGGCTTCGACTGGCCTTCGTCGCCCTCCTGGTAGGACTTCGCGGCCGTCCGCACGTTGTCCGCGGTCGCCTGGACGCCCTCGATCGCCCCGCTGATCGCTTCCTTCGCCTTCTCCCCGGTCGGGTTGATGATCGGCGGGAGGAACGCGCACAGCAGCCCGTACGCGTCGTCGGACATCGCGTAGTCGGCCGCCTGCGCCGCGGTGTTCAGCCGGTCCACCAGGCCGTCCAGGTGGCTCGCGTGCGCCACGAGGTCGTCGGGTTCTACGCGGAACCCCTGTGCGCCTCCGCTCATCGCCGCCTCACTTCCAGTCCTTGTTCTTCCAGTCGCCGATCACCGGCGGGGCGACGACCTCGTCCGGTGCGAAGAACGACGGGTCGTCCGCCTCGACGAAGCTCGCGACCTTGTGTTCCTTGTCCTCCGGGCCCTTGCCGCCCTTGCCGCCGCCCATGGCTCCCATGCCGGGAGCGCCGGCCGCGCCCTTGCCGCCCGCGGCTCCCGAACCGGAACCGCCGCGCCCGGCGACGCCCTCCTCGGCCGGGCCGGAACCGCCCGCGCCGCTGAACGCGCCTCCGGAGCCCGGGCCGCCCTTCGCGCCGCCGAGCCCGCCCGCGCCGCCGCCGAGCCTGCTGCTGATGCTCTCGCCGTTGACGCCGCCGACCTTGCCGATGCCGCCGAGCTTCTCCCCGCTCGGACCGGTGCCGCCGCCCGGGAACAGCGGTTTGCCGTCCGGGCCGATCTTGCCGGGGTTGAACGGCTTGATCCCGCCGGGGCCCTCGGGGATCGAGGGCTTGAACGGCTGCGGCTTGTACGGGTTCGACTTGTACGGGTCGCCGTCCTTGCCGGTCGGCACGGTCGGAATGGTCGGGATGGGCGGCTGGGTGAAGGCCGGGCCGCCGCCCGGGTTGCCGCCGCCGGGGATCGGCGGGATGTTCGGCGGGGTGAAGGTCGAGCCGCCGGGCCCGCCGCCGCCCGGGATGGGCGGGATGTTCGGCGGGGTGAAGCCCTGCGCCTTCGTCGAACCGGGGTCGCCCGAACCCGGGATCGGCGGGAACGACCCGCCGGGGCCGCCGCCGCCAGGGCTTCCGCCGCCAGGGCCGCCCTCCGGGATCTTCAGCGACGCCGGGTCGAACCTGTGCTCGGGCTGCTGCCCGCCGGGTCCGCCGGTGACGCTGCCCGGGCCGCCGCTTCCGCCGCCGTACGGCTTGCCGTCCGGTCCGATCGGCCGTCCGTCGGGACCGATCGGCTGCCCGTTCGGGCCCACCGTGGTGCCCGCCGGGCCGATCGGCTTGCCGTCGGGACCCAGCGGGCGCCCGTCCGGTCCGATGAGCTGCCCGTTCGGGCCGACCGTGGTCCCGGGCGGGCCGATCGGGTTGCCGTCGGGGCCGATCGGGCGGCCGTCCGGGCCGACCCGCACCCCGCCCGGAGCGCCCGCGCCCCCGCCGGGCTTCATCGGGGTGCCCTGGATCGTGGGCCGGAACCGCTCCGTCTCGGCGGGCAGCTTCGGCGGTTCGGCGAACCGCGGCGTCGCCACCGCGCCGCCGATGGTCTGGTCGTACCGCGTCATGATCTGCGCGGCCTGCTCGCGGGCGGCCTGCTGGTCGGTGAAGGTCTTCATCGCCGAGGAGTAGGCCAGGACGTACGCGGTCGGGTCCTTGATCGTCATCAGGACCTTGTTCGCGTCCTGCGCCGAGAACTGCACCGGCGGGTTGGCGTTCATCGCCTTCTGCGTCTCGTTGAGCGCCTGCGAGTGCACCTCCTGCTGGCGCCCGGTGAGCGTCGCGCCCTGCGCGGTGGTGCCGAGCCACTTGCCCACGTTCGCGAGGTGCACGCGCGCCGCGTCGCCCGCGTCGCCCTTCCAGTTCGAGGTGCTCGCGTTGATCGCGTCGCCGAGGTTCTTCTGGTGCGTCGCCAGTTCGTTGCCGAGGCTTACCCACGCCTCCGACGACTCGGCCACCGCGGCCGGGTCCGCGTCCGTGGTGATGGCCTGGATCATCTGCTCGTGCGTCGCGTTCTTCCAGTCGGTGCTCGGCGCGGCGCCCGGATCGCGCATCTCGAGGTCTTTGCCGAGATGTTTCTTCGATTCTTCCAGGTTCCGCTGGTACATCGCCTGGATCAGCTGGTCGCGCGCCTTGCCCTGGACGTTCGGCAGCAGCCAGCCGTTGAAAATGGCGTCGATCTTGGTCGTCGCGTCCTCGCGCAGCTGGTCGCCCGAGGCCACGTCGTCCGGGCGGACCGGGCCGATGTAGTACTTCGACGACGGGTCCAGCGTCGGGTTGTAGAGCGCGGTGTTGCCCGGGTCGTAGTCCGTCGAGGACGGATCGGAGACGGACTCGGCGGTCGGTGCTTTCTGGTCGGCCACTGGTCTCCCCTTCAGCCCTGTTCCTCGGCGGTGCGGTGGATGCGCTCGAAGGCCTCCCGCGAGCTGTGCTCCCGCTCCTTGTAGTTCTTCTTCGCGAGCTTGATCGCCTCGACGTAGGTCGGGAACTCCCGGTGCGCCGCCTGCAGCTGGGTGACCAGGCCCTGCTGGTCGCGCGCGGTCTCGGCCATGTGCTTGCTGACGAACATCCCCGCCGGGCTCTTCGACATCGCCGGCACCCCGGCGATCTTCTCGATCAGGTGCACGTGCGCCTCGAGCGCGTCGAGCACGCCCTGGAGCGCGGCGATCATCTTGTCGCCGGTGCTGTCGTCCACCGCGAACGATCCGCGCTCGGCCAGCGTCTTCAGCTGGCGCGCGGGCAGCGAGAAGCCCACCGGGGCCACGGGGGCCGTCCTCGCTTCCATCGCCATCGGTGCCTCGTCGGTCATCGGGACCTCGTTCTCCTCGTGAACTGTCGCCGCTTGCAAGGGGGGAATGATCAGTAAACCTCGGAAACCGCCTGCTGCACGGCGCGCTTGAGCTCGCGGCTCCCGGCGGGCACGTACTCCGCGGTCAGGTCGCCCGCCTCGCTGACGGCCGACTTGATCAGGTAGCGGCCGTCGGCGGTGTCGAGCCACCCGATCGGGGCGCCGCCGCGCCGCTCGCCGTGGCGGCCCCAGCCGCTCACCGCGATGTGCCCGCCGCCGAGCCGCGGCTGCGCCAGCACGCGTTCGAGCACCTCGACCCCGCCGGGGGCGGTGCGGGAGACCCGCGGGTCCGGGCGGCGCGGCTGCACGCGCCCGCTGACCTCGATCATCCCGAACGCGTCGGTCTCTTCCTCGTCCTCGGCCGCCTCGGCCCGCCGGCGCGCGGTCATCGCGGAGACCTCCTGCGAGGCCGCCTGGCGGATCGTGTGCGCGCCGGTGCTCGCCGGGCGCGCCTGGGGCAGCACGCCGGCGATCACCTCGACGAGCTCCTCGTCGTCGAAGAGGGAGAACAGCAGCTCGTCGGTCTTCGGGTCCTGGGTGATCCCGAGCGCCTGCCTGCCGTCGGTGAGCGCGACCACCGCGATGTCCGCGCCGAGCCCGTCGATCCCGCTGACCGCGACCGACACCCGCGGCTTCGCGAGCAGGTCGAAGGCGGTGCGCACGTAGGGGCTCAGCTCGTCGCCGCTGGAGAGCCTGCGCGCCTCGATCGCGTCGTTGACCACCTTCGCGACCTGGACGTACCGGTCCGGCTCCGCGGGCACGGTACCGATCCGCAGCGGGAACTGGCGGATGTTCCCGCCGGTCGCCTCCCCGATCACCAAAGCTTCGACGACGTCGAGAACGAACTCGAACCTGTCCGCCATCCCGAGGGCATCCTTCCCACAGCCGGGTCGGGCACGGCCGCTCCGGCGCCCTTGCGAGTGACGCCGAATTGCGTTGCCGTGCCTGGGATTCGCAATGGGGAAAGACTATCAGTCCGGCAGGGGGCGGTGATCACCACGGGGACGGCTGCCCCAATGTACCGAGGGCCGTGTCCGAAGAGACACGACCTGCGGTTTCGCCGCGCGCGCCGCTTGACGCGCGACCCGGGAGCGGCGGAAATTCCTTGATGCGAGAAAGCTGACAAAAGGCCGCCGCGGATCGCGGCGGCCCCTTGCGGTGCCCGGTTTTACCGAGTTGTTCGCCTGTTCTTCGCCCTCGTTTCGCCGGGTCGTCGCTCCACAGTGGACACGGGGTCAGGAGACGCCGCGCGCCCGTTCGATGTCCGGCGAGCGGTACATCCGTTCCGGGATCCGCGCGAGCGTCGATTCGTGCACCTGCGGCCCCAGCCCGTACAGCTTCTGGAAGCTCATGATCAGCGGCCGCCACGCGTCCGGGTCGACGTGGTCGTCCGTGCCCGGCGTCCGGATGTCGTCGTGCACGAACACCCGCTGCACGCGCACTTCCAGCCCGACGATGCCGCCGCGCTGCGCCTCGTCGTCCTCGGCGAACGGGTGCACGGATTCCAGCACCGCTTCCATCGCGACCGGGCACTCGGCGACCCGCGGCGGCGCGACGGTCTCGGACGGCACCGGCGTGAGCCCGGCGCGGCCGAACTTGTCCGCGACGTGGAAGTAGCCGCGCTCTTCCTTGCGCGGCGGCACCGGATCGGACCCGGTGGTCAGCGCCAGCCGGTCCACCGCGGCGGCCATCGCCGAGGACGGCAGGTTCAGCACGCATTCGCGCGTGCGCAGGAGGTTGAGCGTGGTCTTCGAGCGGGCGCCGAGGCCGAGCATCGCGCGCCAGCCGAGCCAGAACGCCGACGACATCGGGGCCAGGTTGGCCGAACCGTCCTCATTGGACGTCGAGAGCAGCACCACCGGGGTGCCGAAGTAGAGGATGCCGGGCTCGATCGCTGTGTGCGCGGGAAAAGTCGTGTTCACAGCGCCCAGTCTGGCCACCGCCGCCGGTCCGTCGCTGGCGGAAATCAGCCGTCGCTTTCCCGGCACGGAAAGCCGTGAAGGACTCCTTGGGGGAATCAGATTCCCCCAAGGAGTCCTTCACGGACGGGTCAGGCGATTCCGGCGGCAGCGAGAGCGCGGCCGGTGAGGACTCGCGCGAGGTGCCGGCGGTACTCGGCCGTGGCGTGCGGTTCGTCCGGCGGCGAGGTGTCCTCCGCGGCCAGTTTCGCCGCCTCCGCCGCGGTCGCCCCGTCGGCCAGCGCGCGTTCGGTCGCCGACGCCCGCAGCGGCGTGCCGCCCATGTTGATCAGGCCGACCGAACGCCCGGCGACCGCGACGCCGACGATCGCCCAGTCGATGGCCCGGCGGGTGAACTTCTCGAAGCCCCAGCCGAGTCCGGCCTGGCTCGGCAGCCGGATCTCGGTGAGCAGTTCGTCCGGCTCCAGCGGCGTGGTGAACGGCCCGAGGAAGAACTCCGCGGCCGGGATCCGCCGCTCCCCCCGCGGTCCGCGCGCGACGAGCGTGCCGTCCGCCGCGAGCACCGCCGCGGGCAGGTCGGCCGCCGAGTCGGCGTGCACCAGCGACCCGCCGATCGTCCCGCGATGGCGCACCTGCGGGTCGCCGACCGAACCGGACACGTGCGCGATCAGCGGCGCGTGCTCGGCGAGCACCGGGTCGTGCTCGAGATCGTGGTACCGGGACAGCGCCCCGATCACCACCTCGTCGCCGTCGGTCCGGACGAACTTCAGCTCCCGCAGCGGCGCGATGTCCACCACGACCTCCGGCGCGGCGAACCGGAGTTTCATCAGCGGCAGCAGCGAATGCCCGCCCGCGAGCAGTTTCGCGTCCTCGCCGTGCTCGGCGAGCAGTGCGAGCGCCTCGTCCACAGTGGACGCGCGCCGGTAGGCGAACCCGGCCGGGATCACTGCGCCACCTCCTGTCCGGACGCGTCGATCACGGCGCTCACGATGTTGTGGTAGCCGGTGCAGCGGCAAAGGTTGCCCTCCAGCGCCGCGCGGGCCTCGTCGCGCGTCGGCTTCGGGTTTTCCTTCAGCAGCGACACCGTCGCCATCATCATGCCCGGCGTGCAGAACCCGCACTGCAGGCCGTGCTGCTCGCGGAACGCGCGCTGCACCGGGTGCAGCCCCTCGTCCCCGGCGAGACCCTCCACAGTGGTCACTTCGTGCCCGTCCGCCTGCGCGGCCAGCACCGTGCAGGACTTCACCGATTCGCCGTCGAGCAGCACCGTGCACGCCCCGCAGGACGTGGTGTCGCAGCCGATGTTCGTGCCGGTGAGCCCCGCGGTGTCCCGCAGGTAGTGCACGAGCAGGGTGCGGTCCGGCACCTCCTGCTCGACCGTCTTCCCGTTCACCTCGATCGAGACCCGCACGTCAGTTCGCCTTCCTAGCGTCGTTCAGGGCCGTCCACACCCGCAGCGGGGTGGTCGGCATGTCCAGGTGCCGCACGCCGAGGTGGGCGAGCGCGTCCACCACCGCGTTGTGCACCGCGGGCGTCGACCCGATGGTCGCCGCCTCGCCGATCCCCTTGACCCCCAGCAGGTTCCGGGTCGTCGGCGTCTCCATGTCCACCAGTTCGAAATCGGGCAGCTCGGGCGCGGTGACGAACGAGTAGTCGGCGAGCGTCGCCGTCGTCGGGTTGCCGTCCGCGTCGTAGCTCATCACCTCGAGCAGCGCCTGCGCGATGCCCTGGCCGAGCCCGCCGTGCCGCTGGCCGCGGAAGGTCAGCGGGTTCACGATCGGGCCCGCGTCGTCGAGCGCGACCAGCCGGCGGACCTCGACCTTGCCGGTCTCGGTGTCGACCTCGACGACCGCGAGGTGCGCGCCGAACGGGAACGTCGGCGCGCCGTCGCCGAACCAGACGTCCGCGGTGAACCCGTCGGCCTCGGCGGCGACGCGGGCCCAGTCGAGCGTCGTGCTGGACGGCGCGCCGCGGACCTGCCACACGCCGCGTTCGGCGTCCAGCTCCAGGTCGTCCGGCGCGGCTTCGAGCAGTTCGGCCGCGACCTGGCGGGCCTGCGCCACGACCTCCTCGGCCGCCTGCCGGATCGCCGAACCGCCGAGCTGCAGCGACCGCGAACCGAACGTGCCGATCGCGCGCGGGACCTCGTCGGTGTCGCCGTGCCGGACGGTGATCTTGTCCAGCGGCACGCCCAGCTGGTCCGACAGCAGCATCCCCAGCGACGTCCCGAGCCCCTGCCCGTGCGGGGAACTGCCGGTCCACGCGGTGACCGAACCGTCCGGGTGCACGTCGACCCGGCCGCTCTCGCCCGACGCGTCGCCGCCGGTGATCTCCACGTATGCCGCGATGCCGAGCCCCAGCGCCACCGGATCCCCGGCGGCCCGGCGCTTCCGCTGTTCTTCGCGCAGCTGCGCGTATCCCGCCGCGTCGAGCACCTTGTCGAGCGCCGCGGCGTACTCGCCGGTGTCGTAGGAGCCGCCAGTCGGTGTCTGGTAAGGGAATTCCTCGGGACGGATGAAGTTGACCCGCCGGACGTCGGCCGGGTCCATGCCGATTTCCGCGGCGAACAGGTCGATCGCGCGCTCGACCGCAGCCGTCGCTTCCGGACGGCCCGCGCCGCGGTAGGCCGCGATCGGCGTGGTCGTGGTGACCACGCCGCGACTGCGCGTCTGCACGACCGGGAACCGGTAGACGCCTGGGGCCATCATCTCGGTGAGCGTCGGCAGGAACAGCGCCCGCGGGTACGCACCGGTGTCCTGGAGGACGTCGAGCCGGTACGCCAGCACGGTTCCGTCGCGCTTGCCGCCGATGGTGACGGTGTTGCGCTGCGCGCGGCCATGCGTCATCGAGGTGAGGTTCTCGCTGCGCGATTCGGCCCACCGCACCGCGCGTCCGGCCTGCTTGGCCGCCCAGGCGAGCAGCACCGCTTCCGGATCCGCGCCGATCTTCGCGCCGAACCCGCCGCCGACGTCCGGCGTGATCACGCGCACCAGGTCCTCGCCGATGCCGAGCCCGCCGGCCACCATGCTCCGGCCGATCTGCGCGTTCTGCGTGGACAGCCACAGCGTGACCCGCCCGTCCTCGCCCCACGCGACCGCCGCCCCGCGCGGCTCGACCGGGGCCGGGGCCACGCGCTGGTTGAGGATTTCCTCGGTGACGACGACTTCGCAGCCCTCGAACGCCGAATCGTCGAACTCCTCCGGGCCGTTCGTGTGGACCACGTTGGTGCCGTGGTCCGGGAACACCAGCGTCTCGTCGGCGAGCGCGGTGTCGAAGTCCGCGACCGCGTCCAGCGGGTCGTAGTCCACATCGACCAGTTCGGCGGCGTCGGCGAGCTGGTACCGCTCCTCGGTGAGCACCAGCGCGACCGCCTCGCCGACGTACCGCACGACGTCCTTCGCCAGGTACGGCTCGGCGACGGGCCCGGCCTTGCCCGGCCCGAGATCGAGATCGGCCGCGGTGTAGACCCCGACCACGCCCGGCGCGGTGCGTGCTTCTTCGACGTCGATGCCGACGATCCGCGCGTGCGCGATCGGGCTGCGCACGAAGACCGCGTGCACGGCGCCGTCCAGCGCTTCTTCCTTGAGGTCGTCGACGTACGTTCCGCCCGCGGTGATCAGCTTCTCGTCTTCGACGCGCACCACCCGGGTGCCGACAATGCTCATCTGTCCTCCTGCTCGGGTACCCCGCCGACTATGCCCGCATGTGCCGCCCCGCGTCAGCCCGAACGGGTCTGCCACGCCGAAACCGCGGTGCGGGAGAGTCTGCGGCGGCGTGGCGGAAGATAGCGCACGAGCCGGATCGGGTCGGCGGCTGAGGCAGTTCGGTGATCACCGGGGCGCGGCAAGCGGCTTCCGCGTCACCGCGGGTCCGCCGCTGGGACTCGCTCCTCGAACCAGGTCCGGAGCGACTTCAGCGTGCCCGCGATGTTCTGACCGGCGAGGTGCTCCAAATAGGCTCTGCGCAGCGGGAGCTGGCCGCGCAGTTCACTGTCCTCAGGAGGCAGGAACTGCTCCTCGGCCCAACGGACCTCTGCGAACGTGGTGAAGATGCCGCTCTTGCCAGGCCGCAACGGGAAGCGCATCGCACCAGCCACCTCCGTGAAATCGACCAGCTGGCGGATCGACCGGTTCACCGCATAGCGGGACCCGGCCATATGCCGAGCGCTGTAGCCCGGCATGGTGTCGCACCAATCGGACAGGCCCCGCACCCGAACGAGCGCCTCCACGGCTCCGCCGTGAAGGAGAAGTCCCGCCTCCTCGCGGGTCAGCCCGTCCTCGAAACGTTTGCCGTCGAACGCAGCGAGATCTTCCCGCCACCGATCGTGTGCGCGCTGGAGCAGCCGGAGTGCTCTGGCGGCGGGGACGTAGTCAACCTCGGTTGGCTGAGTCATTTCGGCACCCCTCCGTCTTGTCCCCGCAGTCGCGGCCAGGCATCCGCCTGTTGCTCAGCCCGAGTAAGCCTGCCAACCCAGCACCACCGCCAAAGAAAGCCCGCCCAGTCCGATCGCGATGCGCAGCGGCGTCGCGGGCAGGTAGCGCACCAGGATCGAGCCCAGCCACGAGCCCGCGACCGAGCCGAGGCACACCGCGATCGCCGCGGGCCAGAAGACCTTTCCGGTGAAGGCGAACACCAGCGCGGCGATCAGGTTCGCGGTGCCGGTCGCGATGTTCTTCGCCGCGTTCGTGCGGGCCAGCGACTGGCTCCACACCGTCGTCAGCAGCGCGAGCATCAGCACCCCGGCCGCGGCCCCGAAGTAGCCGCCGTACACCCCGACCAGGAACGCGGCGATCCCGGTGAGCGGGCCGATTCCCCGGTGCTCGCTGTGTTCGGCCATGCGTCGCAGCCGCGGACCGGCCATCAGCACGACCGACGCGCCGCCGATCAGCCACGGCACGACGACGGTGAACGCGTCCGGCGAGCTGACCAGCAGCACCAGCCCGCCGCACGCCCCGCCTGCCGTGGTGATCAGGCACAACGGCAGCAACCGTCGGCCTTGCCCCTTCAGCTCCGGGCGCGCGCCGACCGCCGCCCCTGCGGTCGTGCCCAGCATCGCGACGGTGTTGGTCATGTTGGCGACGACCGGCGGCAGTCCGGCGGCGAGCAGTGCCGGGTACGACACCAGCGACGCCAGGCCCGCGGTCGCGCCAGTCAGCCCGGCCCCGACCCCGGCCAGCACGAGGAGCAGGAATCCGCCGGGGCCAGTGATCACGTTGTCATCTCAACATGCCGTCCCCAGGCGCCCGCCAGCCGGGCCGAAGCTCATCGGCGCAACGTATAGGGCGTTATACGACATTGTCCGAAACCGGACGGGATCGGCCGGGAGGGTTGCCCGGCCGCCGCAGAGAATCCGCGCTGACAAGGTTGTCAACGGTTCGGGAGGACGCGGGATGGACGGGTTCACCCGGCGGCAGGCGCTCGGTTTCGCGGGCGCCGGAGCCGTGGTCCTCCTGGCCTCGGCAACAGCGCGAGCGGCGGCCCGGCCCGCTCCGGATCCCGTCGCCGCGACCTACCTGCGGGTCCTGCTCCGGCACACCCGCTGGGCCGAGCAGCAGTTCGACCGCGCCGCCGGGATCTACCCGGCTCGCGACTTCACCTTCGCGGTCGTCCTCGGCAACGCGCTCCTGCTGACCCGCGACGGCTACGACCCGGCCGTCGCCGGAGTCGACCGCGAAACTCTCCGCGCGCACACCCTCGCCACCATCAAGCACTTCGCCGCGTCGAACCGGCTCACCGGCGGCACCGAGTGGGGCCGGAAACTGTTCTTCGACACCACCTTCCAGTCCTACTTCCAGCTCGCCGCGCGTCTCTTGTGGACAGAGCTCGACGCGGCGACGCAACGGAACGTCGAGCGCATCGCCACCGAACAGGCCGCCTACACGGCCGGCCTCGGCACCGGCAACGACCCCGCCTCCGGCGACTGGACGCCCAACGGCCTGCGCGGCGGCTACGTCGGCGACACCAAGCTGGAAGAGATGGGCGTCTACGCGCAGTCGCTCGCCCCCGCGCTCGCCTGGGCGCCGAACGATCCGCGTGCCCCGGAATGGCGCGCGGCCTTCGGTTCCTGGAGCCGCAACGAAGGCGGCCTGCCCGCGGCGGATCTGGCGAACCCCCGGCTCGTCGACGGAAAGCCGGTCAGCGCCAACACCGCGACCAACCTGTACGACACGTTCCTCGTCGAGAACCACGGCTCGTTCGGCCCGCACTACCAGGAAGAACTCTGGCGCACGTCCGGCCGCAACGCGATGCACTTCCTCACCGCCGGCGTCCCGCTGCCCGAGGTGCTCACCGCGCAGCCGAACGGCGAGCTGCTGTGGCGCACCATGCTCCTGATGACCAGCGACGCGGGCGAACCGCTGATGCCGATGGTCGCCGACCGCGAACACCTCTACGGCCGGGACGTCATCCCGCTGGCTTTCCGCGCGCAGGTCCTCGGCGACCGGCACGCCGCCTACGCCGAGGCCCAGCTGGCCGCGCGGCTGGAGCCGTACCAGGCGTATCCGCCGGTCGACCGGATCACGAAGTTCTCCGGCGAACCCAAGTACGAACCGGAAGCCCGCGCCGAACTCGCGATCAGCTACCTGCTGCACGAATGGCGCGCCGGGCACGGCGGCCCGGTCAACGCGGTACGCAAGGACGAATTCGACGCCCACGCCGCTCGCGCCGCCGACTTCGGGACCGGGCCGGGTCTCCTGGCGCAGCGCTCCCCCGCCGCGTGGGCCGCGACCGTCACCAAACCCGGCTTCGTGAAATTCGCCTGGCAGCCGAACCACGACGACTGGCTCTTCGTCCTCGGCGGTGCCAACCCGATGCTGCTGCCCGCCACGAACATCGCCGTGCGCGAACGCCACGCCACGACGTACCGCAAAGTCCGCGACGGATTTGACGGCACTTTCGGCGTGCTGCGGTTCGACACCGGGTACGCCGCCTTCGCCACGCTCCCCACCGGTGCCGCGGTCTACGCCAGCACCGGCGTCGCGTCGGACGAAGGCGTGCTCAACGTCTACAACCTAGCCATGCCAGGCGTTCCCGGCCTCGACGGCGACCGCACCTACACCGCCGCCGAGGGCTCGGTGACGCTCGCCGCACAGTCCGGGCCGACCGGCGCGCGCACCGACGACCTGGCCTTCCCGCCAGTGACGGCGCGGCATGTGCGGATGCTCGGCGTCCTGCCAGATCCGCAGTACGGCTACTCGCTCTGGTCATTCGAAGTCCACGACGGCGACGGCCCTGATCTCGCCCTGGCCGGAACCGCGTCCGCGTCGTCGGCCGCGCCGGGCAAGGACGCGAAGTACGCCACCGACGGCAATTCCGCCACGCGCTGGGCAGTGTCCACATCGGACCGACCGCGCGCGGACAGCTGGCTTGCCGTCGATCTCGGTGCGCCACAACGGGTTGACCGGGTCCGGCTGAGCTGGGAGGCCGCCGCCGGGCGGAAGTACCGGATCGAAACATCGCCCGACGGCGTCGCCTGGACCTCCGTCGCGACCTATCCGAAGCCAGCGCTGCACAGCACCGGCGGCTGGCTCGACATCGACGGCCGGGCCGGAATCGTCGTCACCAGCCCGAATCCGCTCACCGTCACGAACGACCACGTCACGCTTTCCGCCGGTCCGCCCGCGCCGCTGCTGGCCGAGCTGTACCCCGGCCGCGCTGACCTGCCGAAGCTCGCCCGCCGCGCTCGCGCCACCGCCGCCGGAGTCCACGCGAGCGTCACGGACGATTTCCTGGTGCTGGCCAACCTTTCCGACCGCACCGCGACCGGAACCGCTTCCCTGCCCCAGGATCGCACCGCCCTGCTCCTCTACCGAGGCACGCAAAAGGTCACCGCGTCCGGCAGTTCGTTCAGCTACGAACTGGCTCCCGCCGAAGGCCGGATCGAACCGCCCCGATTCACCGTGCGCGGCAGGTCCGGCAGCGCCGTCCCGCCCGGCCTGACCGCGGTAGTGCACGACGCCAGCCGGGTCGACCTGACCGCGCCGTCCGGGCTGCTCCCGGCGGTCGTGACCGTGACCCCGACCGGCGGCCGTCCGCGCACCGTCACGCTGCCGCCGCGCCGCACCGTGCCGGTCGTCTTCGCCGAGATCCGGCCGTACCCGCTGAACGACCGCGCGCTCGGGGCCGTGACCTTCCCCGCCGAACCGCTGCCGCCCGGGATGACCAGCCCAGACACCGCCGTCGACGACAACCCGGCGACAGCGTGGCAACCCGGCCCTGGCGGCCGGATGGTGGTGGACCTAGGCGCACCGCTGCAGATCGCGACCGTCGAACTCGCCTGGACCGCAGGACGCGTGCCCGCCACCGTGGTTGAGACCAGCACCGACGGCCTCACCTACGCCGAAGCTGCCCGCCCCGATCGAAAACGCACCGCCTCCGTCGCGCTCGCCCAGCCAGTGCGCTACCTGGCGCTCCGCACCCTGGACTGGCGACGCGGCGACGCCGGCCTCACCCGGATCTCCGCCCTCACACCGCCGAACTAGCCGGCCAGTCCTCGAACGGCAACGCGAGCGTGTGCCCGGTCTGCTCGGCTTTCGCGCGCAGGTACCGGACGTTGTTCTCGTTCGCGAAAACCCCGGTGCGGACCCGTTCTCGCACGTCGATGCCGTGGCGCGCCAGCTGAGCCGCCTTGTCCGGGTTGTTCGACAGCAGATCGAGCTGCTGAACGCCGAACAGTCTGAGCATTTGCGCGGCCGCGGTGTAGTCTCGGGCGTCTTCCGGCAGGCCGAGCGCGGAATTCGCCGCGTAGGTGTCGAGACCGGAATCCTGCAGCGCGTACGCGTCGAGCTTGTTGTACAGCCCGATCCCGCGACCCTCCTGGCGCAAGTAGAGCAGGTACCCGCCCGCCTCGGAAATCCGCGCGACCGACTCCGCCAGCTGCGGGCCGCAATCGCAGCGCGCGGATCCGAAGACGTCTCCGGTGAGGCATTCCGAATGCAGCCGCACCAACGGCACCGGACCGGGTTTCCCCAGCACGAAGGCAAGATGCTCGAGCCCGTCGGACAGCCCGGTGAACGTGACCGCCTCGGACTCGACCGCGGGCCCTTCGCCGAACCGCAACGGGATCCGTACTCGCGTGCGCACCTGCGGGACTGTCGTCATCGGGCAACTCCTCTCCCCTCGGTGACTCCGACCCTACTCAGAACCACCGACAGAAACGCGGTCCCGGACTGCGGCCAAGGTCACGTCGGCTCGCGGGCATGGCCGGACGCCGGGAATTGTTCGCCGCCGATCCCGCACGGCTCGTTCCCCGGATCGCTGGCTTCCGCCCGATGAGGTTTCTCAGCGGCGAGGGCAGCGCCGACGGCCGATGATCCGCATCGCTTCGCAGGCATCGCCCCCGCGAACCTGCCCCGCCCGCACCCCGACCGAGCTGTCCGTGAGGGGAACCCTCACGGAATCTGATTCCGTGAGGGTTCCCCTCACGGACCTCTGCGGCTCCCCCGCCCATCCGGGAGCGACATCGCCTGGTACGGGCGCGGGCGGCGGAAACTCCCGGTGTCCGGCGCCCGATCGCCCGTCTGGGCCGCACCGGGATCGCGGCCGCGGCAAGCGTAGTCCGCTCGACCGGGCCGGACGACCGGCTAACTCCCCCACGTGGACGGCATCCACCCTTCCTCCCCCACCGGCGGCAGCTCGGGCGACAGCAGCGCCAGGTCCGGCGGCACCAGCACCGCGGCCGAAACGAGCGCCGCCACCAGATCCTCGTCCGGCGAGCCCGGCCGGAACCGGAACCGCACCGAATCCAGCACCCCCGCCACTGTTTCCGAGGTCCATCCGCCGTCCGGATCCAGCGCGGACAACCGGCTCGCGGCCAGCGGGACCGGCACCGGGCGCGGCCGTTCCTCCCGCCGTAGGAACCCGCGCGCCACCATCGCGAGCACGAGCCGTTCGTCCGGCCGCAGCCGCCCGGCCGGGACCGGCGACGGCGTCCCGTCGGCGATCCGGATCTCCAGCACGTGCTCGCGGTCCCCCGAACCGCGCGCGTACACCGGGAGATAGCCGGGCGGCAGCGGAACCGGCGCGGCCCCGGCGAACACCAGCCGCGACCGCGGCAGCCGCAGCGGCACCTTGCCGGTCGCTCGCACCCACCACCGGCCCGCGTGCCGCTCCAGCACGCCGTGGCGGCGGCTGACCCGGCGGTCGTCCTCGCCGAGCGGCACCGTCACCTCGGCGGTGTTCCGCCCGAACGTGACCGGCCCCCGCGCCGCCGGCGGCACCAGGACTCCCCCCGCGCGTCCCAGCACCACCAGCGTGCCCGGCGGCGACGCGAACCCGAGCGCGAGGCTCGGGTGTCCCGCGGGCAGCGTCCGCATCGCCTCCCCTGCCACGGACACCCCCTGCGGAGCCGCTGCCGGACCCCGGTCGGCCGCGACGGCCCGCCGGGGGCGCGGGGCCGGATCCGCCGCGCACCGCGAGTCAAGCAGGCGGGGCCGGGACCCCTCCCGGATCGTCGCCGGGTTCGAGCAAAGCCAGGTCCGGCGGGACCAGCGACGTCGACAGCAGGAGTTCCTTGATGAGGTTGTCGTTGAGCGCGTTCCCGACCGGTTCGCCGACCTCTTCCCTGGTCAGCCCGGCCACCCCGGCGCGGGCCAGCCGGGCGCGCACGGCGCCGACGAGGTGCTCGACGCGCTTGCCGCTCCAGCGTCCTTCCGGTTTGAGCTCGGACAGCTGCGCCGCGACCTGCCGCCACGCGAGCGGCTGCGGGTACTGGTCCTGCAGCAGATACCGCTGCGCGAGCGAGACGAGGACGAGCCGTTCGTCCGGCGTCAGCCGCCACATCCGCGGCGGTTCGGTGACGTCCTGCGGCCGCGAATCCGGGCGGCGCCCGTCCGCGCCCGCGACGTACACCTCCAGCAGGTGCTCGCGCCCGGCCGAACCGCGCACGAACGCCGCGGTGTAGCCCTCGGCCAGCGGCACCGGTTCCTCCTCGGGGAACAGCAGCCGCGAACCGGGCAGCCGGATCGGCAGCTTCCCGGTGTTGTGGATCCACCAGCAATCCCGGCGGCGCACCAGGAACCCCTGCTGCCGGCTGACCTTCCGGTCGTCCTCGCCGACGCACACGTGCACGTCGTCGCGGTTGCGCCCGAACAGCACCTGCCTGCCGTCGCGCGGCGGCATCCGCACGCCGCCGGTCACCGCGAGCGCGAAGATCGTGCCCGGCGGCGAGGGCGGGACGCCGTGCGCGAGGCTGCCGTGGTCCGGGCCCAGCTCTTCCGGCGGGCCGCCGGGAAACGCGGTCATGTCTTCGGCAGCTTTCCGGCCAGCGAACCGGCCAATGTGGACACTGGCGCGCACAGCCGCTCCGAGGGCGGTTTTCCGTGCACCACGACCCGAAGGCGTTCCACCCTCGGGTCCCCGTGCGCGTCGGTGTAGGAACGGTAGACGAGGACCGCCTGGCAGGTGTCCGTCGCGAACTCGTCGGTCTTGAGATACGCGTCGTGCCCGCCGACCTGCACAAGCTGGCCGGTCGTGCTGTCCGGCGGCTGGTCCCGGTCGAACATGACGGTGACCGAACGGTCGCTCGCCGGGCTCTTCCAGTCGCACCACCAGCCGCCGAAGCCGCGCTCGATCCGGACCGGAGCCTCGACCCCGGCCGTCGCGGAGATCCCGATCGAGTCCAGCAGCGAGCACGCGTCCACGTACGCCAGCGAACCCGCCGGGAACGCCGTCGCGCGCGCCGGAACCCCGGCCGCGGCCATGGCTTTCGTCGCCGAAGCGACCGCGGTGTCGGCGGCCCGGCAGAGGTCGAGGTGGTACCCGTCGTCCTGCTTGGCCGTCACCTTCACCGAATACCGGTCCTGCAGCTGGATCGTCCGCTCGCACTGGTCCGGCGACGACGCGGCGAAAACCGCAAACGGCCCGGACTTCGACTGCGTGCCCTCGATCGCGGAACCGGGCGGGTCTTCCAGCTCGACCAGGACGTCCGCTTGGAGGTCGCCGCGGTGCAGGAGCACGTCGCAGCGGTTGAAATTCCCGTAGTCCGGAACCACTTCCGGATCGCCGAACGGCTTCAGCGGGGCGGGATCGACCAGCCGGCACGGGTCGGCGGCCCGCGGGTCGGGACCGATTCCGAGCTTCGGCTGCGCCGCCGGCGGAGTCGCCTCGGTCTTGGCCGGGCGCGTCACGAAATACGTGGCGACCACGACCGCGACCGCCGCGGCCGCCACTCCGGCGAGCAGCAGCCCGCGCCGGGTGCGCCGCCGTTTCGGCACGTCGACCGGCAGCGCGTCGATTCCCTCCGCGAGCAGCTCCCCCACCGACACCGCGGTCGGGCGTTCGGCAGGGTCGCGCCGCATCAGCAGTTCCAGCGCCGGCGCGAGACCGTCCGCGTGCCGCGCCCGCGGGACCGCGCCCTCGGCGACCCGGCGGATGGTGGCGTACTCGTTGCCGCCGGAGAACGGCGGCGCGCCCTCGACGGCGGCGAAAAGCGTTGCCCCCAAGGAAAAAACATCCGAGGCCGCGGTGGGCGGATGCCCTTGCGCGACCTCCGGGGCGAGGTAGTCCGGCGTGCCGCCGATGAGCGGCGAATCGGTGACCGTCTCGTCCGTGCGGACCGAACGGGAGATGCCGAAATCGGTGAGCTTCGCGCGGCCGTCGGCGGCGATCAGGACGTTGCCCGGCTTGACGTCGCGGTGCACGATGCCGTGCGCGTGCACCGCGCCGAGCGCCGCCGCGATCTGCACGCCGATCTCGGCGACCGTGCGCGCGGGCAGTCTCCCTTCCGCGGCGAGGATTTCCGCGAGGCTGCGCGCCGGGACGTACTCCATCACCAGCCACAGCTCGTCCCCGTCAGCGGCGACGTCGAAGAACGTGACCACGTTCGGGTGCAGCACCCCGGCCGCCAGCCGGGCCTCGCGGCGCAGCGTCCGCCCGCTCACCACGTCGGACAGCCGGGCCTGCTTGAGCGCCACCTCCCGGCCGAGCCGGTCGTCGCGCGCCCGCCAGACGACGCCCATGCCGCCGCTGCCGACGCGCTCCAGCAGCCGGTACCGGTCCGCGATGAACTGGTCCCCGTGCACCGACGCTCCCCTCGGCGTGGTCCGACCCCTGTGAGGTAACTCGCAGTAACGATACTGCATCACGCGCGTTCGCCGGAAGCGGCCCGGGGACCCCTCCCGCCGTCCGGCCCTATCTTCGCCGCGTCCCCCGTCCGAGCGAAGAAGAGGAGACCCATGCGCACCCTCGTCCTGGCCGTCACCGCAGTGCTGGCCGCGGCTTTCGCCCCGTCCGCGCACGCCGGTTCCCGGCTGCACATCACCGCGGGCGGCACGCCGGACCACCCGCGCGTCTATTCCGGCGGCGGGAGATCCGTCCCCGGCATCGACGTCGACGCCGACTGGGTCGTCGTCGACGGATTCACCCTCGAAAGACCGTCCGCGCCCGGCGTGGAAATCCGCGGCGACCACGTGACGCTGAAGAACACCAGAATCACCGCCCCGCACGGCGGAGACGGTGACGGCATCCGGTTCTTCGGCGACTACATCGCCATCGAGCACAACACGATCAGCCAGACCTCGAACCGCGACGGCGCGCACGCCGACTGCATGCAGACCTTCTCCAGCGACAGCCCGCCGAGCAATCACGTCCGGATCGAAGGAAACCGCTGCGAGAAAATCGACAACATGTGCCTGATGGCGGAGGGCCCGAACGACGGCGAAGGCGACGGAAAAGGCCACACCACGGAT
Source organism: Amycolatopsis sp. VC5-11 (assembly GCF_037034185.1). NCBI lineage: Bacteria > Bacillati > Actinomycetota > Actinomycetes > Pseudonocardiales > Pseudonocardiaceae > Amycolatopsis > Amycolatopsis sp. VC5-11. Next base: position 153,364 of record NZ_JBAGKF010000003.1, on the reverse strand, counting down.
TTCCTGATCAAGGACAATTTCTGCGAAACGCTCGTGGCTTCGCAGACGCTGATGTTCGAGGACGTACAGCAGGCCGCTATCACCGGCAACACCTTCGCGGCGGGCCCGGACCACGCGATCGGCTTGGCCATCCACTCCACCGGAGCCCACGTCGAAGGCAACCGCGTGGACCCGTCGATCCCGTGCGAGGTCGGCATCGACGATTCGTCACGGGAGGGCTACACCGGACCGGAGCCCGCTTGCGCTCCGTGACCTTTGTGGACGGTCCGGCCGACCGCGCACCGTGACCGGAACCGCCGGATTCCGCGCGGAGTTCGGGCAGTCGGGTGAATCGGGGGTGACCCGATTCACCAGGGCACGGAGCGGGTACTTCCTCCGGGACGGCACGCGGGCCGCCGAAGGAGACTCCATGCTCAGTCACCACGAACGCGTCGAGCTGGACAAGATCGAGCGCTGGTTCGAAACCAGCGACCCGGAGCTGGCCGCCGCCCTGCGCCGCGGCAAACCGGCCCGCTCCGCCGCGCTGCTGACCGCCTTCGCGATCCTGCTGGACGTCGCCGCGTGCGGTCTCCTGGTCGCCGGGATCGCCGCGTCGAGCCCGGCGCTGACCGTCTGTGCCCTCTTCGCCGCGGCGGGCGGGGTCGCGGCGCACGTCGCGCGCTGCCGCGGGTGACTTCGCCCGATCGGCCCGGAGAAGTCCGTGAGGGCCACCCTCCGGGAATCTGATTCCCCCAGGGTTCCCCTCACGTACTTCCCGCGGGGACGCCACGCGACCAACCGGCCCGGCGCCTCTGGATGCGCCGCCGGCCCCGCGCACCGCACACTGGTCCAGTGTCCGATTGGGTGCTGCACGTCGACCTCGACCAGTTCATCGCCGCCGTCGAGGTCGCGCGGCGGCCGGAGCTGCGCGGGCGGCCGGTGATCGTCGGCGGGAACGGCGATCCGGCCGAGCGCGCCGTCGTGGCGACCGCGTCGTACGAGGCGCGCGAGTTCGGCGTCGATTCCGGCATGCCGCTGCGGCTGGCCGTCAAACGCTGTCCGGACGCGGTCCTCCTCCCCGTCGACGCCCCGGCGTACCAGGAGGTCTCCGACCGCGTCATGGCCCGGCTGCGGGAGTTCCCGGTGGTCGTCGAGGTGCTCGGCTGGGACGAAGCCTTCCTCGGCGCGACCGCCGACGATCCCGAAGCGCTCGCCGCCGAAATCCGGCGCGGCATAGAGGAGGAAACCGGGCTTTCGTCGTCGGTCGGAATCGGCGACAACAAACTCCGCGCCAAACTCGCCACCGGGTTCGCGAAACCGGCCGGAATTTACCGGCTCACCCAGGAAAACTGGTGGGACGTCATGGCGGAACGGCCCACTGACGCGTTATGGGGAATCGGCCGGAAAACCGCGAAGAAACTCGCCGAAGCCGGGTATTCCACCGTGCTCGCCCTCGCCGCCGCCGACCCGGACGCGCTCGCCGCGCGGTTCGGTCCGAAGCTGGGTCCGTGGTACCGGCTGCTGGCCGGCGGCATCGGCGACGCCGAGGTGAGCGCGACCCCGTACGTCGCGCGTTCCCGAAGCAGGGAAACGACATTCCAGCAAGACCTCACCGACCCGGACGCCATCGCCAGGGAGACCGCGACCCTGGCCGGACGCGTCGCACAGGACGTCGCCAACGAGGGACGTCCGGCGGCGCGCGTCGCGGTCAAGGTGCGGTTCGCGCCGTTCCTCACCCACACCCACAGCGTGACGCTGCCCGCACCGTCGTCGGATCCGGCGGTGCTCGCCGCGGCGGCGCAAGACCTGTTGGGCCGCTTCGCTTTCGGCAAACCGGTGCGGCTGCTCGGCGTCCGCGCCGAATTCCCGCGCGCTTGACAGGTCCCGACCGGGCTTGCCAAGGTGGAAACCGACGCGCCCGCCGGGGCGCGGCTCCGGGCCGAGAGGCGCTGCGACGGGGTTTCCCCGCCACGCTCGGCCCGCGGGACTTCGAGAGAAGGGCGCCTCCTGGTTCAGGAGGTGTCGCGTGCCACTCGGTGTTCCGGCCCCCTCAGCGCCGTCGCGCGAGGTGGGCCGTGTGGTCGGCGACCAGGTCGACCGTCTCCGGCAGGACCTGCCGGATCCGCGACAAAACCTGCTCCCGCACCGAAATCGGCAGCACCAGGTACGCCGAAACCGTGGAGAACAGACCGATCAGCTCGTCCGCGCTCACCGTCATCCGTTCCTGGACGACGACCTGCCGGACGTCGGCGAACAACTCGGACTGCTCGAGTTCCGTGCCCGGCCACTGCAGTGCGTTCTCCGGCGGCGTGCCGTCCGGCGACGGGACCTCAGCGCTCTCCAGGAACGGGGCCTGAGCGTCGTCGACCGCTTTCCGCACAACGGGATCCGCCGGCCCGATCGGCCCGCCGATCGACGCGAACACCCCGCCCGGCGCGAGCAGGGCGGCGATGCGCGGCCACCGCCCGGCCGGGTCCGTCCAGTGCAGCGCCGCGGCCGAGTACACCAGCCCGTACTGCCGGTCCGGTCGCAGGTCCTCCAGTGCGCCGCGACGGGTCTCGACGTCGGCGGGCAGGTGCTTGCGCAGTTCGGCGAGCATCGCCGGATCCGGATCGGTCGCGGTGACCGCGATCCCCCGTCCCGCGAACAACCGGGTCGCTTTCCCTGTCCCCGCCCCGATTTCGAGGGCGTCGGCGACCGGCGCACCCGCGTAGTCCAGCACCTTTTCGGCTAACTCGGCGGGATATCCCGGGCGGTACCGCTCGTACGCCTCCGCCACTGCCCCAAAACTCAACGCGCGCTCTGCCATGCCCGCCATTCTGGCCTGGTCCGCACCGCGCGCGCCTCCCTTTTCCGGGCACCGGCACGGTGCCCGCGCTCCGCTATGCCCGAAAACCCCTGAAAGGAACGGAAAAATGTCGCCCACCCTGCGTACCGTCGACGCCTTGGAGTTCGCGGTCGCCGACCTGTCGCTCGCCGCGGCCGGACGCATCCAGCTCGACCTCGCCGAGCACGAAATGCCCGGCCTGATGGCGCTGCGCCGCGAGTTCGCGGACTCCCAGCCGCTCAAGGGCGCGCGCATCGCGGGCTCGCTGCACATGACCGTGCAGACCGCGGTGCTGATCGAAACGCTCGTCGCGCTCGGCGCCGAGGTGCGCTGGGTGTCCTGCAACATCTTCTCCACCCAGGACGAGGCGGCCGCGGCGGTCGTCGTCGGGCCGAACGGCACGCCGGAGCGTCCCGAGGGCACCGCGGTATTCGCGTGGAAGGGCGAGACCCTCGACGAATACTGGTGGTGCACCGACCAGCTTTTCCGTTTTCCCGGCGGCGAACTGCCGAACATGATCCTGGACGACGGCGGCGACGCGACCCTGCTCGTCCACAAGGGAGCCGAGTTCGAGAAGGCCGGCGCGGTGCCCGCCGCGCACGAGGACGACCCGGAGGACTACCGGATCCTGCTGCGCACTCTCGCGGCCAGCCTCGCCGAGGACCCGCAGCGGTTCACGCGGATCGCCGGCGCGATGCGCGGGGTCACCGAGGAGACCACGGCGGGCGTGAACCGGCTGTACCAGCTCGCGGCTACCGGCGAACTGCTGTTCCCGGCGATGAACGTCAACGACTCGGTCACGAAGTCGAAGTTCGACAACAGGTACGGAATCCGCCATTCGCTCCCGGACGGCCTCAACCGCGGCACGGACGTGATGATCGGCGGGAAGTACGCCGTCGTGTGCGGGTACGGCGACGTCGGCAAGGGCGCGGCGGAGGCGCTGCGCGGACAGGGCGCGCGCGTCGTGGTGACCGAGATCGACCCGATCTGCGCGCTGCAGGCCGCGATGGCCGGGCTCGACGTGGTCGAACTCGACGACGTCGTGGAGCGCGCCGACATTTTCCTCACCACCACCGGCAACTTCGGGATCATCTCCGCCGCGCAGATGGGGCGGATGAAGCACCAGGCGATCGTGGCGAACGTCGGCCACTTCGACAACGAGATCGACATGGCCGGGCTGGCGAAGGTCCCGGGCATCGTCAAGACCGAGGTCAAACCGCAGGTGCACACGTGGCGGTTCCCGGACGGGCACGCGATCATCGTGCTGTCCGAGGGCAGGCTGATGAACCTCGGCAACGCGACCGGGCACCCGTCGTTCGTGATGTCCGCGTCGTTCGCGAACCAGGTGCTCGCGCAGATCGAACTGTTCGCCAAGCCCGGCGAGTACGCGAACGACGTGTACCGGCTGCCGAAGCACCTGGACGAGAAGGTCGCGCGGCTGCACCTGGACGCGCTCGGCGTCCGGCTGACCAAGCTGAGCAAGGAACAGGCGGAGTACATCGGCGTCGACGTGGACGGACCGTACAAACTGGACCATTACCGCTACTGACCGCGCCGCCGGCCTCGCCGGGAAAAAAGGGGTCCTCCGGCTCCGAGGGGGAGGGAGAGCCGAAGGACCCCCGGTAGTGTTAGCACATCGCCAAGCAGCTTGTACACGGCAAGCTACCCGATCGGGTAAAGCCGCCCCGGCCGCGCAGCGTGGCGGCCGGGGCCCCGGCGACGGTCAGGAAGCCTGCCGCAGCAGGGATTTCTCCGCTCCGGTGCAGGCGCACCCCGCGTCGAGGGTGTGACAGTCGATGATCAGGCCGTGCCGGACCCGGTCCAGGTCGAGGCAGGACGGATCGGTGCACTCGCTGAACCCGCGGTCCGGGTGGACCACCAGGGTGCCGTGACAGTGGTCGATGCCGCTCGTGCAGAACGCGCACTCCATGCTCAGCCGCCTTCCGCTCAGGTATTCGGGTCCCCGGCCCCGTTGCTCCGGGGCCGGACTCCTCCTTGGTACCACTGGAAATCTCGCCGTCGCAGGATACCCGGCGGCGTGTCGGCGCCCCGGTCCGGTGAAGTCCGCCGCAGTCGCTCACCCGGCGTGACGATCGGCATTTTCCGGACGGCAGCAGTGAAATTTCACTGTTCCGCGGCGCGGAACACCCCGCGGCGGACTCAGGCGCTCTTCGGCCGCCGGGCCCGCGACGCCGGCTTCTTCGCCGCCGCCTTGCCGTCGCCGGCGGCCTTCTTCGTCTCCTTGGCGGGCCCGCGGGTCTTCTTCGCCGCCGAGACGCTCGCCTCCAGCGCCGCCATCAGGTCGACGACCTCGGCCTTCTCCCCCTGCTTCGGCGCGCCGACCGTCTCGCCGCCGCCCGCCTTCGCCTCGATCATCGCCTCGAGCGCTTCCCGGTAGGAGTCCGAGTACTTCTCCGGTTCGAACACCGGCTCCGACAGCGAGTCGATCAGCGACCCCGCCATCGTCACCTCCTGCGGGCGGACCTGCGGCGGATCCTCGTGCAGGAACGGGAAATCCGGGACCCGGACCTCGTCGGCCCACAGCATCGTGGTCATCACGAGCACGTCGTCCACGACCCGCAGCAGCGCCAGGCTCTCCCGCTGGCGCACGGCGACCTTCGCGATCGCCACGTGGCTCGCCTTCTGCAGCGCGTCGCGCAGCACCACGTACGGCTTCACCGCGTTCTTCTGCGGCTCCAGGTAGTAGGTGCGGTCGAACCGGATCGGGTCGATCGACTCCAGCGGCACGAACTCGAGCACATCGATCGAACGCTGGGTCGGCAGCGGCAGCTCGGCGAGGTCGGCGTCGGTGATCACGACCATCTCGCCGTCGGGCAACTCGTAGCCCTTGGCGATGTCGGAGTAGGGCACCTCCTCGCCGTCGATCGAGCAGAACCGCTTGTACTGGATCCGCCCGCCGTCGGCGACGTGCACCTGGCGCAGCGACACGTTCTTGTTCTCGGTCGCCGCGTACAGCTGGATCGGGATGCTGACCAGCCCGAAGGACACCGAGCCCTTCCACATCGACCGCATGCCGCGCACCTCCGCCGTCCGCCGGTACGTATTCACGCTCGGTGACCACCGTAGCCGCGATCGTCCGAATCCGACAGTCCGCGCAGGTCCGGGCCCCTACGCACAGGCGCCGCGCGTGCGCAGCCACTCACCGGCGGCGGTCTCCGGGTCTTGCGTCGGGAAGTCGGGCGCGATCGGGACCGCCCCGTATACCCGCCCGGTCCGGTCTACGTCGGCCACGCTGGACGCGCGACCTCAGCACCGCGACCAGCGGCTCAGCCGGACCGGATTGACCTCGTCCGTGCCCGGGTGCTCGCCCGACCAGGACCGCCCGTCGCGGACGGTCCAGAACTGCGGAGCCAGCCCCGGCCCGGCGAACGAGCCCGCGACGCCGTCCCCCAGCAACGGGGCCAGCACGGTCAGCATCGGCCACATGGTGCCGCCGGTGTCGTCGCGGAGATCGACGATCCATCCGCACGTCGCCTGCGCTTCGACCGCCCGCAGCGCCGCTGCCCCGGCCTGGATGTACCGGCGCTCGCCCGCCGGGTCGGCGATGAGGCCGGGAATCGTCAGCATCGCGACGCCGTTCTCGACCCGGCTCGACGGCACCGCGATCGTCGTCGCGAGCGGTGCCTTCGCTTGCGGGGGGCTGAGCAGTTTCGTGTGCTGATTGCCCAGTTCGGAGATCACCGTCTGGATCGCCGGATAGGTCTCGGAGAAGGTCGAAGCCCCTTCCGCGGCACGCAACGCCTCGGCCTCCACGCGCGGCCAGTCCACCCGGTCCCGGTCCATCGAGTGCGTCCGCAGCAGGTTCAGCGCGCCGAGAAGATACGTCCGCGGCGTCGGCGCCGACGACTGAGCCGCGACCAGTCCGGTGCCGAGCAGCACCAGCACGACGGCCGCGGCCAGCGCTCTTCTCAAGCCGGAGTGCCCGGGAAATGCGGGTTTTCGATCACCCCGACCAGGTTCCCGTCCGGCGCGCGCACCAGTGCGGTGCGGATCCCGCCGCCGAAATCGGTCACCGCTGAGTGTTCGGCCGCGCCCTCCTCGATCAGCTTCGCCACGGCGGCTTCCACGTCGGGCACTGCCCAGTACGTCACCGGACCGTCGCCGTTTTCCGCGCGGCCGTTCGGATCGAGGGCCAGCTCGTAGCCGTGGACGCTGTACCCGACGTAAAACGGCTCGTCGAAATACGGCGGCACCCCGAGCACCCGCGTCCACCACTCCTTGGCCGCGGCCAGATCGGCGGCGGGATACACGATCGTGCGCAAGCCATCGAACATGTGTTCATCCTGGCACAGCGAGAACGCCGTCTCCGCACCTCGACCCGCCCCCTGCGAGAACGCAACTTTTCGCGGTCCGCATAATTTTTCGCATCGCGCAACTTTCGCTGCTACTCTCGACCCGGTGACCACCACCGCACCCCTGGGCCTGCGCGAGCGCAAGAAACGAGCCGCGCGGAGGGCGCTCGCCGAAGCGGCGCTCCGGATCGCGCTCGAGCGGGGCGTCGACCAGTTGCGGGTGGAGGACATCGCGAACGAGGTGGGCGTCTCCCCGCGCACCTTCAACAACTACTTTTCCAGCAAGGAGGAAGCTGTCTGCGCGTTCATCGTCGAACGGCAGGAGAACGTGCGCGAAGCGCTCCTGGCGAGGCCCGCCGACGAGCCGCTGTGGGACGCGGTCGTCAACGCCTCGATCACCCGGTTCAACGAGGACGACCGCCCGAAGCGCGAGCAAGTGCGGCGGGTCCGCGCGCTGATGGAGAACGGCGCGCTGTTCGCCGAGATGCTGCGCGCGTTCGCCACCGTCGAGCGGGTGCTGGCCGACGCCATCGCCGAGCGGGCGGGCGAGCACGCAAATCCGTTGCACGCCCGGCTGATGGCGAGCATTGTGCAGAACGCTTCGCGCATCGCCTTCGAAACCTGGCTCAATTCGGACTACTCCGACGAAGAGTTCGTATCGGCCTTCACCGGCCTCCTGAGGGAGGCCGCCGCCGGGATGCCGGCACTCGCCGCGCCCGCCGCGGCCCGCTAGACCCGAACCGACGCCATTCACTTTTTTGGGGGAGTACCCGACCGTGCTGGTCAAACTGTTGCGCAGCTACCTGCGCCCTTACCGGGCGGCGCTGTGGGTCGTCGTCGCGCTGCAACTGGTGCAGACGATCGCCGCGCTGTACCTGCCCACGCTCAACGCCGACATCATCGACGGCGGCCTCGTCAAAGGCGACACCGGCTACATCGTGAAGATCGGCGGCGTGATGCTGCTGATCACACTGGTGCAGATCGCCGGGTCGATCGGGGCCGTCTACTACGGGTCCCGCACCGCCTCGGCCGTCGGCCGCGACATCCGCGCCGGAGTCTTCCACCGCGTGCAGGCGTTCTCCGCCCGCGAGATCGGGAAGTTCGGCACGCCGTCGCTGATCACCCGCACCACCAACGACGTCCAGCAGATCCAGCTGCTCGCCGCGCTCACCTTCACGCTGATGGTGTCCGCGCCGATCATGTGCGTCGGCGGCATCCTGCTCGCGCTGCAGCAGGACGTCCCGCTGTCGTCGCTGCTCGTCGTCATCGTGCCGGTGCTGGGCGTCGCGATCGGGCTCATCGTCATGCGGATGCGCTCGGCGTTCCGGCTCATGCAGGTGCGCCTCGACCGGATCAACCAGGTCATGCGCGAGCAGATCATGGGCATCCGGGTGATCCGCGCGTTCGTGCGGGACAAGCACGAGCGCGAGCGTTTCGGCCGGGCCAACGACGAGCTGTTCACCGTGTCGCTGCGGGTCGGCAGGCTGATCGCGCTGATGTTCCCCACCGTGATGCTGGTGGTGAACGTGTCGAGCGTCGCCGTGCTGTGGTTCGGCGGGCAGCGGGTCGACAGCGGGGCCATGCAGATCGGCGCGCTCACCGCGTTCCTGGCCTATCTGCTGCAGATCCTGATGGCGGTCATGATGGCCACCTTCATGTTCATGATGGTGCCGCGCGCGGAGGTCAGCGCCGAGCGGATCACCGAGGTGCTGGACACCGAGTCGAGCGTGCGCCCGCCGGACGAGCCGGTCGCGGCCGCGGCCGAGCGCGGTCACCTCGACCTGACCGGCGTCGGATTCCGGTACCCCGGCGCGGAAAAGCCGGTGCTGCACGACGTTTCCCTGTTCGCCCGGCCGGGCGAGACCACCGCGATCATCGGCAGCACGGGCAGCGGCAAGACGACGCTGCTCAACCTCATCCCGCGGCTGATGGACGCCACCGAGGGCTCGGTCCGGGTGGACGGCGTCGACGTGCGCCGGCTCGACCCGACAGTGCTGTCGTCGGTGGTCAGCATGGTGCCGCAGAAGCCGTACCTGTTCGCCGGAACGGTCGCCAGCAACCTCCGCTACGGCAATCCGGACGCGACGGACGAGGAGCTCTGGCACGCGCTGGAAGTCGCGCAGGGCAAGGACTTCGTCGAACGGATGGAACAGGGTCTCGACTCCCCCATCGCCCAGGGCGGCACCAACGTCTCGGGCGGGCAGCGGCAGCGGCTCGCGATCGCGCGGATGCTGGTGCACCGGCCGGAGATCTACCTGTTCGACGATTCGTTCAGCGCGCTCGACTACGCCACCGACGCCGCGCTGCGCCGTGCGCTCACCGAAGAAACCCAGGACGCGACGGTCGTCATCGTCGCGCAGCGGGTCAGCACGATCCGCGGCGCGGACCGGATCATCGTGCTCGACGACGGCCGCGTCGTCGGCACCGGAACCCACCACGAGCTGATGGACACCAACGAAACCTATCGGGAAATCGTGCTTTCGCAGCTGACCGAGCAGGAGGCGGCGTGAGCGAGGAAACGAAAACCGCGACCGCGCACGACGACGACGAACCAGCCGCCGTCGCGCGCGACAAGACCCGGCCGCAACCCACAGCGGGACCCGGCCGGATGATGTCCGCGGGCATGCCCGCGGAGAAAGCCCTCGACTTCAAAGGCTCGCTAGCGCGATTGCTGCGGCTGCTTCGCCCGCAACGGGCGGCTCTGACCGGAGTGCTGGTGCTCGGCGCGATCGGCGTCGCGCTGACCGTGCTCGGCCCGAAGGTGCTGGCCCGGGCGACGGACCTGATCTTCGCCGGCGTGACCAGCAGGCATCTGCCCGCGGGCGCGACCAAGGAACAGGTGATCGAGGGCCTGCGGGCGCGCGGGGAGAACACCCTGGCCGACATGTTCACCAGCGTCGACCTGATGCCCGGCCACGGCGTCGACTTCACCGCGGTCGGCCAGGTGCTGATGATCGTACTGGCGCTGTACGTCTTCGCGTCGTTCCTGGGCGTCATCCAGGCGCGGCTCACGACGAACCTGGTGCAGGGCGCGGTGTTCCGGCTGCGCCAGGACATCGAGGAGAAGTTCGCGCGGCTGCCGCTGCGCTACTTCGACCGCCAGCCGCGCGGCGAGGTGCTGAGCCGGGTCACCAACGACATCGACAACCTGGCGCAGTCGCTGCAGCAGACGCTGTCGCAGATCGTCACGTCGCTGTTCACTGTGCTGGGCGTGCTGGTGATGATGTTCGTCATCTCGCCGCTGCTGGGCGCGATCGTGCTGCTGACGGTGCCGGTGTCGGTGTTCGTCGCGGCCAAGATCGGCAAACGCGCGCAGCCGCAGTTCATCCGGCAGTGGTCGACGACCGGGAAGCTCAACGCGCACATCGAGGAGATGTACTCGGGCCACTCGCTGGTGCACGTCTTCGGCCGAGGCAAGGAGGCCGAGGAGGTCTTCCGGCAGCAGAACGAGGCGCTGTACGAGGCGAGCTTCAAGGCGTCGTTCATCTCCGGCACGATCCAGCCGGGCATGATGTTCATCGGCAACCTGAGCTACGTGCTGGTCGCCGTCGTCGGCGCCCTGCGGGTCGCTTCGGGCACGCTGACGCTGGGCGACGTGCAGGCGTTCATCCAGTACTCGCGCCAGTTCAGCCAGCCGGTCACGCAGATCGCGAGCATGGCGAACCTGCTGCAGTCCGGCGTCGCCTCGGCCGAGCGGGTGTTCGCGCTGCTGGACGCCAAGGAGCAGGAACCGGAGCCGGAGCACCCGCAGCGCCCGGAGGTCGTGCGCGGGCAGGTCGAATTCGAGCACGTGTCGTTCCGCTACCTGAAGGACACGCCGCTGATCGAAGACCTGTCGCTGTCGGTCGACCCCGGCCACACGGTCGCGATCGTCGGCCCGACCGGCGCGGGCAAGACCACGCTGGTCAACCTCCTGATGCGCTTCTACGAAATCGACGGCGGCCGGATCACTTTGGACGGCGTCGACATCAAGGCGATGGACCGCGAGGAACTGCGCTCGAAGACGGGCATGGTCCTGCAAGACGCCTGGCTGTTCGGCGGCACGATCGCGGAAAACATCGCGTACGGCGCGGACAACGTGACCCGCGAAGAGGTCATCGAAGCCGCGAAGGCAACCTACGTGGACCGCTTCGTCCGCACCCTCCCCGACGGCTACGACACCGTCCTGGACGACGAGGGCGGCACCGTCAGCGCAGGCGAAAAGCAGCTGATCACGGTCGCCCGAGCCTTCCTGGCAAAGCCGGCGATCCTCATCCTGGACGAGGCGACCAGCTCGGTGGACACCCGCACCGAGGTCCTGATCCAGCACGCCATGAACTCCCTGCGCACCGGCCGCACGAGCTTCGTGATCGCCCACCGCCTGTCCACCATCAGGGACGCAGACGTAATCCTGGTAATGGAAAACGGCAACATTGTAGAACAAGGCAACCACGAAACCCTCATCAACGCAGGCGGCGCCTACTCCCGCCTGTACGCAGCCCAATTCGCAGAAGCCATGGCAGAAACCGAATAGAAAAGCAAACCCACGTACGTGAGGGGACCCCTGAGGGAATCAGATTCCCTCAGGGGTCCCCTCACGACCTAAAACCGCAGCAGACGCACCCAACCATCGAGGCACCCACACCTCCCCCGCACCCCGATACGAAGCTCCCCTGCGGTTCGGGGGTGCTTGTCAAGGCATCTTTCCCGCCTTGACAAGCACCCCCGAACCGTCAGCACAATCAAACTTCGGGGTGCCCCACGCAACCAAGACGGGCGCAATGTCGCCGCCAGGCGACGAGCCGCCCAGCACCCACCCCCTCAAATCCGAGGAATATTCCGCAAATTAGACTTAGCCAACTCCAGCATCTTCCCCACTCCCCCACTCAACACAGTCTTACTAGCCGCCAACGCAAACCCCTTAACCTGCGCAGCAGTAATATTAGGCGGAATAGACAACGCATTAGGATCCGTAACCACATCCAGCACCGCAGGCCCGTCATGCGCCAGAATGTCCCGAATCCCGTCCCGAACCTCCCCGGGCTTCTCCACCCGCCGCGCATACAACCCGGCCGCCCGGGCAATCCCCGCGAAATCCACCTGATCATGGTCGGTGCCGAACTCCGGCAACCCGTCCACGAGCATCTCCAGCTTCACCATCCCGAGCGAAGAGTTGTTGAACACCACAGCCTTAACGGGCAAGCCATGCGTCTTAAGCGTCAACAACTCCCCCATCAACATCGCCAGCCCACCATCCCCGCACATAGCAACAACCTGCCGCCCAGGATCAGCAGCCTGCGCCCCAATCGCATGCGGCAACGCATTAGCCATGCTCCCGTGCACAAACGACCCGAGAATCCGCCGCCGCCCATTAGGCGTGATATACCGAGCCGCCCACACATTGCACATCCCAGTGTCCACAGTGAACACCGCGTCCTCAGCAGCTTCCTCATCCAGCACGTCAGCGACGTACTCCGGATGCAACGGAATGTGCTTCGACACCTCATTGGTGTAAGCATCGACCACCCGCTGCAGCCCCCGCTCATGCTTGCGCAGCATGGCATGCAAGAACGACCGATCACTGCGCTCGCGCAAGCGAGGCAGCACCGCCCGGATAGTCGCCCCGACGTCCCCCTGCACCCCGAACTCCAACACTGACCGACGCCCCATCCGCGCCGGATCGATGTCCACCTGCACGGTATTCCGCTGCGGCAGGAAGTTGTCGTACGGAAAGTCCGTGCCCAGCAGCAACACGAGATCAGCCTCGTGCATCGCCTCGTAACAAGCCCCGTACCCGAGCAACCCGCTCATCCCCACGTCGAACGGATTCGAGTACTGCACGAACTCCTTGCCCCGCAACGAATGCCCCACGGGAGCCCCGACCGCCTCCGCGAGCGCGAGCACCTCGTCGTGCGCATTACGACAACCAGCACCCGCCATGATCATCACCTTCTCGGCCCGATCGATCCGATCGGCGAGACGAGCGATGTCAGCCTCCGCAGGCACCACAGCAGGCGGGCTCCCCAGCGAAGCCGACTCGCCGGTGGCGTGCGCGGCGGGCTCGTGCGACACGTCGCCAGGCAGCACCAGCACCGCGGCACCGCGACGCCCGACCGCGTTCTGCACTGCGATCCGAGCCAGCCGCGGCATCTGCTCCGGCGAGCTCACCATCTCGCAGTAGTGCGAGCACTCCGCGAACAGCTGCTGCGGATGGGTCTCCTGGAAGAACCCGGTCCCGATCTGCGTGGAGGGAATGTGCGACGCGAGCGCGAGCACCGGCGCGCCCGAGCGGTGCGCGTCGTAAACCCCTTGCAGCAGATGCAGGTTGCCCGGCCCGCAGCTGCCCGCGCACACCGCGAGCCGCCCGGTGAGCTGCGCCTCGGCCGCGGCGGCGAACGCGCCGGCCTCCTCGTTGCGCACGTGCACCCAGTCGATCCCGCCGCGCGCCGAGCCCCCGGTGCGGCGCACCGCGTCCACCACCGGGTTGAGGCTGTCGCCCACCACCCCGTAGATCCGGCGCACCCCGGATTGCACCAGAACGTCGATCAACTGGTCGGCCACCGTCGCCATGCTTCTGCGTCCCTTCGTGAGAGTCCCTTCGCAGTCTGGCACCGATCAGGGGAACCGCCACCGCATTGACAGGTATTATTGTCAATGGCACGGTGATCGGGACGACCACGAGGAGGGACGCCGCAGATGCCACGCGAGTTCGAGGTGCGCAAAGAGGTTCAGCTGCCCGCGGAGCCCGAGGCCGTGTGGGAGGCCGTCGCGACCGGGCCGGGCATCGACTCGTGGTTCATGGGCCGCCACGAGGTCGACGCCGCGGCGAAGCGGATCCGGTTCAGCCTCGGCGAAATGCGCACCGAGGCGGAGATCACCGCGTGGGATCCCCCGCGCAGGTTCGCCTACCGGGGCGAAGCCGCCGAGGACGGCACGTTCGACGCGATGGAGTTCCTCGTGGAAGCGGCCGAAGGCGGCACTTCCGTACTCCGATTCGTGCACCGCGGGTTCGTCCAGGACGGCTGGGACGACGAGTACCACGAGTCCTTCGCCGTCGGCTGGGAGATGTACCTGCACACGCTCGCCGAACTGCTGGCGCACTTCCCCGGCCGCTTCGCGACGTACGTGACCGCGGACGGCCCGGCCTCGTCGGCGAGCCGCGACGCCTGGCCGAAGCTGCTGGCGGCGCTGGGTTTGCCCGCCGAACCCTCAGCGGGGCAACCGGTCCAGTTCAGCGTCGGCGACGAGGTGGTCGAGGGCGTCCTCGACTACTCGACCCCGAACTACGCCGGAGTCCGCACCGAGGACGCCCTCTACCGGTTCCACGAACGGTCGCTGCTCGGCATGCCGGTCGCGGTCGGACATCACCTGTTCCGGCCGGACGTCGACGAGACCGCCGAAAGCGCGGCCTGGAGCCGCTGGCTCGCCGACGCGCTCAGCTGACGTCAGCGGCGGCGCAGCAGCAACGCCGCACCGCCGGCCGCCACGAGGACTCCGGCGATCACGTTGCCGATCACCGCTCCGGTCGACGGCAGCGTCTCGTCGCCGTAGCGAAGCAGAAACGGAGACACCGCGGCCCACGCCCCGAGCACCGGCAGCACCCAGGTCAGCGCCTGCGCGCCGGAATCCCGCGCCCGCATGGCAGCGAAAACGACGATCGCCAGCCCGGCGACCGTGTTGCTCACCGCGAGTTCGGCCGCCCCGCCGAAGCGCAGCAGCCACGGCGCGGCGATCAGGTACAGCCCGGCCAGCACAGCGAGGCCCGCTGCGCCCCCGGAGACTGCGGTCTTGCCGGACATCGTGCTGGTGGACATCTGGGATCACCTCAGCAGATCTCGGTTCCACCCCACGGGTACCCAGATTCCGGCCGGGGATTCACGCCCCCGCCGCGGCGCACGCCTCGCGCAGGCCGCTGCGCACCGGGGCCTCGATCCCGGAGACGGCGAAAGCGCGCAGCACGAGCGGTCCGGTCGCCACGATCGAAAGCGCGGGCCGGGCGCGGCTCGTCTCTTCGAGCGCACGCAGTCCGGCGCAGCTGAGATAGCCGACCCGCGACAGGTCCACCACCAGTTTGCCGCCTGCCCCGGAGGCGGCCGAGAGCGCGGAGCGGAACTGCCCCACCGACGCGATGTCGATCTCCCCCGCCGCCGTGACCAGCACGATGTCCCCGTCCCTCCGGCTGGTGAAGACGGTCAGACCGGCAGCCCCGCGAGCACCCATTGGCGGAACGGTACGCGTTCGCGGGGCCCGGGCAAACCGTGCTGCCCCAGGTGGGTGGGGCAATTCACCGGAACGTCACTGCTGCGCCAGCAGCTTGTCCCGCAGCTCCGGGTGACCGGCCAGACCCTCCCGGACCGAGTGGTCGACGAACGGCCGCATTTGCTCGCGCGGTGCGAGCGACCAGTCGAGCGGGCCGAGCGGCGGCTGCGGGTCGTATTCGATGCCGAACTGGACGAGCCGCGCGGTGTCCGCTCCGCTCATCCGCTCCACCAGGTGCAACGCCAGGTCGATGCCCGCCGACACGCCGGCGGCGGTGATCACCGAGCCCGTGTCCGCCCAGCGCTGCCGGACCGGCGTGGCGCCGAACGCGCGCAGGGTCTCCAGGAACGTCCAGTGCGTGGTCGCCTCGCGGCCTTCGAGCAGGCCAGCTTGGCCCAGCAGCAGCGAACCGGTGCACACGGAGGTCATCAGCTCGGCGGAGGTCGCGGCGCGGCGGAGATAGCCGATGAGCTTCTCGTCGCCGAGCGCGCGCAGTGTCGGCGCGCCGCCGCCGGGGACCAGCACCCACGACGGGTCCGGAACCTGGTCGAAGGTGTGGCTCGGCGCGATCCGCAACGGCGTGTCGGTGCCGGTGGGTTCCAGGGTTTCGCCCACGACCGCGATGCGGACCGAAGAGTCGGCCGCCGCGTAGCCGGCGATCACTTGCAGCGGTCCCACCAGGTCGAGCGGCGTCAGGCCGGGGTAGACGACGAACGCGAAGGTTTTCTGGCTCATGCCGCCACCCTCCCGAGCCCGCGGGCCTCGCGGGACACGCGTGTCCGGAATCCTGCGAAGCCGGTTGATCCGGCCGGGCGAGCTGCTACGGTGCGGCCATGCCGAGTACCGCCCGGCAGGTCGTGATCCTCGGGTACCCCGACGCCGAACTGCTCGACATCGCCTGTGTGTCCGACGTTTTCGACGCCGCCACCCGGCTCGGCGCGGCCCGGCCGTACGAGGTCCGGCTCGCCACCGTCGACGGACTCCCCTTCGCGTGCCAGTCCGGGCTCACGCTCGCCCCGCACGTCCGGATCGACCAGGTCCGCGGCCCGCTCGACACGTTCGTCGTCGCGGGCGGGCTGGGCCATCTCGCCGCCGCCAAGGACGAGCGGCTGCTCGCCCACGTGCGACGGCTTTCGCAGCAGAGCAAGCGCACGGCGTCGGTCTGCACCGGGGCGACCGTGCTCGCCGCGGCCGGGCTGCTGAGCGGCCGGCGCGCCACCACGCACTGGTCGCACGCGTCGCGGCTCGCCGAGCAATACCCGTCGGTGACCGTGGACCCGGTGCCGCTTTTCGTGCGGCACGGCGACGTCTACACCTCCGCGGGCGTCACGAGCGGGCTCGACCTCACCCTCGCGTTCGTCGAGGAGGACCACGGCCCGACGCTCGCCCGCGAGACCGCCCGATCGCTGGTCACGTACCTGCAGCGGCCCGGAAACCAGGCGCAGGTGAGCATGTTCCTCGCCGGTCCGCCGCCGGAGCACCGGCAGGTCCGCGACCTCACCGCGTACGTCGCCGAACACCTCGCCGACGACCTCGGCGCGCACGCGCTCGCGAACCAGGCCGGCATCAGCACCCGCCAGCTGACCCGGCTGTTCGACGCCCATCTCGGCACCACTCCGGGGAAATACGTGCGAACCGTGCGCGCGGAACATGCCGCCCGCCTGCTGTCCGGCACCGACCTCCCGCTCGCCGCGATCGCGCGACGCTGCGGTTTCGGTTCCACGGAGACGCTCCGGCAAGCGTTCCTGGACCACTTCGACACCCCGCCCTCGGCTTACCGGCGAGTGCACCTGCGTTCTGCGCACGCCTGAACGAAACGCCCGCTTCCTCCCCCACCCGGTACGGGTGAACCGCGAGCCGGGAGGGCAGGATGTCCGCCGTGGCACCGCACGACTACCCCGACCAGGACCCCGACGACACCGGCCCGCTGCCGCGAGTGCCGGGCGAACCCGCGTCCCCGTCCTCCGCCGTGCCACCCGCCGCTCCGCCGCGCGCCCGGCCGGAGGGGCCGCGCCGGGTGCGCCGAGCCGACCCCGGACGACCGGCCGAGCGCCCCGGACGGGCGGCTGAGCCCGGACGACCCGGCAATCCTGAACGCACCGGCGACCCCGGATGGCCGGTAAAACGCTCCGGCGGCCCCGAGCGATCGGCGGAACCCGGGCGCAACCCCGAACGATCGGCGGAGTCTGGCCGACCTGTCGAGCGCAACCCCGAACGGTCGGCAGAGTCCGGCCGACCGGGTGAGCCCGGGCGGCCGGTCGAGCGCAATCCCGCGCGATCGGCGGAGTCTGGCCAAGCCGTTGAGCGATCAGGCAATCCCGGACGCACCGGCGAACCGGGACGGCGAGCCGAACGGCCCGGCGAACCCCGGCGTCCGCGTGCCGCCGCGCCACGGCCCGCCCAGCCCGGCGCCGCGCGCTCCGCGCAACCGGGCACCCCGCGCTCCGCCGATGCCCGCAGCGGGGCCCAGTCCGGCGAACTGCGCCTGCCCCGCCGTCCCGGCGACACCCCGCCTCCCGGCACCCGCCGCCGCCCTCCGGCCCGGCCGCCGCAGTCCGAAAAGGACAGTCTGGATCCCGTTCCGGCCAAGGAAACCCCGCCGCCCGCCGGGCACGGCCACGGTCATGGGCACGGCCACGGCCCGGCCGCCCCGGCGTCGCAGCGGGTCCGCAAACTCCTGATCTGGCTTCTCGCCCCGCTGGCGCTGGCGACCGTCGTCGGCATGATCGTCCTGTACCCGTGGGGCAGTTCGCTGCCGAAGAGCGCGGTGCCGCAAGGCACGCCGGTCCAGGCGGCGATCACGACCGCGACGTCCGGCCCGTGCCTGCAGCCCGGCCAGGTCCAGGTCGGCTCGCAGCCGGACCCGGACACGAAACCGTGCCTCACTGTCGACCTGCAGATGTCCGACGGCCCGGCAGCAGGGAAACCGGTGCGGCTGACCGTCCCGATCGAGCCGAGCACGCCGCGGTTCTCCGCCGGCGACAAGGTCGTGCTCGCCTACAACGGCGGGAATCCGCTCGATCCGCAGTCGTTCACGCTCGTCGATTTCCAGCGCGGCACGCCGCTGGTCCTGCTCGCCGCGCTGTTCGCGGTCGCCGTGCTCGTGCTCGGCCGCTGGCAGGGGCTGGCCGCGCTGGTCGCGCTGGTGCTGAGCTTCGTCGTGATCGTGCTGTTCGTGCTGCCCTCGATCCTCGCCGGGGAGAACCCGCTGGTGGTGGCGATCGCCGGGGCGGGCGCGATCATGTTCCTCGCGCTGTACCTGACGCACGGCCTGTCCGCGAGAACCTCGGTCGCCGTGCTGGGCACCTTGGTCAGCCTCGCGCTGATCGGGATCCTGTCGGCGATCTTCTCCGCCGCCGCGTCGCTCACCGGCCTCGACGACAGCACCACGACGCTGATCGCCTCGCTCGGCCACGGCATCGACGCGCGGGGCCTGCTGCTGGCCGGGATCGTGATCGGCGCGCTGGGCGTGCTCGACGACGTGACGATCACCCAGACCAGCGCGGTCTGGGAACTGCGCCGCGCGAACCCTTCGCTCAGCTGGCGCGAGCTGTACAGCTCGGGGCTGCGGATCGGCCGCGACCATGTCGGCTCCGCGGTGAACACGCTGGTGATGGCCTACGCCGGGGCCGCGCTGCCGGTGATGCTGTACTCCGCGATCTCCGGCGTCGGGCTCGGCGCGCTGCTCGGCAGCGAGGACATCGCCGCGGAGATCATCCGGACGCTGGCCGGTTCGGTCGGCATCGTCGCGGCCGTGCCGGTGACGACGGTCCTGGCCGCCTTGATCGCCGCCCGCGAGCCCGTGGAGCACCTCATCAGCACCACCAAACCCGCTGAATCACACTAGCCACACGGGGACTGACCCGGCCGGGCGCGGGCGTCGCGGATGAGGTACGAAGACCGCGACCCCCGCACCCGAGGAGGGGCTGTGTTCTCAGCCGTCCTGGCCGGACCCCGAGTCACCGTGCACCTGATCCGCCGCCTGTTCGCGTCGGTGCTGGAAGCGGCCGAAACAGTCCCGCGGATCGCCACCGCACTCGACGAGGTCCGCGCGACGCTGCGCCACCTCGAACGGCTGCTCTCCTACGTCGCCGAAGAACTCCCCGAGCTGACCGACCAGCTGGACCGCATCCGCGCCCGCGTCGACGACCTGCAGGATCGCGATAAAAGCGATCCCGCACGCGACGGCGGAGCCGGCGCCATCAAACACAGCTGGTGAGATCCACTCCCAAACTCAACCCCGGCCAGCTCAACCCCAGCCAACTCAACCCAACGTCGCGACAAAGCGGCTAACCGCCTCCATGGGAAACCGCTGCAAATACTTCCCCGAAGGAGCCGCCGAAGCCAGCCGGTACAAGGGCCGTTCCGCCACCGCGTCCCCGCGAGCCTCCGCCCGCAGCTCCGCAACCAGCAGCTCCGAAAACACCAGCCCGTTCGCCTCGGTGTTGTTCAGCACCGCGTCCGCCAGCCGACGCAGCTGCAGCGCTCCCAGCTCTCGTCCGCCGGTTCCGGAAAAGACCGCCAGGTCGAGCTTCACCGCGCGCCGCCGGTGGCCCGCGTTCACCAGCAGCGCCACGGTCCGGGTGCCGCGCACGTCGCTGATCACCACGTCCAGCCTGGGTGCGGAAAGCAGGTCCACCCGCCGGATGCCCCACGTGCGCACCACCAGCGTCGTGCCTTCCAGCCAGATCCGGCGGCGGTACGCGTAGAGGACCACGTAAATCAGCGGCAGCGCGACGACCGCCGCCACGATCAGCCCGGTCAGCTGTCCGCCGATCAACCCGGCGATCCCGCCGAACGCCGCGGCCAGGATCAGCACGCCGAAGACGCCGGACCACGCGCGGCGCCGGCGCAGCTTCGGCTCGTCGGCGAACAGCGGCAGGCGTTCCGCCGGCTTCTCGATCACTGCGCGGCTCCCGGCACGAAGGGGTTGGCGGCGCGCTCGCGGCCGATGGTCGTGGCCGGTCCGTGGCCGGGCAGCACGACGGTGTCGTCGGCGAGCGTGAGCAGTGTGCGCAACGAATTCTCCAGGTCGGCGCCGGATCCGCCGGTGCGCCCGACCGATCCGGCGAAAAGCGTGTCCCCCGTGAACACCAGCCTGC
Organism: Amycolatopsis sp. VC5-11; assembly: GCF_037034185.1. Lineage (NCBI taxonomy): Bacteria > Bacillati > Actinomycetota > Actinomycetes > Pseudonocardiales > Pseudonocardiaceae > Amycolatopsis > Amycolatopsis sp. VC5-11. Next base: position 132,905 of record NZ_JBAGKF010000003.1, on the reverse strand, counting down.
CACCCTCGCCGGTCTCGACGGTGAAGGCCACCGAACCCGGCGTGTGCCCGGGCAGCGGGAGCACGCCGAGCGTCAGCCCGGCCGTCTCGATCTCTCCCGGCGCGAGCGGTTCGAAGGGCCCGTCGTACCAGTCGGCGTCGCCCGGATGGAGCCGGACCGGTGCGGCAAAAGCGCGCGAAAGCTCTGCGGCCGCGCCGACGTGGTCCGGATGGCCGTGCGTGGCCAGCAGCGCGACCGGCGTCAGGTCGTGCTCCGCCAGCGCTTCGGCCAGCGGCCCGGCGGCCCCCTCGCCCGGGTCGACGACGAGGCACGGCCCCCCGGCGGCGGGGGCCAGCAGATAGCAATTCGAGCGCAGCGGACCCGCGGCGAACCCGGCGACGAGCACCGAACCCTCCTCCCCGGAAGCGGCCTTGATCACGACCCGGTGAAGACTAGCCGCCCCTGTACGGAGTCCTAACAGGCTGTGCCCATACACTGCCGCTACCTCAGACGTGTGACTTCGAGCGGAAACTGGAGGGCGGGTGGCGACCAACCAGCAGCGCCGAGAAGCCGCAAAGCGCAAACTCGAGCGGCAGCTCGTGCGCCGGGCGGAACAGGCGAAGCGACGCAAGATCGTGGGCGCTGGAGTGGTCGGCGGTGTGGTCCTCATCGTCGCCGGTCTCGTGGTGTGGATCGTGAACAGCGGGGGCAGCGGCGACCAGCAGGCCGCCGCGCCGCCGTCGAGTTCCGCGCCGCCGGTCCCGAGCGTCACGAACATCCCCACCGAGCGCACCGCGCTCCCCAAGCGCCCCAAGGCGCTGCCGAACCCGACGACGTGCTCGTACCCGGCCGACCCGAGCGGCAAGCCGCCGTCGGGCAAGAAGGCGACCGCGCCGGACGGCAAGAGCGTGTCCTCGTCCGGGACCGTGAACATCACGATGAAGACCACCCAGGGCGACATCCCGATGACGCTCGACCGCGCGCTCGCGCCGTGCACCGTGCAGGCGTTCGAGGCCCTCGCGAAGCAGGGCTTCTACACCGACACGATCTGCCACCGGCTCGGCGTCACCGACCTGCAGATGCTGCAGTGCGGCGACCCGGACGCGAAGGGCGACGTGACGACCGACGGCCGCGGCGGCCCGGGATTCACCGTGCCGGACGAGTTCATCGACACCGCGAAGTACGGCCGCGGCATCCTCGCGATGGCCAACACCGGCCAGCCGAACAGCGGCGGCAGCCAGTTCTTCATGGTCTACGGCAACGCGCCGCTGCAGCCGCAGTACACGATCTTCGGCAGCATCTCCGACGAGGGCCTGAAGGTGCTCGACAAGATCGCGAAGAACGGCATCGGCGCGATCGGCCAGGACGGGTCGACCGGCGAGCCCAAGCAGCAGGTCAAGTTCACCGCGGTCACGGTCTCCTGACGTGACCGGCCGGGTCGAGATCGGCGGTGCCGCTCCTGGCGCCGCCGATCTCGCCGCCGCGGCGACCAGCTACGGCCATTTCACCGCGATGCAGGTCCGCGACGGGCGCGTGCGCGGCCTCCGCTTCCACCTCGACCGGCTCGCGGCGAACACCCGCGAGGTGTTCGGCAGCGAACTGGACACCGATCTGGTCCGCCGCTACGTCCGGCGGCTCGTCGCCGGTCAGGGCGATTTGTCGGTGCGGGTGATCATTTTCTCGCGCTCGTCTCCGCACGACCCAGCGATGGTGCCCGAAATCCTCGTGCGCACCGCGCCGCCGCGCTCGCACGTCGCCACGCCGATGCGGCTGCGATCCGTTTCCTACCAACGGGATCTGCCGCACGTGAAGCATCTCGGCGGCTTCGGCCTGACGCACCATTCGCGCGCGGCCGTCCTCGCCGGTTACGACGACGCGGTGTTCCTCGCCGACGACGGCCGGATCAGCGAGGCAACGATCTGGAACGTCGGCTTCCTGCGCGACGGGACGATCGTGTGGCCGGAAGCCAAGGTGCTGCCGGGAATCACGTACCTGGTGCTGGAGGACCGGCTGCGCGCGGCCGGGGTGCCGCAGGAGACGCGGCCGGTCTACCCGGCGGAACTCCCGGAGTTCGACGCGATGTTCCTGACCAACTCGGCGACGATCGGCCGCCCGGTCGCCTCGGTCGACGACGTGCCGCTGCGTACCTCGCCCACCGCGACGGAACTCCTGACCACGGCTTACGAAGCCGCGCCCTGGGATGAGATCTAGCCCAGCCTCACGGCCTCCGGTGCTCCACCCACACGTTCGGCTCGACATACACCGCCGAGTCCTGCGCCACCGACACCAGCACCGGACTCAACGCACCTTCCACGACCACCGGACCATCCGTGTCCAACGGCAGCCCGGTCCACTCCCGCCACTGCGCGAGCGTGCCGGGAATGGTCATCGACACCGGGCAGACCTTCACGATCCGCCCGCCCGCGCGCACGTGCACCCGCAGCCACGCGTCGTAAGGCAAGCCGTCGTCGCGCACCCGGTAGGCGTACTCGCTCATCGGGGTCTCGGGTTCGTCCGCCTTCTGCGACGGCCGCACCGGGGCGTAGAGCACGTCGTGCCCGAGACGGAAAGCGTTGTCCCGCAACGCGTTCACCATCACCGAGGCAAGTCCCGTGCCCTGCCGTTCCTTGCGGACGACGATCTCCAGCGCGGTCGCCGCAGTGCGTTCGCGGCCGGCGAGCCGGTCGGCGTGCTGCCAGCGGATCACCTCGTCCCACCCGCCGTCGGGCAGCGTCTCGCGGCCGGGGCCGCCGAACGCGAACGGCGTCGAGTAGGCCTTGGCGACCGGTTCGTCGCCGTCGGTCGCGAGCAGCACGTAGTCGGCGACCGGGTCGAGTTCGCCGTAATACAGGTGCCCGGTCGGGTTGTGCTGCATGAACACCGGCCACGACCGGTCGAAGTCGGCGTGGTCGGTCGCCCGGAAGATCTCCGGGTTCTGGCTGCGGTGATGGATGGTCAGCGCCACAAGCTTCAGTCTCGCTGAGCCGTCAACGGGTTATCCGTGCCGGTCAGCGGTAGGTGAACTTCGGCGCGCGCCGGTTCAGGAACGCGTCCACGCCCTCCGCGTAGTCCTCCCCGTGCAGCGCGGCGAGCCGGATCTCCTCGACCTCGTCGTCGGTCTTCTCCTGCCCCGCGACGATCTTCTCGATGATCCGGTTCATCCCGCGGACCGAGGCCTGCGACCGCCCGCACAGGGTCTCGGTGAACCGGGCCGTCGCGGAGTCCAGGTCGGCGGCCGGGAAAACGTCGTTGACCAGCCCGATCTCGCGCGCCCGGGTGGCATCGACCAGTTCGCCGGACAGCAGGAAGTACTTGGCGTTCGCCGGGCCGACCAGCGACACCAGCTGCCGCGTCGAGGCGAAGTGGTAGACGATGCCGAGTTTGGCCGGGGTGATGCCGAAGCGCGCGTCGTCCGCGGCGAACCGGAAATCGCAGGCGACCGAGATCTGGCAGCCGCCGCCGATGCAGTTTCCCTGGGCCATCGCGACGGTCGGCTTCCGCATCGCGGTCAGCGCCGCCACCGCGCTGTCCACGGCCTTGTCGTACTTCGCGGCGGCCTCGGCGGTCGAGCGCAGCTCGCGGAACTCGCCGATGTCCGCCCCCGCGGAGAAATGCCGTCCGGCCCCGGTCAGCACGAGCACCTTCAGCTCGGGATCAGCCTCGACCTCCGCCGCCACGCCCGGGATCGCCGCCCACATGCCGCGGGTGATCGCGTTCATCTTCTCCGGGCGGGAGAACGTCAGCCGGGCCACGGCGCCGTCGCGGGTGAACTCGAGTCCGTCCGTCATGCCCAGCACCCTAATGCGCCCGCACCGCCGTCCCACTGTGGGACAGGTCACCGGGCCTAGCCGGACAGCCGCGCCGTCAGCTCGCCCCGGCTGCGCACGCCGACCTTGCCGAACACCGACTTCAGGTGGTCCTGCACGGTGTTCGCCGAGATCCCCAGCCGGGCTGCGATGTCCGAAGTGGACAGTCCGGACAGGACTTCCCGGCACACGTCGCGTTCGCGCGCGGTCAGCCGGTACGCCGCGAGCAGCACGTCCAGCAGCTCCCCGCCGGAAGCGCGGCGGATCGTCACGACGAGGTCGCGCGCGTCGTCGTCGGCGACCAACCTGCTGGCCTGCAACACAATCCAGCCGCCGTGCGCGTCGCGGACCCGGGCCCGGAACGTCCCGCTCGCGGCCGCCTGCGCCCCGGTCGCGACCGCGCGCAGCAGCACCGCGAACCGGCCGTCGGCGATCGAGTCCAATTCGGACTCCCACGCGCCGACCCCCTCGGTCGCGCCGCGACGGCGACCGTCCGGACCGACCACGACGATCGCCGGTTCCGCCGCCGGAGCCGCCCCTCGCGCCAGCGCGGCCACCCGGGTGGCCGCCGCCAATGTCGGTCCGATCGACAGCAGGAATTCCACCTCGCGGTCGCTGAACTCGCCGCGGCGCACCAGACCCGCCGCGGCCCAGCAGACGCCGTCCGCGCGAAACCCGACGCGCAGTTCGCTCTCCAGCCCGAGCGGCCGCCACACCTGCGTCCACCGGCCGCTGCGCTCGCGTTCGCGGCGCGGCAGGTCGGACAGCCGCGCCACCGGCACGGAACGGCGGGCGAGCTGCGCGAAGGCGTGCGGTTCCGCGCCGTCGTACTCGTACGTCGCCAGCAGCGGTTCGTACTCCCCCGGGATCCGCGCCCGGCCGCTGGTCATCGAGCTGATCACGGCGGTGTCCGGGTCCAGGGACGCCCAGCAGGTCAGTTCGGCGGGCACGATCCGCTCGACCAGTTCGATGGCCGCGCTGTGCAGCTCGGCGACCCCGCGACCGGCCGCGGCGAGAGCCGCCAGCTCCCGCCGCACGCTCCGCGCCCGGCCTTCCCACACCCGACGAAGTATGCGCGCGCTCCTCCCGCGCGGGTATCCCTGAATTCCGGGATGGTCCCGCTCCCCCGGCGTTTCTACCTTCGGCGGCATGACTCTCAGCGCAGCGGGCGAAGGCCCGGAACTGGACACACAAGACTCGACCGCGACGGTGAAAGCGTCCGCCGCGGACACCGGCGGCTACGAACTGTTCGAGATCGACGCCCCGCGCGGCCCCTCCGTCCCGCCGCACGCCGACCCGTGGACGAAGGGCTTCTACGTCCTGACCGGCCGGATCACCGTCTGCCTCGACGGCGAACTCCACGACCTGGGCCCGGGTTCGTTCGTGCACATCCCGGCAGGCACCCCGAACACCTTCACGGTGCACACGCCGCACGCGAAGTTCCTCGTGCTCACCCCGGACGACGCGATGGGCCGGTTCTTCCGCGAAATCGACGCCACCGTCCCGTCCGGCGCCCCGTGGCCCGACGCGGTGCCGCTGCTCGGCGCCATCGCCGCCCGGCACGGGGTCGCCTTCACGGAGCAGGCGCCGTGAACGCCGCGGTGCAGGTGTTCGCCGGGATCGCCGTTCTGGTCCACCTGCTGGCCTTCGCGTGGGAAGTCCTGCTGTTCGAACGCCCGGGCGTGCACGCGGGCATTTTCCGGATCCCTGCGGAAAACCTGCCCGCCACGCGGCTCTGGTCGTTCAACGTCGGCTGGTACAACCTGTTCCTCGCCGCCGGACCGGCCACCGGACTGGTGCTGCTGCACACCGGCGATACCGCGGGCGGACGCGTGCTCCTGCTCTACAGCTGCGCCTTCATGACGCTCACCGGGATCGCACTGGGCGTGTCCGACCTGCTCGCACTGAGCCGCCCACGCGGTGCAGGACGCGCCGGGGCGCTCGCCCAGGCACTCCCACCGCTTGCCGCGCTCGTCGCCACGGCGTTCTGACCTACGAAGCCGACGTCACCCGGTACACGTCGTACACACCCTCGACGCCGCGCACGACCTTCAGCACGTGTCCGAGGTGCTTCGGATCGCCCATCTCGAACGAGAACCGGCTCACCGCCACGCGGTCCCGCGAGGTCGTCACCGACGCCGACAGGATGTTCACCTTCTCGTCCGCCAGCACCTTCGTGACGTCCGACAGCAGCCGGTGCCGGTCGAGGGCCTCGACCTGGATCGCCACCAGGAACACCGAGGACGACGACGGCGCCCACTCCACCTCGACCAAGCGCTCGGGCTGGGTCCGCAGGTCGTCAGCGTTCGTGCAGTCGGTCCGGTGCACGCTCACACCGCCGCCGCGCGTCACGAAGCCGAGGATCTCGTCGCCCGGCACCGGCGTGCAGCAGCGCGCCAGCTTCGCCCAGACGTCGCTCGCGCCCTTCACGATGACGCCGACGTCGTTCGAACCGCGGCGGCGCGTGACCGTGGACGGCGTGGCCCGTTCGGCCAGCTCCTCCTCGGCCTCCTCGACCCCGCCGATCAACGCGACCAGCCGCTGCACCACGTGCTTCGCGCTCGTGTGGCCCTCGCCGACGGCCGCGTACAGCGACGAAATGTCGCCGTGCCGCAGCTCGGTGGCGACCGAGCCCATCGACTCCGCCGACACGAGCCGCTGGATCGGCAGCCCGACCTTGCGGATCTCCTTGGTGATCGCTTCCTTGCCCGCGTCGATCGCCTCGTCGCGGCGTTCCTTCGCGAACCACTGCCGGATCTTCGCGCGCGCCTTCGGCGAACCGGCGAACTGCAGCCAGTCGCGGCTCGGCCCGGCGCTCTCCGCCTTGGACGTGAAGATCTCGACGACCTCGCCGTTCTCGAGCTTCCGCTCGAGCGCGACCAGCCTGCCGTTCACGCGCGCGCCGATGCACCGGTGGCCGACCTCGGTGTGCACCGCGTACGCGAAGTCCACCGGCGTCGAATCCGCCGGCAGCGTGATGACGTCGCCCTTCGGCGTGAACACGAAGATCTCGCGCGCGGCCAGTTCGTAGCGCAGCGATTCGAGGAAGTCGCCCGGGTCCGCGGCCTCGCGCTGCCAGTCGAGCAGCTGCCGCATCCACGCGATCTCGTCCAGCTCCATCGCGTTGTTGCTGGCGTGCGTGCCCTTGGTTTCCTTGTACCGCCAGTGCGCGGCGATGCCGTACTCGGCGGTCCGGTGCATGTCGTAGGTGCGGATCTGCACCTCGAGCGGTTTGCCGTCCGGGCCGATCACCGTCGTGTGCAGCGACTGGTAGACGCCGAACCGCGGCTGCGCGATGTAGTCCTTGAACCGTCCGGGGACCGGCTGCCACAGCGCGTGCACCACGCCCATCGCGGCGTAGCAGTCGCGCACGTCCTCGACCAGGATCCGCACGCCGACCAGGTCGTGGATGTCATCGAGGTCGCGGCCGCGGACGATCATCTTCTGGTGGATCGAGTAGTAGTGCTTCGGCCGTCCCTCGACCTTCGCGGTGATCCGCGACGACACCAGGTTGTTCGTGAGGTCCGCGATCACCTTGCGCAGGTAGGTGTCGCGCGAGGGCGCGCGGTCGGCGACCAGCCGGACGATCTCGTCGTACTTCTTCGGCTGCAGGATCGCGAACGCGAGGTCTTCCAGCTCCCACTTCACCGTGGCCATGCCGAGCCGGTGCGCCAGCGGGGCGAGCACTTCGAGCGTTTCGCGCGCCTTGCGGGCCTGCTTCTCCGGCGGCAGGAAGCGCATCGTGCGCATGTTGTGCAGCCGGTCGGCGAGCTTGATGACCAGGACGCGCGGGTCCTTCGCCATCGCGATCACCATTTTGCGGATCGTCTCCGCTTCGGCCGAGGTGCCGAGTTTGACCTTGTCGAGTTTGGTGACGCCGTCGACCAGCTCGCCGACCTTGTCGCCGAAGTCGGCCTTGAGCTGCTCCAGGGAGTAGCCGGTGTCTTCCACGGTGTCGTGCAGAAGGGCTGCGACGAGCGTGGTGGTGTCCATGCCCAGTTCGGCCAGGATGGTGGCTACCGCGAGGGGGTGGGTGATGTACGGGTCGCCGGACTTGCGGCGTTGTTCGCGGTGGAGTTCTTCGGCTACGTCGTAGGCGCGCTGGAGCTGGCCCAGGTCGGAGTTCGGGTGGAGTTCGCGGTGGATGACCGCCAGGGGCTCGAGGACCTGTTTGACCGGGGCGGCTCGTTGGGCGGTGATCCGCCTGGCCAGGCGGGCGCGGACGCGGCGAGTCGCGGAGGGGTTGGGCGCCGCTCCGTTGGGCCGCCCGGTGTCCGCGGCGGTGGCGCCGTTCCTGGCGGGAGTCGCACCGCCTTTGGCGGGGACGTTGGCGTCGAGCTCTTGGCTCACCCGCACCTCCAGCTGCTTCGTGCGGCCTCGAACCTTCAGGGTAACCGGTTGGTCTTTTGGTCGGGGTGGTGACGTGGTGTTGGGGTGAGTTGTTCGGCTCGTCGCCTGGCGGCGACATTGCCTGTCTTGGTTGCGTGGGGCACCCCGAAGCTTGATTGTGCTGACGGTTCGGGGGTGCTTGTCAAGGCGGGAAAGATGCCTTGACAAGCACCCCCGAACCGCAGGGAGGCTTCGTATCGGGGTGCGGGGGAGGGGCTGGGTGCCTCGCTCGTTGGGTGCACCGGTGCGGCTGGTCCGCGGTTTGGGGATAGTGGCGGTGGGCTTCGCGGTGTGCGGTTAGCGCCCCAATGTGGCATTGGGTGCGTCAGATGCACCCAATGTGGCGTTCGGTGCGTCAGATGCACCCAATGCCACATTGGGGCGGCATCCCGGCGGCTGCGGGCCGGGCGAGCGGGCCGTGAAGGGCTCCTTGAGGGAACCTAAGTCCGTGAAGGGGTCCCTCACGGCCGGCGGAGGGGCGTGAGGGGAACCCTCACGGAATCAGAGTCAATGAGGGTGGCCCTCACGGACAAGTCTGCGGGGGGGGCTAGACGGTGCGGAGGGTGTGCACTGTGCGGCCGTCCAGGGCGGCGCGGCCGTTGAGTGCTGCCAGTTCCAGTACTACTGAAATGCCGGTGAGCGTTGCGCCTGCGTCTTCCAGGAGTTTCGCGGTTGCTGCCACGGTGCCGCCGGTGGCCAGGACGTCGTCCATGACTGCGATGCGTTGGCCTGGTTTTACGACGTTGGCGGGGAGTTCGACGCTGGCGGTGCCGTACTCCAGGGAGTAGTCCACTCGGCCTGCTACCGACGGGAGTTTGCCCGGTTTCCGCACCAGCACCACGCCCATGCCACGCGAGTAGCCGACTGCCGCGGCCAAGAGAAAGCCGCGGGCCTCGACTCCGGCCACCAGGTCGGTGGCCGGGTCGAGGGTGTTCGCCAGTGCGTCGGCGACGGCGGCGAAGCCGGGGCCGTCGGCGAACAGCGGGCTGAGATCGCGGAACAGGACGCCTGGTTCCGGGAAGTCCGGGACTTCGGCGATCAGGTCCAGTGCCTCGTCGAGCTTCATCGGGGTCAGCGCTTCTTCTTCCCTGACGGACGCTGCTTCGGGTGCCGCGCCGGGACGCCGGCCGCGGCGGCCATGGCCTTTTCCTTGCGGAGTTCGGCGGCCAGCTGGTCCTCGTCGGCCGAGTCGAAGTCGTCGTCGGCGGCTTCGCGCTTGGCTGCCTTCGCCCGGCGGGCGGCGACGCGCTCGGCCTGCTGGCGGTACTGCGGGTCGCGCATCTTGAAGTCGACCAGCAGCGGCGTCGCCAGCGCGACCGACGACAGGACGCCCACCAAGGTGCCGGTGAGCTGCACCAGCGCCAGGTCCTGCAGCGTGCCCGAGCCGAGCAGGATGTAGCCGACGATCAGCAGGCCCAGGATCGGCAGCAGGGCGATGAACGCGGTGTTGAACGACCGCATCAGGGTCTGGTTCAGCGCCAGGTTCGCCGCCTCCGCGTACGTGCGCCGCGACAGGCCGAGCAGGCCGCGGGTGTTCTCCCGGACCTTGTCGAACACCACCACGGTGTCGTACAGCGAGAACCCGAGGATCGTCAGCAGGCCGATCACCGTCGCGGGCGTGACCTCGAAGCCCACCAGCGAGTACACGCCGGCGGTGACCACGATGTCGTGCAGCAGCGAGATGAGCGCCGCGAACGCCATCCTGGTGTCGAAGTAGATCGCCAGGAAGATCACGACGGCGACCAGGAACACGGCGAGCGCGATCAGGGCCTGGCGCGAGATCTCGTCGCCCCACGACGCGCTCACCGCGCTGTCGCTGATCGCCTGCTCGCTCGACTTGCCGTTGCTGCCGATCGGGCCGAGGTCCTCGAAGATCTGCTTCTTGACCTTCGCGACCTGGTCCGCGGTCAGCGTCTCGGAGCGGGTCTGGATGGTCGACGCGTTGCCGGTGCCGACCGTCTGGGTCTCCGCCGGCGCCTCGCCCAGCGCGGTGTTGAACGACTTGATCACCTGGTCCTGGGTGATCTGGCCGTGCGAACCGTGCGCGGGCAGCTGGATCTGCGTGCCGCCCTCGAACTCGATGCCGACATTGAAGCCGCGGAAGATCATCGAGCCGATGCACACCAGGAGCAGCAGCGCGAAGAACATGTACCAGCGCTTGCGCGAGCCGACGATGTCGACCGCGCCGGTGCCGACGTAGAGCCGGTGGAAGAAGCTTTCCTTCTTGGCGGGCTTGGCCGCCGTGCTGCCCTGGCCGGTCGGGCCGTCGGGGCTGTCCGAGGTGACGCCCGCGGTTTCGTCGCTCACGTCAGGCCTCCTTCACGTTCGCGCGGCGGCCAGGAGCGGGGCGCGTGGACTTGCGCTGCGCGCCGAGCTTCTGGACGGCGCCGAGGCCGAGATTCCGGGGGTTGGACAGGAACTTCGACTTCGAGGTCGACACCATCGCCACGAGCGGATGCGTGACCAGGTAGACGACCACCAGGTCGAGCACCGTCGACATGCCGAGGGTGAACGCGAAGCCCTGCACGTCGCCGACCGCGATGATGTACAGGATCGCGGCGGCGAGGAAGCTGACCGCGTCCGAGGCCAGGATCGTGCGCCGCGCCCTCGCCCAGCCGCGCGGCACCGCGGACCGGAACGTCCGGCCCTCCCGGATCTCGTCTTTCAGGCGTTCGAAGTAGATGACGAACGAGTCCGCGGTGATGCCGATCGCGATGATCAGGCCGGCGACGCCCGCGAGGTCGAGCGTGTACCCGATCCACCGGCCGAGCAGCACCAGCACCGCGTAGACGAGCAGGCCGGACAGCACCAGCGACCAGATCGTGAGGATGCCGAGCAGCCGGTAGTAGAACAGGCAGTAGACGAACACGACCGCGAGGCCGATGGCGCCGGCGATCAGGCCCGCCTGCAGCGAGGCGTAGCCCAGCGTCGCGGACACCGTGGTGGCGTCGGACGAGTCGAACGACAGCGGCAGCGAACCGTACTTGAGGATGTCCGCCAGGTTCTTCGCGTCGGTCTGGGTGAACTTGCCGGTGATCTGCGTGTTGCCGCCGAGGATGGCGTTCTGCACGGTCGGCGCGGACACCACGTCCGTGTCGAGCACGAACGCCGCCTGCTTGCCGATGTTGGCCGACGTGAAGTCGCCCCAGGTCTTGCCGCCCGCGCTCTTGAAGCTCAGGTCGACGATCCACTGGCCGCGCTGCTGGTCGTAGCCGGAGTTGGCGTTGGCGATCTCGGTGCCGGGGATGATCTCCGGGCCGAGCACGTACTTGGTGGCGTCCTTGTCGCCGCAGGTGACCAGCGGCTGGTTCGGCAGGTCGTTGCCCTCCAGCGGGTCCGCGGCGTTCGGCGCGCAGGTGAGCGCGGCAAGCGCCTTCTGCTGCGCGGCCTGCGCGGCGGCGGCCTCCTGCTGGTTCTTCGGGTCCTTCGGCATCAGCGCGGGAGCCTGGCGCACGGCGCGGGCCTGCTCGATCGGGTTCTTGCCCGCGTCCTGGCCGCCTGCTCCCGAGGCCGGGGCCGACGGCGTCGTGCTCGGCGGCTGCTGCGCCGGGGCGCCTTCCGCTCCCCCGCCGCCGGCGGGCTTGCTCGGCGCGGTCGCCGGGGCGCTCGGGGCGCCGGAGGCGGGAGCCGAGGGCGGCGCGGCCGGGGTGTTCGGGACCGAGGTGATCACCTCGCGGATCCCGAGCTTGGCGGTCCGGCCCAGGTTCTTCGCCTCGTCGCCCTGCTCGCCCGGCACGGTGATCACGATGTTGTTGCCGTCGAGCACCACCTCGGTGCCGCCGACGCCGATCCCGTTGACGCGGGTCTCGATGATCTGGCGCGCCTGGTTCAGCGAGTCGCGGGTGGGCTGGCCGCCGTCGGGCGTGCGCGCGGTGAGCGTGACCCGGGTGCCGCCCTGGAGGTCGATGCCGAGTTTCGGCGTCGCTTTGCCGCTGCCGGTGAAGAACACCAAGGCGTACAGCACGACCACGATCAGGGCGAAGAAGGCGAGATAGCGTCCCGGGCGGAGATGCCCGGCCGATGGTGCCACTGTGCTTCGGTCTCCTCGAACTGGCACGGACTGGATGGACCCCAAGTGGTTCGGGTGCGCGAGCCGGAAGGGGGTCCCCCGGACGCGGCTGGGCGTGAACTATGACGGCGGACACGCACGCAGCACCGAGACAGTACTCGGTGCTGCGTGAGCCCGGCGTTCGCCCGTACCGACTTTCGTAGGCTGTGGGCGGATCACTGCCCGGTGAAGCCCGGGGGCTACTTCTTCCCGTGCTCGAGCGGGGGCGCCACCTGCGCACCGGAGGTCTGCTTCTCCTCGGCGGAGATCGACTCCTGGGCCGGGGCCTCCGAAGACGACGCGGCAGGCGCGGCCGACTCGATGCCCGCGGTCTCGGTCTCGGCCGAGTCCTCGTTCTCCTCGGTCTCGACGACCGGCTCGACCTTCTCGCGCACCGCGAGCCGCAGCCAGGTGGTGACGACGCCCGGCGCGATCTCGATGTCGATCGTGGTCTCGCTGCTCGTGTCGGCGACCGTGCCGTACAGGCCCGACGTGGTCATCACGCGGTCGCCCGGGGCGATGCTGTTCTGCATCTCCTGCTGAGCCGCCTGCTGCTTCTTCTGCTTGCGGGTGCCCATGACGAGCGGCACGGCCACCACGAGCAGCAGCAGCAACGGCAGCAGTAACTGGTTCATGACTCTCCTCGACGGACGCCTTTCTCGGCTGCCCGCGTCCGGTTTCGACGGATGTGCTGTGTTCGAGTGTGCCAGGTACCGGCGGAAACGCCACCACCCGGGCCGCTGTCCGCCCTTGTCAGGCCTGGTCGAACAGCGTCGGACCGCCCGCCTCGGGACGTCCCGCTTCCGGCGGCGGCACGAGCCCGAGGTGGTGCCACGCGGCCGCGGTCGCGACCCGGCCGCGCGGAGTGCGGGCGAGCATACCGGCCCGGACCAGGTAAGGCTCGCACACCTCCTCGACGGTGGTGGCCTCCTCGCCGACGGCGACCGCGAGCGTCGAAATGCCCACCGGTCCCCCGCCGAACGAGCGGGTCAGCGCGCCGAGCACGGCCCGGTCCAGCCGGTCCAGGCCCAGCTCGTCGACGTCGTAGACCTTCAGCGCGGCCTGCGCGACCTCCAGCGTCACCTTGCCGTCGGCACGCACCTCGGCGTAGTCGCGGACCCGGCGCAGCAGCCGGTTGGCGATGCGCGGGGTGCCGCGCGAACGGCCGGCGATCTCGGCGCAGCCGTCGCGGTCGATCTCGATGCCGAGGATGGTCGCCGCGCGGCGGACGACCAGTTCCAGCTCGGCCGCGGAGTAGAACTCCATCTGGCCGGTGAAGCCGAACCGGTCGCGCAGCGGGCCGGTCAGCGATCCGGACCGGGTGGTGGCCCCGACCAGCGTGAACGGCGCGATCTCCAGCGGGATGCTGGTCGCCCCCGGCCCCTTGCCGACGACGACGTCGACCCGGAAGTCCTCCATCGCGAGGTACAGCATCTCCTCGGCGGGCCGGGCGATGCGGTGGATCTCGTCGATGAACAGGACGTCGCCGGGCGCGAGGTTGGACAGCATCGCGGCCAGGTCGCCCGCGCGTTCCAGGGCGGGCCCGGAGGTGATCCGGATGGCCGCGCCCAGTTCGGCGGCGACGATCATCGCCATGCTCGTCTTGCCGAGGCCGGGAGGGCCGGACAGCAGCACGTGGTCGGGCGGGACGTCGCGCCGCCGGGCGCTCTCCAGCACCAGCTCCAGCTGCTCGCGGACGCGTTCCTGGCCGACGAACTCGTCCAGTTTGCGCGGCCGGAGCGAGGTTTCCAGGTCGCGTTCGCCGGTCTGGGCGAGCGCGGACAGGGTTTCGTCGTCCGCCTCGTACCCGCCGGTGTCGAACTCGGTGACTTCGTGGTTCATCGGCGGCTACCGCTTGCGGCCCAGCGCGGCCAGCGCCGCGCGCAGCACCGACGACGTGGTGTGCCCGTCGCCCTCGGACAGCACCTTGTCCACCGCCTGTTCGGCTTGTTTGGCCGGGAACCCGAGCCCGGCCAGCGCTTCGACCACCTCGCCGCGCAGCGCGCCGGGCGCGGTCACCACCGGGGCGTCGGCGGCGCCGCCGAGCGCGGTGACCTTGTCCCGCAGTTCGAGGCTGAGCCGTTCGGCTCCCTTGCGGCCGATGCCGGGGACCTGGGTGAGCACGGTGATGTTGCCTTCGACGAGCGCCGCGCGCAGCTTGTCCGGCTCCAGCACGGCCAGCGTCGCCAGCGCGAGCCGCGGCCCGATCCCGGACACCGTCTGGAGCAGGCCGAACAGCTCGCGCGCGTCCTCCTCGGCGAACCCGAAGAGGGTCAGCGAGTCCTCGCGCACGACCAGCGCGGTGTGCAGCCGCGTCTGCTCGCCGCGGCGCAGCGTGGCCAGCGTCGCCGGGGTGGCCTGCACGGCGAGGCCGACGCCGCCGACCTCGACCACCACGTGGTCGAGCCCGACGGACAGCACTTCGCCGCGTACCGAGGAGATCATCGTCGTGCTCCTGTTTCGTTCTGCTTCGTGGTGGTTCCGGCCGCCTTGGCCGCGGCCGCGAGCCGCGCCTTGTGCGCGCGGACCAGTTCGGCCGCGCGGGCCTCGGCCTCGGCGAGCCGGACCCGCATCGGCTCGCGCCAGAGGTGGCAGATGGCGAGCGCGAGCGCGTCGGCCGCGTCCGCCGGATGCGGTTTGACCTCGAGCCCGAGCAGCCGCATCACCATGGTGGTGACCTGTGCTTTGTCCGCGCGGCCGGACCCGGTGACGGCGGCCTTGACCTCGCTGGGCGTGTGGAAGACGACCGGCAGCCCGCGCCGCGCCGCCGACAGCGCCACGACCCCGCCCGCCTGCGCGGTGCCCATCGCGGTGCGGACGTTGTGCTGCGCGAACACCCGCTCGACGGCAACCGCTTCGGGCCGGTACTTGTCGAGCCAGCGCTCCACCTCGTCGGCGACGCCGAGCAGCCGCTGCGCGAGATCCTGGTCGGCGGGCGTGCGCACGACCCCGACCGCGACCGGGCGCACCGACCGGCCCTTGCCGCCGTCGACCACGCCGAGGCCGCACCTGGTCAGACCGGGGTCGACCCCGAGCACCCGCACCGTTTCTCCTTCGCCCGCGCGAACATTAGTTCGAGATGCAGGCTAACGGTCGCCGAGCGCGGCCCGGCGGACGGACACGCGAAAACGGCGGCCGAGGTGGACGCCGGATCCGCTCCGTGCGCACGATGGGGCCATGCCGGGACCGGAGGACTACGTCAAGCACCTGGGGCTGGAACCGTTGCCGGTGGAGGGCGGCCGGTTCGCGGAAAGCTGGCGCGCCCCCGAAGGTTCGGCGATCTACTACCTGCTCACCGCGCCCGAGATCTCCGCGCCGCACCGGCTCGACCGGGTCGAGGTGTTCGTGCACCACGCCGGTTCGCCAGCGCGGATGCTCCTGCTGCATCCGGACGGCGAGGTGACGCGCCCGGTACTGGGCAGCGACGTGGCCGCCGGGGAGCGCCCGCAGGTGGTGGTGCCCGCGGGGACATGGCAGGCCACGGTGTCGCTGGGCGCGTGGAGCCTGCTGGGCACCGTGGTGGTGCCGCCTTACACCGACGACTGCGTGGAGTTCGCCGATCCGGCGACGCTGGCCGAGCGCTTTCCGGACGCCGCCGACGACCTGGCCGCGCTGGGCTAGCCGGGAGCCGCGGTCAGGGGCCGTCGACGCCGGGGGTCCAGCTCTCCGGGTCGCCGCTTTCGGTGAGCACCGGCTGCCATTCGGCGAAGCCCTCGGGCGCGTCGGCGTGCCACGGGAAGTGCCCGTCCGGCGTCGCGACGATCATCTGCAGCGCCGGGAAGTCGCCGTCCGGGTAGACGAGGAACGCGGACCCGAAGTACTCCGGGTAGTGGCCTTTCGCGACGCGCTCGAAGATCACCGGCGCGCCCTCGAAGAAATCGTCGTAGCGTTTGCCGACCTCGAAGATCTCGCCGTTGGCGGAGCGGTCGACGTACGCGTCGAGCAGCACCGGGGCCATGTGGTCGGGCAGCCCGATCACGACCGCTTCGGGCACGTTGTGCAACGCCCACGCGCACGCGGTGAAGCAGTAGCCGGCCCCTTGGTCGTCGGCGGGCACGGCGATGACCGCGTTGCCCCGTTCCCTTGCCTGGGTCTCGATCCAGGCGATGAGGCTCTGCTCTTGCTCGGTGAGGGCGGAGGTCGTCACGGCGGACATTCTGCCCCACCCGCGCGCCCGAGCCCAGTCCCCGCGCCGGTCATTTTCCGCCTGCGCCAAGGATTTTCGCGGTTTCCGTTGCGCGGCAAGGGAAACCTTGCACGAAAACGGCCGCGCCCCCGGAGTGCCGGGAGCGCGGCCGTGTCGCGTGCGATTGGATCAGTCCACCTCGGCCATGACCTCGACGGAGACGCGGAATCCGGCACAGCGCGTAGACGTTGCCCGTCCCACCGCCGACATCAGTCCACCTCGGCCATGACCTCGACGGAGACGCGGAATCCGGCACAGCGCGTAGACGTTGCCCGTCCCACCGCCGAGATCAGTCCACCTCGGCCATGACCTCGTCGGACACGTCGAAGTTGGCATAGACGTTCTGCACGTCGTCGCAGTCCTCGAGCGCGTCGATCAGCTTGAAGACCTTCTTCGCGCCGTCGACGTCGAGCGGCACGCTCACCGACGGCAGGAAGGTCAGCTCGGCCGATTCGTACTCGAACCCGGCTTCCTGCAGCGCCTTGCGGACCGGGACGAGGTCGGTGCCCTCGGAGACGATCTCGAAGCTCTCGTCGAGGTCGTTGACCTCCTCGGCGCCCGCGTCGAGGACCGCCATGAGGACGTCGTCCTCGGTCGCGTCCGCCTTGGGCATGATCACGACGCCCTTGCGGTTGAACATGTAGGCGACCGAACCCGGGTCGGCGAGCGAGCCGTTGTTGCGCGTGAGCGCGGTGCGGACCTCCATCGCGGCGCGGTTCTTGTTGTCGGTGAGGCACTCGATCAGCACCGCCACGCCGTTCGGGCCGTAGCCCTCGTACGTGATGTTCTGCCAGTCGGCGCCGCCCGCCTCCTCGCCGGCGCCGCGCTTGCGCGCGCGCTCGATGTTGTCCTGCGGGACGGAGTTCTTCTTCGCCTTCTGGATGGCGTCGTACAGCGTGGGGTTGCCGTCCGGGTCCCCTCCCCCGGTCCCGGTGCGGGCGGCGACCTCGATGTTCTTGATCAGCCGCGCGAAGAGCTTGCCCCGCTTGGCGTCGAGGTTCGCCTTCTTGTGCTTCGTCGTGGCCCACTTGGAGTGGCCGCTCATCTTTCCTCCATCTGTTCCCGCAGCCGCGTGCCTCCCGGCGCGGCCGCCGCAATCCTTGCTCAGGCTTTCCGCACGAGCTCGACGAACAGCCGGTGCACGCGCTCGTCCCGGGTGATCTCCGGGTGGAACGCCGTGGCCACCACCGCCCCCTGCCGGACGGCGACGATCCTATCCGCCCTCGGCCCGTCCGGCGGGTCCTCCGGGTCCGGCACGGTGGCCAGCACCTCGACCCCGGCTCCCGCCTTCTCGACCCACGGGGCCCGGATGAACACCGCGTGCAGCGGCCCGCCGGGCAGCCCGGCGAACGGGAGGTCGGCCTCGAAGGAGTCGACCTGCCTGCCGAACGCGTTGCGGCGCACGACGACGTCGAGCCCGCCGAGCTGCTGCTGGTCCGGGCGCCCGTCGAGCACCTGGCGGGCCAGCAGGATCATCCCGGCGCACGAGCCGAACGCGGGCAGGCCGTCGGCGATCCGCTCGCGCAGCGGTTCGAGCAGCTCGAAGGTCTCGAGCAGCCGCGACATCGTGGTGGACTCCCCGCCCGGCAGCACCAGGCCGTCCACTTGGGACAGCTCGGACGGGCGGCGCACCGGAACCGCGCGCGCCCCCGCGCTCTCCAGCATCGCGACGTGCTCGCGCACGGCGCCTTGCAGGGCGAGCACGCCGACCGCCGGCCGTGCTCCCGTAGCTGTCGCCACCCGACCTCCCGTGAGACGTTCGCATCAGCTTAGGGGGGCCGCCCGGAACGCAACCGGGCAGGTCAGGCGGGCAGCACCGGGGCCGCCGCCCACTCGCGGAGCGCTCCGGCGGCCGGTCCCGGGCCGACGTGAAGTGGACTGCTGAAATCTGTCGCCAGTGGCCACCTCGAAGGTGGTCTCCCCTGACATCGAGGCAGCCCTTCTCCTGCGGGCCGGCCTCGTCTCCCATGGTAGGCCGTTCCGGAAGCCCCAGGTCAACGCTTCCCGGCGGAAAAGTGACCGAGCCCAAGTGGATCTTTCGGCGCGGAAAGTGGCCTTCCGAGATAGCCGCGCAATGGCCTGCCTCAGCGGTCCACCGTCGTCTTACGCTGGAGGAGAAGACCCATTCAGCTCCCCCGAGAAAGGCCCGCAAGGTGTCGCAGCAGCAGAACGCCGAACCCCAGACCGTCACCGGCACCGCGAAGGTCAAGCGCGGCATGGCGGAGATGCTCAAGGGCGGCGTGATCATGGACGTCGTGACCGCCGACCAGGCCAAGATCGCCGAGGACGCGGGCGCGGTCGCCGTCATGGCGCTGGAGCGCGTCCCCGCGGACATCCGCGCCCAGGGCGGCGTCGCCCGGATGAGCGACCCGGACCTCATCGACGGCATCATCGAAGCGGTGTCGATCCCGGTCATGGCGAAGGCGCGGATCGGGCACTTCGTCGAGGCGCAGGTGCTGCAGTCGCTCGGCGTCGACTACATCGACGAGTCCGAGGTGCTCACCCCCGCCGACTACGCGAACCACATCGACAAGTGGGCGTTCACCGTGCCCTTCGTCTGCGGCGCGACCAACCTCGGCGAAGCGCTCCGCCGCATCACCGAGGGCGCGGCGATGATCCGCTCGAAGGGCGAGGCCGGCACCGGCGACGTCTCGAACGCGACCACGCACATGCGCAAGATCCGCGGCGAGATCCGCCGCCTGCAGTCCCTGCCCGAGGACGAGCTGTTCGTCGCGGCCAAGGAACTGCAGGCGCCGTACGAGCTGGTCCGCGAGGTGGCTGAGGCGGGCAAGCTCCCGGTCGTGCTGTTCACCGCGGGCGGCATCGCCACCCCGGCCGACGCCGCGATGATGATGCAGCTCGGCGCGGAGGGCGTGTTCGTGGGTTCGGGCATCTTCAAGTCCGGCAACCCGGCGCAGCGCGCGGAAGCGATCGTGAAGGCCACGACGTTCCACGACGACCCGGACGTGCTGGCGAAGGTTTCGCGCGGGCTCGGCGAAGCCATGGTCGGCATTAACGTCGAGGACGTGCCGGAGCCGCACCGCCTCGCCGAGCGCGGCTGGTGACGTAGCCGCTCCACCTGAACTGACTGCGCGAGCGGTGAGGGACACCCGTCCTTCACCGCTCGCGCTTTTTACGTTCTGCACCTGTTATGGCCGAACCAGGCAGCGCTCGTAGCCGCGTTGCCGCTCCGCGACGTTCGGACGCTCACAACAGCCCATCCGTGATGATTGAAGATGATGCAAATCGCTCACTTCAAGCAGAAACGATCGTCTACACTGAGGGCCGCGCTCAGTTCACGGACCGAAGGGCCTTCATGTCAGAGCCGTCCTCCCCCGAGTCGTTCTCCTCCGAGTCCTCCGTGTCCTCCGAGTCCGATGCGGCCGGTGCGCTTTCCGCCCCGGGTTCCTTCGTGGCCGCCGAACTGGCCTCCCAGCCGCAGATGTGGCGCGCCGCCGCGGACTGCGCCGGGCCCGCCGCCCGAGTGCTGCCGCAGCCTGGCGAGCGGGTGGCCGTCGTCGGATGCGGCACCAGCTGGTTCGTCGCGATGAGCTACGCCGCCATGCGGGAGCAGCGGGGCCTCGGCGTCACCGACGCGTTCGCCGGGTCCGAGTACCCGGCCGGCCGGGAGTACGACCGGGTGGTCGCGATCTCCCGGTCCGGCACCACGACCGAAATCATCGAACTGCTCTCCGCGCTGGCTGGGCAGCCCACCACGCTGATCACCGCGGTGGGCGACGGGCCGGCGGCCTCGGTCGCGGCGGAAGTGGTCGAGCTGCCGTTCGCCGACGAACGTTCGGTGGTGCAGACCCGCTTCGCCACGAGCACGCTCGCGCTGCTGCGCGCTGGCCTCGGCGACGACATCGACGAGCTGGCGCGGCAGGCTGAACGCGCGCTGCTGGAACCGGTCGACGATCTGCTCGACGCCGAACAGGTCACCTTCATCGGGCGCGCGGCCGCGGTCGGCATCAGTTGCGAGGCCGCGCTCAAAACCCGGGAAGCGGCGCAGTTCTGGGCCGAGGCCTATCCCGCGATGGACTACCGGCACGGCCCGATCGCCATCGCGCAGCCCGGCAGGCTCGTGTGGTCGTTCGGCGAGACCCCGGACGGGCTGGCCGCCGAGATCGCCCGCACCGGGGCCCGGTTCGTGCACCACGACCTCGACCCGCTCGCCGGGCTGGTCGTGGCGCAGCGGTTCGCGGTGGCGCTCGCGCGGCGGCGCGGGCTCGATCCCGATCGGCCGCGGTCGCTGACCCGTTCGGTCATCCTCGCCTGATGGCCGTCCTCGGCGTCGACGTCGGCGGCACGACCGTGAAGATGCGCGTGACCGACGGCCGTTCCGTGTCCGCAGAATGGCGCGAACCGACCCCGTTCGGCGACCCCGCGGCGCTCGCCGACCTGGTGGCCCGGGCCGCCGCGCGCTATCCGGTCGAGGCGGTGGGGCTGGTGGTCCCGGGGATCGTGGACGAACGCGCCGGACGGTGCGTGAAGGCGGTCAATCTCGGCTGGGACGACGTCCCGGTCCACGACCTCGTCTCCGCTCGCCTCGACGTCCCGCTCGCGTTCGGGCAGGACGTCCGCGCGGGTGCGCTCGCCGAAGCCCGCACCGGAGCGGCGGCCGGCGACTCGGGACCGGTGCTGTTCGCCCCGGTCGGCACCGGCTTCGCGACCGCGCTGGTGGTGCGCGGCGAGGTGCTCGACGCGGGCCCGTGGGCAGGCGAAGTCGGCCAGATCCGACTGCCCGACGGCCGGCGCGTCGAGGAGGTCGCGTCGGCGTCCGGACTCGCGCGCCGAGCCAGAGCCTCGGACGCGGCCGCTGTCGCCGCACGGGTTCGCGACGGAGACCCGGCGGCGGTCGAGGCGTGGGAGGAGTGCGTCCGCGCGCTCGCGGAGCCGATCGCCTGGGCGACCGCCGTGGCCGGCTGCACCACCGTGGTCGTCGGCGGAGGCCTCGCCGAGGCGGGTGCCCTGCTGCTCGACCCGCTCGCCCGCGAGGTCGCGCATCGGCTCGGGGCGCTGCGCGCGCCTGCGATTGTCCAGGCGCACCACGGGGATCGGGCCGCTGTGGTGGGTGCGACGTTGTTGGCACTGCCATGATCATCGTCGCCACGCCCAACCCCGCGGTCGACATCACCTACCGGGTCGGCGCCCACATCCTCGGCGGCACGAACCGGGTGCTCGACGTGCAGCGGCGCGCTGGCGGCAAAGGCGTGAATGTCGCCCATGTCCTTGCGGCACTGGACATTCCCGTGCACGCAGTGCTCCCGCTCGACGGCGACGCGGGACGCTGGCTCGGCTCGGCGCTGGCGGTTCCGTTCGACGCGATTGCGTGCGAAGCCGAGACCCGGTCGACGGTCACGGTCATCGGCGACGGACATCCCACGGTGTACGCCGAGCCGGGGCCTCAACTGTCCGCCGCCGAATGGGAACGGTTCGCGGCGTTACTCGCCACCCGGCTGCGGGACGCGGAGCTGCTCGTGATTTCCGGTTCCCTGCCCCGGAACGCCGCACCGGAACTGGTCGGCGACTGGGTTCGGCTGGCCCGGGAAGCCGGGGTCCGGGCACTGGTCGATTCGTCCGGGCCCGCGTTGCTGGCCGCCGCGCGGGCCGGGGCCGATGTTAAGCCGAATCGAGAGGAACTCCTGTCCGCCACCGGTGCCGTCGATGCAGCCTCGGGTGCCGCCGAGTTGTCCAGGCTCGGGGCCGGGCTGGTTGTGGTGTCACGCGGTGAGGACGGCATCGCCGCCTACACCGGGGCCGAGGTCATCTCGGTTCCTGGCGTGCCCGGTGTGCGCGGCAACCCCACCGGTGCCGGGGACGCGGCGACTGCCGGACTGGCCGCGGCGCTCGTGCGCGGGCTGCCACTGGACGAGGCGCTGCGCCAGGCCGCCGCGGCCGGTGCGGCCGCGGTGTTGCGTCCGGTCGCCGGAGAGATCGATCTGTCCGCGTACCGCCGATTCCTGAACGGAGCGTCCGCATGATCACCCGTCCCGCCTTCGCCCGGTTGCTCGCCTCGGCCCAGGACCGGGGCGGCGCGGTGGGCGCGTTCAACGTGATCCTGCTGGAGCACGCCGAGGCCATCGTCTCCGGAGCCGAACAGGCGCGATTGCCGGTGATCCTGCAGATCAGCGAGAACTGCGTGACCTATCACGGCGGGCTGGCCCCGATCACCGCGGCGTCGCTGGAGATCGCGCGCCGGGCGTCGGTGGAGGTGCTCGTGCATCTCGACCACATCGAGGACACCGGGCTGGTCCGCGAAGGCATCGAACTGGGCGTGCACAGCGTGATGTACGACGGTTCGCGACTGTCCTATGCGGACAATGTGTGCAGCACCCGCGAGGTGGCGGACCTCTGCCACGCGGCGGGAGTCGCGGTGGAGGCCGAGCTGGGCGAGGTCGGCGGCAAGGACGGCGTGCACTCGCCGGGTGCCCGCACCGATCCGGACGAGGCGGCGGAGTTCGTCGCCGCCACCGGGGTCGACGCGCTGGCCGTGGCGGTCGGCACGTCGCACGCGATGCTGTCGCGCACCGCCGCGGTCGACCGCGGGCTGGTGACGCGGCTGCGGGACGCCGTCCCGGTTCCCTTGGTGCTGCACGGATCCTCTGGGCTTTCCGACGACGAACTGCGCGGCGCGGTGGCTGCCGGGATGGCGAAAATCAACATCTCGACGCACCTCAACGGGCTGTTCACCGGCGCGGTCCGGCAGTTCCTGGACGAACAGCCCGAGGCGGTCGACCCGCGCAAGTACGTACGGCTCGGCCGTTCCGCGGTGGCGGCGGAGACGGCGCGGCTGCTCCGGTTGCTGGCCGGGTAAGGGAAACCGGGAGGTTAGGGTCAGGCTGAACGCGGTGCCGGAAAGCGGCACCGCGCGGATCTGCCTGCCGCCCACCGGATCCGGCCAGGCGGGCACCCCCGGACCTCGATACCGACGGAAGTCTGCTCCACCGCTTCGGCCGGTGACTTTCGCTGCCTGAGTGCGCTATACAGAAGCGCCATGTGCATTTTAATGCGCAAGAGAGGTATGCAATGAGCAGATTTAAGCAATCGCTGCGATGTCTGGCCTCAGTGCTGGTTCTGCTGGCCGTCGCGACCCCCGCCTCCGCCCACGCCGCCACCGCCCCCGCCGGGCAGCTCGGCGACCTGACCGGCGTCTCCGCCGACGGCCCGGTGACCACCCTGACCGCGGGCGCCGCGGCCGTCCGGGTCAGCTTCCCCTCGGCGGCCGCCGTCCGGGTCTGGCTCGCGCCGGACGGGACCTTCACCGATCCGGCGGGCAGCAAGATCGTGCTGCCGAACGGCAAAGCGCCCGTGCCGCCGAAGCGCACCGACCGAGGCGCCTACTGGGCCATCGGCACCGGCAAGGCCACGCTCCGTGCCTACAAGCACCCGTTGAAGTTCGCCCTCTACGACGGCGCGGACCGCAAGCAGCTCTGGGCCGAGTCCGCGCCGCTGTCCTGGACCGGGGACACCACCACGCAGACGCTCGCCCGCGGCGCCGCCGAACAGTACGTCGGGGGCGGGGAGCAGAACGGCCGGTTCAGCCACCGCGACCAGACCATCAAGATTTTCGCCGACGACAACTGGAACGACGGCGGCGCGCCCAACTCCCAGCCGTTCTACGCCTCGACGGCCGGGTACGGCGTGCTGCGCAACACCTTCTCCCCGGGCAGCTACTCGTTCGCCGATCCGGTCCGCACGACCCACGACGAGCGCCGCTTCGACGCCACCTACGTCGTCGGCGACGGGCTCAAGGACGTCATCTCCGGCTACACCGACCTGGTCGGCAAACCCTTCCTCCCGCCCATTTACGGCCTGGAGACCGGCGATTCCGACTGCTACCTGCACAACGCGAACCGCGGCGAGCGGCACACCCTCGACGCGGTGAAGGTCGCCGAGGGCTATCCCGAACACGGCATGCCCAACGGCTGGATGCTGGTCAACGACGGCTACGGCTGCGGCTACGAAAACCTCCAGCAGACCGGCGAAGGCTTGCGGGACAACAAGATGCAGCTCGGTCTGTGGACCGAGAACGGCGTGCCCAACCAGGCCGAGGAGGTCAAGGCCGGAGTCCGCGTGCGCAAACTGGACGTCGCGTGGGTCGGCCCCGGTTACCAGTTCGCCCTCGACGCGTGCGACACCGCGCACAAGGGCATCGAGGACAACAGCGACGCGCGCGGGTTCGTCTGGCAGCCGGTGAGCTGGGCGGGCGCGCAACGATGCGGCGTGCTCTGGAGCGGAGACCAGTCCGGCTCCTACGACTACATCAAGTGGCAGATCCCGACTTACGCCGGTTCGACGCTGTCCGGCATCGCCTACAACACCGGCGACATCGACGGCATCTTCGGCGGCAGCCCGCAGACCTACGTCCGCGACCTGCAGTGGAAGTCCTTCCTCCCGGTCGCGATGACCATGGACGGCTGGGCGAAGTCGGACAAGCAGCCCTGGCGCCAGGGCGAGCCCTTCACCTCGATCAACCGCAAGTACCTGCTGCTCAAGGAACGGCTGCTGCCCTACACCTACAGCTACTCGGTGCAGGCGCACCAGACCGGCGTCGGCCAGGTCCGGCCGCTGGCCCTGGAGTATCCCGACGACCCGAACGCCTGGACCGACAAGGCGAAGTACGAATTCCTCTCCGGCACGGACTTCCTGGTCGCCCCGGTCTACGACAGTTCGTCCGTGCGCAACGGCATCTACCTGCCCAAGGGCACCTGGACGGACTACTGGAGCGGCAAGACCTACACCGGTCCGACCACTGTGGACGGTTACGACGCGCCGCTGGACAAGCTGCCGTTGTTCGTCCGCGGCGGCGCTGTCGTGCCGATGTGGGCGGAGGGCACGACGTCCTGGCAGACCCGCGACAAGAGCCGGCTGGACGTCGACGTGTACCCGCAGGGCAAGAGCAGCTTCACCCTCACGGAGGACGACGGCGTCACGCGCGGCTACCAGCGCGGCGAGCAGGCCCGGCAGACGTTCACGGTGGACGCGCCGGGGTCCGGTCCGGGCACGGTGACCGTCGGGATCGGCGCGAGCGCCGGGTCCTATCCCGGCAAACCGGCGGCGCGGAACTACCAGCTGTCCGTCCACACGGGAACGAAACCGGCGGCGGTGCTGGGCGGCCACGGCATGCTGCGGCAGTACGCCAGCAAGGCGGAGCTGGACCAAGCCCCGTCCGGCTGGTGGTACGACCCGTCCGCGCGCGGCGTGGTGCGGGTGAAGACCGGCTCGGTCGATTCCGGTGCCGCTCAGGACATCCGGCTGCTCGGGGCGAGCGCCGTCGGCGGGTTCTTCCCCGCCGACGACAACGCCTCGGTGCGGCTTTCCGCTCCCGCGACGGCCGCGCCGGGCCAGGCTGTGTCGGCCACTGTCAGCTTCACCAACAGCACCCCGCTGCCGGTGCGTGACGTGGCATTGTCCGTGCAGGCCAACGGTTTCCACGCCGAGGCATCGCAGGCTCCGCCGCTCGTGTGGCCGGGGCAGACAGTGCAGGTGCCGGTGCGGCTCACCCCGGACGCGGGTCTGCGTCCGGCGGACTACGAGCTGACCGCCACCGCGAAGTACCAGGCCCGGCTGAGCACGCACGAAGCGACCGGGTCAGCGATGGTCACGGTGCCGTACGCGACGGTGGCCGCGGCGTACGGGAACGTCGGGGTCACTGACGCGGCACACGCCGCGAACGGCGACCTCGACGGCAGCGGCAGCAGCTTCCGCGCGGAGGGTCTCGCCGAAGCGGGCTTGAAACCGGGAGCGCAGTTCACCGCGGACGGCGCTCAGGCGACCTGGCCCGACGCCGGTGCCGGGAAGCCGGACAATGTCGTCGCGGGCGGCCAGACCGTCGCCGTGCAGGGCAGCGGCGCCAAGCTGGTCCTGACCGGCACCGGGACCGGATCCGCCGCGAAGGGCCAGGTCGTCGTCCGGTACGCCGACGGCAGCACGAGCCAGGCCGAACTCGGCTTCCCGAACTGGTGCTGCGCCGACCCGGCCCAGTACGGCGCGACCACGGTCGCCTCGGTGCAGGGCAAGAACACGAAGTCCGGTCCGGCCTATCCGACGGTGGCCTACCGGGTGTTCGCGAACTCCGTCCCGCTCGACCCGGGCAAACGGGCCGTCGCGGTCACCCTGCCGTCGAACTCGGCGCTGCACGTTTTCACTGTCGCGATCGCCTGACCGTCCGTGAAGGGCTCCTTGCGGGAATCAGATTCCTTCAAGGAGCCCTTCACGGACAGGCGGATGAAGTCAGCGGCGCGGCGTCAGCTGCAGAATCTGCTCGCCCGCGGTCCGGCCGTCGCCGACCAGGCTGCCGGTGCGGTCGGTCCAAGCGCGCACCGGCGTGGTCTCGCTCCGCCGTCCCGGCTCGGCCGAAAGCGCCAGCACCAGCCCGCTGGAGCGGTTGACCAGCCGTGTCCCGCCGTTCGCCGGGACCAGGAACCATTGCTGGGCAACGCCAGAACCGGCGCTCACGGTCGGCGCGGTCCCCCAGGCACGGCCCGGAACTCCCAGTGCCAGACCGCTCGCGGCGTTGGTGATGCGGTAGGAACCGTCTCCGACCGGGGTGAACCGCCAGTTCGCTCCATCGCCGGCCAGCCACGAGGGCACGGACGTGGTGCCGGTGCGGCCCGACTGGGCGAGCACGCGACCGGAGCCGATCCGGTAGACGCGGCCCGGGTCGACCAGGGACGCGGCCGGTGCGGCGGACGTGATGGTCACGTCGGCGTAGACGCCGTCGCGGCCGTCCGTGCACGAGATCGAGCAATACGACCGGAAGGTCTTGCCCACGATCGTCCCGGTGGTCTTGCTCCCCGAGTCGACGAACCAGCGGTACCACGACTGGTCCCGGTACGAACCGGTGTCGCCGATCAGCCGCCATTTCGGGTTCGCCAGGTCCTCGGTCGCGTAGAACCGCTGCGGCCCGACCGAATCGACCGCCTCCGGCTCGCCGATGTACAGCCCGAGGTGCGCGTCGTAGGCGATGTTCATGACGAACAGGTCGGATTTCCGCGGCAGCGTTCCAGCAGCTACCTGCTGGGCGGCGGTGCCGGTGTTCGCCGGGTTGTAATCCTTCTCCGGCGGCGTGTAGCCGAGCGGGTCGACGTCCGTGGGCACGAGGTTGCTTTCCTTGCCGCCGACCCCCGGCTGCGCCCATCGGCCGTCGTACCACTTCTGCCACGTTCCGGTGCCCATCTTCCCGGACATCGGCGCGCGGGCCACGTGCGCGAGGCCGCTGAACCCGCCGCCGCCCTGACCGGCCTTCGTCACGACGCGGGAGCCGTAATAGACGTAGAAATAGCCGGACTTCGGATCGGCGAACAGCCGCGGATCGCCGTCGCCGTAGTCGAACGTCTGGTTCGGGAACGCCGCCGTGTCGCCGCGTTTCGTCGAGTACGGCGACGTGATCGCGTGCCCGCCGATCCGCCAGGTGCGGCCCCGGTCGGCCGACACCGCCCAGTCGATCGCGTCGTAGTGGGAGAACGAATAGGCGCCGAAGGGTTCGGGGGTGAACTCGTTGTGCACCAAGCCGTACCAGTCACCGGTATCCGGATCGACCCAGGCGCCGACGAGATCGCAGAAGTTCTTCTGGGTGTAGCTGGACCCGGCGGGCGGGTCGGTCGCCTCGCGTCCGGTCGGGCTCGTGTTGCACCGCCAGGTCGTGTCGTTGTTGCGGTCGCGCGGCTCGGCCGGGTTCACCGCGTCGCTCAGGCTCGCGTCGCGCTTGGCCGAGTCGAAGTCCTTGCCGGTGTAGAAGTCCCAGACCCGCGGGCCGTCCTTGCCGTAGAGGGCGGCGGACTGCTGGAAATGGAAGGTCCCGTCCCGGTCCAGGAACGGGGCGGCCGGGGTGTCCGTCGGGTACGGGTACTCGGCGACGGCCCCGACCGACACGGAGTAGCCGGGGTCGGCGTGCGCGGCCGGGGGCACGGTGCAGGTCCCGGCGGTGAGGGCCAGGACCGCACCGGCGGTCAACGAAGTGCGGAAGCGTGGCATGGCTCGGTTCCTCGCAGGCGATCGGCATCAACAACCGACAAGAACGAACAAGTTCACACAGCTTTAGTGATCGATTGTGCACTGTCAACCCGCCATTCGACCTGCTTCGAGCAGGCCAGGCCGTCTCCGCCACAGGATCACGATGCCACCGCGAACCTGAGGGAAAATGTTGACAAGTGATTGGTAAGCGCCAAAAATGCGCAGCAACACGCACTGAGTGTGTGGTCTTCGACCTCGATCAGGTGGTGGCTGATGCGGTTTCACAAGCTCGTGGGCTCGACCTTAGCGGCGACGCTGCTGCTCGCCGGGTGCGGCAGCGGCGACGCGGCGGGCGGCGGCGCCGGGGAGAACGCGCTCCCCGGCGCGGCCGAGTTCCTTTCCTCGCCCTGTCCGGAGCCGGCGGCGAAACCGGCCGGCGGCGGGCAGCTCGTGTACTGGTCCATGTGGACCGCGGACGAGCCGCAGGGCAAGGTGCTGCAAAAAGCCCTGAAGTGCTTCCAGGACAAGACCGGCGTGAAGGTCGACGTGCAGTGGCTCGGCCGCAAGGCCTACACCCAGAACCTGGTCCCGGCGCTCAACACCGGCACCGTGCCCGACCTGTTCGACCAGGACGTCAGCAAGGTCGGCGCGGCGATCATGACCCCGGGCGGCACGCAGAGCCTCGACGACGTGTACGGCATGAAGATCGGCGAAGGCGACAAGACGGTCAAGGACGTCCTCTCCCCCACCTCGTACGACTTCCCGCAGAACAAAGACCACGAGGGGCACAGCTTCCTCGTGCCGTACGAGATCCAGTCCAGCGCCTGGTGGTACGACAAGGCGACGGCGGGCGCCGTCGCCGCCCCGAAGACCGTCGACGAGCTGATCGGCCTGTTCGACAAGGCGAAGGCGGACGGCAAGGCGGCGGTCAGCCAGGACGGCGACATCCCGTTCTACAACATGTACTACTTCACCCAGCTGGCCGAACGCTACGTCGGCGCGGGCGGGCTGGCGAAGGCGGCGCAGGACCCGACCGGCCGCGCGTGGACCGACGTGCCCGGGTTCCGCGAGGCCGCCGCGCAGACCGCGCGGATCTCGAAGTACTTCATCGACGGCTGGGACGCGGCCAAGTTCCCGCAGATCCAGCAGCGCTGGGCGGACGGCGACGCGCGGTTCCTGTACGTCGGCACCTGGGCGCCCAGCGAAACCCGCGAATACCTGGACAAACAGGGCGCGGGCACGAAGATCGACTACGGCTCGTTCCAGTTCCCGATGCCGCCCGGCGCCACGCACGACACCGTGGAGCAGATGTCGATCGGCTTCGCCGTGCCCAAGAAGGCCAAGAACGCCGACGCGGCCAAGGCGTTCATCGCCTACTTCCTCAACAAGGGCAACCTCGCCGGCATCCCCGCGGTGGCCGACAACCTGGTGCCCCGGCCCGACCTCGCGGTGCCGGACGACCTGAAGCCGGTCAAGACCGTGATGGACGACCAGAAGAAGGAGCACGTGCTGCAGTACGACGGCATCGACGCGATCGCCGGCGGCAAATGGCAGACCGACGTGTTCGACCCCGCCGACACCGCGCTGCTCAAGGGACAGCTGACCCCGGAGGCGTTCGTGGCGCAGCTCGCGCAGAAGTCCGCCGCCTTCTGGAAGAACCAGCACTGATGGCGACTGTCACGGAGGCGGCCCGGGCCGGGCGGCGGCCCGCGCTCGGGCCGCACCTGAGCCGCAAACGCAAGCTGTTCTGGCCGTTCGCCGCCCCCGCGCTGGCGCTCTACCTCGCGTTCCTGGTGCTGCCGACGATCGCGACCGTGGTGCTCAGCTTCACCAGCTGGTCCGGCGCGGGCGACACGCCGCGGCCGCAGGGCGTCGGGAACTACGTGCGGATGTGGCAGAGCGACGCGTTCCGCTACGCCTTCGGCAACACGCTGATCTACGTCTTCCTCGGCGGCATCGGCACTTTCCTGCTCGCGTTCCTGTTCACCATGGTGCTGCGGGACATGCGCGGCGGGAAGATCGTGCGGGCGATCCTGTTCTTCCCGAACATCGTCGCCCCGGTCGCGCTCGGCATGTTCCTCGGCTTCGTGTTCAAGTACCAGCCGGGCAAACAGGGGCTCGCCAACTACGTGCTGGAGCACCTCGGCGCGGACGCGGCGAAGTTCCTCGCGCCGGAGAACGTGACCGGCGTCGTGACCGCGTCGCTGATCTGGGCCAGTTCCGGCTTCTACATCACCATCCTGATGGCCGCGGTCGACCAGATCCCGCCGTACCTCTACGAGGACGCGGACCTGGGCGGGGCCTCGCCCTGGCAGAAGTTCCGCTCCATCACGCTCCCGCTCACCTGGGACGTGGTGGGCGTGGCCGGGGTGCTGTGGACGATCAACGCGCTCAAGATCTTCGAACTCGTCTTCGTGCTCGCCGGGCCGGGCACCTACGCGCCGCCGAACCGGGCGTGGACGCTCGGCATCTACGTGTTCGACCGGACCTTCGGCTCGAACGGCACGCCGGACTTCGGCGCGGCCTGCGCCTGCGCGGTCGCGATGATCGCGCTCGTCTCGATCCTCGTCGTCCTCCTGCGCCGGTTGATGCGCCGTGACGCCATCCAGTTCTGAAGGAGACCCTGTGACCGTCACGGAAGCACCGCCGCGCGGCTCCGCCCCGGGCAAGCCCCGCCGCACCCCGCCGCGCCGTCCCCGCCCGGCTCCCGGCAGCCGCAGGCTCAGCCCGCTGCGGCTGCTCGGCTCCGTGCTCGTGTGGCTGTTCACCGCGGGCAACCTGCTGGTGCTGTACTGGCTGATCACCGCGTCGTTCAAGACCCCGGTGGAGATCTTCACCAAGCCGTTCGCCCTGCCGTACCAATGGTTTCACGTCGGCAAGCCGTTCCGGAATTTCGTCTACGCCTGGAACAACGCCGGATTCGGCGACGCCGTACTGTCCACAGTGGTCCTCGTCGGGCTGGCGACGATCGCCACGGTCGCGGTCTCCGCCCCGTGCGCATACGCGCTCACCCGGCTCGGGGTGCGCGGTTCGGGCGTGCTGACCAACGGCGTCGCGATCGGCATGGGGGTGCCGTTCCAGACCGTGATCATCCCGCTTTTCGTCGCGTTCAGCGAGATCCACCTGGACAACCAATACGGGCTGTTCGTGCTCTACGTCGCCCTGTCGATCCCGTTCACGGTGTTCCTGCTGACCGGGTTCTTCCGGTCGCTGCCCGACGAAATCGAAGAGGCGGCGGTGCTCGACGGCGCCTCGCCGGTGCGGGTGTTCGTGTCGGTGGTGCTGCCGCTGGCCCGCGGCGGCGTGGTCACCGCGCTGACGCTCAACGCGATCGGGCTGTGGAACGAAACCCTGCTGGCGATCGTGTTCCTCAAGGACCAGGCCCACTTCACGCTCTCGCGCGCGCTGTTCACCTTCTACGGCGCGGCGAGCTACCAGTCCGAGTACGGCGGGCTGATCGCCGGGGTGGCGATCGTCGTGCTCCCGATGCTGCTGCTCTACGTCGTGCTCGCCCGCCGGATCATCACCGGCCTGACCCTCGGCGCCGGAAAGTAGGACTTCGATGGCCACCGTGAGCTTCACCGACACCACCCGCTACTACGCCGGGGTCGAACGCCCCGCAGTGGACGGGCTCGACCTCGAGGTCGCCGACGGCGAATTCCTCGTGCTGGTCGGCCCGTCCGGCTGCGGCAAATCGACCACCCTGCGGATGCTCGCCGGGCTGGAGGGCGTGGACGAGGGCTCGATCCGCATCGGCGACAAGGACGTCACCGAACTCCCGCCGAAGGAACGGGACATCGCGATGGTGTTCCAGAACTACGCGCTCTACCCGCACATGACCGTCGCGGAGAACATCGGTTTCCACCTCAAGCTCGCGCGCATGCCGAAGGACGAACGGGACCGCCGCGTCCGCGAAGCCGCGACCACCCTGGACCTGACCGAATACCTCGACCGCCGCCCGGCGAAGCTGTCCGGCGGGCAACGGCAGCGGGTGGCGATGGGCCGGGCGATCGTGCGGGAGCCGAGCGTGTTCCTGATGGACGAGCCGCTGTCCAATCTGGACGCCAAGCTGCGGGTGCAGACCCGCACGCAGATCGCCTCGCTGCAACGGCGGCTCGGCACCACCACGCTGTACGTCACGCACGACCAGATCGAGGCGATGACCATGGGCGACCGGGTGGCCGTGCTGCGCGACGGCGTGCTGCAGCAATGCGATTCCCCGGTCGGGCTGTTCGAGCGGCCGCGCAACGTGTTCGTCGCGGGCTTCATCGGCTCCCCCGCGATGAACCTCATCGAGACCACAGTGGACGGTTCCGGCGCGGCGGCGGGCGACGGCACGCTCCCGCTCACCCCCGCCCAGCGGTCCGCGCTGACCGGGCCGGGGATCGTCGTCGGCGTGCGCCCGGAAGGCTGGGACATCGGCGGCGCCGGATACCGCGCGGTCGTCGAAGTGGTCGAGGAACTCGGCAGCGACCAGTACCTCTACTGCCGGACCGGGGACCGGGTGCTGACCGTCCGTACTCCGGGCATGGCACCGTGGAAGCGCGGCGAGGAAATCTCACTGGCCCCGCGGACCGGCGCGGCGCACTTGTTCGACGCCGCCACCGGCGAACGGCTGCCGGACGCATGAGCACGATCAGCCGCACCGAACTCGTGCTCCCGGCGGCCGAACTCGGCCCGGAGAACCCGCTGCCGCCGCTGCTGCGGACCGAACCCGCGGCTTCGGTGTCCAACGTGGACGAACTGCCCGCGGACCTGGCGGCGAACCTTTCCTACGGCAGGCTGGACACGGTGCTGCCGTGCCGGATGCAGGACGGGTACGGCCGCGACCGGACGGAACAGCGGCTGCCCGCGCTCGTGCTGGAGAACGAGCGGCTGCGCGCCACCGTCCTGCCCGGGCTCGGCGGGCGGCTGCATTCGCTGCTGGACAAGGAAACCGGCCGGGACCTGGTGTACCGCAACCCGGTGTTCCAGCCGGCGAACCTGGCGCTGCGCGACGCGTGGTTCGCCGGCGGCGTCGAGTGGAACCTCGGCAGCACCGGGCACACCACGCTGACCTGCGCGCCGATGTTCGCCGCCGAAGCACCCGGCCCCGGCGGCGAACCGGTGCTGCGGCTCTGGGAGTGGGAACGCACCCGCGACCTGCCGTATCAGCTGGATTTCTGGCTTCCCGACGGGTCGCGGCAGCTGTTCGTGGGCGTGCGGATCCGCAACCCGCACGCCCACGACGTGCCGGTGTACTGGTGGTCCAACACCGCGGTGACGCAGACGGCCGGGACCCGCGTGCTGGCCCCGGCCGCGCGAGCCTGGCACTACGGCTACTCCGGGCGGCTGGAACTCGTCGACGTCGCGGACGAACTCACCTATCCCGCCCGGGCACAGACGGCGGCCGACTACTTCTTCGAGGTCGACGGTCCGCCGTGGATCGCCGCCGTCGACGCAGCCGGATACGGGCTCGGGCAGGCGTCCACGGCGCGGCTGCGCGGGCGGAAACTGTTCGTGTGGGGCGAATCCGCGGGCGGGCGGCGGTGGCAGGAATGGCTCGCCCCGGGCATGGAGGGCTACCTCGAAATCCAGGCCGGGCTGGCGCGGACGCAGCTCGAACACCTGCGGCTGCCCGCGGGCGCCGCGTGGGACTGGCTCGAAAGCTACGGCCCGGTCGCGGCCGACCCGGAGATCGCGCACGGACCGGACTGGCCCGCCGCGCTCGCCTCGGTCGCCGCCGAACTGCCCGCCGCGGAGGAATTGGACCGGCGCTGGCGAGAATGGCGCGCGGTCGCGGATGCCGCGCCCGGAGAAATCCTGGCGACCGGATCCGGCTGGGGCGCGCTGGAAACCCGCCGGATGCTGACGGAACTGCCCGGCACGCCGTATCCCGAGGACAGTCTCGGCGCGGCCCAGCAACCGTGGCTGGATTTGCTCGACGGCGTGGCGCCCCGGTCCGACCCCGCCGCCGAACCGCCGGACACCCTGGTCAACCGCCACTGGGCAGAACTGCTGGAGGCGGTGCCCGACGAGGGCTGGCTCACCTGGTACCACCGGGGAATCGCGCGCTGGGCGGCAGGCGACCGCGACGGCGCGAAGGCCGCGTGGCACCGGTCGCTTGAGGCAGAGCCGAACGGCTGGGCGTGGCGCAACCTCGCCGTCGCCCAGGAAGATCCGGCGCGCGCCGCGGAGTACTACCGGCAGGCACTGGACCTGCTGCCGAAACTGGCTCCGCTCGCCGTGGAAGCCGTCGCCGCGCAGCTCGCCGCCGGAGATCCCGGCGCCGCACGGGAAATGCTCGAACCGTGGCCGGCCGAGGGCCGGTTCGCGTTGCTGCGGGCGCGAACCTCGCTCGCGCTCGGCGATCTCGAAGGGGCGCGCGAGGTCTACGAGCGCGGCTTCACCGTGCCCGGGATCCGCGAGGGAGAGACGTCGATGAGCGATGTGTGGCACGCGATCTCCCCTGGCCCGCTGCCCGCCGAATACGACTTCCGGATGAAAACCGGTGGTGGGGCCGGATGAGCGCGACCGGCCAGATGGGTGAACAATGGCGCGGCGGCGGGCGCGCAGGGAATGGGTCGAAGGGAGCACAAGCCGATGGCTCGGCATGAACGGTTGAGCACACTGTTGGACCTCTTGGCGAAGCGGGAGAAACTCGACGTCGAAGAGGTGGCCGCGGAGCTGAACGTCTCCGCCGCCACGATCCGCCGCGACCTGGACCATCTCGCCGAACAGCAGCTGCTCACCCGCACCCACGGCGGGGCCGTCGCGAACGACCTCGCCTACGACCTGCCGCTGCGGTACAAAACCGCCCGCCACGCCCCGGAAAAACAGCGGATCAGCGCCGCGGCCGCGGCACTGGTGTCCAACGGCATGGTGGTCGGCCTCAACGGCGGCACCACGACCGCGGGCGTCGCCCGGGCGCTGGCCATGCGCGCGGACCTCGCCGACGCCCCCGGCCTCACCATCGTGACCAACGCGCTCAACATCGCCCACGAGCTCGCGGTGCGGCCGAACATGAAGATCGTCGTCACCGGAGGGGTCGCCCGCCCGCAGTCCTTCGAACTGAGCGGGCCGCTGGCGACCCTGGTGCTCAGCCAGCTCAGCCTGGACCTGCTGTTCCTCGGCGTGGACGCGCTGCACCCGGCCGCGGGCGCGTTCGCCTGCCACGAAGGCGAAGCGGACATCAACCGGCTCATGGTCAACAACGCCGCCCGCGTGGTGGCGGTGGCGGACAGCTCGAAACTCGGCCGCCGCGCCTTCGCCCGCATCTGCGACATCACCGACGTCCACGAAGTCGTGACCGACAGCGACGCCGATCCCGACGTCACCGCCGCGCTCAAGGCCGCCGGAATCCCGGTCCAGATCGCCTGAAACCCGGCTCCGGCCCGCCGTCCGCCGCTGCTCCCGCGGACGGCGGCTCTGTCGTGCCCGGGTCCATTCAGGACACCCCTGTTCCGCGACCCGTTCCCGCTCACCGGGCCTTGACAAAGCCGCTGCGCGATGTGCTTACTACTGCAAGTTCGAGCGTCACCTTGAGCATATTCACGCAGAATAGGAGGCTCCAGTGCCTCGACGACTCGCGTACGCGGCGGCCGGGCTCATCCTCACCGGCTCCGTCGCGACTCCTGCCGCGGCGCAACCGCTCACCTCGATTTCCGTCCCGCGCGGTCCCGACTCCCCCGGCTACCAGCTGCGCATCGACACCGCCCGCCTCGGCCTGAGTCTTACCCGCGGCGGCGAACAATTGCTGCGCACCGCGTCCGACGCGTTCACCTTCGACGGCGGCGTGGCGACGCGCGTGCGATCGGTCTCGCGAGACGGCACGACCGTCGTCGCCACCGCCGACAGCACGGCGGGCCGCCCGGTGACCCTGCGGATCACCCCGCACCAGGACCGCTTTGATCTGAAGTGGACAGTCGACGGACTCGCCGCCGGGCAGCGCGCGACCCACTTCGACCTCACGACGTCCGGCTACTGGTACGGCGGCGGCGAAACCAGCGAAGGGAAAGCCCAGCCGTATCCGCTTTCCGCCGGAACGGTGGACGAGCCGGAGTTCTCCCCCGCCAGCTACATGATGCAGGAACCCTACTTCTTCACGTCGAAATCGGTCGGGCTCTTCGTTCGCACCGCGCAGCCGATGAAAGTCGCGATGGCAGGCGGGCGCGCCGACCTGACCGTGACGAACTCCGCGGAGTACTCGAGCACGGTGTTCGTGGAGTCGAACCGCCGCGCGGTGTACGACGACTACGTCGGCGAGGTCGGCAAGCCGGCCAAGAGCGACGCGACCGACGCCGAGCACGCGAGTCCACTGTGGAATTCCTGGGCGCAGTACTACCGCGACATCGACCAGGACAAAGTGCTTTCGTGGGCACGGGACCTGAAAGCCGCGGGCGTCGCCGGGCACACCGTGCAGCTCGACGACAAATGGGAATCCAACTACGGCAACCTGACCTTCGACCCGAAGACGTTCCCGGACCCGAAGAAACTGGCCGACGGCATCCACGCGATGGGCCAGAAATTCGGCCTCTGGACCACGTTCTGGATCAACCTCGACTCGGCGAACTACGCCTACGCCCGCGACCACGGCTATCTGGTGCGCGCCAAGGGAAATCCGGCCCAGCCGTGCACGGTGACCTGGTGGAACGGCACCGCGGGCATCATCGACCTCGGCAATCCGCAGGCCCGCGAGTGGTACACCGGCAACCTGCGCAAGCTGATGGCCGACTACGGCGTCGACGGCTTCAAGTTCGACACCCGCTTCTTCGACGACCGCTGCGCCGCCACCGGGAACCTGACCCCGCAGGACTACCAGAAGCTCGGCGCGGACATGACCGACGCGTTCGACCAGCAGGGCGCGGGCATCCGCACGCACTGGGGCAACCAGCGCTACGGCTTCGTGATCCGGGCGGTCGACGCGGACACCACGTGGAACGGCCTGCGCACCTCGCTGCGCCGGGCGTCGGCGATCTCGGCCAATGGCTACCCGTTCGTCGAGACCGACATGATCGGCGGCTCGAACAGCATGCCGCCGCCGTCGCGCGAGGTGCTCGTGCGCTGGGCGCAGGCCGCGTCGCTGATGCCGCTGATGTACGCGTCGACCTCCCCGGTGACGACGGTCGACACCACCACCGGCAAACCGGTCGCCTACCCGGCCGACACCGCGAAACTGTACGCCGCCGCGGTCCGCACCCACGCGAAACTGGCGGGCTACCTGAAAACCCAGGTACAGCAGGCGGTCGCGGACGGCACGCCGATCATGCGGCCGGTGTACTTCGACTTCCCCGCCGACCACCGCTTCGACACCGTCGACGACGAGTGGATGCTCGGCCCCGCCCTGTTGGCGGCCCCGATGATCACCGCGGGCGCCTCCCGCGACATCGCGCTGCCTTCGGGACTGTGGTTCGACCCGCACACCAAGCGAGTCGAAATCGGCGGCCGGACCCTGCACGATTACGCGGCGCCGCTGGACACGACGCCGATGTTCGTCCGGATCGGCGCTCCCGGCTGGACGGAGCTCGCGGCGAAGCTGTGAGTCGCCGACTTGGCGTCCTCGCGGCGGCTGATCCTCCGTCGACGATAATCGGCGCATGGCCGTGACCCAGCAGCTCGCCCGCATTTCCGCCGCGCACCTCGCCGCCTGCCGGCAGTCGACGGAAACGCTGGGCGAGCTGTGTGCGTTTACGGCGGTTCCGAAAAGGGACTACTGCGACCTGAACTGGTGGCCGGCCACCCTGAAACCGGCCTGGAAACTGACCGGAGCCGACGACCAGACCCTCGCGCTGCTGCGGCGCGGCTTCGACGGCGACGAAGAAGTCAATCCGGCCTACCGAGACGTTCTCTCCTCGATCGACGGACATCCGGTGACCGCGCTGGAGCCCCGGCACGTCGCGGCGGTGGCCGAAGCGTTGCACGGCATCACCCCGGAGGCGGTCCGCGCCGTCGTGCCGTCGGACCCGGAGCAGATCGAGGCCGAACTGGGCTCGATCGCGCTGGACGTGATCGGCGACCTGGCGGAAATTCTGGGCGAGCAGCATGCCATTCTGCGCGATTTCTATGCGGAAGCCGCCAGCCGCGAACTGGCCGTCGCGCTGTGGTGGGACTGACCCGTCAAAGCCCCCGCAAGACCCGATCCAGCGCCGCCCGGCCCGCAGGACCCCAGTGCGGTTTTCCGCCGGGCAGGCCCTGGTCCCCGTTCTGTCCCATGAGGATCAGGAAGAGGCTCTTCATCGCGGCCAGCCCGCGGGCGCGCCGGATCGCCGCCTCGTCCGCCCGCGCGTAGCTCTCGAAAAACCGCGCGGCCGTGCCCGCGGGCAGCAGCACCCAGGCGGCGGCGAGATCCCACGCCGGGTCGCCGGCGAACAGGTCGCCGAAGTCCACGATGCCCGAGAGGGTTCCTTCCGAGACAAGGACATTCGCCGGATGCAGGTCGCCGTGCACCCACACCGGCGGACCCTCCCACGCGCGGGCCGCGACGGCGTCGTCCCAGACTGCCCGGACGTCGTCCGCGAGGCTGTCGAGGGCAACCGCCTCGAGGAATTCCTCGAAGCCGCCCGTGCAATCCCGGGGATGGGCACCACGATCCGCGGCGATCGGAGCGTCGGCGGGGGCTTCCACGTGGAGCGCCCGAAGGAAATCCGCCAGCGTGTCGGCCGCGTGGGCGCCGCGGCTGATCGTGCCGTGGTCGAGCGGTTCGCCGGGGACCCACGTCATCACGGTCCAGTGCTTGGGGAAACGCCCGGACGGTTCGCCGAACCGCACGGGCGCCGGCACCGGGAGCGGCAGACGCGGGGCCAGCACCGGCAGCCACCGGCGCTCCTTGAGCTGAAGCTCCGGGGTGGGGTCCATCCGCTGCATGCGGACAGTGAGTTCGTCCCCGAGCCGCCACATCTGGTTGCCCCAGCCGCCCGCCACCTCGCGGATCGGCAGACCGGCCAGATCCGGGTGCTGGTCCCGGAGCAGGTCGCGGACCAGATCTGCGGTGACCTCGGTGGTGGGCATGGGAAGGGACAGTACCGAGAGGGCGGCCGACGCAGCCTCCCCGGCCGTGGTCAAGATTGTCTCCACTTCCCGCTTGACACGATCTGCAGTGCGCGCTATAGAAATGGATATACGCGATAGCTGACCTGGGTGCCGAAACTACGTAGCCGGGGAGTGGTCGACGATGCCGGACACCATCAGCCGCCAGGGCGCGACTGCCCGCGAATTCGTCGAGCTGATCTGCGCCGATCCGGTCTGGTTGCGCGCCGAGTTCGAGTCGATCGTGACCGCCGCCGCACTCCCGCCGTTGCACCCCAACGACTTTCCCCCGCGCAGCACCGGAAACCCAGCCGAGGAGCGGGTTCCGGCGAGCTTGTGGCGGGCTTGGCCGCCAGAGCACCGGGAGCGTTCTCCTCCGGCAAACCGCAGGCACCACACCCGACAGTCGTGACATCTCTGGGGAGGTGATACCGGAGACGGGGAAGGTCTGCCACGACGCCCGGCCGAAGAGGCTCGCACAGCCCCGGCATCGCGTCTCGTGACGTGGTCCCGCGACCGCCCCGCCGCCGCACAGCACAGCACGGTTGCTTTTCACCCGAACTGGTTCCGGCCCCGCCGCTTGCGTCCGGCGGGGCCGGATCTCCGCGACAGCCCCGACAAGCGAACGCCCGCCCCGGCGGCGGGCACGTGGGAAGGAGAAAGGGAGGCGCATGGTCATGTTGATGCGAACTGACCCGTTCCGGGAGCTCGATCGGCTGACCCAGCAGTTCTTCGGCGGCAACGGCACCGCCACCCGTCCGGCGGTGATGCCGATGGACGCCTACCGGTCCGGCAACGACTACGTGGTGCAGTTCGACCTGCCCGGCGTCGCGCCGGAGTCGATCGACCTGGACGTCGAACGCAACGTGCTGACCGTCAAGGCCGAACGCAGGCCCGACTACGGCGAGGACGCGGAGGTCCAGGTCTCCGAGCGCCCGCGCGGGGTGTTCTCCCGCCAGCTGTTCCTCGGCGACACCCTCGACACCGACAGCATCAAAGCCGACTACGACGCGGGCGTGCTCACCCTGCGGGTGCCGATCGCCGAACAGGCCAAGCCGCGCAAGATCGCCATCGGCGGCAGCGGCGGAGCCAAGCAGATCCGCGCCTGACTGTCTCGATACCGGCCCCGCCCCGCGGCGGGCGGGGCCACGAACTCTCCGAGGTTTCCCGCCCCGCACCGGCACCGTGCTGCTCCTGCTCGGACGAGGACTGTCCAATCGCGACGTCGCCGCCGGGCCGGGGCCCTTCGGCTGAATCGCTTCGATCGGTGATTGCCGGGATCTCGTTGAGGAAAGCGGCAATACTCAACGGAGGTCGTACTGGATGTCGATCCCCGAACCCGGCCCGCCATTGCTGTTGATCGTCAGCCATCCGTGGTCGTACACGTCCGCGAGCTTGTACTCGAACCCGAAGTCGTACTTCTTGTCTCGGCCGAACGTCCCCGGCATCTCCCCCAGTTGCATCGCCCCGTGCGGCGATTTGCTCTCGCCGCTGTCCGGATCCGTGACGTAGACGACCGGACCCAGCGCCAGGCTCAGGTCGCTGTTCAGTTCGGAGTCGGTGCTGGTCTCCACGTGCACCATCACCGCCATGACCTGTTCGGAGCCGTACTTCGACCGCTGCTTCGCGATCTTGGTGACGGTGAACGACGGATCCGTCGGCGCGACAGCCGAAGATCGCGAGAAGTGCACGACCTCGCCGACCTTCTTCACCGGATTGCCCTGCGGGCCGGTCGACCCGGCGGACTGTGTCGCCTCGGGCGTGGACGGCGCGGCGGACGACGCCTCCGTAGTAACGGTCACGGTGACCGTTGGCGGTGCGCTCGCCACTGCGGCATCGCCATTCCCGGAGCAGCCAGCGGAAAGCGCCGCTGCGGTCGCCACCGCGCAGAGCAGCAACGACGAACTTGGTCTCATCAAGGAACTCCCGGTCGATCAGCATGACGACGCGATCGCACCGAAGGCTTTCTTCTCGATCGCAGCACACAAGTCGCAATGACCCGATCGACCGTTACGAAAGCTGTCCACACCAGACCGAATCCGTCGCACCTCCGGTCGGCGGTAGCGCGCCACCCCGCTCTCCGCCACCCTGGGCAGTCGAGGACGGGAGGCCGCACGTGAAGGTCGTCATCGCCGGCGCGGGCATCGGCGGGCTGACCGCTGCCCTGCGGCTGCACCGCGAAGGCATCGAATGCGCGGTGTACGAACAGAGCACCCGCGTCGCCGAGCTCGGGGTCGGGATCAATGCCTTGCCGCACGCGGTCAAGGAGCTCGCCGCGCTCGGGTTGCTCGGTCAGCTGGACGAGATCGGGATCCGCACCCGCGAGCTGTTCTACACCCATCGGCTCGGGCAGGTGATCCTGCGCAAGCCGTGCGGGCTCGACGCCGGGTTCACGCTCCCCCAGTACTGCCTGCACCGCGGCAGGCTGCGGAACATGCTGCTGCAAGCGGTCCAGACCCGCCTCGGTCCGGAGGCGGTGCGGACCGGGCATCGGCTGACTGGGTTCGAGCAGGACGCGCAGGGCGTGCGGGTGCGTTTCGCTGAGCGGGAAAGCGGCGAAGAGGTGACCGTGGCCGGGGATGTCCTGGTGGCGGCCGACGGGATTCACTCGGCCGCGCGGTCACTCCTGTTCCCCGAGGAAGGACCGCCGCGCTGGAACGGGGTCTTGATGTGGCGCGGCGCCACCGACTGGCCCGCGTTCGGCGGCGGCGATTCGATGATCGTCTCCGGCGGCACCGCGGCCAAGCTGGTGATCTATCCGATCGGGCCGGGCCGGAGCGCGGGCACCCGGCTCACCAACTGGGCGGTTTGCGTTCAGACCGGGCGGCCCGGCGACCCGCCCCCGGACCGGCAGGACTGGGCCAAGCCCGGCGACCGCGCGGAGCTGGCCCGGCACGTCGGGCGGTTCCGGTGCCCGGAGGTCGACCACGCCGCGCTGGCCGAGGCCACCGAGGAGATCTTCGAGTTCCCGATGTGCGACCGGGACCCGCTGCCCGCCTGGTCGCACGGACGCGTGACGCTGCTCGGCGACGCCGCCCATCCGATGTACCCGATGGGCTCCAACGGCGCCGGCCAGGCGATTCTCGACGCGTCCAGTCTCGCCGCGCAGCTGACGCGGCACGCCGATCCCGCCGAGGCGCTGCGCGCGTACGAAGCCGACCGGCTGGCCGCCACCGGCGAGATCGTGCTGCGCAACCGCCGGGGCGGCCCGGAAAACGTCATCGACGAGGTCGAGCGGCGCGCGCCGGACGGCTTCGACCGTCTCGAAGACGTCATCGACGCGGCGACGCTCGACGCGATCGTCAGCGGCTACGCACAGGTTTCCGGGGCGTCCCAGCAGCAGGTGAACCGCACCTGAGGTCAGGCGCCCTCCACCGAACCGGGCGGCAGGAAGTCGACGTCGTGCAGCGCCGACACCCGGACCACCTCGGCCGGGTCGGTCAGGTTGTGCAGCTTGTCGAACAGCGTCGCCAGCTTCCCGGCCGGGCTCACCCAGAACAGTCCCCGGGTCATGCCCTCGCTGCGGTTGTAATAAGCGTGCGGGAGCCCCTTCGGCATCCGCACGGTGTCGCCGGGGCCGGCGGTCTCCCACTGGCCGTCGAGGTAGAGCGTGAAGACGCCCTCCAGGATGTAGATGTGCTCGTCCTGGGTCGGATGGACGTGCGGCGGCACCCCGGTGCCGGGCGGATCGAGGGTCTCGAACGCGAAGCTCGATTCGCTGGCCGCCTTCATCGAGTAGGTGTGGCCGAGCACGTTCCACACCTTGTTCCGCATGCCCTCGCGGGCGGGCGTGATCCCCTTGGGCAGGGGACCTAGCACGATTTCCTCGCCGGTCATCACACCTCCTGGCCGATGGTTTCGTCCGACAGGGACTCTGCGCTATCCGGACGCCGGTGTACAGGTGCCATTCACGAGAAGGCGAGAACGCCGTCCGCGAGAACCGGTGTCCCGTCCGTCGTGCAGACCTCGAAGGCGACGGCACCGGGAAGCGTCCGGCCCGCGTGGACCGACAGCGTTGTCCCAGGGAAAACCGGGTTCGTGAAGCGGCATTCGACCCCAGTGGGCTCGCCCGGGTAAACGCGGATCCGCGCGCATCCGCTGTAGACGACCGCGTTGGTCGCGCGGCCTCGAAGGACTCGATACGGACGAGTCCGGCAGCATCGGACGGCTCGCGCTTTAGCAATGGGGCCGCGATCTCGTCGCCTTCGCGCGGGTGCCCGCCGCGGTACGTGAGGGGAACCCTGGGGGAATCTGATTCCGTCAGGGTTCCCCTCACGGCTTTGAAACTTAGCTGCGCGGGCGCTCAGTTGTACTCGGAGATCTCCACCCCGAACGTCCCCGGTTCCAGTGCCTCGAAGATGTGCGGCACGTCCCCCGGATAGCAGATGTAGTCCCCCGGCAGCAGCTCCACCGGGTCGTCCATGATGCCGATCCGCGCGCGGCCGGCGCACAGGACGGTGTGCTCGACCACGCCGCTCATGTGCGGATCCGACCGCCGCGGGACGCCGGGCTCGGCGCTGACCAGGTAGATGTCCCGGCGCGCCGCGGACGGGCACGCGGACAGCAGCGTGCACGCGTAGTCGGCGTGTTCGGCGAACACGGTCGGGCCTTTGCCGGCGCGGATCACCTTCACCTCCTGCCGCTCCGGCTCGACCAGCCGGGAGAACGGCACGTCCAGCGCGACGCCGAGCGCCCACAGCGTCTCCACGCTCGGGTTGCCCGCCCCCGATTCCAGCTGGGACAACGTGGATTTCGCCAGGCCGGCCCGGCGCGCGACCTCGGTCAGCGAGAGGCCGGCGCGGGCCCGCTCGCGGCGCAGGGACGCCGCGATGATCTCCAGCGGCGCGCCCGTGCTCTCGTTCGGCATGTGTGTTCGCTCCATCAGTCTTCTCGTTCGCCTTGACGAACAGGCCCCGACGTGTTCAGCATAGGA
Organism: Amycolatopsis sp. VC5-11; assembly: GCF_037034185.1. Lineage (NCBI taxonomy): Bacteria > Bacillati > Actinomycetota > Actinomycetes > Pseudonocardiales > Pseudonocardiaceae > Amycolatopsis > Amycolatopsis sp. VC5-11. The sequence continues at coordinate 88,605 of NZ_JBAGKF010000003.1, read as the reverse complement.
CACTATGCGTTCGATTTGGCGAACACTCGACCGCGGCCTCGCCCGCGACATCGGTCTCGTGTGCCTGGCCGACACCCTCGTAGGCGTGTCCTACGGCGCCATCGCGGTGGGCTCCGGCTTCCCGCTGTGGGCGCCGATGCTGCTCTCCCTGCTGGTCTTCGCCGGCGCGTCGCAGTTCATGTTCGTCGGCATCGTCGCCTCGGGCGGCAATCCGCTCGCCGCGGTGGCCGCCGGACTGCTGGTGAACGCGCGGCACGTGCCGTTCGGCTTCGCGGTCGGCGACGCGCTCGGGCGCGGGCTGCTCGGACGACTGGCCGGAAGCCACCTGATGATCGACGAATCGGTGGCATTCGCGCTGGCCCAGCGCGACGCGGCCCGGCGGCGGGCAGCCTACTGGGCGTGCGGCGCCGGGCTCTTCGTGTGCTGGAACCTCGGCGTCGTGGTGGGCGCGTTCGCCGGGTCCGCGATCAGCGACACCGACGCGTTCGGTCTGGACGCCGCCTTCCCGGCAGTGCTGCTGGCGCTCGTGCTGCCGTCGCTGAAGGACCGGGCGTCGCGGCTGCCGGTGCTGATCGGCGTGGTGGTCGCGCTCGCGGCCACTCACCTGCTCCCGGCGGGCCTGCCGGTGCTGCTGGCGCTGGTCGGAGTGGTCGCGGGCGCCGCCGCGAAGGAGCCGAAGTCCCTGGAAGGAGCGCACTGATGGACGGCGCGGAACTGATCATCGCGACGCTCGTGCTGGCGGCCGGGACGTTCGCGTTCCGGCTCGCCGGGCCGCTGCTGCGCACGAAAGTGCGGTTGTCCCCGAGGGCCGAACGGCTGATGACCCTGTCGGCGGTGGTACTGCTCGCCGCGCTGGTCGCGACCAGCGCGCTGACCGAGGGGCCCGAATTCGCCGGAATCGCCCGGCCCGCCGGAGTGCTGGTGGGCGGGGTGCTCGCGTGGCGGAAGGCCCCGTTCGTGGTGGTCGTGATCGCGGCGGCGGCGACGGCGGCGTTGCTCCGGCTCGCCGGGGTGCCGTAACCGTTCCCGGAACAATTGCGCAGCGAATTCCCGGCGGAATTTTCCGCGCTCGATCTTCCGACGGGAAAATACCGATCAGGCGCGGGAGACGAATGCTCGTCCCCGCGCCTGATCGGCGGGGAAATCAGTTTCGGTTCATCGAGCGGAAACAGCCCGCGAACCGGTCGTGCCGACCGCGCCGCACGTCGGTTCGTCCGGCTGGGCGGACACGCTCACCGCGTCCCAGGCCGCCTTCACCGAATTGAACTCGGTGCAGCCGTTGGGGAACAGGTTCTTCGCCGCGGTCAGCGTCCAGGTGCGGTAGCTCTGGTAGGAGCTGCCGCTGGTCTTGAGCAGCATCGCGTTGTAGAAGATCTGCACCGCGGTCTTCACGCCGAGCCCGGTGACCGTGGAGTTGTTGCAGGTCGGGCTGGTCGGCTGGCCGTTGGTCGGGTTCGACCCCTCGGCGAGGAGGTAGAACCAGTGGTTGCCGGGGCCGGCCGCGGCGTGCACCTCGGTGCCGGGAATCGAGCTGTCGTAGCAGTTCGCGTGGCCGAGCTGGGACGGGTCGTACATGTTGCGGATCGGCCCGCTGCCGACGAGGTTCACCTGGTTGCCGACGAGGAAGTCCGGGACCGCGTACGGCGCGGGCTCGTTCGCGAACCACTCCGACGAGGCGCCGAAGACGTCCGCGACGAATTCCTGGGTGCCGCTGCCGGACATGCTGCCCGGGGTGTGGTCGTCGATGCCGTGGCCGAACTCGTGCCCGATCACGTCGAGCGAGCCGATCCACTGGCCCGCGGTGTTGTTCCCGACCTGGACCTGGGTGCCGTCGTAGTAGGCGTTCTGCTCGTTGAGGCCGACGCGGATCGGCCAGGCGCCGCCGTTGCCGTCGAAGCTGTTGCGGCCCAGCCATTGCGACAGCATCTTGTTCTCTTGCTGGATGCCGTACAGCGCGTCGGCGCAGCCGGTTTCCCGGTCGGTCTCGTCGCCGTTGCCCCAGCTGTCCGTCGACTTGGTGAAGGTCTGCTGGGTGTCCGCGTCCTGACAGCTGAGGTTCGCGATGTTCGGGTCGGTCATCGAGTATCCGCCCGCGCCGTCCGAGGACGTGTCGAGGTGCAGCGGCTCCGGACCGTTCCAGACGCCCTGCGCGTCGCCGTACGCCACGTGTTCCTGCGTGTGCAGCACCTTTCCGGTCATCGCGTCGACGACGACGTCCAGCTTGCTCGGCCCTTCCGCGTTCCGCCCGGTCACCCGGGTCGTCCAGGCGAGTTTCGGGCTGCCCAAGGCATAAGTGGCGAGCGTCGCCGGCTGCACGCTGTCCACTGTGGGCACTTGGGTGCGGGCGATCGCTTCGGCCTGCTTGGCGGTCAGCTTCGGCGACGTGCTGGGCAGGTCGATCGCGGCGGTCTGCGCGACCGAGGTGGCGAGCACCTGCCCAGCCGAGTTCGTGGCCACGACGAAGTCGCCGCCGATCACCGGGAGACCCTTGTACGAGCGGTCGTACGGCACGTATTTCAGGCCGTTGACCGACGAGATCACCTTGTGCTGCTGGAAAACGTCGTCCTTGCCGGCGTGCAGCGCGGCGGGCCGGGAGGCGACCAGCGCCTGCGCGGCGGTGGCCGCCATGGCTTCGGCGGCCTGCGGACTCTGCGGTTCGAGCGGTTGCGCGTGTGCTGCGGTGGCCGTGGTGACGGCCCCGGCCAGCACCCCGGCTGCGAGCAGCACGAGCGGTCGGCGCGATTTCATCGGCGGTGTTCTCCTCCGGACAGGCCGGATCAGGCCCGGGGGTGGGGGCCGGATTCGGAAGTGGAATGGGATCGAACCCCGCCAAGAGTCGGGTTTTTTCCCACTCCGGACAACCGACGAAGGTCGTTAATTTATCAACTTCGGCGCATGGATCCCGATTTCCGGTGCCCGCTTTCCGGAAATTCCGCGTTCCGCCCAAGAATCGCCACTCGCCCACCCCGGCAGCAGTCCGGCGTTCCGGATGAATCCGGCGGCAACACCCCGGTAAATCCTTTGTAGACAGTGCGCTTTCCTGCGTCCACAGTGGACTCGACCGGTCCGCCCCGCCGGGACCCCGCGGTGAGCGAACGGCTGGTCCCGGGCCGTTCGCCTTGCTTCCCGGCGGGTCGCGGGTGTGTGATCGGAGACACAGTTCTTCCATCCGCCGTCGCTGAGGAGGCCGTCATGGCCGACAAGCAGAACAGGAGTGCCGACCCCGGGGCCGCCGTCGCTGTGGACGACCCCGCCAAGGTGCGCAACGTCGTCCTCGTCGGGCCTTCCGGTTCCGGGAAGACCACGCTCACCGAGGCACTGCTCGCCGCGTCCGGCACGGTGCCGCGCGCCGGTTCGGTCGTCGAGGGCACCACGGTGTGCGACCACGACCCCGCCGCGGTGCGCCAGCAGCGCTCGGTCGGGCTTTCCGTCGCCCCGGTGCTGCACGCCGGGCACAAAATCAACCTCATCGACACCCCGGGGTACGCCGATTTCGTGGGCGAGCTGCGCGCCGGGCTGCGCGCCGCGGACGCCGCGCTGTTCGTCGTCTGCGCCGCCGAGGGCGTGGACGCCGCCACCGTCGCGGTGTGGGAGGAATGCGCGTCGGTGGGGATGCCGCGCGCCGTCGTCGTGTCCCGGCTCGACCACCACCGCGCCGACCCGCTCGCCGAGATCGCCGCCTGCCAAGCCGCCTTCGGCGCGGGCGTGCTGCCGCTGTACCTTCCGGCGCCGGACGGCCTGGTCGGGCTCGTCACCCAGCGCCGCTACGACTATTCCGCCGGCTACCCGCCGCGCGTGGGCGAGCCGGACCCGGCCGTGGCCGAGGAGTTCGCCGAAGCCCGCAACGAGCTGATCGAGGGCATCATCGCCGAGAGCGAGGACGAGACCCTCATGGACCGCTACCTCGGGGGCGAGGAGATCGCCGAGGACGTGCTGATCGCCGACCTCGAGACGGCCGTCGCGCGCGGTTCGTTCCACCCGGTCATCCCGGTGTGCGCGACCAGCGGGGTCGGGCTCGCCGAGGTGCTCGACGGCATCGTGCGCGCCTTCCCCTCTCCGCTGGAGCACACCCCGCCCGGCGTGACCAGCCCCGACGGCGCCGAGCACGCCGCGCTGTCCGCCGATCCGGACGGTCCGCTCGCCGCCGAGGTCGTGCGCACCGCAGTCGACTCGTACGTGGGACGGGTTTCGCTCGTCCGGGTGTTTTCCGGGACGCTGCGGCCGGAGCACCCGGTGCACGTCTCCGGCCACGGCCTCGCCGAACGCGGCCACGAAGACCACGACGCCGACGAACGCGTCGCCCACCTCTACTCGCCGCTCGGCGCGAACCTGCGCGAGGTGCCGTTCTGCGTCGCGGGCGATCTGTGCGCGCTCACCAAAGTGGGGTCGGCCGAAACCGGCGACACGGTGTCGTCGCCGGACGATCCGCTGCTGATCAAACCGTGGCGGATGCCCGAACCGCTGCTGCCGGTCGCCGTCGTCGCGAAGTCCCGCAGCGACGAGGACACGTTGTCCCGCAACCTTTCCCGGCTCGTCGCGGGCGATCCGACCCTGCGCCTGGAACGGAACGCGGAAACCGGGCAGCTCGTGCTGTGGTGCATGGGCGAGGCGCACGCGGAGGTGGTCCTGTCGCGGCTGCGCGCGGGCGGCGCGGACGTCGGCACCGAGCCGGTGCGGATCAGCCTGCGCGCCACGTTCGCGAAACCGGCGCGAGGCCACGGACGGCACGTGAAGCAGTCCGGCGGGCACGGGCAGTTCGCGGTGTGCGACATCGAGGTCGAGCCGCTGCCGCGCGGCGGCGGGTTCGAGTTCGTGGACAAGGTGGTCGGCGGCGCGGTGCCGCACCAGTTCATCCCGAGCGTCGAGAAGGGCGTGCGCGCACAGCTGCAACGCGGCGTCCAGGACGGCTATCCGGTGGTGGACGTGCGCGTGACGCTGACCGACGGGAAGGCGCACAGCGTCGACTCGTCGGACGCGGCGTTCCAGACCGCGGGCGCGCTCGCCCTGCGGGAAGCCGCGGCGGCCAGCCGGATCTCGCTGCTGGAACCCCTGGACACGGTCGAGGTGAGCCTGCCGGACGAACACCTGGGCACGGTGCTGGGCGACCTGTCCTCCCGCCGCGGCCGCGTGCTGGGCACGGAATCCGGCGAGGGCGGACACACCGTCGTGCACGCCGAGGTACCCGCGGCAGAACTGCTGCGGTACGCGGTGGATCTGCGCTCGCTGACCTCGGGAACGGCGACGTTCACTCGCCGGCATGCCCGGTTCGAGCCGATGCCGCAAGGTGCGGCGGTGCCGACCTAATCCGGGTGGGAGGCGGAAGGCAGTCCGCCTCCCACCCGGTTCCGGGTCACGACTTGGCGGCGGATCGGATCTCTGTCAGTTACGGAGAGCAACGTTCGCCGGATAGTCCCCGATCTCCTCGATGAGCGCTCGACGGCAAGGTCGGGCCGTAAAAAAGGGGCGGACGGACATGTCGTATGAATTGACCAACCGGCTTGTCCTGGGTGTCGCATCTAGCGCACTGTTCGATCTGCGGGAATCGAACGCGGTCTTCGAGAACCAAGGCGAAGACGAGTACCGGGCATACCAGGAGGACAGGCTCGACGACCCGTTGGGACAGGGCTTCGCTTTCCCCTTCATCAGACGCCTGCTTTTGCTCAACGATCTCGCGGACGTGAACGATCCTCCGGTCGAGGTCATAGTCCTCTCCCGCAACAGCCCGGACACCGGGCTCCGGGTGATGCGGTCGATCCAGCACCACGGGTTGCCGATCACCCGGGCGATTTTCACGCAGGGCCGGTCTCCCTATGCCTACATGGAGGCGCTCAACATGTCGCTTTTCCTCTCCGCCAACGAGAACGATGTCCGGCAAGCGCTCGGGCAGGGTCTCCCGGCGGGGCGGGTGATGGAGTCGTCGTTCGTGGACGACGAGGGCGACGAACTAAGGGTCGCGTTCGACTTCGATGGCGTCCTGGCCGACGACCAGTCGGAGCAGGTCATGCAGAACGGCACTCTCCAGGAGTTCCACAGCTACGAAACGGCCAACGCCGTGACGCCTCATTCGCCCGGGCCGCTGAAGGATTTTCTCGCCGGTCTCAACCGGTTGCAGGAACTCGAGCGGAAACGCCTCCAAGACCAACCCGAATACCAAAGGCGTCTTCGTATTTCTCTTGTCACAGCCCGGAACGCGCCGTCCCACGAGCGCGCGGTCACCAGTCTCAAGGACTGGGGTGCCACCGTGAACGAAGCCTTCTTCCTCGGCGGGATCGAGAAGGGCATCGTGATCGACGTGCTGAAGCCGCACATTTTCTTCGACGATCAGATCCGGCACCTCAGCACGACCACCCAAGTGCCGAGCGTGCACATCCCCTTCGGGGTGCTGAACGAGCAGCCATGACCCAGCCGGGTCAGAACTCGAACCCGCCCGGCCGCCCGTTGCGGTCCGCCACCAACCCGGCCAGTGTCGCGATCGCGATTTCCGCCGGGGTGCGCGAGCCGATGTTCAGCCCGACCGGCCGGTGGACCCGCGCGATGTCCGGTTCCGCCACGCCCAGCGCGCGCAGGGCTTCCACGTGCGGTCCCGGATGCCGCGGGTTGCCCAGCACGCCCACCCACCGCGTCGGCGTCGCCAGTGCGGCTTGCAGGACTGTTCCGAGTTCCGGCCGGTGGTGGTCGGTCACGACGACGTCCGCGTCCGCTCCCGGAGACGGCGCGGTGGTGCGGACTTCGACGCCTTCGGGGGCATCGCTGGCCCGCGCCTCGTCCGGCTCGAACAGCACGGCGTGGTAGCCCAGGTCGGCCGCGTAGCGCAGCAGGTACCGGGCCACCGGCGAGGCGAACACGGCCACCAGGGTCCGTTCGGCGGGCGGTTCTTCGACCTCGCCGTGTGCGACGGCGCAGGCATCGGGTTCGGTCGTCATGCGCCTCAGTCTGCCTCAGAGGTCCGGCTCGGCGAATTCGAAGTACTCCGGCAGCGGCGCGGTCCCGGCGAGCTTGAAGTACCGCACCTTCCGGCGCCGCCGCAGCGCCAGCGTGTCCCGCACGGCGTCGTTGTGCACGCGGCGGGCGATGACGACCCGGTGTTCGGCGTCGGTCAGTTCCTCGGCGAGCACGACCGGCAGCCGGGACCGGTCGATCGGGGCCAGGACCAGCGTCAGTTCGTTCTCCGCGGCCTCGCGGTCCGGCCGCGCGGCAGCCTCGGCGCGAGCGGCCGCGGCGTGCAGATCCGCGCCGTCGTGCAGGACCGCGGCGACGGCTCGGGCAACCACGGCTCGGCGCGCGAGAGCGGCTTCCAGAGCGGCCCAGCCCGCGTCGGTCCGGACGTGCAGGCGGTCGAGCCGGTTCGCGGTCGCGACCAGGAACAGCCCGCCGAGCACCACGATCGCGGCCGCCGCCACGAGCAGCCACACCAGCACCGTCACGCGAGCTCCCGCTCCCCCGCCGCGACCAGCCGGGGATCCGCCGCGATGGCCGTCTCGTACACCCGCAGCACCTGGGTGACCACGACCCCCCAGTCGTACGCGGTCACCCGCTCGCCCGCCGCGGCGGCGAGCGACGCGCGGTGCGCCGGGTCGCCCAGGAGTTCGCGCAGGCCGTCGGCCAGGGAGGCCGGGTCGCCGGTCGTGGTGAGCATGCCGGCGCGGCCGTCGTCGAGGACGCGGCGGAACGAGTCGAGGCCGCTCGCCAGCACCGCGGTGCCCGCGGCCATCGCCTCGGTGAGGATCATCCCGAAGCTCTCGCCGCCGGTGTTGGGCGCGCAGTAGACGTCCACGCTGCGCAGCGCACGCGCCTTCGTCTCGTCGTCGACCTGGCCCAGCAGCTCGATGTGCGGCCACAGCTGCGGCCCGGCCATCCGCCGCAGCTGGTCCGGCTCGCCGCGGCCGACCACGAGCAGCCGCAGGTCCTCGAACTCCGGCAGCAACCGCCGCGCGGCCTCCAGCAGCACGTCCATGCCCTTGCGCGGTTCGGTGAACCGGCCGACGAACCCGATCGTCCCGCCCGCGCGCGGGTAGCCGTCCAGCGGCAGGGCGCGGGAGAAGAACTCGACGTCCACGCCGTTCGGGATCTCGACCGCGTCACCGCCCGCGTGCTCCACCTGCACCCGCCGGGCCAGCGCCGACACCGCGATCCGCGCGGTGATCTTCTCCAGCAGCGGACGCAGCACCGGCTGGAACGCCGCCAGCGTCCGCGAGCGCGTCGTCGCGGTGTGGAAGGTGGCCACGATCGGGCCGTCCGCGACCTTCAGCGCCAGCAGCGACAGACTCGGCGCGGCCGGTTCGTGCAGGTGCAGCACGTCGAAGCCGTTGTCCCGGATCCACCGCCGCACCCGGGCGTAGGAAACCGGCCCGAACTGCAGCCGCGCGACCGAGCCGTTGTACGGAATCCCCAGTGCTTTGCCCGCCGGGTGCACGAAATCCGGCAGCTGCGCGTCCTCGTCCGCCGGAGCCAGCACCGACACCCGGTGCCCGCGTTCGAGCAGCGCCCTCGCCAGGTCGATCACGTGCCCCTGGACCCCGCCCGGAACGTCGAACGAGTACGGGCACACGATCCCGATCTTCAACCCGCGCGCCACCCGGGTCAGCTCGCTTCTTCCAGCGCCGTCGCCGCCGCGTCGGCGGGCCAGAACGGCTGCAGCATGTGCCAGTCGGCCGGATGCGCGGCGATGTCGCCGGCGAACACGTCGGCCAGCGCCTGCGTCGCGGCGGGCACCTCGGCCCGCTGGGTGACGCGGATGCGCGGGTGGATCCGGATCTCCCAGCCGTCCTCGGTGAACCAGCAGCCGGTCGGCAGCAGCGCGGCGCCGGTGGTGGCGGCGAGCCGCGCCGGGCCGGGCGGCAGGTGCGTCTGCTCGCCGAAGAACCGCACCGGGATCCCGGACGACGTCAGGTCCCGGTCCCCGAGCAGGACCACCACCTTGTTCTCGCGCAGCCGCCGCAGCAACAGCCGCATGGCCGCGCTGTCGCCGGTCAGCGGCACGATCTCGAAGCCGAGCGATTCCCGGAACTCCACGAACCGGCGGTACAGCGATTCGGGCTTGAGCCGTTCCGCGACGGTGGTGAAGGTGCCCGCGTAGCTCGCGAGCCAGACTCCGGCGATGTCCCAGTTTCCGCTGTGCGGCAGCGTCATCACCGCGCCGTTGCCCTCGGCGAGCGCGGCGTCGATGTTCTCCGCGCCGGTCACCGTCACCTGCTTCGCGACCGCCGCGTGGTCCATCGCCGGGAGCCGGAACGTCTCGAACCAGTACCGCGCGTACGACCGCATCGCGCGCCGCACCAGCTCGTCCAGCTCCGCTTCGCCTGCCTGCGGCACGACGCGCGCGAGGTTGGCGCGCAACTGCCGCACTCCCCCGCCGCCGCGCCGCGCGGCCATGTCGGCGCCGAAGGCGAAGGTCGCCGACCCGAACGACTTCGGCACCCGCCGGACGAACCGCCAGCCCGTCGCGTAGCCGAACTCGCTGAGCCGCTGGGACAGTGTGCTCACGGTTGCGCCCCGCCTGCCGATGAGTCGGCCTGTTTCGCCGCGGCCGCCCGCGCCGCGCTCGCCACCGCCGCGGCCCGCTGCAGCAGCGTGACCACCGACAGCACGGCGAGCAGCCACAGCGTGATCTCGACGGTGTAGGGCACGCCCAAGCCGTGCAGGCCGGTGCCGACGAGGGCGATGATGAGCCGCTCCGCGCGTTCCACCAGCCCGCCGTCGGCTTCGAGGCCGGACGCTTCGGCGCGCGCCTTGACGTAGGAAATGACCTGGGCCAGCACGAGGCAGATGAGCGCGGCGGCCGCGGCCCGGTTGTTGTGGTCCTGGACGAAGCACCACCACGCGATCGCGGCGAACAGCGCGCCGTCGACCAGCCGGTCGCACGTCGCGTCGAGCACCGCGCCGAAGGGCGTGCCGTACCCGCGGGCGCGGGCCATCGCGCCGTCGAGCAGGTCGAGCATGGCGAAGCCCCACACGGTGAACGTGCCCCACAGCAGCATCCCCTGCGGGAAGAACGCCAGCGCGCACGCGACGGCGCCCGCGGTGCCGAGCACGGTCATCGCGTTCGGGGTCAGTCCGGCGCGGACCAGGGCGGCGCCGATCGGGTCCGTCACACGGGAGACCGAGGCACGGGCGAAAATGTTGAGCATCTTCCTCGTCTGTGCACCTGATTCGGGGGCGGGTGGGCGACGAAAGCCTATCGACCCCGCTGTCCGAACCGGACCCGCCCGCCCGCGACCCGCCGGAACGTCAGCCGGATTTCGGCAGTTCGGCGAGCGGCGCGGCCGATTCCGCCGCCTCCTCGGCCTCCCGGACGGCCTGGCACTTGGGCCGCAGCCCGGCCAGGATCGCCTCGGAAATCTCGCCCAGCTGACGCACCTGCTCGGCGCTCAGCTGGTCGAACAGCGTCTCCCGGACCGCCTCGACGTGCCCCGGCGCGGCTTCCTCCAGCGCGGCGAACCCGGAGTCGGTGAGCACCGCCCACGACCCGCGCTTGTCCGTCGGGCACGACTCGCGCTGGACCCAGCCCTTCGCCTCCAGCCGCGCCACAGCGTGCGACAGCCTGCTGCGCGACGAACCGCGCACCGACGCGAGCTCGCTCATCCGCAGCCGCCGTCCCTCCGCTTCGGACAGCGCGACGAGCACCTCGTAGTACGTGTGCGGCATGCCCGACTCGTGCTGCAGCTGTCCCTCGAGGTGTGCGTGCAGCAGCGAACTGGCCTGGGCGTAGGCGCGCCAGACCCGCTGCTCTTCGTCGGTCAGCCAGCGTGGTTCGGACATATCGTCATCATACGCTGGTTGAGCACTCAATTACCGCCGCGCGACGGGCCTCACCACGCGCCCGCGAGCAGGTCGCGGGTTTCGCCGAGCAGCTGCGGCAGCACCTTCGTGTGCCCGATCACCGGCATGAAGTTCGCGTCGCCGCCCCAGCGCGGCACCAGGTGCTGGTGCAGGTGCGCGGCGATGCCCGCCCCGGCGATCACGCCCTGGTTCATCCCGATGTTGAACCCGTGCGCCGCCGAGACCGCCCGGATGACGCCCATCGCGTGCTGGGTGAACTCGGCCAGCTCGCGCGTCTCCTCGGGCGTCAGGTCCGGGTAGCCCGCGACGTGCCGGTACGGGACCACCATCAGGTGCCCCGGGTTGTACGGGTACAGGTTCAGCACCGCGAACACGGTTTCGCCGCGGGCGACGATCAGCGCGCGCTTGTCGTCGCCGAGACCGGGCAGGCGGCAGAACGGGCAGCCGTCGGACTCCTCGCCCTCGGGCTTGTCCTGGCCGCGGATGTAGGCCATCCGGTGCGGGGTCCACAGCCGCTGCAGCGCGTCCGGGACCCCGACCCCGTCCTGTTCGACGAGTTCCGGCTCGGTCACTTCAGGATCTTCTCCACGGCCTCGGCCGACGGCGACGCGTTCTCCCGGCGCTCGACCCACTCGGCGATCGCGTCGACCGCCTGGTCCACCGGGATCCCGTTGATCTGGCCGCCGTCGCGGAACCGGAACGACACCGCGCCCGCCTCCGCGTCCTTCGCGCCGGCCAGCAGCAGGAACGGCACCTTCTGCGTGGTGTGCGTGCGGATCTTCTTCTGCATCCGGTCGTCGCTCGCGTCGACCTCGACGCGGATCCCCTTGGCGCGCAACGCCTTCTCCACGCCGCGCAGGTACTCGACCTGGTCGGCGGTGATCGGGATGGCGACCGTCTGCACCGGCGACAGCCACGCCGGGAACGCGCCCGCGTAGTGCTCGGTCAGCACGCCGAAGAACCGCTCGATCGAGCCGAACAGCGCGCGGTGGATCATGATCGGCCGCTGGCGGCTGCCGTCGGACGCGGTGTACTCGAGGCCGAACCGCTTGTTCTGGTTGAAGTCGAGCTGGATGGTCGACATCTGCCAGGTGCGGCCGATGGCGTCCTTCGCCTGCACCGAGATCTTCGGGCCGTAGAAGGCCGCGCCGCCCGGGTCCGGCACCAGCTCGAGGCCGGAGTCGACGGCGGCTTGGCGCAGCGTCTCGGTGGCCTCCTCCCACTCCCAGTCCTCGCCGATGAACTTGTCCGAGTCGCCCCGGGTGGACAGTTCGAGGTAGAAGTCGGACAGGCCGTAGTCGGCCAGCAGGTCCAGCACGAACTTGAGCAGCGACCGCAGCTCGGACGGCATCTGCTCCTTGGTGCAGTAGATGTGCGAATCGTCCATCGTCAGGCCGCGCACGCGGGTGAGGCCGTGCACGACGCCGGACTTCTCGTAGCGGTAGACGGTGCCGAATTCGAACAGCCGCAGCGGCAGTTCGCGGTAGGACCGCCCGCGCGAGCGGAAGATCAGGTTGTGCATCGGGCAGTTCATGGCCTTGAGGTAGTAGTCCTCTTCCTCGAACTGCACCGGCGGGAACATGGTGTCCGCGTAGTACGGGAGGTGCCCGGAGGTGTGGAACAGGTCGCCCTTGGAGATGTGCGGCGTGTTCACGAACTCGTAGCCGGCCTCCTCGTGGCGGCGGCGCGAGTAGTTCTCCAGTTCGCGGCGGATGATGCCGCCCTTGGGGTGGAACACCGGCAGGCCGGAGCCGATCTCCTCGGGGAAGGAGAACAGGTCCAGCTCCGCGCCGAGCTTGCGGTGGTCGCGGCGCTCGGCCTCGGCGATGCGCTCGAGGTGGGCGTCCTGCGCCTCGGCCGATTCCCACGCGGTGCCGTAGATCCGTTGCAGCTGCGGGTTTTTCTCGTTGCCGCGCCAGTACGCGGCGGCCACCCGGGTGAGCTTGAAGGCCGGGATGAACTTGGTGGTGGGCACGTGCGGGCCGCGGCAGAGGTCGCTCCACACGCGTTCCTTGGTGCGCGGGTCGAGGTTGTCGTAGATGGTCAGCTCGCCAGAGGAGGAACTGTCCACCTCCATGACCTCGCTGGTGTCCACAGCGTCCACATCGGACTTGAGGTCCACCAGCTCGAGCTTGAACGGCTCGTTCGCCAGTTCCTCTTTGGCCTCGTCGGCGGAGGCGAACACGCGGCGCGAGAACTGCTGCGCGCCCTTGACGATCTGCTTCATCCGCTTCTCGAGCTTCTGCAGATCCTCGGGCGTGAACGGCTTTTCGACGGCGAAGTCGTAGTAGAAGCCGTCGCGCACCGGCGGGCCGATGCCGAGCTTGGCGTCCGGGAATTCCTGCTGCACGGCCTGGGCGAGCACGTGCGCGGCGGAGTGCCGGATCACGCTGCGGCCGTCCTCGGTGTTCGCCGCGACGGCCTCGACCTGGGCTTCGGCTTCCGGCGCCCACGCGAGGTCGCGCAGCTTCCCTTCAGCGTCGCGGACGACGACGATCGTGTCCGGGCCCTTGGTGGGCAGCCCGGCTTCGCGCACCGCGGCGCCCGCCGTAGTGCCCGCCGGCACCACCACGCGCGGGGCGGGTACGGCGGCAGCTGACGACGGTTGGGACACGATCGGACTCCTTTGGGAGATGTGACTGAAACGGCTTCCGCTGATGCTAGCCGTCGGCGGGTTCGCGGATTCGACCGCCGTCAGCCAACACTGCCCCTGGACGCCGAGAGGCCGCCCCGGGCGTGCGGGGCGGCCTCCCGGCGGCGCGGGAAGGGTCAGAGAGTGTCGACGACCTGGTCGAAGTCGAGCCGCGGCAGGCGGTCGAACCACGGGTTCTCGCCCGGCTTGCCGATGTTCACCGCGACGAGCGAACGCCAGTTGTTGCCGGAGAAGAACTCCTTGTCGACGCCCGCGGCGTCGAAGCCGGTCATCGGGCCCGCGGCCAGCCCGGCGGCGCGCACGCCGATGATGAAGTAGCCGACCTGCAGCAGCGAGTTCAGCTTGGAGAACTCGACGCGGCCGGACTCCTCGGCGAACATGTCCTTCACCCCGGGGTTGTGCGGGAAGGTCTGCGGGATGTTCTCGTGGAAGTCGACGTCCGCGGCGAGGATCACGGTCAGCGGCGCGGCCTCGGTCTTCGCGCGGTTGCCCTCGGCCATGTGCGGCAGCAGGCGCTGCTTGGCCTCGTCGCTGCGGATCACCAGCGCGCGCAGCGGCTGGGTGTTCATCGAGGTCGGGGCCCACTTGACGAGGTCGTAGATCGCGCGGACCTGCTCGTCGGTCACCGGCTCCGAGCTGAAGCTGTTGGCCGTGCGCGCCTCGCGGAACAGCAGGTCCTGCACCTCGGCGGGCACCTGCAGCTGCTGGGACTCTGCGAAAGTAGTCATCGGTTCGGCGTTCCTTCCGTGCTGTCGCCTACGCACGGCACCAACATGGTTGAACGCTTGACTATTTCGCTCACGGCCCGGTTGTGACTCAGCGCACAGGAAGGCCGCCGGCCCGTTACGGGGCCGGCGGCCGCGGAAGGAACGATCTTCGCAGGTCAGTAGGCGCCCTGCCCGGCGAGGACCGCGCGGAAGGTCTTCCAGAGGATCACCAGGTCCAGTGCCAGCGACCAGTCCTCGACGTAGCGCAGGTCGAGCCGGATGCTCTCGTCCCAGGAAAGGTCGCTGCGCCCGCTCACCTGCCACAGCCCGGTCAGCCCCGGCTTCACCAGCAGCCTGCGGCGCGCGGCCGGAGCGTACGTCGCCGTCTCCTCCGGCAGCGGCGGCCGGGGCCCGACCAGCGACATCCGCCCGGAGACGACGTTGAACAGCTGCGGCAGCTCGTCGAGCGAGTACCGGCGCAGCAGCCCGCCGACCTTGGTGACCCGCGGGTCCTTCTTCATTTTGAAAAGCGGCCCTGCGCCTTCGTTCGCGTTCTCCAGGTCGCGCCGGATGAGGTGCGCGTTCACGACCATGGTGCGGAATTTGAGCATGGTGAACGCTTCGCCGTCCTTGCCGATGCGCCGCTGCCGGTAGACCACCGGACCGCGGTCGCCCGCCTTCACCGCCACCGCGATCGCCAGCAGCACCGGGGAGAACAGCGCCAGCAGCAAGGTCGCGCCGCAGCGGTCGACGACCTCTTTGACCAACCGGCGCCCGCCGGTGAACGCGGGCGCGGTCACCCGAAGCAGCGGCATGCCCAGGACTCCGCTGACGTTCAGCCGCGGCCCGGCGACCTCCATCAGCACCGGCGCGACGACCATTTCCGACGAGGTGCCTTCGAGATCCCAGGCGAGCCGCTGCAGCCGCTCGGGATTCCAGTACTGGTCGGCTGTGATGGCGACGACCCGGTACCCGCCGCGGCGCACGTGCCGGGACAGCTCCTCCAGCCGCCCGACGACCGGAACCCCGTCGATCTCCCCGTGCCCGGTGGACGTGCAGACCGCCTCGACCCGCCATCCGACGTGCGCTTCGGTCCGCGTCCGCTTGATCAGGTCCGCGACCGTTTCCGCGCTGCCCGCCGCCATGACCGGCAGCAGGCACAGCCCGCGCCGCCGTCTCCGGTGCAAGATCTGGCGGAGCACGTATCGCTGGGGAAACAGCACTAAGGCGACAGCGGGGACTACGAAAAACACCCAGGGCTGCACTTCGAGCGCGCCGAACAGCAGTCCGCCGAACGCGACCAAGACCGCCGCAGTGATCAGCGCCCGACCCAGCGTGCGGTACTCCTCGGGACCCTCCCCCAGCACCCGGGCACTCCAGGCCCGGCTGGCCGGAAGGGCGCAGAGGATCGCGAACGCGGTGCCGAACGCGTGCATGTCGTGCGGCGCCAGCCGGTCGATGACGAAGGCGCTGATCGCGATCACCACGCACGCCGCGACGAGATCCGACGCGATGACCGTCCGGCGGTAGCGTTTCTCCCACTCCGCGGCGTGCGTTTTCGGCGGATCGCCTTCTTCCGGCGAGGACGCCGGGACGGGATCGAGCCGGTCTTCCGCGGCGGGATCCACGCGGTCCTCGGCGGCGGGGTCGAGCCGGTGCTTGCCGACAGGCTCCAGCCGGTGCTCGGCGGCGGAGTCGAGCCGGTCTTCCGCGACCCGGCCGGGCGGCGGCACCGCCACGTCGACCGGCGGCGCGGGAACCGCCCTGAGGTCGACCCGCGGCAGCCCGACGCTGTCCGCGGGCCATGACCGCACCGGTTCTTCCATCAGTCCTCCCGCGCTGCGCAAGCTCCCCGGACCTGATCGCCACCGGCACGCTGAGTCAGGGCCGATGATCACAACCGGTGATCACGAGACGGTCCGGCTCCACGTCGCCGAAGGTGTGACACTCGCCAAGGTATCGGGTGGTCAGCGAGCGGTGTTACAGAGATTTTCCAGCCACGGCCTGCGAGTCTTTCCCGTCAGGAAGCACCGGGAAGATAACGGGGATGTCACGATGGGTCACGCTCACCCGGCAACGGAAATTACCCGCTGTAGTCAAGTTTCCCACTACCTACACCGAACGGCCCAGCGAGCCCGCAGCCAAATCAGCTCCCCCGCGCGGGTCATCACCCGAGCATGCGCCCGGCCCCAACCGCCGTTCGGGCACAAGCTCTCCGCCGACCCGCCGATTTCCCTTGCCCGCAGCACAATCCGCTCCGGAATGCGGAGGGCCGCCCGGTTTGCGGCCATTCGGCTGGTCTGAACCATCCGAGGAGGCCCTCCACCTGCCGGGCCGGGCGTCCGCCGCACATTTTTCGCGGACTGCCGCCGTGTTCTCACCGCGATCAAGTCCACACTGGACACCCGGCCGAGTCCTGGCTCACTCCCTCCGAATCGGAGAGCGCCCCCTCCCAGAATGAAGCTGCCTCGGCTCAGGCAGTCGGCGGAGCGGCAGCCGTGGCATTGAGCGCAGTCACCACCGCTTGCTCCTCGAACTCGAAGTGCGCCTCCAACTCACCGGCGAGCCGCTCCAACTCCGCACGCAGCCGCACCGGGTCGGATTCACCGGGGACGAAGCTCTCGACCAGTTCCCGGATCGAGTCCTGCAGGCGCGCCACCACCTGGTGCTGCTCGGCGAGCTGCGCGATCACCGGCGCGAGCGCGGGGAACTGCTCGGCCAGCGCAGGGAACACCACCGAGTCCTCGCCGACGTGATGCCTGCGCAGCGCGGTGCAGAAGCTGAGGCAGTGGGTCCGCATCTCCTGCGCCAGGCCCGGTTCCGGCCGGACGATCGCCGTCGCGCGGCCGTTGGCCAGGTCGTCCGCCTGCTCGCGCAACGCCCGCAACTCCGCGCGAAACCATTGGTGCACTTCGACGAGCCAATCGCCCATTCCTTTGACGCGCTCGTCGATCCGATGCACAACAACCACCGGAATTTCCCGGGTCGTCTTCGCCTGGTAATCGCCGTAACCCGGAGCCTGCGCGATTACCTGCGCGAAAAGCTTCTCGTACGCGGCACCTTGCGGAATGGCCGCCATCGCCTGGTAGGTCTCGCCGCCCACCTCGACGGTCACCAGCGGGTTCCGGCGGATGTTGTGGTACCAGCCGGGATAGCGGTCCGCGCCGTTCGCCGAGGCTACGACCACTCCGTTTCCCTCGATCTCCAGGTAGCCGAGGAGCACCTCGCGGGGCAGGCCGGTCCGCGCGCCGGTCGTCGTCAGCACCGCCAGGGACCAGCCTTCGAACATGCCGCCGAGTGCGCCGCGGTTCGCCCGGAACTCGGCGATCAGCCGGCGGTGAAAATCGTTGCTCACACAATTCCTTTCGAGTTTCGGAAAGGAGGAGTCGAGCACAGGAAAAGGGCACGCGAAAAGACCCCGCAGGCACAAGGCATGGCGCAGCGATCCGGTCGACGGATCCGCGGAACTGCGAGAGACGGAGAGCCCGATCTCTGTGCTGGCTGGTTAGCCGCTACCTCCATGCGTAGGCCCATACGGGGCGCACGGCTAAATTAGCACAGCTTCCGAACCTCGTGCGGCGAAGGCCGAATCCTTTCGCCGGGCCGGTCGCTCTTATGGACGTGCGGCCACGAGGCCGGCACGACGAAGGAGGCTCGATGACCCTGATCATTGTCGCGGCGGCAGTCGTGGCGGTCCTGGTGTGCAGTTGCGTGGTTTTCCTGCGAGCGCGCGGAAGGTCGAAGCGTGGCTGAGCCGTGGCCGGCAGAGCAGCTCGTGGCGGCGGCGCAGCGCGGCGACGAGGCGTCGGTCGCCGTGCTGGTGTCCGGCGCGTACCCGCACGTGCGGCGGTTCGCGTTCTCGTTGTGCGCGAGCAGCCAGGACGCCGAGGACGCGGCGCAGGAGGCGATGATCGTCCTGTTCCGCAAGATCGGAACGCTGCGGGCGACGGCCGCACTCGCGTCGTGGATGTTCCGGATCGTGCGCAACGAATGCCTGCGGCGGGCGCGGGCTTTGGTGCAGCGCGACGAGCCGGTCCCGGAAGCGGCCGGCCCGTCCGCCGAGGAAGACGTGCTGAGCAGGCTCGAGGTCGAACGCCTGTCCGCCGCCGTCGCCGCGCTGCCCGCCGATCAGCGCGGCGTGCTGATCATGCGCGACATCCAGGGCCTGCCGGGAAAGACCGTCGCCAAGTCGCTCGGCCTGAGCACGGCGGCGATGAAGTCGCGCCTGCACCGTGCCCGTACCGCCGTGCGCGCCCGCCTGGATCTCCCGGAGGAAGACCGATGAGCACCCGACCGTCGTTCGCCAGCAAGTCCCTGCCCGTCCATCTCGCCCGCGGGGCGATCGGATTCGGCCTGATCGCCGCGTCGATCGCGCTGGCCCCGGTGCTCGGATGGGCGAGCGTGCTGTTCCTGCCCGCGGGCGTGCTGGCCCTGCGCGGATGTCCGACGTGCTGGGCGATCGGGCTGGCGCAGACCCTCTCGCGGGGCCGCCTGGAACGGACGTGCGCCGACGGGCAGTGCCGGATCTCGACGAGAGGTTCCTGAACTGGCTGGCCCCACCGTCTTCTCGCGCACGCCATGCGCGACGCAACGTGTCAGCCCGGACGGGAGCGGCCAGCCCTGGAGACGCCGATGGCCTGCCGGCGAAGATCGTCGGCAGGCCATCGGATGCTGCTGGTGGGCGATACTGGGATCGAACCAGTGACCTCTTCGGTGTGAACGAAGCGCTCTCCCGCTGAGCTAATCGCCCGCTCGCGGTGCGGATCCAGTCTACCCCACGACTTTCGGGGGCCTGCAAACGGGTGGTTTGATCCGACTACAGCGCGTCTGCCAGCGAATACCGTCCGAACAATCCCAAGCTAACCAAGGCCTTGCCCGGGCGGGGGCGCGTGCGGGCGTCCGCGACATCCGTGCGACGGTGCTATCGCACAGCGGCCGAACCGCGCAAGATGTACTGGTGGCTCCCCACCGGGCGCCCGCTGAAGGCTGCGCGGCACGGACGGCGACGGACCGGACGGACCTCGGGGCAGACGGTCTCGAACGGGTGATCTCGAGCGCACTCGCGACGGATCCGGGCTCCTGGTGCGTCTCACCGTTGTCCTCGGTCGTCCGGGCCGGGAAGGGAGACGAAGGGTAGGACGATGCGCAACGATCACGTGACGCTCCGCTCGACGGCGGTCTTCGACCTGCTGGCGCCGCGGACCCCGGCGGTTCCGGTGAAGGTGGAGCTGCGCTACGACACCCGCGACCCCTATGCCGTCGTCGCCGCCTTCCGCACCGGGCGGGCCGGCTGGGTCGAATGGGTCTACGCGCGCGACCTGCTCGCCGACGGCCTCCTCGCCGACGCGGGCGACGGGGACGTCCGCATCCGGCCCTCGGTGGAGGACCCGGAGTCGGTCCTGATCGAGCTGAACTCGCCGTCCGGGCACGCCATGTTCGAGGCGTCCGCGCAGGAGCTGGCCGATTTCCTCGACCGCACGTACGACGTCGTGCTGCCGGGCAACGAGCACCTGTGGGTCGACGTCGACGACGCGCTCACCCACCTGATCCCGAACGATCTGGCCTGATCACCGGCCCGCGAGCGGGCCAACAACCCCCCGGTGCCAGGACGGTTGCCGGGGTCCGATATGGTTTCTTCACACCACGGCGACGGGGTGCGGACCGGAATACCGGCACCGCCTCGGACCCGAGGTAGTGCGGACGTAGCGCAGCTGGTAGCGCATCACCTTGCCAAGGTGAGGGTCGCGGGTTCGAATCCCGTCGTCCGCTCGGAGGGCTCAAGCCCCATGCGGTGGAGTGGCCGAGAGGCGAGGCAACGGCCTGCAAAGCCGTGTACACGGGTTCGAATCCCGTCTCCACCTCGCGCGATTAGCTCAGCGGGAGAGCGCTTCCCTGACACGGAAGAGGTCACTGGTTCAATCCCAGTATCGCGCACCAGCGTTGTCCGGAAGCCCTGCCTTCTCCTCGGAGAGGCAGGGCTTTTCCGTGTCGCCCGTGCTTCACGCCGGGAACAAGGTCGACCCCAGCGGCCGGTGTTCGTCGAAGCCGGGAAGGACCAGGAAGGCCCCGCTCGCGGTGGTGGTCGTGAACGGCAGCAGCTCGTCCGCCGCCTCCATGCTCGCCAGCGTCGCGGTGAACGTGTGCAGATCGTTCTGGAAGCTCACGAACAGCAGGCCGGGTGCCGGCGCGTCCATGCTGTAACTGCGGCGCAGCATGAGCCCCGCGCCCACGACGTTCGCGTGCGCCCGGCGGATATGAGCGCCGGCGGGGACGAGATAACGGCCGTCCGGCGTTTTCGCGCCCAGCTCCGGCCCGTCCCCGATGGCCCCGCCCGACAGCGGAACCCCGGTGTCCCTCCGGCGGCCGAACACGGCTTCCTGCTCCGCGACCGGCAACGCCGCGAACCGCGCCACATCGAGAACCATCCGCCGGACGACCGCGATCGTGCCGCCAGCCACCGGCGCCGGTCCGGCGATCCACAGATCCCGCTGCTGCTCGACCGGCGTGCGCGGGCCGACGATCCCGTCGACAAACCCCAAGACGTTCCGCGGCGCGGTCTGCCCCTCCGAGACCGGGATGTGCGGTCCGCGCGCGCCGGATTGCCGCCAGCGCTCGCGCACGCCCGGCGTCGCCAGGAGCGCAGCCGCGACGATCGGCGGGACCAACGGGTCGCTCGCGCAGATCTGAAGCAGCAAATCCCCGCCGCGGTCGGCCGGAGCAATCTCCTCGCGCGCGGCCGGAGGGAGGTCTTGTGCGCCCGGCAGATGCGGATCCACGGCCCGGACCAGCCTCGGCCCGACCCCGACCGTCACGGTCAGGTCGCCCGCGGGCAAGCCCAGCAGCCGCTCGTCCTTCCCCGCAGTCGCAGCCAGGATCTGCCGCCCCAATCCGGCGAGAAGTGGCCCTGGTGCAACGGAAACCTCCGCACTGACGACCAAAAGATGCGATTGCGGCTGCTGCGGCGCGATGATCCCGGCTTGATGCGCCCCGGTAGGCACAATCGGACCGGACCGGTTCTCGACGTCGGACACGGGAGCCGCATGACACCCGGCGGCGAGTCCGGCGGTCACCGCCGCCCCGAGAAAAGCCCGCCGGGAAGGGCGGCGCTCAGCGGAATTCACGACGGGCAGCGTGACAGATCCCGATGCGGCAGGCGAATTCGGCTCGGCAAACGGGTGTTTGCTCGGCAGCCCGGCGAGGTGGCGCACCGCTCGCGACCCGCGACGAGAGTCCCGGCAGAGTCCGCTACCCCGAGATGAACCGCATGCCGCTGCTGCATCAACGGCGGAAGTAGGCGAGTCCGGCAGCGCGGCGCCCGCCCCAACTCGCAACCCCCGATCCCGCACGCGCCGCGACTCCGGCAGCGCAGGACGCACGCCCGCACCCGACCGCCGACCCCCACCACTCCCTCCCCCGCACCCACGAATCCCCCCGCACTCAACCGACCCCCCCATCTCCAGTCCCAGCACACCGCGAATCCCGCAGCACTCCGCGCTGAACCGCCAACCCCAGCACCCGCGAATCCCGCAGCACCCGGCGCTCAACCGACGACCTCATCGCCAGTCCCCCACCACCCGCGACCTCGCCAACGCACCATCCGTTCCCCGCGCTCAACTGCCGCCCCCCTCATCACGCCCGTCTCCGCATTTCCCGCGACTCCGGCCGAACAACACCCGATCCCGCACCCGGCCGCCAGCGCACCCCACTCCCCCGCGCCCGCGCAGCACAACCCCAACCAAGCGCCCGACCGCCGCCCCGGCTGACAATCACCCCAACGGAAACCGGCGCTCATGCCAGACTGGGCGCATGCGTTTTCTCGCCATGGTGGCGATCCTGGGGCTGTCCGCCGCGCTGGTCAGCGGTTGTGGTTCTTCCTCCGCCGAGGGGCACCGGCCGGACGGGGCGGGTGTCACGATCCGCGTTCCGGCCGACGCGCCGACCATTTCCGCCGCGGTTTCCCTGGCTCAGGCGGGAGATCTCGTGCTCGTCGCGCCCGGCGAGTACCACGAAACGGTGAAAATCACGACGCCGAGGGTCACGCTGCGCGGCGAAGTGCGGGAAAAAGTGGTCGTCGACGGGCAGCTGAAGCGGGACAACGGCGTCGTCGTGTCCGCGCCGGGCGTCGCCGTCGAGAATCTGACCGTCCGGAATCACACGCAGAACGGCGTGCTCGTGACCGGTTCGGGTAAAGCCGCCGACGGGCTGCCGGGCCACGGCGGCGGGTACGACACCGGGGACGAGCCGATCCGTTTCCTCAGTTCGTTCCTGGTCTCGCACGTCACCGCGACCCGCAACGGGCTCTACGGAATCTATGCGTTTTCCGCGCAGAATGGAGTGATCGAGCAGTCCTACGCGTCCGGCGGCGCTGATTCCGGAATCTATGTCGGCCAATGCAAACCGTGCCGGACGGTGGTGCGGGACAACGTCGCGGAACTCAACGCGGTCGGGTACGAGGGGACGAACGCCAGCGGCGAGATGTACGTCGTCGGGAACCGGTTCAGCGGGAACCGGGTCGGGGCCACCAGCAACTCCGATCACCAGGAGAAGCTGTTGCCGCAGCAGGATTCCGTGCTCGCGGGCAACCTGGTCGCGGCCAACGGGCAGGCGGCGACGCCGGAGCAGGCCGACGGCGGCTGGGGCATCGGGATCGGCATCGACGGCGGCAGCGGCAACCAGGTGCTGCGCAACCGGATCGCCGGGAACCCGAACGCCGGGGTCGTCCTCACCGCGACCCAGGACATTCCGCCGAACGGCAACCGGATCGTCGGCGACGTCTTCGCGGCGAACGGCCTCGACGTCGGCTGGACGTTCCCCGGCGCGACCAAGGGCAGCGGAAACTGCGTTGATTCCGGGCCGCTGCACACGATTCCGGAGGGACTGCCGACCAGCGCCGCTTGTCCCGCGGCCGCCGCCTCGCCCTCGGGGATGTGGACGAGGGCGAAACCGCCCGCGGGAATTCCGTTTACCGAGGTCGCGGCGCCGCCGTTGCAGCCGCAGTTTCCGGACGCGCGCACGGCTGGACCCACGGTCGTCCCGGCAGTGCCGGAGTTTCCGGACGTCGCGAAAATCCAAGCACCAGCGGCGTCGTTGCTGGCCGACCGCGCGTCCGTGGCCGCCGCTTAAGGAATCGCCCAACCCGCGACAACACCGCACTCGAAGAAAACCTCACCGAACAGAAGGCACCGCGGTGAATTCGTGCGTGTCGAAGGAAATGACGACCGGATCCGTTTCTCCCGGGATCGCGGCCTGCACCCGGTACATGACGCCGTCCGCGTCGAGCCAGTACCGAACTTTTCCTGCGCTGCCGGGGCGGTCGCGCGAATCCGGGCCGGTGAAGACGTCGACCGGATGTCCGTTCACCTGATCGGCCGCTACCCATTCGGCACCGTTCTGCGGCAGCAATTGCGCGTTGTCCGGCCGGTCGCTGCCGAGGCCGAGAAGAATCGCCAATGCGCGGTCGAGTGCGCCCGCGGACGGGTTGAGCGGGCGGCCGAACCAGCCGTCCGAAGGCGGTTTCTCCGGAGGGAAATCCGGGACGACAGCCAGCGGGCGGAGTTCGATCCGGCTGGCGGTCCACCGGATCAGACCATTGCCGGAGTCGTTGCGCCCCTTGCCTTTCAGCACTCCGTAACCGGACTTGGCGCGGTAATCGGCCGAACCGGTGATCACGAGTTCGCCCGCCGCGCCGGGGACACTGATCGTCACCGCGCGGCCTTGTTTCTGGTAATTGCGGAATCGCGCGATCGCGAGCCGGCTCGCCTCGTCCGCGGTGACCGCGCGCGGGCCGGAATCCGGGGAACCCGCGGCGGCATACCAGAATATTCCCGCGCCGAGCGCGACTGTCACTGCCGCGGCGACGACGATCCACCGGCGCGCGATCCGTTTTCCCAGCACAGCGAGTGACCGTAGCAGGGTTTTCGATTCACCCGGTCCGTGTGTCCCGGTGCCGTACCCGGACTGACCTTTTTCTGGTTCACTGTTACAGCTTTGCGCCACGCCGCGCGAATATTCCGCGCAGAGAACGGAGATCCCGCAGTCATGACCCGAGGTGGCAGAAGAACGAGTGGCAGATTCAGGCTGGCGCGCGCCGCCGCCGCTGTCCTGATGCTGGGCGGCAGCACGATGACGGTGACCACCAGCACCGCCACTGCCGCCGAGGACGGCACCTTGACCGTCCAGGTGCTCCGCGATTTCTTCGGCACCGGCATCGTCAACGCCGCCATGGACACCCCGCAGCCGGGCATGTCCGTGCTGGTCACCGACCCCGCCGGGCATCAGGTGCGCGGCCGCACCGACGCGGCGGGCAAGGTCGTGGTGGACCCGGCCGCCCCGCTCGCCGGCGGCCGGTACCGCGTCGACGTTTCCGTTCCGGATCCGTATCGCGCGTATTTGCGGGCCGCGCCCGCGTCGACGGAGAAAAACCACTTCGACAGTTTCACGACGTTCGTGGATCTGCGGGAAGGCAAAGACGTTTCGGTGATCACCGGCGTCTGGAACCCGGCCGACCACACTCCGCCCGACGCCCGGTATTACGTTCCGGTGCAAAGCCCGGCGGTGAACAGCGACGGCAGCGCGCCCGATCCGAACAGCCGCGCGCTGGTCGCTTTCGACCGCAGTCTCCGCGGCACCTGCCCGGCCGACTCGGCCTGCCCGACCGTGCTGAACACCCAGGCCCAGGTCGGCACCACGTGGGGCTTGGCCTACGACAAATACCGCGACCGCATTTTCCAGGCGGCGTTCGCGAAACGCTTCACCACCTACGGCCCCGAAGGCGGCGGCGCTATTTACACCACGCCGCTCGGCGGCGGCGCGCCCACATTGTTCGCGAAAGTGCCGGATGCCGAGGTCACCGCGCACGGCAAGGTCGACATGCTCAAAGACCAGCACTTCGTGGACGTCCCCGGAAAAGAAAGCCTCGGCGGGATCGCGCTCACCGAGGACGGCAAAACGCTGTACGCGGTGAGCCTGGCGACCCGGAGCCTGCTCAGTTTCGACGCGACCGGAGCCACCGCGAAACCGGGCAAGACCGTCCCGATCCCGGCCCCGGATTGTGCCGTGCCCAACGACTGGCGGCCGTTCGCGGTCGCCGCGCACGACGCGAAACTGTACGTCGGCGGCGTCTGCTCGGCGGAAAGCACTAAGCGGCGCGAGGATTTGAAGGCCGTGGTCTACACCTACGACGGCGCGAAATTCACCCCGGTCCTCACCCACGGCCTCGACTACCGGCGCGGCTACGTCATCACGGTCCCGGACCCGGACGACAGCATGGACCACTGGAACCCCTGGGACACCTCGTTCTCCTCGTGGGACAAGTTCATCCGGAAGGGCGCGGGGATCAACCCGCAGCCGGAACTGGCGAGCCTGGCGTTCACCCGCGACGGCTCGATGATCCTCGGCTTCCGCGACCGGTTCATGGACGTCTTCGGCTCCGGCAAAGACCCGCGGCCCACCGACGACACGGTCCGGACCGGGATGTCCGGCGGCGACATCACCATGGCGTGCGCGGCGCCCGGCGGCGGATACGACTGGGAAGGCACCGGGGCCTGCCCGAACCACGGCAAGCCCGAGACGAACGGCCACGAACCGCCCGGCGTCGTCGAGTACTTCCCGGGCGACTTCTACGATCCGAACCGGTCCGGCAACGGCGTGCACCAGGAGTCCTCGCAGGGGTCGGTCGCCTACGTCCCGCAGCAGCAATGGGTGATCAGCACCCAGATGGACCCGGCGCAGTACGTCAGCTCCGACGGCGTCGGCTACTACGACGTCGACTCCGGCATCGGGCCGGGGCAGGACAATCCGAAGCACGGGTACGCGTTCGTGGGCCCGGCGAACAGCTTCGGCAAGGCGGGCGGCCTCGGCGACATCGCCTACCAGGCGGCGAACGCGCCGATCCAGATCGGCAACCTCGTGTGGTTCGACGGCGACCACAACGGCGTCCAGGACCCGAACCGCACCGACGAGGTCCCGCTCGCCAAGGCGACGGTCAACCTGCTGGACGCCGACGGCGCGAAGGTCGCCAGCACCCGGACCGACAAGGCGGGCGAGTACTACTTCGGCGGCGTCGGCGCGGAATACCAGCTGAAGCCGGGCGAGAAGTACACCGTGCAGTTCGACGTCTGCACCGCGGCGACGGACAACGTGCCCGGGACACCGCCGGCGACCGATCTGCGGTTCACGCTCCCGACCGCCGGACCGGACCGGGCGCACGATTCGAACGTCGTGCCGCCGAAGTCCGGACGGCTCTGCAACGGCTACGCGCCGGTGACCGCTCCCGCCGAGGCGGGCGGGGTCGACCACACCATCGACGCCGGTGTCTATCTTCCGTTGCCGCCGGGTCCGCCCACGTCGTCGGCGCCGCCGGGCACGAGCCCGAACCCGGCTCCCCCGGCGGCCCATCCGCCCGCCTCGGACGCGACGGACACGGATTCGCTGGCCTCGACCGGGATTCCGCTCCTGCCGATGCTGCTGATCCTCGGCGGGGCGCTCGTCGCCGGAGGCACGGCCTTCCTGGTGGCGGCCCGCAGAAGGCGGTTCAGGCGGCAGTGACCGCGGCCGGGGTCCGCACGCCTGGTGCGGACCTCGGCCCGGTTTACCCCTAGCGAAGACGGGAAACCGCGGTCAGGACAGCGCGCGCAGCCGGGGCAGCACGTCCTCGGCGAACTGCGACAGGTAACGCTCCTGGTCGTGCCCGGGACCGTGGAACACCAGGTGGTTCAGGCCAGCGTCGAGGTACGGCTTGATCTGCGCGACCGCCTCGTCCGGGTCGGACGCGACGATCCACCGCTTCGCGACCTGCTCGATCGGCAGCTCGTCGGCCAGCCGCTCCATCTCCTCCGCCGACGACACCGTGTGCTTCTGCTCCGCGCTCAACGACAACGGCGCCCAGAACCGCGTGTTCGCCAGCGCCTTCTCCGGATCCCGGTCGTACGACATCTTGATCTCGATCATCCGGTCCACGTTCGCCGCGTCCCGCTCCCCCGCGGCCGCGCCCTCGGCCATCGCCGGCATCAGCTTCTCGGTGTAGAGGTCCATGCCCTTGCCCGACGTGCAGATCATCCCGTCGCCCGCGCGGCCCGCGTACTTCGCCACCACCGGACCGCCCGCCGCGACGTACACCGGCACCGGACGCTCCGGCCGGTCGTAGATCTTCGCGTTGACCAGCCGGTAGTAGTCGCCCTCGAAATCGACGCTGTCCTTGCTCCACAACTCCCGCATCAGCCGCACCGACTCCCGCAGCCGCGCGAACCGCTCCTTGAACTCCGGCCACTCCCGGCCCGACACCGCGATCTCGTTCAACGCCTCGCCCGTGCCCGCGCCCAGAATCACCCGATCGCCCGACAGCAACGCCATCGTCGCGAACGCCTGCGCGATCACCGCCGGGTTGTACCGGAACGTCGGCGTCAAAACGCTCGTCCCGATCAGCACCCGGCTCGTCCGCTCCGCCACCGCCGGCATCCACGCCAACGCCCACGGCGCGTGCCCGCCCTCGTGCCGCCACGGCAGGAAATGATCCGACACCCACACCGAATCCAGCCCCAGCTCCTCGGCCCGCACCGCGAACTCCACCAGCTCCCGAGGCCCGAACTGCTCCGCCGACGCCTTGTACCCGACCTTCAGCTCCACGATCGCCCTTCCCCGTCCGCACGCACCACGCAGGATTCCGTGGCACCGTCAACCGTACCCGGACGGGCCTTGCGGAGGCGGGTGTGCTGTCGGTCACTAACGGGGCTAGTACGTGGCGGTCATCAGGACGAGCGCCGCGGCCTGGCAGCCCGGGCCTTTGTCCCCGCCTGAGGACCACGGACGCGAGTACTGGTCGAAGTCGTTGCGGGAATGGGCGTAGGCGGAATCCGCTTGTCTGGCCAGGAAATCGCGGTAGGGCGCGTCGGCTGTCGCAGCGTCCAGTTCGGACAGTCCGCGGACGAGACCGGCCTTGAAGTACGACCCGTCGTCGGTGCAGCTGCTGCCCTCGCCCGGGTCGTGGACGATGCCGTCGGAGCCGGTGAAGTACGACCCGGTGCGGGTCGTCGCGTCGGCCACTGAGCGGGCGGTGTTGATCAGGTTCTGGTCTCCGGTCACTTCGGACAGCGCCGTGAGGCCGGAGACGAATACGCCCTGGTTGTAGGTGTAGCGCTGCCCGACCGCGGTGCAGCTGGTGCCGTCGACACCGTCCACCACCAGGCCGTCGGACCCGATGAGTCCCTTGCCGCGGAACCAATCCCAGCCTTGTTGCGCCCGGGTCCGGTAGGTCGCGTCGCCGGTGCGGTCGGCGATCGTCGCGTTGACCTCGATGTACAGGCTGTTGGAGATGGACGCCTTGTACGTCAGGCCTTCTTTCCAGCGGATGCCGCCGCCGCAGTCGGTGGTCCAGAAGGTGTGCATGTGGTCGGCATCGGCCTTCGCCGTGGCGAGGTAGCGCTGCTGGCCGGTGCGGTCGTAGGCGTCGAGCCACGCCATCGCCCACCAGCCGGTGTCGTCGGAGAACTCGTTGCGGAACTGGCCGCGGCCGGCGTTGACGTTCTTGTCGTACGACGTGGCCATCGCGTAGTCGTAGCTGGCCATCCGGCTGACCGACGCGTTGCGGATCACCGCGGCGAGCGACACCGCGGTGCCCCAGCCGCCGCCGTTGCGGAAGTAGCCGGTGCCGTTGTCGTAGAGCGCCATCATCGCGGTCGCCGCCGCTTGCGCACGGTTCGCCGCGTTCCAGCGGGTGCGCGCCCAAGGCGTACAAGCGATCCGGCCGCTGTCGATGGCGCTGCCGCACGCGCGCAGGGCACCGACGCCGCGGTTGTTCCAGTCGTCGTTGTTGTACATCTGGGTGCGCCAGCCGCCGACCCCGGACGGCGCGGTGGTGAGCCCGAGCTGCGCGCCGCCGTCCCAGGTCGCGCCGCCGTCGAAGGACCGGTCGAGCCACACCCGGTCGCCCGGGCGCGAGTGGTCGACGACGGCCCAGCCCATCGGGTCTGCGTCGGCGAAATGCAACTGGAGGACTCGGTCGTCGAGCGCCGTCGTGACCGCGATCCGGTCGCTCGACGCCTGGTCGGCGGCGCGGTCGTCGCAGTATTTGTTGCACACCACGATGTTCGCCGCCGGCCGGGGCGCTTTCGCGTGGACCGGCAGCAGCGCCGACATCGTTGTCAGGACCGCCGTGAGCATGACCCGCACCGCTGCCTCCTCGGACCCCGTTCCCCCGGAACGAAGATCCGCCCGAGACGCGGTGCGGGTCAACGAATGACAAAGACCTGGCTCGAGAATGCCGCCGGCTGCCCGGCGCGCTGGGCTATTCCGCGGTCAGGTCCGGGAGGTCGTCGAACTCCACGACCTGGCGGACCTCGACCTCGATCTCGTCGAACAGGTCCGCGTACTCGCTCGCGTACTGGACCGCCTGCGCCCGGTCCGCGGCGTTGACCAGGGCGAACCCGCCGATGACCTCCTTGGCCTCGGTGAACGGCCCGTCCGTCGCCTTCGGGGCCGCGCCGCGAGGTTTGCGGACGATCGCGCCCCTCTCCGACGGGTGCACGCCCTCGGCGGTGATCAGGATGCCGCGTTCGGTCCAGTCCTGGATGAACGCGCCCATTTTCTCCATGAACTCGGGGCTGGGGTTCCAGGCCTCGGGGGCGCTCTCGTCGAGCCGGTGCATCATCAGGAAACGCATTGACCGCTCCTCGGTTGGGGCTGGCTTCGTCCAGCCGTCACATCCTCGTCGAACGGCCTGGCGCGGGTTCGACATTTTTCAGCAGCGATGCGTCGGCGACTTCCGCGGCCGGGCTGCCCACGCCGCGACGCCCGCGACCAGGGTCACCGCGGCGCCCGCGATGGGGCTGTTCATCAGCACGAGACCGCTGAGGAACGCGGTCCCGGCGAGGAGAAGCAACGCCATCCGGAGCGTGGCCGCCCAGGCGACGACGAAATCCGCGGCCCGGGACATCCAGGGCTCGCGAGTGTCGGGCTTGCGATGCCGCCCGGGCTTGCGCCGAGCCAGCACGCGGTGCGCGGAGGCGACCATCTCTTCCCTGGTCGCCACCCGGCGAGGAGGACGGGAGAAGGGATCCCAGTCGACGACGACCCGGACTCGGGCCGGGTGGTCGGGGTCGGGGTGGTTCGGTGGGGGTGGCTGCGTTGTGGTGGGGGCGGGCGGGAGCGGCTGGTTGCTTGCCGTTATGTCGCCGGAACGGGCGGGGCCGGTTGTGATGCTTGTGGGCGGGTTGAGGCTCGCCGAGCCGTTTGCCGCTGCCTCACCGGAACGGCAGGGCTCGGCTGCGGTGCTTGCGGACGGGTTGGGAATCCTCTGGTTGCTTGCCGTTGTGTCGCCGGACCTGACCCGGTCGACTGCGGTGCTTGCAGGCGGGTTGGGGATCGCCAAGCCGCTCCCCGCTGCCTCGCCGGAACGGGCGGGGGCGGCTGCAGTGCCGCCAGCCAGCTTGGGTTTCGCCGAGTCGCCTGCAGCCAGGTCGGGCTTCGGCGCGGCACCTGGCTCGGCTGCGCCGCGTGCGGCCGCGCTGGCATTCGCCGCGCTGGCATCTGCATCGGCCGTGTCGCCCGGCGGCAGGGGCTTTTCCTGCTCGTTCGCCCCGCTGTCCTGCATCTCCTCCGCAAGCCGCGCCAGACTCTCCTGGTCGCGAGGCAGCGCCGCTTCCCCAGCGGACCCTCGATTCGGCTGAGGCTCCCGGACCAGCACCGCGCCTGCCGCCCGCGCGGGCGGCTCGCCGGTTCGGTGCGGTTGGTCGGCGAGGCAGGGAACCACCGTCATGAGGTCGTCATCCCTTTCTCTTCCGGCCGGCGGACCGGCCCCGACGGCTATCCGGAGCCCTGGCCGTCGTGCGGAGCGGGTCCCGGATGCGCTCATCCTGGCGAAGACTGTGCGTCACCAGCCAGCTCTACTGGCAGTGTCGCGGTGAACGGTCCCTCAGCGTCGCCCAACGGTTCGAGTGACGGTTTTCGCTACTCTTCGCGGTCACCGATTCGACACCCGGCGGACACTCTAGCCGCGACTTGTCCAGACCTCTTGGCGTGCCCTCGAACTGCGGCGAACCGGCTCTGACACGGGAAGATGCACGTTCATTCGCACAGTCGCCAGCCGGAGAAACTCGAGCTCGGCACCCCAGTACGCCACACAATCATACACAGAGTGTCACGCCATCCCCGGTTATTGAGCGGTCAACAGTCACCCACAAGAGTGATACGGAGAGTGATCAACAGGAGAGCGTTACGCCCGGCAGGCTGGCCCGAACGGACGTATCCGCATTAGGCGAGGAGTACGCACAGCTTCGACCAGGGAGATTTCGGCCCTTGCCGTCCCGTCGCACCACTGGCTAGCGTGAGACAGGTAAGCCTTACCTAAGTGAATCGGGACCACCATGCCGACCCTCCCCCAGCGCCGCACGCCTGACAGCAGGCGGCTGCTCCGGGCGTCCGTGCTGCGAGCTGAACGGACGTCCACGCATTTCGTCACCCTCACCGTCGGCGGGGAGGATCTCGAGGACTTCGCGCCGCTCGGGTTCGATCAATGGTGCCGGTTGTTCTTCCCGCGCGAGGGGCAGCGCGGGCTCCGCCTCCCCACTGCTTCGAGCAATCGCTGGCTCGCGCAGCACATGCTCATGAGCGCCGCGTCCCGGCCGTGGGTGCGGAATTACACGATCCGGGCGACGCGGCCCGGCGAGGTGGACATCGAGTTCGCGGTGCACGGCGACGGCGGTCCGGCCTCGCAGTTCGCCGAGAACGCGCGGCCGGGCGACGAGGTCGGGATTCTCGACGAGGGGATCACTTATCTGCCGCCGGAGGGCGTCACGCAGCTCCTTCTCGCCGACGAGAGCGCGATTCCGGCGGCGTTGGCGATCTTGGAGTCATCGCCGGGTCTGCGGGCCACCGTCTTGCTGGAAGTCGGGGCGCGGGACGACATCCAGGCGGTCGACGTGCCGCTCGGCACCGAAATGCAGTGGCTGGTCCGCGAGGACGACCGGCTGCCCGGGCGGCTCGCGCTCGACGTCCTCGGCCAGCTCGATCTTTCCGATCCTCCGGGCTACACGTGGGTCGCCGGGGAGAGCGGGCTGGCCACCGGCGCGCGGCGGTTCCTCACGCGCGAGCGCAGGGTGCCGAAGCAGGCGATCTCGTTCCAGGGGTATTGGAAGCACGGTCGCGCCTCGCTGGGGTAAGCCTCAGAACAGGCGTCCGGCGTCGTCGGCGGGCGGTTCCTCCAGCTGCAGCAGGAACCGTTTCCGGTCGACGCCGCCCGCGTACCCGGTTAGGCCGCCGCTGCTGCCGACTACCCGGTGGCACGGCACGACGATGCTCAGCGGATTCCAGCCGTTCGCGTTGCCGACCGCCTGCGCCGCGCCGGGCTCGCCGAGTTCGACGGCTAGGTCGCGGTAGGTGCGCGTCTCGCCGTAGGGGATGCGGGTGAGCAGCTGCCAGACGCGGCGCTCGAACTCGGAGCCGCGCAGGTCCAGTTCGAGGTCGAAGGTCCGGCGCCGGCCGGTGAAGTACTCGTAGAGCTGCTGAGTCGCGTCGGCGAAACCGTCGTCGGTGCGCGGGCCGAAGTCCGGGAAACGCGGGGTCCGGCTGTGGCCGTCGAAGTAGACGGCGACCAGCGCGCTGCCGTCGGCGACCAGGGTGAGGTCGCCGACCGGGGACGTCGCGACGGTGTGCCGGAAAGCCATCTTCTCCTCCGTGATCGGTGCCACGGAACGGTATCCGGCCGGGCCGTGCGTGAGAGCATCGCCGTCCATGGAAGACGGTTTCGCCGACATCCCGACCACGACCCTCGCCGACCTGCTCGGCCGCGGCCAGGTGCTCGACTACGGCGTGCGGCCCTTGTGGGGTCCCGTGCCGCGGATCGCCGGGCCCGCGTACCCGGTGCGCTGCCCGCCGGGAGACAACCTCATGCTGCACGCGGCCATCCACCGCGCGCCCGCCGGAGCGGTGATCGTCGCGGAATCCGGCGACGTCGACTACGCGCTGGCCGGCGGCAACGTCTGCGCGACCGCCCAGCGCCGCGGCATCGCGGGCTTCGTCCTGGACGGCGTGATCCGCGACCTGTCCGAGGTCCGCGAGGCACGTTTCCCGGTGTTCGCGCGGGGCGTGATCCCGATTCCCGGGACGAAAGCCAAGGTGACGCCGCTCGGCGAGCCCGCCCGGTGCGGCGGGGTGACGGTGCACCCCGGGGACATCGTCGTGGCGGACGAGGAAGGCGTGGTCGTGGTGCCCGCGGCCGATGCGGCGCAGGTGCTGGCGGACGCGCGGGCGAAGCTGGCCAAGGAGGAGGCGCAGACGCTTGACGAGTGGGCGGAGGCGCACCGGGCGAAGGTGGACGCGGCCCTGGAGGCTGGCGGCTTTCGCGGCTGATCCGGAGCGCTCGCTCGCGATGCCCGGCTGGCTGCGGGATCGGGAGGGGTTGATTGCTGGATAACCCGGCTCGCTCCGGCTGGCCCGTCGACATCCCAGCTGGCCGGACGCCTGGCTACTGGATCGGGGGCTTGCTCGCCGGAGCACCCGGCCCCTCCGCATCCCGGCTAGTCAGGCGGCCCGGCTACTGGATCAGGAGGCTTGCCCGCCGGAGCACCCGATCACTCCGGCCGCACCGTCCACAACGGACCGGCCGTTGCCAGCTCGGGGCCGGGTTCGGATTCCGGCGGGAGGGGTTCGGGGTCGGGAAGCGGACGGTCCGGTCCTGGCGTCACCGGATCGGGTTCCACCGGGCCTGGCGGGACGGGCTCGGGCGGGGCGGGCGGCGCGGTCGAGCGGGGGCGAAGCATCGCGGGCTCCTTTCTCTCCCTGATGGGCTACCGCACACCGGCGGCGGCGAAACATCCACCCGTCCGCGCGAGGTCGGCTAGGGTCGAAGGCGGAGCCGACGAACCGAGAAGAGGCGAGACGATGAGCGCGGACAAGCCCGGCGAGCAGCAGCCGCTCGACGCGGAGATCGTGGAGAGTCCCGGCACGCCGCCCGCTGACCTCCCCGAGCCCGACTACAGCGACAACGGCGCCCCGTCGTTCGACTTCGTGCGGGACCGGATCGAGAAGCGCTACACCACCTCGGTCGGTTCGCAGGAGCTCGCCGGGATCGGCGGGCCGGAGGATCTGCAGTCGCTGGACAAGAAAATCGCCGACCGCAAGGAGGCGGCGAAGGACAAGCTGGCCGAGATCCGCCGGTCGATGGGCAAGGAGTAACGCCGTTTCCGGCTTGGGCTCAGCGCGGCGGACACTCCGCGCCGCAGAGGTGAAGCCAAGCGGGAAAGACTGGGACGAGCGCGCGGCAATCATCCGCCACCGGGGTCGGCTGGCCAATCCCGGCGGCACGACCGTCCACAATAGACCCGCCCTGCCAAACTCCGTGGCTTCCCCGCCGCCCGTTCTGGTTGAATCGCCCGTATGGCAACCACCGTGCGCATTTCCGGCCTCGTGCTGACCGAGCACGAGTTCTCCGTCCCCCTCGACCATTCCCGTCCCGACGGCGCGAAGATCACCGTCTTCGCGCGCGAGGTCGCTGATCCGGACGGGCTGGACCGGCCGTTTCTCGTGTACCTGCAAGGCGGTCCCGGGCACGAGGCGCCGCGGCCGTCGCGGGGCGCGCCGAGCTGGCTGCCGCGGGCGTTGCGGGAATACCGGGTGCTGATGCTCGACCAGCGCGGCACCGGGCGCTCCACGCCGGTCGGCACGCTGCCGGGCACTCCGGGCGAGCAGGCCGACTATCTCACCCACTTCCGCGCGGACGCGATCGTGCGCGACGCGGAGTTCATCCGGCAGCAGCTGGGCGTCGGGAAGTGGAGCGTGCTCGGCCAGTCGTTCGGCGGGTTCTGCACGCTCGCTTACCTTTCCCAGTACCCCGAAGGGCTGGCCGAGGCCTTCTTCACCGGCGGGCTGCCGCCGATCGCGCGGCATCCGGACGACGTCTACACCGCGACGTTCGCCAATCTCCTCGAGCGCAACCGCCAGTACTACCTCCGCTACCCCGGCGATCGCGAGCGCGTCGAAGCGCTGCTTCCGTTGCTCGACGACGGGGCTGTGGTCCTGCCCGACGGCAGTCCGCTGACCGCGCGGTTGTTCCAGCAGCTCGGCTACCTCTTCGGCGCCAGCGGCGGCGAGGAGGCGCTGCACTACCTGCTCGAACGCGACCCGAAGTCCCCCGCCTTCGCGCACGATGTCGCCAGCTCGCTGCCGTTCAGCGCGCGCAATCCGTTGTATTCGGTCATCCACGAGTCGTCGTACTCCGACGGGTTCGCCACCCGCTGGTCCGCCGAGCGCGTGCTGCCGGACGAGTTCCGCACCGACCGGACGCTGTTCACCGGCGAGCACGTGTTCCCCTCGCTCTTCGACGACCTCCACAGCCTCCGGCCGATGAAGGAGACCGCCGAACTGCTCGCCGCGCACGAGTGGCCGCGGCTGTACGACGCTGACGTGCTGCGCGAGTGCACGGTCCCGGCTGCGGCCGCGATCTACGCCAACGACATGTACGTCGAGCGGGTGTTCTCCGAGGAAACCGCGCGGCTGATCCCGACGCTGCGGCCGTGGATCACCAACGAGTACGAGCACAACGGCCTCCGCGCGTCGGGCGATCACGTGCTCGGGCGGTTGATCGACCTCGTGCGCGGGCGCGTCTGACCCGCGGTGCGGGGAACCCTGAACCCCCTTGCCATCCCAGGATTCCCCGCACCGGCGAGGATCAGGCGACGGTGACGCCGCCGTCGACGGAGTCGGTGGAGAGGGTCAGGTCCTGCCAGGCGTCGAAGTCCTCCTGCACGCGCTGGCGTCCGGCGGTGACCAGCCGCAGCGCGTCCGAGCCCAGCAGCAGGTGCACCGGCGGGTTTTCCACGTCCAGCAGCCGCAGGATCGCGTCGCCCGCGCGGTCGGGATCGCCGATCCCCTGTCCGGCAAGAGCTTGGCGGCGGGTCCGGATCGGGTCGAACAGGGCGTCGTAGTCGGCGATGCTGCGCGGGGCGCGGACCAGCGACCGGCCCGCCCAGTCGGTTTTGAACGCGCCGGGGGCCACCGCGGTCACCCGCACGCCGAACTGCGTGACCTCCTGGGCGAGGGTGTCGGTGATGCCTTCCAGCGCGTGCTTGCTGCCCTCGTAGAACGCCAGGCCGGGGAAGGTGGTGTGCCCGCCCATCGAGGTGATCACGAAGATCTGGCCGTCGCGCCGTTCGCGCATGCCGGGCAAGACCGCCTTGATCGTCGCGACCGTGCCGAAGACGTTGACCTCGAACTGGCGGCGCAGCTCCGCCATCGACGATTCCTCGAAGGTGCCTTCGAGCCCGTATCCGGCGTTGGCCACGAGCACGTCGACCGGGCCGAGTTCCGCTTCGACCTCCCGCACGGTGGGTTCGATCCGGTCCGCGTCGGTCAGGTCGAGGACGAAGGCGCGGGCGCGTTCGGGGCCCAGTGCCCGGAAATCGGCCGCGTGCGCTTCGGTGCGCACGGTGCCCGCGACCTGGTGTCCGGCGGCGAGGGCGCGTCGGGCGACGGCCCTTCCGAGGCCGGTGCTGACGCCGGTGATCAGGAAGGTTTTGCTCACTGCTCAAGATCCTTTCGTGAAAATGGCAGGACGGCATGGACCCCGCGAGGACAGCGGGGCCCGAGGATGGGCGAAGGTCAGGACTCGGCGGGAGCGGCCGGTTCGCGGCCCCAGCTGGCGAGCAGCCGCAGCCGTTCCTGCGAAGGCGAACCGGCCGGCGCGCTGTAGACGACCATCGACTGGCCCGGGTCGGCGACCGAGGTGAAGATCTCGTACTGGAGTTCGAGATCGCCGGCCACCGGATGCCGCAGGTGTTTGAGGCCAGTGCTGCGTTCCTGGACGCGGTGTTCCGACCACCACGCCGGGAACTCGGGCGACCGCATCATCAGCTCGCCGATCAGGTTGGCGATGTGCTGGTTCCGCGGCTGCGCGGCCGCGGCCAGCCGCAGCCCGTGCACGTAGTCGCGGGCGACGCGTTCCCAGTCCCGCCACACCAGGCGGGCCCGCGGATCGAGCAACGTCCAGCGCGCCATGCTGCGTTCCCGCCGCGGCAGCTCGGCCACGTCGGGAAACAGCAAGGCCCACAACGCGTTCCCGCCGACGACCGTCAGGTTCCGGTCGCTGACGAACGCCGACGCGAGCTCCATCGAGTCCAGCACCTGCCGCAGCGCCGGACGCAGCCGGGACGCGTGCTCGGCCTGGTCGAGGCGTTCGGCCGTGGCGCCCGCGAGAGCGAACAGATGCCGCCGCTCGATGTCGTCGAACCGCAGCGCGTCGCAGAGAGCGTGCAGCACCTGCTCGGACGGCTGCCGCGCGCGGCCCTGTTCCAGCCGGGTGTAGTACTCGGTGCTGACCCCGGCCAGCTGCGCGACCTCGCTGCGGCGCAGGCCGGAAACCCGCCGTCCGCCGTCGAATCCGTCCGGAAGACCGATCTCGTCCGGCTTCAGCCCGCCGCGGCGGGCCCGCAGGAAATCGCCCAGGTCGTTCTTGCCCATGCCTCGAGTCTGCCTTCCGCCCGGGCGCTGCCCAAGGCCGTAACTGGTCCTGTCAGTACTACTCACCGGACCGGGCGAGGATGACTGCTCGAGCAGCCAGATGCAGCGCCAGCCGTTCGTCCGGACGCGACAGGTCGACCTGCAGCAACTGCTCGATCCGGCTGATCCGCGCCGCGACCGTGTTCCGGTGAATCCCCAGCACAGTCGCGGTTTCCGCCAGCGAAGACTCCACATCGAGATACGCCGCGAGGGTGCGGATCAGGTCGCCGGGCACGGAAACCAGCGGAGCGAGCAACGCACGCGCGGCAGGCTCGAACGTGTCCGTGCGCGTCCATTCCAGAAGCAGCTGCGCCATGCCGAGCTGGTCTACGTGCAGGAAGTGCCCGGTCTCCGGACGGGTCGCGGCGAGGCGCGCGGCGTCGGTGGCTTCGGCGACTGTCGCGGTGAGACCGTCGGCGTGCGGGCGGCCGACGCCGAGGTGCGCGTCGAGGGTGCGGCGCAGGCTGTGGTGCACGGCGCGCAGCCGAGCGGACAGCGCCCGCACCCGTTCTGCGGTCGGTTCCTGTTCGAAGGTGACCCAGCCGGTCCAGCCCTCGCCGTGTTCGACGGTGACCGCGTCGATCGACTCCGCCCGGAGCGCGCGCACGACCTCCTGCGTGCGAGAGACCGTGTCGACGTCTGCGGGCACGCCGATGCGCAGGCCGACGTGCCAGCCGCCGAGTCGCCAGCCCGCGTCTGCCGCGCGTCGGCGCAGGTCGGCACCGGGTTCGGTGTCGTGGCGAAGCAGGTCGCCCAGCAGCGCGGACCGGGAACGGGCGTCGCGTTCCAGTTCCAGGCGGTGGGCCAGCAGCCAGCGCTGCACGGCACCGGCGGCGACGGCCAGCGTCGCGGCGACGACGTCCGCGCGCGGGGCCTTCGCGCCGGTCAGCTCAGCGGCCAGCCAGACCGAAGGCTGCGGCAGCACCGCGGGATGCGCCAGCAGAACGCCGTCCGCGAGGGTGACGCGTTGTGGGACCGGCTCGTGCACTCGCACGCGGGCGGCCTCGGCGAGTTCTCCGGCGAGCACTTCACCGCGGTCGTCGAGGACGGCGACGGGAGCGTCCAGCAGTCGGCGCAGCACGGTCACGATTTCTTCGGGCGGCCGCAACCGCTCCCCTAGCGCCCGATGTGCGGCGAGCACGGCTTCGGCGCGGTCGATGTCCGGGGCGGCCAGGGCGAGGCGGGCGTCCACGAGCAGATCCAGCGGATCGCCGGACGTGACCAGCAGCGGAACCGACAGCCGTTCGGCCAGAAGTCGTGACGCGGCAAGGGGTTCGGCTCCGGGAAGCAGGACTCCGGCGGCTTGTGCGTCGGCGCAGCGGCGCAGGAGTGCGTCGATCTGCCAATCGGAACCGAGCGGGCGGACGACCACCACCAGTTCGCCGCGAGCGGGCGTGCCGGACGCGTCGAGCGCGGCCTTGACTGTCTTGAGTGGACGGTCCAAACCGGACTCTCCGGAGCGCACCCGGACCGGGCCGGCCCACGAGGGCAGCGCGAGCAGCTGGCGGAGAATCACTGGGCTACCACCGGATCGCAGTCGATTCCGTATGCGCGCGGCTCCAGCAGCGGACGTCGTCGCGGGTCGGTCCAGAACGGGGACGCGGCCAGGCACACGACGTCCACCTCCACTCCGGCGCGGATCGCGTCGCACTGCAGCGGGACACCCGTACGGCGATCGAGGACCGAGAGAACGTCCGGAGTGGACGCCACCGGCAGCCCGTCCCGCAGCGCGAGCAGGTACTCGTTCTCCATTTCCAGCCGCAGCAGCGCGCCGTCGCGGTGATCGGCCAGCGTCGCCGAGCCGCGGCCGAAGCCCGGATGACCGTGCTGGCCGGGGCCGATGTGCCGAGACACCTCCAGCACCCGGCCGCGGGCGAGAACCTGGCCGTCGAGGGCGGTTTCCAGCGCGGCGAGGTCCGGGCTCTCCCCCGCCGCGAGCACGCGGGAGCCGAGGGCGAGTGCCTCGCTCGTCGTGCCGGGCACGGTGTGGTCGGCCAGTTCGCCGGCCGGGATCGGGGCCAGCGCGATCGCCGCCCAGCCGCCGGAGCTGGCCAGGAACGCGCGGATCCCGCTCTCGACCACCGAGGCCGCCGCGGCGGCGAGCACCACCACCCGGCCGCCGGGTTCGGCCATCGCGGCCGGGGCGACGCCGCGGCCGGTCGCGGCGACCGAGAGCTGGTCGAGCCGCGGCAGCCCGCGCCCGGACAGGTCCGCGTCCACGCAGGGCAGCCCCAGCTCCTGGGC
This sequence comes from Amycolatopsis sp. VC5-11, assembly GCF_037034185.1. Lineage (NCBI taxonomy): Bacteria > Bacillati > Actinomycetota > Actinomycetes > Pseudonocardiales > Pseudonocardiaceae > Amycolatopsis > Amycolatopsis sp. VC5-11. Next base: position 48,738 of record NZ_JBAGKF010000003.1, on the reverse strand, counting down.
GATCACCAGCGGAAGCAGGCCGTTGAGGCCGCCGATCTCGATGGTCATCAACGCCTGCGCGCGCTGCCCGGTCCAGCGTTCGATCGCCTTGATCGCCGAGGCGAACTCGTCGCCGCTCGGCAGTTTCTCGGCGAACGCGGCGGTCGCGCCGACGATCCCGACCGGGACCACCAGGGTGTCCGGCGGCAGGTCCGCGATCGGGTGCACGACGGGTTCGCGGCCGGATTCGGTCAGCCGCCGCAGCAGCACCGCCGCGGTGACGGTGTCGCCGCCCCCGCCGGACCCGAGCAGCGCGACGCCGCGTTCGAGTGCCGGCACGTCCGCGGCGGTGATGCGCATGGCTGGTCAGCGTATCAGCGGAAGCTGTAGCCGCCGTCCGGATACAGCGTCGAACCGGTGGTGTAAGTGCTGGTGAACAGGTACAGCACGGCATCGGCCACTTCGGACTCCCGGCCGACGCGGTGCAGCAGGGTGTCCGCGCGGTACTGCGCGAAACTCGCCTCCCGCGCGGCCGCCGGACGCCCGGCCCACAGGTTCCCGTCGATCGTGCCCGGCGACACGACGTTCACCCGGACCGGCGCCAGTTCCACCGCGAGCCCGCGGCCGAGCCCCTCGATCGCCGCGTTGCACGCGATGTACGCCGGTGCCGCGGCGGGCGGGCGCACACTCGCGACACCGGACATCAGCACCACCGAGGCGTCCGATGAGAGCTTCGGCGCGGCGTGCTTCACCGCGTGGTACTGGCCCCAGAACTTCGTGACGAACGGGCTTTCCGCCTCCGCGTCGCTCAGGTCCCGCATCGGGCCGACGGTGTAGGACGCGGCGGGCGTGAACAGGTGGTCGACCCGGTCGAGCGCGCCGAAGAACTCGGCCAGCGACGCCTGGTCGGTGGTGTCCACCACCTGCCAGGTCGCGGTCGGACCCAGCTCCGCCGCGGCGGCCCGGAGCTTGTCGCCGGTCCGGCCGCCGAGGTGGACGAGCGCGCCGGCTGCACTCGCGCGGCGGGCGACCTCCAGCCCGATCCCGGACCCGCCGCCGAGCACCACGACCACCCGGCCGTCGAGCGAACTCACGAAGCCACCTCCACCGGAACGAACTCGTGCGCGAGCCCGAACGCGGACGGGCCGAACGTGGCCAGCGCCTCCGGAGTGCGCATGAGCGGCGGCGTCGAGATTCCCACCACGGTGACCCGCTGGCCATAGCGCAGCGTCTCGGTGGTGATCGGCTCGGCGGACTCCGCCTCCAGCACGCAGATCAGGTCCGGCACCAAGCAGCGCACCTCGCCGTCGACAAGCACGACCAAATTTTCGTTCTGGAAAAGGATTTCCAGCTTGTGCTCACCGTCGAAGGACACCGCCGCCGCGCGGCCCCGGGCGAATCCTTCTTCGGTCCGCCGCTCCACATCGGACACTTTGCCCCGGAACAACACCCGCAGATGCGAGTACAACGTGTCGCCGAGCGCGGTCGCCAGCGCAGCCACGGGGTCGGCATTCCCTTCGCGGGCAAGGCGAATCGCCCGGCCGACGCTCAGTGCGAGCGAGAGCGTCCGCGGCACGGCGGTGCGTTTGACGTCCGCGCCGCTCATCGAGTACTCGGCGATGTGCGCGACCCCGCCGAGCCGGATGGTGATCCCGCGCGCGAGCCATTCCATCCGCCGGTTGTCGGCGCCGGTGTCGATCAGCGTCGTCTCGCCGCGTTCCCCGGCGATGCCCATCGGCGAACCGGGGACGCCGTACACGCCGAACGTCTCCATCTGCAGCTCCGGGAACGCCCGGCCCATGCCGTCGGCGTCGACCACCGGCAACCCGAGCCGTGCTCCGACGACCAGCGGGATCATCGAGTTGATCCCGCCGCATTCGATCGGCATCGTCGCGTCGGCCTTCGTGCCGAGGTGTTTTTCCAGCGCCCGCAAGGCAAGCTCGGGTTCGGAGCCGTTCGGGAGCTTCTCGTGCACGACGGTCGGCGCGCCCATCTGCGCGGTCGGGATGACGAGGGCGTCGTCGTCCAGGTCGTCCGGGTCGAGCACGGTGACGGGTCCGTGCTCGCGGATCGCCTCGCGCACCAAGAGACGCCCGACGTACGGGTCGCCGCCGCCACCGGTGCCGAGGACGGCCGCGCCGCGGGCGAGGTCTTCGAGGTGGTCTTCGGTCAGGGTCCAGCTCATCCCGCGACCCCGATCGGGTCCAGGTCGTAGCCGAAGTACCGCGGACCGGCCAGCGCGATGCCCTCCGGGGTGTGCCAGCGCGGGTCCGCCGGAGCCGCGAGCACCGTGACCCGCTGGCCGTAGCGCAGGCCTTCGGTGGTGACGGCCTCGCCGGATTCGCGGTCGAGCGTGCAGATCAGGTCCGGCACCGAGGCGCGCACCGCGCCGTCGACCTCGGCCACCAGGTGCTCGTTCTGGAACCGCAGCAGCATTTCCGTGCCGGTGTCACCGTCCATTCCGGACAGCCGGGCCTCGCCGCGGGCGAACCCGGTGACGGTGCGGCGGGCGACGTCCACGACCTTGCCGCTGAACAGCGTCCGCCCGCGCAGCCGCTCCACCACGCGATCTACCGGGTTTTCGTGCTCCTCGCGGGCCTGCCGCACGAGCGCGCCGAGTTCCGCGCACAGGGTCAGCGTTCCGGGCACCATCGATTCGCGGGCCTGCGCGCCGGACATCGCGTAGTTGCTGATCATCGCCGAGCAGCCCATGTCGATGGTCGCCGACCGGGCCAGCCGCTCCGCCCAGTGATTGTCCACAGTGTCCAGTACGCCGCGGTTGCCCTTCTCGTCCGCGATGGACATCGGGGTGGCGCGGATTCCGTACAGGGTCGGCAAAACCATCTGCAGCTCCGGGAACGCGCGGCCCATGCCGTCCGCGTCCACGAGCGGCAGGCCGAGCTGGGCCGCCGCGACGACCGGGATCAGCGAGTTCACGCCGCCCGCTTCTGCGCAGGCGATGTGCGTGAGTTCCTTGCCCAGATAGGTAGCGAGCGTCCGGGCGGCGAGCCCGACCTGTTCGGCAGACGGCAGTTTCTCCACCATCACCGTCGGCGCGCCCATCATCGCGACCGGCAGCACCACGGCGTCGTCGTCCAATTCGGACAGTTTCACCAGCGGCACCGAACCGTGCTCGCGGACCGCGGAATGCGCCAGCAACCGGCCGATGTACGGGTCTCCCCCGCCGCCGGTGCCGAGGATCGCCGCGCCGCGGGCGATGTCGTCCAAGTCCTTCTCGGTAATCTCAGCCATCGTTCACGCCCCCAGCTGCAAGTCGCCGACCGCCTTGACCCGGATCCGGGTCGCGTTGCCGGGCAGGTACGGGATCGGCACCTCGTCGAAGTCGACGATGCCGACGGACGCCGGGCTCGCCCCGGCGGCCACCGCGCGGTCGACCGCTTCCTGCTTCGCCTCGTCCACCACGGCCTCGCGGCGGCCGGGCTCGATCACGTACACCCGGTCGACCTCGCCGCCGATCTGCGCGATCGCCGCGCCGATCGCGTTGGCCACCGCGTAGTGGTCCGGCCGGCGGACCTCGCCGGAACCGGCCAGCTCGTCCGGCAGCAGCACCGAGCCGCCGCCGACGGCGACCACCGGAAGCGGCTCGGAGGACGTGCGCATCCGGTCCACGACGTCGGAAACGTCCGCCGCGATCCGGTCCAGCGCCGCCCGCACGAAGTCCCGGTCGAGGTGCGCGACCAGCGCCGGGTCGCCGATCTCGGCACGCCCGGCGGCGACCGCGATGTCCGTGGCGGTCAAGGTGTCTCCGCCGAACACGAGCGCCTTCGAGGTCAGCTCGTAGCCGACGGAATCCGGTCCGACGGTCACGCCGGACGCGTCGCCGCGCACCCGGCTGCCGCCGCCGATGCCGATCGAAAGGACGTCCGGCATCCGGAAGTTCGTGCGGATCCCGGCGACGCTCACGTCCGTGGTCGCCTCGCGCGGGAAACCCTGGCGCAGCACGCCGACGTCGCTGGTGGTGCCGCCGACGTCGACCACCGCGCACGTGTCCAAACCGGACAGCACCGCCGCGCCGCGCATCGAGTTGGTCGGGCCGGACGCGAAGGTCGCCACCGGGTAGCGGCGGGCGAAGTCGACGTCCATCAGCGTGCCGTCGTTCTGGCTCAGGTACAGCGGCGCGATGATGCCCGCGCCGGTCACCGACGCGGCCAGACCGTCCACGATGTGCGCCGCCAGCTCGCGCAGCGCGGCGTTGATGACGGTCGCGTTTTCCCGCTCCAGCAAGCCGATCCGGCCGATTTCGTGGGACAGCGAGATCGCGACGTCCGGCAGCTGCGACGAGATGATCTCCGCCGCCCGGGCCTCGAACTCCGCGTTCACCGGCGAGAACACCGACGTGATCGCGACGCTGCGCACGCCTGCCGAGCCCATGTCGTCGGCGGCCTTGCGCAGTTCGCTCTCGTCCAGTTCGGCGATGTGGCGTCCGTCGAACTCGTGGCCGCCGTGCACGAGGTAGCTGCGCCCGGACACCGCGTCGACCAGCCGCTGCGGCCAGTCCACCATCGGCGGCAGCGACGCGCCCGCGGGCAGGCTGAGCCGCACCGCCGCGGTCGGGGCCAGCCGGTGCGCCTCGACGAGCGCGTTGATGAAGTGCGTGGTGCCGATCATGACCGCCCGCACCGCGGCCGGGTCGAACGCCCGCTGCCGCTGCAGCCCGTCGATCGCGGCGACGATGCCCGAGGTGACGTCCTCGGTGGTGCTGGTCTTGATCGAGGCGAGCACCTCGCGGCCGTCCAGCAGGACCGCGTCGGTGTTGGTCCCGCCGACGTCGATGCCGATGCGCACGGAGAAATCCCCTTCCAGGTGACGGAATCAGGCGGCCGGAGCCGGTTCGGCGTCCGCGGTCCGGCTCTTGCCGACCCCGCGGACCAGGCCGAGCTTCCCGGCGGCCACGTACAGAACGAAAGCGACGACGAGCGAGTTGATGCTGGGCAGCCCCCAGTCCACGAACTCGCCGAACAGCGCGGCGGCGATCCAGACGACGATCGTCGCGGGCACCCACACCGGAGCGTCGGTGGGTACCGCGCCCCGCGCCCTCGCCTCCTCCAGGTCGCCGCGCCACTGCTTCACCACGAAGTACTCCGCGACCATGATCCCGGCGATGGGCGGGAACGCGACCCCGAGCACGGTCAGGAAATCGGTGAACTTCGAGAGGATCCCGGCCGCGGCGAGCACGCTGCCCACCACGCCGAGCACGGCGGTGACCAGGCCGCGGTGCGCCCGTTTCCCGGAGACGGTGCCGATGAAGTTCACGACGCCGAGCCCGGACGAGTACAGGTTCCAATCGTTGATCTTCATCGTGCCCGCGATGACGATCAGCAGCCCGACCCAGCCGACCGACGACGTGACGATCGTGGTGATCTGCGCCGTGCCGACCGCGTGCGCGAGCAGCACGCCGGCCAGGCCGATCACGTACTCGCCGAGGGTGACGCCGACGAGCGTCTGCTTGACGACGTCGCCGGTGGTGCGGTTGAACCGGGTCATGTCCGGCGTGATCACCGCGCCGACGATGAACCCGCCCGCGACCAGCGTCGTGCCCTGCAGCAGGGACAGCGACGGGCCGGGCGGCGTGGACGCCACCAGCGCGCCGAGGTCGTGCCGGGTCAGTTCGGAGACCACCGACCAGCCGACCAAGACCAGGAAAGCGGGCACCATCAGGTACGCCGTCCACGCCATCGAGTGGAAGCCGCGGACCACGATCGCGGTCACCACCAGGCCGAACACGAGCGCCCAGCCCCACTCCGGCAGTCCGCCGACCAGCGCGGCGAGACCCTGCGCGGACACCGCGGACTGGATGCCGAACCACCCGATCAGGCTGATCCCGATGGCCAGCCCGATGAGCGCGGAGCCGCCGCGGCCGAAGCCGGTCCAGCGCGCGATCATCGAGGTGGTGAGGCCCTCGCGGACGCCGATCACGCCGACGAGGACGGTGATCAGCTCGAGGATGACGGAGCCGAGCGTGAACGCCAGCACGGCGTTCCAGAAGCTCATCCCGAAGCCGATGGTGGCGCCGAGCAGGAACTGCGACAGCGCGGAAACCTGGCCGAACCGCTGCACAGCGACCGACCACCACGAGTAACGGGCGGAATCGGGCACCCTGGTCAGCGCGTAATCGTCGACACCGACAGCCGAGGCCATGGCGACCTCCTCATCCTGGAGGGGAACGGTTCCCAGCACGGTAAGCAGCAGCTCCGGCGAGGTCACCGTGCGATCTGCACAGCCCAGACAGTCCGGCTGTGCAACCCGCACTCTTACCCGACCAAGGCGTGGACAGCCTCGTACGCGAACGCCGCCGCGCCGACGCCCGCCGCGACGCTGACGACCACGTTCGCCGCCGCGGCGAAGTACGACTGGCGCTCGACCAGCCGGACGGTTTCGTAGCTGAACGTGCTGTACGTCGTGAGCGCGCCGCAGAATCCGGTGCCGAGCAGCGAGTAAACCGCCGCGGGCAGCGCAGTCCCGGCACCGGCGAGACCGCCGAGCAGGACACAGCCGATCAGGTTGACGGTGAACGTGCCCCACGGGAACAGGCTCTGGTGCCGGGACTGGACGGCCCGGTCGGTCAGGTACCGCATCGGTGCTCCGACCGCGGCGCCGAGGAAAACGAGGAGGACGGTCATCAGACAGCCACCTCCACCGGGACCAGCTTGCGGGTGATCGCGTGCCCCAGCAGGACGGCGAGCAGCGCGGCGGCGAGCGTTCCGCCGAGATAGCCGAAGGCGAGCGGCACGGTGTCCGGCCGCAGCAGGTTGCGCGCTTCGACCGCGTACGTGGAGAAAGTGGTGAAGCCGCCGAGGACGCCGACGCCGAGGAACGGCCGCACCAGCCGGTGCGCCGACCACGCCTCGGTGACCAGCACCATCAGCACGCCGATGAGGAAGCAGCCGGCGACGTTCGTCCAGAAGGTCGCCCACGGGAAGCCGCCGGTCTCGGCGGGAAGGGCCTGCGCGAGGCCGTAGCGGGCCAGCGCGCCGAGCCCGCCGCCGAGCGCGATCACCCCGAGCACCGACACGTGGTGCCGGACGAGTTCGCGTTGCTGCACGGGATCCCGGAGGTCGACGTCAGGGTCGAGAGGTTCTTCAGGCACAGTCTTCTCCTACTCCACGGACACGCGTCACCGTTCGAGTAGGGACTGTTGGCGGCCCCCGGCCGCGGTTGTCCGGGCGATTCCCGGAGCGGCGAGCCCCACCGCCGCGCGTACGCGAGCCTACCCGATCAGTTCCCCGCCTCCCGCAACGCGGTCAGCGCCGGACCGAACATAGTGGACTTGATCGCCCCGAGCGTGCCGCGGTCCTTGCCCGCGAGCGGAGCGACCCGGTCGACCGCGGCCGTCCGCAGGTCGTCCAGCGCGGCGGTCGCGTCGACCAGGCCGAGCGCCTTCGCTTGCGGACCGCCGAACCGGCTCCCAGTGGTCATCGACGCGACTGCGGCGGCCGGGGTGAGCTTCGCCTGGACGAGCGCGGCCATCCCTGGCGTGAAGGGGAGGTTGATGTCGGCCTCGGGGAAGCAGAAGTAGCCGCGGTCCTCGCGCATGACGCGGAAATCGTGAGCCATCGCGAGCATCGCGCCACCGCCGAAAGCGTGCCCGTTGACCGCCGCGATCGTCGGGACCGGGAGGGCGAGCACGCGGGCGAGGAGTTCGTGGATGCTGGTCACGTATTTGCCCGCGTCGCCGGGGTGGCTGGTGAGCCAGTCGAGGTCGAGGCCGTTGGAGTAGTACTTGCCGCTGCCGATCGTGACGAGCGCGGCGGGTTCCTTGCCCGCGGTGACCGTGTCGAGGTGCGCGTGGACTTCCTCCAGCCACGTTGGGGCGAAACGGTTTTCGTCGGCGCCGAAGTCGAGAACGTGGACGGCGCCGGTGGTGGTGAGGGTGGGCATTTCAGTCCTTTCTGGACTTTTCCGGGGGTTGGAGTGCGAGGATCGCGCGGACCGCCGCGGCCAGCCGTTCCCGGCTTTCCCTGCTGGCGGGACCGGTGGCGAGTTCGCGGCGGAGCAGGGCCGTCGGGAGGTCCACGACGCAGGCGGTGATGACTTCTACGGCTTGCCCGTCGCCGCGGTTCCAGAGCTGGCGGGCGAGGCGGACCAAGAGGCGGACGAGGCGTTTGTCCAAGGCGTGCAAGGCTTCCGCTACGTCTTCCGGAAGCTGCGGCCCCAGCACCCGCTTCGAGGGGACGGCGATCATCATCCGCGCCGCGTCCGGTCGTGCGTCGGCTACTACGGCTGGGGTGTCGGCCGCTGCGACCACTGCTTCGATCGGGTTTGCGGCTTCGTCGACCAGCCGTTCTTGTTCGTCGAGAAAGAAGGTGGCGGCGCGGAGCCAGGTCCGGCCGATCAGGGCGGGGAGGTTGGCGAAGGCGTGGTAGATCGTGCTGTTCGGGACGCCCGCCTCCAGCGCGAGCCGCCGGACGGTGAGCGCCTCGGGACCGAGGTCGGCGATGAGACGCTCGGCGGTGTCGAGGATCAGCTCGGGATCGTGGATCCGGGGGCGGGGCATGGGTGGATGGTAATGGAGCGGATGCTCCAAAACTAGAGCGGGGTGAGGTGTGGCTCAGGGTTCGTGCTTGGGGGTGCTGGTTCTCACCGGCTTAAACGCACGCGAGGATCGCTGCATGACTTTCGCTGGGGCCATCGCTGCGTGCCCAGCTTTGCGTGGGGTTGCTCAGACGTCGTTCGCCTGATGCACGCCGCACGAGCTACTCGCCGGGGCACGCGTCGTTGCGGAGGCAACGTCGGTCTCCGGGGGCAAAGGTCGCTCTGGGGGAATGTCGCTCCGGAGCGAGCGTTCACCGCCGGAAATCTTGTCCGGCACCGAGGAATCGCCCACGCGCGAAGCAACCTTCGGCCGCTCACCGGGCAAGGCGTGATTCCCCGCCCCGTTCGCGGGAGCCGAGCCGCATTCGCCGCAACCGCCCGCGCCCCGCCGCGCAGACCGGGCCAGTCCGCGATGTACAGGCAGCCCCGTTCGCCGAGCAGAGCGCGGCCCCCCCCCACCCCGTTCGCGGGAGCCGACCGCATTCGCAGCAACCCCCCGCGCCCGCCACGCAGGCCGAATCAGCCCTCGAAGTACAGGCAATCCCGCCCGGCGAGCAGAGTGCGATCCCCGCCTCGTTCGCGGGAGCCGAGCCGCATTCGCCGCAACCGACCGCGCCCCGCGGGCCGGGTCAATCCGCGACGTACAAGCAATCCCGCCCGTCGCGCGCGGTGGCGTCCGGGTCGTCCAGCCAGCGGCCGCCGTCGGCCAGGTAGCGGAAGCGGATCCGGGCGCCCGGCGGGACTTCCACCGCGGCCGAGCGCGTGCCGTTCGAGCGTTTGCGGAGTTCGTGGCGTCCGGGCTGCCAGTCGTTGAAGTCGCCGACCACGCTCACCGGGCCGGGCGGGGTGTCGAGCGGCAGGACGAACGTCACCCGCCGGGCCCCGGAGCCGCTGCTCCGGCTGGTCTTGATCACGGCGTTTCCCTTTCCCGTTCCGGCGAATCGGTCCTTCTGAATCGTTCCATGACCGCCGCCGGGAACCCGGACGCGGCGGGTGCCGCGTCCGGGTGAAAAGCGGGCTCAGGTGGTGGAAACGTCGTCCAGCTGCTCGGCCGCCGGGCGCACCGGGAACAGGTCGCCGCCGGGCGGGGCCGGGATGCGGCCGACCGCGGCCCGGGCCTTCCAGTCCCCCGCGTCGGCGGCGGCGTGCACGCTGTCGAGGGCGGCGTACTGGATGAAATGGATGTCCGGCAACGGCCACGGCGCGGCCCCGGTCGCCGCCGGGAGCAGGTGGTCGACGGCGGCGAAAATGCTGCCGCCCTGCGGATTCCGGTAGCCCCACAGGTTGACGCCCAGGTGCTTGCCCAGCTGCGCCAGGCGAGTCAGCGCGACCAGGTTGAACGTGTGGTAGTGGTACGTCCGCGTGCGGGTGGATTCCTCGGGCTGGCCGCCGTCCGCGGCGATCTGGTGGTCGATCCGGGCCTTGCCGGAGTCGCGGACGATCGTGCGGGCCAGGTCGCGCTGGCCGACGTAGCTCGCGGTCGCCGCGGTCAGCAGGTCGTAGAAGGTGCCGTGGTTGTTGGTCGCCTTCGCCTCGTCGGTGCCGTTCTTGCTGGTGCGCAACCAGGTCAGGAAGTCGGCCGACCAGCCGCGGAACGCCTTGCCGTCGGCCTTCGTCCAGCCGGGCGCGCCGGCTTCGAGGATCCGCGCGGCGTCGAGGACCTGGGTGAAGGTGTAGGAGAACTCGATGATGCCGATCCCGCGCCCGTCGGTCTTGCACGGGATGCCCTGCGCGAAGTTCAGGTTCGGGTTCATTTTCGTTGCCGCGTCGAGGAACCAGGTGCGCAGGTCGAGCGCGGCGCGCTGGGCGTACTCGGCCTTGCCGGTGTAGTACCAGGCGAGCGAAAGCTGGTAGATCGCGTTGAACGCGACGAGCCGCTCGGCCTTGTCCGGCACGTTCTTCATCTCGGGGTTGACCTGGCCGTCGCGGTCGACGTACGGGCAGCCCTGCGGATTTTCCGGCGTTTTCGGCTGGCTCGGCCAGTAGTACGGGGCGAGGCTGAGGTAGTCGTGCTTGTCGCCGCTCGGCGGGACGCGCTCCTTGTCGACGACCGTCCACGGGCCCTTGGTCAGCGCGTCGTCGGCCTGCTTAAGCAGGTTCGACAGCGACGTGCGCAGCGTCGGGTTGCCGGCCATCAGGCCGATCTTGTTGCCTGCCAGGTGCAGGCCGTCGAGCACCACAGTGTCCGGCACGCAGACGAACGAACACGACCTCGGCGCGGGCGCGGCGGTCGCCGCTCCGGCAGTGGACGCGAGCAGCCCCGCGACCGTCGCGAGAACCGCCGCGAGACGACGCGGACGGGAAGACCGGGAAGGAGGCAGCACCGCAACTCCGTTCAAGAATATGAATACTCCACAGATATGTGAACTGAGATTGAATAACCGAACGCGCGGGGCCGCGTCAAGAGGAGGTCAGGCGAACCAGCCCCGCCGGACCGGGTTCCGGAGGGCGCCGATGCCCTCGATCATGATGGTGACCTCGTCGTCCGCCTCGAGCGTGACGTCCGGGCCGGGAACGGCGGATGTACCGGTGGCCAGGACGGCTCCGCGCGGGAAAACGTCGCCGCGATAGAGCCACGCGACCAGATCCGTGAACCGGCGGTGCAGCCGCGCGGTGGACGTCTCCCCTGCCCAGAGCAGCCCTCCGGCGCGGTGGATCGACACGGTGATGCCGAGCGCATACGGATCCGGGATGTCTTGCGCGGGCACGATCCACGGCCCGGCCGCGCACGAGCCGCGGTACATCTTGGCCTGCGGCAGGTACAGCGGGTTCTCGCCTTCGATGCTGCGCGAACTCACGTCGTTGACGATCGTGTAGCCGACGATCTCCGCGTTCGCGTTGCACACCAATGCCAATTCGGGTTCCGGAACGTCCCAAGTGGAATCTTCGCGGACGCCGATCGGCTCCCCCGGCCCGCGCACGCGGTGCCCGACGCTCTTGAAGAACAGCTCCGGACGTTCCGCTTCGTAGACCCGGGCGTAGACGTCCGCGTCGCCGCTCTCCTCCATCCGCGCCTCGCGCGACACCTCGTAGGTGACTCCAGCGGCCCACACCTCGGTGTCATCGTCGACCGGCGCTCGCGGCTCGCCCGGTTCTCCCGGCGTCAGCTCGACTGCCAGCGCTTCGGCGAAGTCTTCGGCGGACAGTGCCAGCAGGGAGCCGAGCGTTGTCCCGGGCGGGAGTGCGCCGGTGGACTCGCCGTCGGTGACCTGCCAGCCCGCGGCGGTTTTCAGGAGGCGGCGCATCAGTGCGAATCCCTCGGCACGGCGGAACCGCGGGTGCCGTGCAGGAAATCGAAGTCCGCGCCGAGGTGGGCCTGGGTGACGTGCTCGCGGTAAAGCCAGGTGTATCCGCTTCGGTACGGGCTTTCCGGCGGCGTCCACGCTGCGCGGCGGGCGGCGAGTTCCTCGTCGGGCACGTGCAGGGTCAGCCGGCGGGCCGGGGTGTCGAGCGTGATCCGGTCGCCGGTGCGGACGAGCGCGAGCGGGCCGCCGACCGCCGATTCCGGGCTCACGTGCAGCACGACCGTGCCGTAGCCGGTGCCGGACATCCGGCCGTCGCAGATCCGCACCACGTCCGTGATCCCCCGTTCGATCAGCTTCTTCGGCACCGGGACGTTCGCGACCTCCGGCATGCCCGGGTAGCCCTTCGGGCCCGCGCCGCGGATCACGAGGATCGTTTCAGGGGTGACGGGCAGGTCCGGATCGTCGACGACGCGGTGGTAGTCCTCGGCGGTGTCGAAGACCAGCGCCGGGCCGGTGTGCGTGAGCAGCTCCGGCGACGCGGCCGACTGCTTCAGCACCGCGCCTTCCGGGGCGAGATTCCCGGTGAGCACAGCGGTTCCGGTGCCGGGCGGCTGGAACGGCGCGTCGACAGTCGTGATCACCTCGTCGTTCCAGCACTCCGCGGGTTCTCTCGTCTTTCCGGCGACCGTTTGGACGTCGGTGTGCAGCAGCCCGGCTTCGGCGAGCCTCGTCAGCACCACGGGAACCCCTCCCGCGTAACAGAAATCCTCCATCAGGAACTTCCCCGACGGCATCAGGTTCACCAACGTGGGGACGGCTCGGCCCAGTTCGTCGAAGTCGCCCATCGCGAGCGGGACGCCGACGCGCCCGGCCAGCGCGAGAAGGTGCACGATCGCGTTGGTGGACCCGCCGATCGCCGCGTTGACGCGGATCGCGTTCTCGAACGCCGCGCGGGTCAGGATCCCGGACGGGCGCAGGTCTTCCCGCACCATCGCGACAATCCGCTGCCCGGCCGCCTGCGCGGTCTCGAACCGCCGCGCGTCGACCGCGGGCCAGGTCGCCGAACCGGGCAGCTGCATGCCGAGCGCTTCGGCGAGACAGGCCATCGTCGAGGCGGTGCCCATGGTCATGCAGTGGCCGTTCGAGCGGGCCATGCAGCCTTCGGCGAAGAAGCACTCCTCCTCGGTCATCCGGCCGGCTTTGCGCTCTTCCTCGAACTTCCAGACGTGCGTGCCCGAGCCGACGTCGCCGCCGCGGAACTTGCCGTTGAGCATCGGGCCGCCGGTGACCATCACCGCGGGCAGGTCGACGCTCGCCGCGCCCATCAGCATCGCCGGGGTCGTCTTGTCGCAGCCGGAAAGCAGGACGACGCCGTCGAGCGGATTGGCGCGGATCAGCTCCTCGACCTCCATCGCCATCAGGTTGCGGTAGAGCATCGCGGTGGGGCGCATGAGCGTCTCGCCGGTCGCCATCGTCGGGAACGCGAGCGGGAAGCCGCCCGCCTGCCAGACGCCGCGCTTGACCGCCTCGGCGACCCGGTCGAGGTGGACGTTGCACGGGGCCAGCTCGGAAGCGCTCACCGCGATCCCGATCACCGGCCTGCCGTCGAACACCTCCGGGCCGAACCCCTGGGACCGCATCCACGAGCGGTGGATCATCCCCGCCCGGCCGGACGCCCCGAACCACGCCGCACTGCGCACCCGCCGCTCCCTTCCCCGGAACTCTCCTCGATACCCGATCGGGCGGATCCTGGCAATCGGCTGAGAAATCCGGTGAACCGGACACTTCGCGGGACCGCCGGACGTTGGAGGGGGTGAGAACGTTGCCGGAGACGCGAGGTGTGCGATGAGCCTGATCGGGACCCTGGTCGGGTATGTCCTGACCGTGTTCATCGTGGTGCTGGTGGTGCGGATGGTCCTGGACTGGACCCGCCTGGTCGCGACCGGGCCCGCGTGGCTCGGCCAGGTGCGCCGGATCAGCCACCGCGCCACCGAACCGGTGATCGCCCCGGTGCGCCGGGTGCTGCCGCCGGTACGGGCGGGCGGGGTCGGATTCGACCTGGCGTTCACGGTGGTGTTCTTCGCGGCGCTGGTGGTGCGGGGCATCGCGTTCGCGTTGTAGGGCGAGGAGTGCGCGGGTTGGTGGCCGGGTTGATGCCGTTGTGGGCTGGTGCCTTGGCGGGCTGGCACCTTCGCGGCTGGCATCTTCGCGGGCTGGCACCTTCGCGGGCTGGCACCTTCGCGGCCTGGCACCTTCGCGGCCTGACACCTTCGCGGGCTGACACTCCGCGGGCTGGTGCCTTGGCGGGGCTGGCGACTTCGAGGGTTGGTGTCTTTGCCGCCTCGTGCCTTTGCGGGCTGGCACCTCGGCGGGCTCGCGCCTTCGCAGTCTGGAGCCGTCGCGGGCTCGCATCTTCGCGGCCTGACGCCTTCACGGCTGGCACCCTCGCGACCTGGCGGTCTTTGGGGCCTGGCACCCATGCGGGCTCGCACCTTCTTCGCGCCCCGACGCCTTCGCAGGCTCGCATCTTCGCGGGCTCGCTCCCTCTCAGCCTGGAGCCGTCTGGCACAACTTCGCCGGTTGGCACCTTCGCGGCTGGCAACCCCGTGTCGGCCCTCGATCGCGGCACCCGGCCATCCGCCCTCGATGGCTGCGGAGCGCCTGCGCGGGCGTCGCTCGCCGTAGACTCCCCACCGTCATCCGGAGGCGAGGGGGGCCGCGGTGAGCGGTAGCAGGGTGTTGGTGGCCGGAGCGAGCATCGCGGGGCCTGCGTTGGCCCATTGGCTGCGTCGGCGGGGAGCCGAGGTGACCGTGGTGGAGCGGGCTCCTGGCTTGCGTCCCGGCGGTCAGGCGGTCGATGCGCGCGGGGTGGCCAAGGAGGTCATCCGGCGGATGGGGCTGGACGAGGCGGTGCGCGCGGCCCGCACGGACACCGCGGGTGCGCACACCGTGGACGTCGACGGGAACGTGCTGGAGACCTACCGCGCCGACGACGACGGCGGCGACGGGTACATCGCGGAAATCGAGATCCTGCGGGGAGACCTGTCCCAGGTCCTTTACGACGACACCCGCGACGGCGTCGAGTACGTCTTCGGCGACCGGATCGCCGATCTCGTCCAGGACGCGGACGGCGTCGACGTCACCTTCGCGAGCGGCGGGCAGCGGCGCTTCGACCTGGTGATCGGGGCGGACGGGCTGCACTCGGCACTGCGCGCGGCGGTATTCGGGCCGCGCGAGAAGTTCGTCCGGCATCTCGGGCTCGTGCTGGCCTTCTACAGCGTGCCCAACGAGTTCGGGCTGGACCGCTGGTTCATCGAGTACCAGGACCAGGCGTCCGCGCGGGCCGTCGGTCTGCGGCCGATCCGGGACGCCACGAGGGCGATGGCCATGTTCACCTTCCCCGCGGCCGGATTCGACGTCGATTACCGCGATGTCGAGGGACAGAAACGCCTGCTGCGCGAGCAGACGGCCGGGCTGGGCTGGCTCGCGCCGCGCATTCTCACGCACCTGGACGACACCCCGGACTTTTACCTCGACCAGGTCGCCCAGGTGGTGATGGACCGCTGGTCGGACGGCCGGGTGGGGCTGATCGGCGACGCGGCGTACAGCTCGTCGCCGATGTCCGGTGCGGGCACCGGGCTGGCTCTGGTCGGCGCCTATCTGCTCGCCGGAGAACTGGCTGCCGCCCAGTGGGATCCCGGGGTCGGGTTCGCTGGGTACGAGGCCCGGATGCGCTCGTTCGTCGAGGCCAACCAGGAGATCGGCCGGTTGCACGCGGAGAGCCGCGCCGTCCCGCGGCCGGACGCCGAACCGGCACCGGAGCCGGATATGGAGGCGTTGACCGCGCTGATCGATCGCGCGATCAACGGCGTCGAACTGCCCGACTATGCCGGGGTGCCGGACTCCGGGCCTAGCCTGCGGACCTGATCAGGCGCGGGGTCCCGCGGTGACTGGGACTGGTTCGTCGCCGGGCCGGCGCCGGGCGGTCCAGGTGTCGTAGCCGCGCATGAGGAAGCGGTGGGCGGGGCGTTCGACCAGGCGGGTGAGGGCCCAGCCGAGGACGACGCCGGTGGTGATCATGGCGGCGGTCTGCAGCAGCGGGTCGACGCCGAAGCCGGACAGCCAGTGCAGCACGAGGTAGCCGATGGCCTGGTGGATCAGGAAGACGCCGTAGGAGATCCCCGCGAACCAGGTGATCGCGCGCTGGACGAAGGCCGGGAGGAACCGGTTCCAGTCCGGGCCCGCCGCGGCCAGCGAGATCACCGCGATCCCGGTCGCGATGCCGAGCGTCGAGCCCCATTCGACGTCGATCCCGGCCGGGGTGACGGCCGCGCCGTGCAGGGCGTGCGCGGTGACGCACAGGACTTCCAGCAGCACGAATTCGGTCGTGGACACCCGTTTTTTGGTCCAGAGCCAGACCGCGATGCCGGCGACGAACAGGTGCCAGCGGTGGAATCCGAAGCCGTCGACGACGACCCGGTACCACTCGGGCGGACCGGAGATGCGCAGCGGCCACTGCGCGAGCGGGACGAGCAGGGCGGCCCACATGACGACGCGGAACTTGCGGCCGTGCCCCCAGCTGCCGCGATAGAGCAGCGCGGCGACGGTGAACGCCATGAGCTGGAGGGGAATCGTCCAGTGCGAGCCGTCGAGGAAGGGGTAGACGGCGGGTTTCCAGTTCCAGAGCATCAGCAGGTTGCCGACGAGGTCGCCGAACCGCGGGCTGAACCAGCCGGGCGGCGAGAGGTACCGCAGCGCGAAGTAGATCACGACGACGGCGGCGAGAAACGGCGGCAGCAACCGCGCGATCCGCCCCCACCAGTACCGGCCGAGCGACCCGCGCCCGATCGTGACGGCGGCGAAGTACGCGGAAATCACGAGCAGCAGGCTCGCCCCGATCTGATGCGGGAACACGAACCGCCGCGGCCCGAGCTCGGGATGCACGACGACGCTCATGAAGGTCGCGTGGTACAGCAGCACCAGCACGACGCACCCACCGCGCACGAGGTCCCAGCTGATCCGCCGGTTCCCCGAAGACACGCTCACCGGACGGAACGAGGACACGCACGCCACCGTAACTGGTCGGCTTCGCACGGTGCGGAGGGACCCTGGGGCATGGCGGGCGGGCATTTCCGGTACAGGGCGCGGGTTCGTGGTCTTCGGGCGGGGAGTCTGGCGGGGAAAGCCGTGGTGGCAGAGGGGTTTCCGGCTCGGTCGGCTCGCGAGGGGAGGGGCGGCTCGGGGTTGTCGGGTTCCGGTGAGTGAGAGGGTTTCGGTTGCGAGCAAGCGGGATTGACTCGTTGGATGTGACGGACAAATGCTTGCTTGGTTTCCGTGCACTGTGCGGTTGGCGGGGTTGGGGATGGATCGGCGGTGCGACTGAATCGGTCTTGTTCGTGTCGCACGAGCATGACCGGGCGCCACGGACCGCATGACGATTCGAGCGCACCGCGGGGTTGAGCGCTGGGGTCACTTGCGGGATGCCGCCCTCGCCGTACGACGGCCCGCTCCGGCATTCCGCTGAACCGGGACGACCGGCCCGGTTCGACCGGGCAAGCTGGCTTCCGCTCCGACCTGCTCCGGCCCTCCAGCCAGGCTCAACTCGCAGACCCGCTCGGCCGGTCGCAGCCCGCCGCCCGACACCGAGCCAGGCGCGCCCTGCGAATGCGCCCGGCCACCCGCAACCCGCCGACCGAGTCCGCCCCGCAACTGCAACCGGCCAGCCGTCGCGCGCCAGCCGAGCCCACCCCGCGCATGCGCCCGACCAGCCGCGGCCTGCCGACCGAGCTCACGCCGCGAACGCAACCGGCCAGCCGCAGCCCGCCAGCCGAGCTCACCCCGCGAACGCAACCGGCCAGCCGCAGCCCGCCGACCGAGTCCGCCCCGCGAACGCGCCCGGCCAGCCGCAGCCCGCCAGCCGAGCTCACCCCGCGAACGCAACCGGCCAGCCGCAGCCCACCAGCCGAGCTCACCCCGCGAACGCAATCGGCCAGCGCACGCTCCGCGTGCGAGACGTCGCGCGCCGCCCGGCACGGACGATCCGCCGGTCCCGGCTCTCCGCCTTGTGGGTTCGGCTCGCGCTCCCCCGTGCAGATCGGCTGACCCGGGCTGGATGATGTTCGAGTCCCTCCGCCTCCAGCTCCCGTAGACGGTCTCACGCTCCGAGCCGTGACCTCTCGCGACCAGGGCTGCTCCGGCTCCGGACGACAGTTCCAGCCCGCAGCCCGCCGGTCCCACGTGCCGGACGCGAAAGACTCCGCCCCGCGGCAACCTTCCAGGATCCCCGCCGGTCTCACGCGCCAGGCTTGAAGGCGACCTCCTTCGTGGCGACAGTGCCCGCAGTCCGGCCGGGGGCGGTTTGGTGGGTCCAATACAAGTTGGTGTGCGCGATGACCTGCGCGGGCGGCGGCGCGCCCCACTTCGTGCGGTCGCCCGTGGTGTGGGCGTCGCTCACCAAGGTCGCGTCGTAGCCGCGGACGAAGGCGCCGTGCAGGGTGGAGCGGATGCAGGCGTCCGTTTGGGCTCCGCTGACCACCAGGTGTCCGATCCGCAACTCGGCGAGGATCGACTCCAGGGTGGTGTCTTCGAAGGAATCCCCGTACGTCTTCTCCACCAAGGGCTCGGACGGCGACGGCGTCAGTTCCGGGACCAGGCCCCATTCCGGGCTTCCCTTAGCCAAGCCTTCGCCGTTGTGCTGGACCCACACCACGGGAACCTCGGCCTCCCGGGCCTTGTCCACCAGTGCGGCCACGTTCGCCACGACGTTGTCTCGTTCGTGCGAGTCCTCGACGACGCCGTTCTGGACGTCGACGACTAGCAGTGCGGTGTTCGGCCGGTTGTCGAGAGTGGTCATCGGATCTTCCCTCCAGTCAGGTACCGCTCACGCTAGCGCCGCCCACCGACAAAAAACTGTCACTCGGGGCGGAGGGCATCGTGCTGGGAGGACAGGCCGAACTCGGTTTCGAAGCGGGTCAGCAGGCGGGAGAGGAGAGCGTTCAGGTCAGACAGGTCGGCCTCGTTCAGGACCGCGTTGAACAGAGACCGTTCCCGTTCGGTGCGTTTCCGGGTGGCGGCGGCCCAGCGGGCGCGGCCTTTGCGGGTCAGGCGGACGGGGCGGCTCCGGCCGTCCGAGGACGCGGCGACTCGTTCTACCAAGCCTGCCCGTTCCAGGCGGTCGACGCGGACCGTGACGGTTCCGGAGGTGACGCCTAGGCGGTCGGCCAGTTCCTTGGGCGTGAGGACGGCCGCGCGGCCGGAGCGGTGCAACGCCGACAATGCCTGCCAATCCCCCACGCTGAAGCCGTATTCCTCCGCGACCCCGCGCAGTACCTGCTCGAACTGCCGCGACAGCCGTCCGATCCGCTGGCGGGCCGCTTCGACCTGTTCGTCCACGCCGTCGGGCATCACGGCCAGCCACTCGGGCAGGCCCGCCCCCACTGAGTCCAACTGGACACTCCCTCGATACTCAAGGTAGTTTGATTTGAGTATCAAAGTAACTGGTCCTGGGGAGGTCCGCAATGTCCGGACGCGTCTGGTTCATCACGGGAGCGAGCAGCGGATTCGGCCGCGTGCTCGCGGAAACCGTGCTGGCGCGCGGAGAAAAGGTCGTGGCCACGGCTCGCGACACGAGTGTGCTCGAAGACCTGAAGACGTTCACGGCCCGGCTGGACGTCACTGATCCGGCGTCGGTGGAAGCGGCGGTGAGCGCGGCGATCGCCGAGTACGGGCGGATCGACGTGCTGGTCAACAACGCCGGGCACGGGCTGGTCGGGGCGCTTGAAGAACTGACCGACGAGCAGGCCCGGCAGGTCCTCGAGACCAACGTGTTCGGCGTCCTCAACGTCACGCGTGCGGTGCTGCCGCATCTGCGGGCGCAGCGCAGCGGGCACATCGTGCAGTTGTCGTCGGTCGGCGGAGTCGTCGGGAACCCGGGGCACGCGCTGTACGCGACGTCGAAGTTCGCGCTCGAAGGGATGTCCGAGGCGCTCGCCGGGGAGGTCGCGCCGCTGGGGATCCGGGTGAGCCTGGTGGAACCGGGGCCGTTCCGGACGGACTTCGCCGGGCGGTCGATGACGTTCTCCGAGCCCATCGACGATTACCGCGACACCCCGGCAGGCGTGATGCGCCAACGGTTTTCCGCGCAGGACGGCGCGCAGCCGAACGATCCGGCGAAGGCCGCCGAGGCCATTCTCAAACTGGTCGACACCCCGGACGCGCCGCTGCGGCTGCCGCTCGGGCCCGAGGCGGTGACCCGGATCCGGGCGAAGCTCGAGCAGCAGCTCGCCGATCTCGCGGCGTGGGAGGAGGTTTCGCTCGACACGCGGTATCCGGACGACTGATCGATCCAGCCGTCCGGACCGCCGGCGAGTCAGCCCACGGGGCCCTCGGCGGGCACGACGGTGACATCCTGCTGCTGACCGGTCTGGCCGACGACGGTCACCGTCAGCTTGTCGCCGGGGTGGTGCTGGTCCATCAGGGTGGTCAGCGCGGTGGGCGAGTCGACTGCTTTGCCGTCCACCGCGGTGATCACGTCGCCGGCGGCCAAGCCGGCCTTCGCGGCCGCGCCGTCGGGGACGACCTGCTGGATCACCGCGCCCGAACCGGTTCCGCCCTGCTGTTGCTGCTGTCCGGCATCGCTGACGGTCACGCCGAGGAACGCGCTCTTTCCGATGTGGACGGTGTCGGAGCCGGTGCCGCCGACGATCTGGTGGGCGAGGGAGATCGCCTGGTTGATCGGGATCGCGTAGCCCTCGTTCCCGCTCGAACCCTGGGAGCCGTCGCCCTGCGAGTCGCCCGGGGAGCCCTGCGAGCCGCCTTGGGAGCCCTGGGAGTTGTCGCCGGGGAAGCCGTTGCCGAGCCCGCCGTGGCCGCGCCGTCCGCCGCCGTTGAACTGGTACCCGGCCGACGCCGCGGTGTCCACGCCGACGACCTGGCCCTGCGCGTTCACGAGCGGGCCGCCGGAATCGCCGGACTGGATGTTCGCGTCGACCTGGATCAGGCCCTGCAGCTTCTCGGACGAGCTGTTCGATTCGTCCGACGCGGTGATCGACTGGTTCAGCGCGGTCACCCGCCCGCCGGCCGGGATCGGCGCTCCCCCGGCACCGCCCGCGTTGCCGAGGCCGACAACCGCGTCGCCGACCTTCACCGACGACGAATCGCCGAGCGTCTCCGTCGCCAGCCCGGACGCGCCGGCCAGCTTGAGCACCGCGACGTCGTGGCTGCGGTCGTAGCCGAGCACGGAGGCGGTGTACGTCTGGCCGTTGCCGATGTCGGTGACCTTGATGCTGGTCGCGCCCTCGACGACGTGGTTGTTCGTGAGCACCTCGCCGTCGGAGGTGAGCACGATGCCGGTGCCCGCCGCGGCCGCGCCCTGGTAGCCCAGCTCGGTGTTGATGTTGACGATGCCCGCGCTGACCTTCTTCGCGATCGCCTGCGGGTCGATCGCCGTGTTCGACGGGTTGGTCTGGTTGCCGATCGAGCCGAAGTTCTGGTTCCCGGACACGCCGGACGGCGCGGACGGCGTCCACACGAAATGCCCGACCCCGAGCCCGACGGCGACCGCCACCACGATCGCGCCGACCGTGACGGCCGCGGTCCGCAACGGGTGTGGTGCACGATGCCGCGGCAGCTGCTGCGTCGGATAAGGCTGACCGGCGTACTGGCCGCCCGGCTGGGGACCGTACGCGCCGGGCGGCGGAGTGCCCCAAGCCTGCTGCTGTGCCCAGCCCTGCTGGTACGGCTGCCCCGGCGAATAAGGATGCGCCTGCCCGCCGTAGCCGGGCTGTCCCTGGTCGTGCCCGCCGCGCTCCTGCTCGTTCATCGTCCGCTCCCGCGTCTCGTCACCCTCCGCCAGCTCAGCAAACACCCGCTACCTGAGATTTTCCTTGCCGTGATCCGTGCGGAAGCTGTGTACCCGGAACCGGGCACGGAAAAGCCCCGCCCGGCTCGGGAAGAGCCGGACGGGGCCCGCGGAGACCGCGCCTTCTCCGCGCCGCCGTGGTTCCGGCGGCGAGGGTGGTCAGCTCACGTGCACGTAGTCGACCACCAGCTGTTGCGGGAACTGCGTGCTGCCGTCCGGGTCGCCCGGCCAGTCGCCGCCCACCGCGAGGTTGAGGATCAGGAAGAACGGGTGGTCGTACACCCATTTCTTGCCGTTGAGGTCCGCCGGGGTGCGGGTCTGGTAGGCCTGCCCGTCGACCAGCCAGACGATCTTGTTCGGCGACCAGTCGACCGCGTAGGTGTGGAAGTCGTCGGAGAAATTCGGGCCGTTGAACGCCGCGCCGATGCCGCCCGCACCCGAGTAGCCGGGGCCGTGGATCGTGCCGTGCACGGTGTTCGGCTCCTTGCCGATGTTCTCCATGACGTCGATCTCGCCGTCGTCCGGCCATTGCCCGCCGCCGAGCATCCAGAACGCCGGCCACATCCCTTGCCCGCGCGGCAGTTTCATCCGCACTTCCATGTGCCCGTACGCCTGGCTGAATTTGCCGGACGTGTTCAGCCGCGCCGAGGTGTACTGGCACGCGCCGTACCAGCAGGTGTTGCCGGAATTCTCTTTCTTCGCGGTGATCACGAGGTGGCCTTGGCCGTCGAGCGCGCCGTTCGCCGCGCCCGCGGTGTACCACTGCCGTTCGTGGTTGTTGCCGTTGTTGTCGCCGGTTTCGTAGGTCCACTTGCTGCCGTCGGCGGGCGAACCCGCCGGGCCGTCGAAATCGTCGGAGAACCCGGCGGCCGGGGCGGCGGCGGGGGCGGCGTGCCCCGCGGGCGTCAGCGCGACCGCGCCGGCGAGGGCGAGCGCCGCGGGGATCGCGAGCCGCCGCCAGCGGGAGGAGGTGGGCGTGGACGTCATTGTCATCCCTCAATCACTCGAGGGGCGGCCTGGCGGCGCCACCCCGGGTTTGTTGTGGATGGCAACAAAGTATGCCCACCAGCGCCTTCACCGGCAAGACGTCGCGTGGGTCATTTTCCGACCGCGACCGGCGAAAGGCGCTGACGGGAGGAATTCCGGGCAATCCGGGAGGGATGGACGGGCAACCGGCACCGGTCCGGGCCGAAACCGGGCTGGCGCGCTGGGCCGGTCTCGGCGAGATCCGTGAGGGCCACCTTCACGGACGCTGATTCCCCCCAGGGTTCCCCTCACGACCCGCCGCCGCCGTCCGTGAGGGCCACCCTCACAGACGCTGACTCCCCCAGGGTTCCCCTCACGACCCGCCGCCGTGCGTGAGGGCCACCCTCACGCAGGGCCACCTCACGACCAGCGGCAGTGGGCCGAAAGGGTCACTCCTCGACGGACGGACGCTCCTCCAGCAGCCACAGCACCCCGCTCGGCGGCAGTTGCAGCACCGCCGACGCGGGCTGGCCGTGCCACGGCTCCTCGGTCGCCTCCACCGCGCCCAGGTTCCCGACCCCGGATCCGCCGAACGACTCCGCGTCCGTGTTCAGCACCTCGGTCCACCGGCCCGCCGCCGGGAGGCCCACCCGGTAGTCGTGGTGCGGCACTCCGGCGAAGTTCGCGATGCAGGCCAGCCGCGAGCCGTCCGCGCCCAGGCGCAGGAAGCTCAGCACGTTCCCGGCCGAGTCGTTCGCGTCGATCCAGCGGAAGCCCTCGGGCCGGACGTCGCCGCTGAACAGCGCGGCGGTGTCCCGGTAGATCGCGTTCAGCTGCCGGATCAGGTCGCGCACGCCGCGGTGCAGCGGGGTTTCCAGCAGGTGCCAGTCCAGCGACCGCGACTCCGACCATTCGCGCGGCTGGCCGAATTCGCCGCCCATGAACAGCAGCTGCTTGCCCGGATGCGCCCACATGAACGCCAGCAGCGAGCGCAGCCCGGCGGCCTTGTTCCAGTCGTCGCCCGGCATCCGTTCCCACAGCGAACCCTTGCCGTGCACCACTTCGTCGTGCGACAGCGGCAGCACGAAGTTCTCGCTCCACGCGTACACGAGCGAGAAGGTCATCTCGTTGTGGTGGTACGCCCGGTGGATCGGCTCGTGCGACAGGTAGCGGAGCGTGTCGTGCATCCACCCCATGTTCCACTTGAAGCCGAATCCCAGGCCGCCGAGATGCGTCGGACGGGTGACGCCGGGCCAGGCGGTGGATTCCTCGGCGACCATCACGACGCCCGGGTGTCGCTTGTAGACAGTCGCGTTCAGCTCCTGCAGAAACCGGACCGCGTCGAGGTTTTCCCGGCCGCCGTATTCGTTCGGCAGCCACTCGCCGTCCTTGCGCGAGTAGTCGAGGTACAGCATCGAGGCGACCGCGTCCACGCGCAGGCCGTCGAGGTGGAACTCCTCCAGCCAGAACAGCGCGTTCGCGACGAGGAAGTTGCGCACCTCGTTGCGGCCGAAGTTGAACACGAGCGTGCCCCAGTCCGGCTGCTCGCCGCGGCGCGGGTCCTCGTGCTCGTACAGCGGGCTGCCGTCGAACCGCGCAAGCGCCCAGATGTCGCGCGGGAAATGCGCGGGGACCCAGTCGACGAGCACGCCAATGCCGCGCTGGTGCAGGTGGTCGACGAGGTACCGGAAGTCGTCCGGCGAACCGAAGCGCGACGTCGGCGCGTAGTAGGAGGTGACCTGGTAGCCCCACGAGCCGCCGAACGGATGCTCGGCCACCGGCAGGAATTCGACGTGGGTGAAGCCGGTTTCCTCGACGTAGTCGGCCAGTTGGTCGGCCAGTTCGCGGTAGCCGAGCCCGGGCCGCCACGAGCCGAGGTGCACCTCGTACACGCTCATCGGCGCGTCCGCCCAGTCGGTCGCCTCGCGCCGGGCGACCCAGTCGCCGTCGCCCCAGGTGTACTCCGATTCGGTCACCTTCGACGCGGTCGCGGGCGGCACCTCGGTGGCGAACGCCATCGGGTCGGCCTTCTCGTGCCAGTGCCCGTCCGCGCCGAGGATGCGGAACTTGTAGCAGCTGCCGACCGGCACGCCGGGCACGAACAGCTCCCACACGCCCGAGGACCCGAGCGAGCGCATCGGGTGGCCGCGGCCCTCCCACGCGTTGAAGTCGCCGATCACCCGCACGCCGCGCGCGGTCGGCGCCCACACCGCGAAGGACACGCCCTCGACGACGCCGTTCGGGGTGTCGTACCGGCGCACGTGCGCGCCGAGCACGTCCCACAGCCGTTCGTGCCGTCCTTCGCCGATGAGGTGCTGGTCCAGCTCCCCCACCGTCGGCAGCCAGCGGTACGGGTCGTCGGTGACGACAGTGTGGTTGTCGTAGCCGACTTCGATCCGGTAGTCGCCCGGGTGCTCCGGCAGCGTCGCGGCGAACAGCGCGTCCGCCACGCGGTCCAGCGGAACGCGGCGCTCGCCCGCGACGACCGACACCGACGTCGCGCCCGGGCGCAGCGCACGCACGACGATGTCGCCGCCGGCGGTGTGCACGCCGAGCACCGAATGCGGGTCGTGGTGCTCGCCCGCCAGCAGCCGGTCGATGTCGAGCGGAGACGGGGCCGCCGAGGGCAGATCCGCGGGGACAGCGTTCACGGGGGTCACTCGCTTCCGTCGGTGCTGCGGGCGATCGCCGCCAGCGGCACGCTCAGCCAGTCCGGCCGGTTCGCGTGCTCGTAGGCGACCTCGTACACCGCTTTGTCCAGTTCAAAGGCGCGAAGCAGGTCCGCGTGCTCCTGCGGGTCGCCGACCGGGCCGCCGGCGCGGGCGTACCCGGCGCAGAACGCGGCGCGGTTGCGGCGGGCCCATTCCATCGCGTGCCGGGTCACGTCCGCGTTCTCGGGCTGCCCGACGAGCCGCTGGTGCGCCGCGTAGTCGAAGGACCGGAGCATGCCCGCGACGTCGCGCAGCGGCGAGCGCAGCGCGTGCCGTTCCGCGACCGGGGCGGCCGGTTCGCCTTCGAAGTCCAGCAACAGCCATCCGTTGACGGTACGCAGCACCTGGCCCAAGTGCAGATCGCCGTGGATGTACTGCAGCGAGATCGGCGCCTCGTGCGCGCGCACGGCCTCGAACACCTCGCGCAGCGCGGGCGCGTGCACCGCCAGCTCCGGGACCGCCTCGGACACCTGGTCGAGCCGTTCGGTCATCGCGCGCACCGTGCGGTCCAGCTCGTCGCCGTCCGCGGGCTCGGTGCCCAGCGCGGTCGCGAGGTCCGCGTGCACCTCGGCCACCGCGGCGCCGAGCCGCTCGGACTCCCCGGCGAAGTCGCCGCCCGCCTCGGCCGCGGGCTGGTCCGGATCGGCCAGCAGGTCCCGGACGCTCGTGGTCGCCATCGCCCAGCCGTCGACCGCGTCCGGCAGGAACTCCTGCAGCATCCCCATCGTCGCGGGTCCGCCGTGCAGTTCGCCGGAGATCGAGCCGACCACGCGCGCCACGTGCTTGCAGCCCGCGCTTTGCAGCGCGCGGTGCAGCAGCAGGTCCTTGTTCAGTCCCGGGCTGAGCTTGCGGAACAGCTTGAGGATGTACTGCCCGCCGTAGACGAGCGAAGTGTTGCTCTGCTCCGCGGTGATCGGCCGCGAGCGCAGCCCGGGTTCGAGCGTCGCGTCCGGTTCCGCGGCGAACCGCAGCGTCCCGGCGGACCCGCCAGCCGCCATCCGGTCCAGCAGCCCCGCGGTGAGGTCCGCGTCGCCGCTCGCCTCGTAGAACCGCTCGCCGAGCAGCGCCGCCGACGCCACCTCGGGAACCCCGGACCGGCGGCCGACCAGCAGCTGGTACGGCTCGGTCCGGTCGCCCTGCACCACGTCGACGACCGCGTGCACCAGCAGCGGATCCGGGCCCGCCAGCACGGTGAGGCTCGCCGGGCGGACCTCGTCGACCGGCCGGTCCTTGCCCGCGAACCAGCGCTGCGCGGGCAGCCAGTCCGGCAGCAGGGCGGCCAGCGCCCCGGACAGCTCGGGCGGTTCGGACAGTGCGGACAGGTCAGGCGGGGAACCGTGGGGCGACAGCGGACTCACCTCATTCTTCCGGCTCGAGCAGCTGGAACCAGTAGAACCCGTGGCCGGGCAGCGTGAGCAGGTACGGCAGCTCGCCGATGTCCGGGAAGCGCACCCCGCCGGTCAGCTCGACCGGCGTCGCGCCCTGGTGCGCGGACAGGTCCAGTTCCACCGGCTGCGGGAAACGGGACAGGTTGTTGACGCACACCACGACGTCCTCGCGGCCGTCCGGGCGCAGCCACCGGCGCTGGTAGGCGAGCACGCTGGGGTTCGAGCCGCCGAGGTCGGTGAAATCGCCCTGGCCGAACGCGTGGTGCTGTTTGCGGACCTCGATCATCCGGCGCGTCCAGTTCAGCAGCGACGCCGCGTTGTCGGCCTGCGCCTCGACGTTCAGCGCCTGGTGCCCGTACACCGGGTCCATGATCACCGGCAGGTAGATCCGGCCGGGGTCGCAGGTGGAGAACCCGGCGTTGCGGTCCGGGGTCCACTGCATCGGGGTGCGGACGGCGTCGCGGTCGCCGAGCCAGATGTTGTCGCCCATCCCGATCTCGTCGCCGTAGTAGAGCACCGGCGAGCCGGGCAGCGACAGCAGCAGCGCGGTGAACAGCTCCTGCTGGTTGCGGTCGTTGTCCAGCAGCGGGGCGAGCCTGCGGCGGATGCCGATGTTGGCCTTCATCCGCGGGTCTTTGGCGTATTCGGAGTACATGTAGTCGCGCTCTTCGTCGCTGACCATCTCGAGCGTCAGCTCGTCGTGGTTGCGCAGGAAGATGCCCCACTGCGTGCCGGACGGGATCTGCGGCGTCTGCAGCAGGATCTCCGAGATCGGGAACCGCGACTCCCGGCGCACCGCCATGAAGATCCGCGGCATCAGCGGGAAGTGGAACGCCATGTGGCATTCGTCGCCGCCGGACTCCGCGTCGCCGAAGTACTCGACCACGTCGCTGGGCCACTGGTTCGCCTCGGCCAGCAGGATCCGGCCGGGGTACTCGTCGTCGACGACTTTCCGGCACCGCTTGAGGAAATCGTGCGTGCGCGGCAGGTTCTCGCAGTTGGTGCCTTCCTGTTCGAACAG
Organism: Amycolatopsis sp. VC5-11; assembly: GCF_037034185.1. Taxonomy (NCBI): domain Bacteria; kingdom Bacillati; phylum Actinomycetota; class Actinomycetes; order Pseudonocardiales; family Pseudonocardiaceae; genus Amycolatopsis; species Amycolatopsis sp. VC5-11. The sequence continues at coordinate 21,016 of NZ_JBAGKF010000003.1, read as the reverse complement.
GTAGGGCACGGCGTCGAGGCGGAAGCCGTCGATGCCGATGTCGAGCCAGAACCGCAGCACGTCGATCATCGCGTCCTGCACGGCCGGGTTCTCGTAGTTCAGGTCCGGCTGGTGGGTGAAGAACCGGTGCCAGTAGAACTGGCCGCGCACCGGGTCGTAGGTCCAGTTCGACGTTTCGGTGTCGACGAAGATGATCCGCGCGTCGGCGTAGCGGGAATCGTCGTCGCTCCACACGTAGTAGTCGCCGTAGGGGCCGTCCGGGTCCGAGCGCGACTGCTGGAACCACGGATGCGCGTCCGAGGTGTGGTTGAGCACCAGGTCGGTGATCACCCGGATGCCGCGCCGGTGCGCCTCGTCGAGCAGGTACACGAAGTCCTCGACACTGCCGAATTCCGGCAGCACGGCCCGGAAATCGCTGATGTCGTAGCCGCCGTCGCGCAGCGGCGAGGCGTAGAACGGCGGCAGCCACAGGCAGTCCACCCCGAGCCAGGCGAGGTAGTCCAGCCTGCCCGCCAGGCCGCGCAGGTCGCCGGTGCCGTCGCCGTTCGAATCGGCGAAGGCGCGCACCAGCACCTCGTAGAACACCGCGCTCTTGAACCATTCGGGGTCCTTCGGCGCCGCGTGCGCGTGCGCGAAGTCGTCCGCCTGCGGTTCGACCAGCAGGCCGTCGGCGGTCACCGCCTCCCCCGTGTGCGGCACGTCCGCCAGTCCCGCCGCGGCGCCGGGCCGGCTCTCCTCGTCCATCCGTTCCACCTTGTCGTGAGTCGCGTGTGCTGAGTAGTGGTTATCCCGTTCGGCTCCGGGATAACCACGGGGGTCGGAGCGGCCGCGGCGTCAGGCCGCGAGCCTGCGGCGCAGCGCCACGATGTGCGCCACCGCCCGCCACGGTTCGAGCCGGACGAAGTTCGCCTGGCCCCAGTCCCACGTCTCGCCGGTGACCTCGTCGTGCGCGATGAGCCGCTCGGTCCAGTCGAAGCCGAGCGCGGGCAGGTCGAGCCAGAGCGTGCCCTCTCGCGCGTTGTGCGGGTCGAGGTTCACGATCGCGACGACCGTGTCGCCGGTCGCCGGGTCCTGTTTGGAGTAAGCGAGCAGCGCGTCGTTGTCGATGTGGTGGAAGCGCAGCGACCGCATGCCCTGCAGCGCCGGATGCGCACGGCGGACGGCGTTGAGCCGGGTCAGCCACGGTTCCAGCGAACGGCCCTCGGCGAGCGCGCGGGCGAAATCGCGCGGGCGCAGCTGGTACTTCTCGGAGTCGAGGTACTCCTCGCTGCCCGGGCGCACCGCCTCGGATTCGAACAGCTCGTAGCCGGAGTACACGCCCCAGGTCGGCGACATCGTCGCGGCGAGCGCGGCGCGCAGCGCGAACATGCCGGGACCGCCGTGCTGCAGCGATTCGTGCAGGATGTCCGGAGTGTTGACGAACAGGTTCGGCCGGCCGTGGTCCCAGTGCTCGACGAGGTCGGTGCCGAACTCGGTGAGCTCTTCTTTCGTGGTGCGCCAGGTGAAATACGTGTAGCTCTGGGTGAAACCGAGCTTCGCGAGTCCCCACAGCCGGGCCGGGCGGGTGAACGCCTCGGCGAGGAACAGCACGTCCGGATGCGCGTCCTTCACCGACTGGATCAGCCAGGCCCAGAAGTCCGGCGGCTTGGTGTGCGGGTTGTCGACCCGGAAGATCCGCACCCCGTGCGACACCCAGTGCAGCACGACGCGCAGCACCTCGTCGTAGATGCCGCGCGGGTCGTTGTCGAAGTTGACCGGGTAGATGTCCTGGTACTTCTTCGGCGGGTTCTCCGCGTACGCGATGGTGCCGTCCGGGCGGGTGGTGAAGAACTCCGGGTACTTGACGACCCACGGGTGGTCCGGCGCGGCCTGCAGCGCGAGGTCGAGCGCGACCTCGAGGCCGAGTTCCTCCGCGCGCGCCACGAAGGCGTCGAAATCCTCGAGCGTGCCGAGCTCCGGGTGGATCGCGTCGTGCCCGCCCTCGTCCGCGCCGATCGCCCACGGCGAGCCGACGTCGTCCGGCGTCGCGTCGAGAGTGTTGTTGGGGCCCTTGCGGTTCACCCGGCCGATGGGGTGCACCGGCGGCAGGTAGACGACGTCGAAACCCATGCCCGCGACGCGGTCCAGTTCGCGCTCGGCGGTGGCGAAGGTGCCGTGCACCGCGCGGCCCAGCGCGTCGACCCCGCCGGTGGAGCGGGGGAAGAATTCGTACCAGGAACCGAAAGCGGCGCGTTTGCGGTCGACCCACAGCTTCAGCACGCGCCCCTTGGTGATCAGCTCGCGCACCGGGAAGTCGTGCATGAGCTGGCGGACCTCGGGCGAGAGCGCGGGCCCGACGCGCTCGGCGAGATCGCGTTCGTCGTCGCGCAGCGCGGCCGCGGCCCCGGCGAGCAGCGGGCGCTCGGCCCGGCGCTCCGGGCGGCGGGACACGCGGTCGAGCAGCAGCGCCCCGCTTTCCAGGTCGTTCGCCAGCTCCCCCGGCCCCTGCCCGGCGGCGATCTTCACCTCGACCGCGTGCTCCCAGGTGGCCCACGGATCGCTCCACGCGTCCACCCGGTAGGTCCACATGCCCTCGGCGTCGGGCACGATCACCGCGCCGAACCGGTCGAGCCCGCGGCCCTGTTCGGCCATCCGCGTCTGGCGCGCGGCGCGGTCGCCCGGACCGCGCCAGGCGACCGTCGCGGCGACCGCGTCGTGGCCCTCCCGCCAGACCGTGGCGGTCACGGGGAAATGTTCGCCCGCAACGGCTTTGGCCGGATACCGGCCGCAGCTGACAATGGGTGCGACGTCGTCGATCCCGAGCCTGCCGGTCATGGCGATGCCCCTTTTTCACGGTGGGTGGGAGGGTGGTCGGAGTGTGCTTCCGCGAGCACGGTCAGTGTGCCTGATTCCTCCAAAGCCGTTGACAGCGGGGCCTTTTTCTGATTTTCCCGCCACCCGGTCGGGCGAAACGCCCCCATTCGGCGGAACTCCCGGACGCATTCCCGTCCCCCGCCCGCAACACGCTCGCCGAATTGCGTTAACAATCGGCGGCGCGTTCCGGTGATTACCGGTGAGTATCGGTGCGGATGTCCGGGTGACGGTTTCTCGGCGGCGGCTGACTGCAGTCAGGATGCCCCATGACGCCCGCGGCGATCACGCGAAGCGCCCGGACTTCTCGGACTCGGTCTCCTTACAACTGCGGGATCTCCACCGTGTCCCGCGGCGCGCGCAGCAACAGCAGCGACCGCGCCTCGACCGTGATCCGCGCCTTGGGCTCCAGCACGCCCGGGCTGGCCGGGGTGCCGTCGGCGGTGCTGGTGTCCAAAGTGGGCTTGAAAGTCTCGCCGTACTCCGGTCCGGGCAGCACGATCTCCGCCGGTTCCGCGCCCGCGTGCAGCACCAGCAGCCACGAGTGGTCGGTGACGAGCGCGCCCTCGCGGTTGCGCGCCTGGCTGTTCGACCCGTCGATCCACATGCAGAGCGTGCGGCGGTCCTCGTCGAACCAGTCGATCTCGTCGAATTCCTCGCCGTCCGGGCGGAACCAGACAAGATCGGGCTTGCCGGTGACCGTGGTGCGGCCCTCGAAGAACTCCGGCTGCCGCAAGGCCGGGCTGTGCGCGCGCAGCCGGACCACGCGGCGGGCGAAGTCGAGCATCGGCTCCGAGGCCTCGGTCGGGGTCCAGTCGACCCACGACGTTTCGTCGTCGAGGCAGTAGGCGTTGTTGTTGCCGTGCTGGGTCCGCCACATCTCGTCGCCCGCGGTGAACATCGGGGTGCCGGTGGACAGCAGCAGCGTCGCGAACAGGTTGCGCGCCTGGCGGGTGCGCAGCGCGACGATCGCCGCGTCGTCGGTCTCGCCCTCCGCGCCGTGGTTCCACGAGCGGTTGTCGTTCGTGCCGTCGCGGTTGTCCTCGCCGTTGGCCTCGTTGTGCTTTTCGTTGTAGGACACCAGGTCCCGCAGCGTGAAGCCGTCGTGCGCGGTGACGAAGTTGATCGACTGCCACGGGCGGCGCAGGTTGTGGTCGTACAGATCGGACGAGCCGGACAGCCGGTACGCGAGGTCCCGCACGCCGGTCGCGCCGCGCCAGAAGTCGCGGACGGTGTCGCGGTAGCGGCCGTTCCACTCGGCCCACTGCGCGCCGAAGTCGCCGACGCGGTAGCCCTCGCCGGTCGCGTCCCACGGTTCGGCGATCAGCTTGCAGCGCGACAGCACCGGGTCGGTGGTGATCGCGGTCAGCATCGTCGACTCGCGGTCGAACATCTCGCCGCGCGGCCGGCCGAGCGTGCTCGCCAGGTCGAAGCGGAACCCGTCGACGCCCATCTCCTGCGTCCAGTACCGCAGCGAATCGGTGACCAGCCGGACGACCGTCGGCGAACCGGCGTCGAGGGTGTTGCCGCAGCCGGTGAGGTCGGCCATGTGCCCGCGGCGGGTGTGCAGGTAGTACGCCGGGGCGTCGAGGCCGCGCAGCGAGAGCGTCGGGCCGTCCGGGCCGCCCTCGCAGGTGTGGTTGAAGACGACGTCGAGCAGCACCTCGATGCCTGCCGCGTGCAGGGCCGCCACCATCGTGCGGAATTCCTCGATCTCGCGGCCCGGTTCGCTCGCGTAGCCCGCGTGCGGCGCGAAGTAGCCCAGCGGCGAGTAGCCCCAGTAGTTGTGCCGCCCCGAGCGGATCAGCGCGGGCTCGTCGGCGAACGCGTGCACCGGCAGCAGTTCGACGGTCGTCACGCCGAGCCGGGTCAGGTGCTCGATCGCGACCGGGTGCGCGAGGCCGAGGTACGTGCCGCGCAGCGCTTCCGGGATGAAGGGATGCTGCTGGGTGAACCCCTTCACGTGCAGTTCGCAGATCACCGACTCCTCGAACGGCACCTCGGGCTTGACCCCGGTGTCCTGCCCGCCCGGCGAGGCGACGACCGACAGCGGCACCGCCCCCAGCGAGTCCACAGTGGACATCGGACCGCGCTCGGGGTCCCCGGTGAAGCCCTGCGCGGCGTGCAGGCTGGCGAGCTTGCCGTCGATCCGGCGCGCGTACGGGTCGACGAGGAGCTTGGCCGGGTTGCAGCGGTAGCCGTGCGCCGGGTCGTACGGGCCGTGCACGCGGTAGCCGTAGTGCTGACCGACGGTGACGCCCGGGACGAGCCCGTGCCAGACGCCGAACGTGCGTTCGGTCAGTTCGATCCGCCGCTCGGAACCGTCGTCGCCGATGAGGCACACCTCGACCGCGTCGGCGACGGCGGACGTCACCGCGAACCGGACGCCGCCCGCCTCCGGGTGGGCGCCGAGCGGGAACGGACGTCCGGCGAGGACCTGGTTGTCGGATGCGGGTCGCTGTGCCATGCGCCGATCCTTTCAAACCCTCGGCGGCGACGGGCTCCGGCGCTTGGCTGAACTTGCCCGGAGCAGGGGTGATGACCTGGGCCGACAGCGGCGGCAGTAGGGGTTCGCGCCGGGCGTGCCCTCGGGATCCCTGACAGGTTCTGTCAGTGGACCGGGGCATGCTGGCCGCATGCGCGCGAGCCGGCTCGTCTCCCTCCTGTTGCTGCTGCAGGCCCGCCAGCCGAGGACCGCCGCCGAACTGGCCGCCCGGCTGGAGGTCTCGCCGCGCACGGTCTACCGCGACATCGAGGCGTTGAGCGCCGCCGGGATCCCGGTGTACGGCGAGCCCGGCCACGACGGCGGATACCGGCTGGTCGACGGGTACCGCACCCAGCTGACCGGTCTGACCAGGCAAGAAGCCGAGGCGCTCTTCCTCACCGGGCTGCCCGCCGCGGCTTCCGGGCTGGGGCTGGGGCCGGTCGCGGCGAACACGGAGCGCAAACTGCTGGCCGCGCTCCCGGCCGAACTGCGGTCCCACGCCGACCGGGTCCGCGAGCGGTTCCATCTGGACGCGGCGTCCTGGTACCACGACAGGGAGGCCACGCCGCAGCTGCCGACGGTCTCGGACGCGGCGTGGCAGCAGCGGCGCGTCCGGATCCGGTATCAGCGCTGGGCCGCGCCCCGCGAAGTCGCCCGGACCGTCGAGCCGCACGGTGTGGTGCTCAAGGCCGGGCACTGGTACCTGGTCGCCCGGCATTCCGGCGAGTTCCGGACTTACCGGGTGGCGCGGATCGTCGAGGCGGCGATGCTGGACGAGACCTTCGACCGGGCCGAGGGGTTCGATCTGGGCGGCTACTGGTCGGAGTACCTCGACGATTTCGACGCCCGCCGGCACCGTGGCGAGGCGGTACTGCGGGTGTCGCCGGAAGGGATGCGACTCCTGCCGCAGCTCGCCGAACCTGCGGTTGCCCGCGCGGCTGCGGGCGGCGTTGTCGAAGCGGACGGGTGGACTCGGGTGATCGTTCCGGTCGAGCAGCCCGACCAAGCCGTGCACGACCTGCTGCGGCTCGGTCCGTTGGCGGAAGTGGTTGCGCCGCAAGAGCTTCGCGACCGGATGGCCGAGACGCTCACGAAGATGCTGCAGGGCTACACCGGGTAGCGACCAGCACGAACGACTCCGCGGGCAGCACCGTCGCGTCGCCGACCTCGGGGTTGCCCCACGAAGCCAGCACCTCCCCCGCCACCGGAACCTCGACCGGCTTCGCTCCGAAGTTGCACGCCAGGCGCAGCGTGCCCCGGTGCAGGATCAGCCACGCATCGTCCGGCGGGGTCTCCACCACGACGCGGTCCAGCCGCGGATCGGTCAGCTCCGGATGCGTGCGGCGGAGGCGGATCAGCGTCCGGTACAGGCCGAGGATTTCCCGGTGGCCCGGTTTGCCCGGTTCGGTCCAGTCGAGCCGCGAGCGGGCGACGGTGGCCGGGTCCATCGGGTCGGGAACGTCCGTTTCGCCCCAGCCGTGCCGGGCGAACTCGCGGCGGCGGCCGGTGCGGACGGCCTCGGCCAGTTCCGGGTCCGGGAACGACGCGAAGAACTGCCACGGCGTCTCCGCGGCCCACTCCTCCCCCATGAACAGCATCGGCGTGAACGGCGAGCAGAACACCACCGCCGCGCCGCAGGCGAGCAGACCGGGCGAAACGGTCGCGGACAGCCGGTCGCCGGTCGCGCGGTTGCCGATCTGGTCGTGGTCCTGCAAATACGCCAGGAACCGGTGGCCGGGGGCGACGCGCCGGTCCAGCGGGCGGCCGTGGACGCGCGAGCGGAACGACGACCAGGTCCCGGCGTGGAAAAATGCCTCCCGCAGGGTCTTGGCCAGCGCGCCGGGCTCGGCGAAATCGGTGTAGTAGCCGGTGGTTTCGCCGGTGAGCCGGACGTGCAGCGCGTGGTGCAGGTCGTCGGACCACTGCGCGTGCAGGCCGTAGCCGCCGGCGTCGCGCGTCGTGACGAGCTTGGGGTCGTTCTGGTCGGACTCGGCGATCAGCGTCAGCGGGCGGTTCAGGGCCGCCGAGAGCGCGTCGACCTCGGCGGACAGTTCCTCCAGCAGGTGCACGGCGCGGTTGTCGACCAGCGCGTGCACGGCGTCCAGGCGGAGGCCGTCGAAGTGGAAGTCGCGCAGCCAGCCCAGCGCGTTGTCGATGACATAGCGGCGGACTTCGTCGGAACCCGGGCCGTCGAGGTTCAGCCCGGCGCCCCAGTCGGTGCGGCCGGCGAAGTACGGGCCGAACCGGTCGAGGTAAGCGCCGGACGGGCCGAGGTGGTTGTAGACGACGTCGAGCAGGACCGCGAGCCCGCGTGCGTGACACGCGTCGACCAGGCGTTTCAGCCCGTCGGGACCGCCGTACGGTTCGTGCGCCGCGCCCCACAGGACGCCGTCGTAGCCCCAGCCCGCGGTGCCGTCGAAGGAGTTCACCGGCAGCAGTTCGACGTGCGTGACGCCGAGGTCGACCAGGTGCCCGAGCCGGTCGATGACCGCGTCGAACGTGCCCGCTTCGGTGAAGGTGCCGACATGCAGTTCGTAGACCACGCCGCCGGGCAGCTGCCGCCCGGTCCACGACTGGTCGGTCCACTCGAACGCCGAATGGTCGTAGACCCGCGACGCTTCGTGCACGCCGTTCGGCTGGCGCAGCGAACGCGGGTCCGGCAGCGGGCGGTCGTCGTCGCCGAGCAAGAAGGCGTAATCGGTGCCGGTGACGTCGGCCTGCCACCACCCGTCCCCGGCGGCGGTCATCTCGTGGTCGGTTCCGTCCACGCGGACGCGGACGCGCTCGGCCGACAGGGCCCATACGCGGAACATCAGGAGTCCTCCCGCACCAGAAGCGCGACCGGGTACCGCTCGAACAACGCGGACGCCTGCGGGGCATCGCCGACCCCGCGACCGGTCAGCACGTCGGTCCATTCCCCGGCGCGCAGCGGCAGAACGGTGTCGCGCCAGCCGCCCGCCCGGTCCAGGCCCAGCGGCAGCCGCGTGACCGCGACGGTCAGGCCGGCACCGCGTTCGAAGGCCAGAAGGTGTTCCGCGGCAACGCCTTCGGCCTGCAGCGGCCGGTATCCGGTGAAGAGCTCCGGCCGGTCTCGGCGCAGGGTCAGCGCTCGGTGCACCACCAGCAGTTTCGCCGCGCCGGTCTCGTCGATCTCCGGCTGTTCGCCGCCCTGGATGCGGTCGAGAACGGAACGGCGGGCGGCGTAGTCGACCTCGCGGCGGTTGTCCGGGTCGACCAGCGAGTAGTCCCACAGCTCGGTGCCCTGGTAGACGTCCGGCACCCCGGGGCCGGCCAGCTGCAGCAGCTTCTGCCCCAGCGAGTTCGTCCAGCCCGCGCCGCGCACCCGCTTCACGAACGACTCGACGTCGGCCGCCAAAGCGGCGTCGCCCAGCACCGCGGACGGCCACTCGGCGACGGCGCGTTCGAAGCCCTCGTCGTGCTCCGTCCAGGAGGTGCGGAGTTTCGCTTCCTTCGCGGCCTTGTCGAGGTAGTCGCGCAGCCGCTCCGGCGAGATCGGCCACGCGCCCACGAGCGTCTGCCAGGCCAGGAGATTCAGCGCGGGCTCGTCGATCCCGCGCGCGGCCGTCCAGCGGCGGACCGCGACGGCGAACTCGTCCGCGACCTCCGAGAGCGCTGCCATCCGGGCGCGGGTGTCCTCGGACCGCTTCGTATCGTGCGTGGTCAGCGTGGTCATCGTGGCCGGGGCCGCGGCCGCCCGGCCCGCGGCCAGCGTGTGGAATTCCCCGGTGCTCAGCCCGAACCGGTCCGGGTTGCCGCCGACCTCGTTCAGTGCGGCGAACCGGGTGAACCGGTAGAAGGTCGTGTCCTCGGTGCCCTTCGCGACGACCATGCCGGACGTCTGCTGGATCCGCGTCGCCAGCTCGCCGTCGGGCGCGCCGCGCACCTGGCTGTCGAGCGCGTCGAGCGCCGGGGCCAGTTCCGGCCGCCGCTTGCGGGCCCGCGCCACGGCAGTCGCCCAGTGGCCGGCCCCCTCGGGAAGGTACGAACGGTAGACCGGGAACGCGATCATCACCTCGGCGACGGCGGCGCGGGCCGCACCGGCGTCCACGCCTTGCAGCAGCGCCGCGATCCGGTGCACCTCGGCGACCAGGATGCCGTCGGTCACCAACCTCCGCGCGTTCTCCTCGACCGCGTGGTAGTCGGTGCGCACGCCCTGTTCGGCGGCAAGCCGGGTGAACACCGACGCGGCGGCCGGGTCCACGAACACCCCGGTGATCTCGCGCAACGCGTCGTATCCGGTGGTCCCGTCGACCGGCCAGCTCTGCGGCAGCGCCTCGCCCGGGTGCAGGATCTTCTCCGCGACCAGCCACGCCCCGGGCGCGCCCTCGCGGAGCCGCCGGAAGTAGCCGCCGGGGTCGGCGAGGCCGTCCGGATGGTCCACGCGCAGGCCGGTGACGTCGCCGTCGGACACCCAGCGCAGCACCTCGCCGTGCGTTTCGGCGAACACCTCCGGCCGCTCGACGGCGACCGCGGCCAGGTTCGTGATGTCGAAGAACCTTCGGTAGTTCAGCTCCCGGTTGCCGCGCCGCCAGCCGACCAGCTCGTAATGCTGGCGCGCGTGCACCTCGGCCGGCGTGCCGTCGCCGGTTCCGGGCGCGATCGGGAAACGATGGTCGTAGTAGACGAGTTCGTCACCTTCGACGGTCAGCACGTCGTTGTCCTCGCCGAGCACCGGCAGCAGCAGCCTGCCGCGGCTCCAGTCGATGTCGAAGAACGACGCGTACGGCGATTCCCGGCCGTTCCGGAGAACGTCCCACCACCACTGGTTCGCCTTCGCGACCTCGACCGACATGTGGTTCGGCACGATGTCCACGACGAACCCGAGCCCGGCGTCTTTCAGCCGCGCTGCCAACGCCTTTCGCGCTTCTTCGCCGCCCAGTTCTCCCCGGGCGCGCGTCGGATCGGTGACGTCGTAACCGTGCGTCGACCCGGGTGTCGCGTCGAGCATCGGCGAGCCGTACAACGCCCCGACACCCAGCTCGCGCAGGTACTCCACGATCGCGGCGGCGTCGGCGAAACCGAACTCCGGCCGCAACTGCACCCGGTACGTCGAGGACGGCGTGCTCATTCGCTCTCCTTCGCCGTGCGCTGGAGAACCACGAGCGAACGCGCGGCGAGCGTGAACTTGCCGCCGCCTTCGACCGGTTCGACGCCGCAGTCCCCGACCGCCCCGGTCCGGGTGTCCACCACGACTGTCCATTCGCGACCGTAGCCGTTGCCCGGCAACGTCATCGCGATGTCCTCCCAGTGCGCGTTGAACGCGAGCAGGAACGAATCGTCCTCCACCGGCATCCCGCGCGGGTCGAGGTCCGGGATCCCTTCCCCGTTCAGGAAGATCACCACGGACTTGCCGAACGCGTCGTCCCAGTTCTGCTCGGTCATCTCCTCGCCGGCCGGGGTGAACCAGGCGATGTCGCCCAGCTCCTCGCCCTTGCGCACCGGCTTGCCCTGGAAGAACCGGCGGCGGCGGAACACCGGGTGCGCCTTGCGGAACGCGGCGAGCGCGCCGGTGAACTCGACCAGGTCGGCGTTCTCCGTGGCGAGCTCCCAGTCCATCCAGGACAGTTCGGTGTCCTGGCAGTAGGCGTTGTTGTTGCCCTGCTGGGTCCGGCCGAGTTCGTCGCCGTGCAGCAGCATCGGCACGCCTTGCGACAGCAGCAGCGTGGCGAGCAGGTTCCGCCGCTGCCGGGCGCGCAGCGCGAGCACCTCTTCGTCGTCGGTCGGGCCCTCGACGCCGCAGTTCCACGACCGGTTGTCGTCCGCGCCGTCGCGGTTGTCCTCGCCGTTGGCCTCGTTGTGCTTTTCGTTGTAGGACACCAGGTCGGTGAGCGTGAAGCCGTCGTGCGCGGTGACGAAGTTGATCGACGCGAACGGGCGGCGGCCGTCGTCCTGGTACAGGTCCGACGAACCGGTGATCCGCGAAGCGAACTCGCCCAGGGTGGACGGTTCGCCGCGCCAGAAGTCGCGCACGGTGTCGCGGTACTGCCCGTTCCATTCCGTCCACAGCGGCGGGAAGTTGCCGACCTGGTAGCCGCCGGGCCCGACGTCCCACGGTTCGGCGATCAGCTTCACCTGGCTCACGATCGGGTCCTGCTGCACGAGGTCGAAGAACGTCGACAGCCGGTCGACGTCGTAGAACTCGCGGGCCAGCGCGGAGGCGAGGTCGAACCGGAAGCCGTCCACGTGCATCTCGGTCACCCAGTACCGCAGCGAATCCATGATCAGCTGCAGCGTGTGCGGGCTGCGCACGTTGAGCGAGTTCCCGGTGCCGGTGTAGTCCATGTAGTACTGCGGATCGTCCTCGACCAGGCGGTAGTACGCCTCGTTGTCGATGCCGCGCATGGACAGCGTCGGGCCGAGGTGGTTGCCCTCGGCGGTGTGGTTGTAGACCACGTCGAGGATGACCTCGATGCCCGCCTCGTGCAGGGCGCGGACCATGCCCTTGAACTCCTGCACCTGCCCGCCCTGGCCCTGCATCGCGGCGTAGGCGTCATGCGGCGCGAAGTACCCGATCGTGTTGTAGCCCCAGTAGTTGCGCAGGCCCTTCTCGTCGAGGCCGTGGTCAGTCACGAACTGGTGCACCGGCATCAGCTCCACCGTGGTCACGCCGAGTTTCTGCAGGTGCTCGACCACCGCCGGGTGCGCCAGCCCGGCGTACGTGCCGCGCAGCCGCTCGGGGACGAACGGGTGCGTCATCGTCATGCCGCGCACGTGCGTCTCGTAAATGACCGTCTCGTGATACGGCACGCGCGGCGCGCGGTCGTTGGCCCAGTCGAAGAACGGGCTCACCACGAGCGAGTACGGCACGTGACCGGCCGAATCGTCCTCGTTGAGCTGTTCCGGGTCGTCGAAGCGGTAGCTGAACAGCGCCTCGGACCAGTCGACGCCGCGGGACAGCGCCTTGGCGTACGGGTCGATCAGCAGCTTGCCCGGGTTGCAGCGCAGGCCGCGGCTCGGGTCGTACGGCCCGTGGACCCGGAATCCGTAGCGCTGCCCGGGGCCGACGCCGAGCAGGTAGCCGTGGTGGACGAACCCGTCGACCTCCTCCAGCCGCGCGCGGGTTTCGTTGCCCTCGTCGTCGAACAGGCAGAGATCGACGTGCTCGGCGACCTCGGAGAACAGCGCGAAGTTCGTCCCCACGCCGTCGTAGGTCGCGCCGAGCGGGTAGGGCTTTCCGGGCCAGGGCCGCACAGGGCTTCTCCTTGGGCATCGGTTTACGTTGTCCGGACAGGCTTTTCGGGGGTTCAGCGCAGCGGGCGGGCCGCGGCCAGCGGAGCGACCGCCGCCCGCACCCGCGGATCGGCGAAGAACCCGTCCACGGTGACGGGAAGCGGGATGCGCCAGTTAGGGTACTCATCCACGGTGCCCGGCAGATTCGGCTGGCGCCGTTCGCCCGCGACGTCCGCGGGCGCGGTGAGCACCAGCCGCGACGCCGCCGAGGCGAGCAGCGTGTGCAGGGCGACCACCAGGTCGTCGTCCGGAATTCCTTCGCTCGCAACCAGTTCGAGCAACGCCCGGCGTTCGGCCGCCGCGTCTGCGTACTCCTGCTCGACCGGGCGGTCGAGCTGGCCCAGTTCGGCGCGGACCCGGACGTGCTCGGCGTCGAGCCAGCCGGACACGGTCGGCAGGTCGTGCGTCGAAATGCTGGCCATCGCGTCCGGGTCCCAGCGGTCCGGGCGGACGAACGGCGTGCCGGGCGCGTCCCAGTCGCGCTGGAACCACAGCACCGCGGAGCTGAGCAGGCCGCGTTCGTGCATGGTTTCGGTGACGGTGTCCTCGACGGTGCCGAGGTCCTCCCCCACCACGACCGCGCCCGCACGGTGCGCCTCCAGCGCGAGGACGCCGAGCATCGCTTCGGCGTCGTAGTGCACGTATGTGCCGCGACCAGCCGGTTCGCCCGGCGGAATCCACCACAGCCGCCACATCCCGGCGACGTGGTCCACCCGGATCCCGTCGGCGTGCTGCAACACGCCGCGCACGACGTCGCGGAACGGCGCGTACCCGGCTTCGGCGAGCCGGTCCGGCCGCCACGGCGGCAGATTCCAGTCCTGGCCCTGCTGGTTGAACGCGTCCGGCGGTGCGCCGACCCGCACCTGCGCGGCGAAGACGTCCCGCAGCGCCCAGGTGTCCGCGCCGCCCGGATGCACGCCGACCGGCAGGTCGTGCACGACGCCGACCGGCATGCCCGCCTCGCGCGCGGCGCGGCGGACGGTGTCCAGCTGCTCGTGACAGAGCTGCTGAAGCCAGCCGTGGAACTCGATCCGCTCGGCCAGCTCCTCGCGCGCGGCGGCCACCTCGGCGCTGCCGGGATCGCGCAACGGCTCGGGCCACTCGCGCCAATCGCTGCCGTGCACCTCGGCGAGCGCGCCGAACGCGGCGAAATCGCGAAGGTCGTCGTCCAGGTCGACCGGGTGCGGATGGTGCGGGCGCAAGAGTTCCAGCGCGGCCCGTTTCGCGGTCCACACGGCGTCGTAGTCGATCAGCTCGCCGATCGGGTCCGGCGCGAGCGCCAGCACCCGGCGCCGGGTGTCCTCGTCGGCGCGGGCGAACGCTTCGGTGTCGGTCACCCGCAGGTACAGCGGGTTCGCGAACCGGCGGCTGGACGGCGAATACGGCGACCGCTCGACCGGATGCGCCGGGCTGATCGCCTGCACCGGGTTGACGAGCAGCACGCCCGCGCCGAGTTCGGCGGCCGACCGCGACGCCATCTCGGCGAGATCGCCGAAATCGCCCATCCCCCACGACCGTTCGGAATGCAGCGCGTAAAGCTGGAGCATCCAGCCCCACGCGGGCGGCACCGCGGGCAGCCGGTCCGGGACGACGACCAGCGAAACCCGTTGCTCCGCGGTCTTGATCCGGTGCCAGCCGAGCGGAAGGTCAGCCGGAAGAGTGGCGCCGACGTCACGCGTCGTGCCGTCTTCGAGCTCAATCCTCGCGGCTTGGCCGAGTTCGCGTTCTTGCCCGGCGCGCACCACCACCGTCGGCGGCAGCACGCGCGCCGCGCTCGCTTCTTGCACCGCGGCCAATTCTCGCTGAATTGCCTGTGGAGTACGGGCATCGACGTCCAGCTGCGCCAATACCGCGATCACGACGTCGGGATCTACCTGTACCTCGACTTGGTCGGAGTTTTCGTAGTGGGTGGCGACTCCATGGGCTGCGGCCAGTTCGGCCAGTTCGGGGGTCACGTTTCGGTCCGGGGAACGGGAATGCGCACCGGACCAGTGTCCCGGGCGGCGCCCCGCGGCGCCATTCGCCTCGCCGCCGCGGACGGGCGAAGCGGTGACCGGCCGGTCGGGGGGCGTGCCGGCCGGTCACCGCCACACGAAACAAGAGGGAAGGCGTTCCCCGGAATGACGCGCGAACGCCCAGTTCACCCGTTCAGGCGCTATTCGCGATTTCAGCGCGCGGTTTTCTTCTTAAGGAGGTAGCGCCGTGCGAAATGGCCGCGGTCAGGCTCCGGCGAGCTGCCCGAGCTTCCCGGCGAGCCGGTCCAGCCACGCTTCGACCTCGCCCGGCGAACGGTCCGGCAGCCCGAACACGACCTCGGTCACGCCCGCCTCCTCGAGCCTGGCGAGCCCCTCCGGATCCGGGCGCGGACCGAGCGCGATCACCTCCGGCTCGCCCTCGCGGCCTTCCTCGCGCCAGATTTCGCGCAACTGCGCGACTTTCCCGGTGATGTCGCCTTCGCCCGGCGTGGTCAGCCAGCCGTCGCTGTGGCGCGCGATCCACCGGAACGTGCGCTCGGTGCCGCCCGCGCCGACGACCACCGGCACCTTGGGCTGCACCGGTTTCGGCCACGCCCAGCTCGGCCCGAACTCGACGAACTCGCCCGCGTAGCTCGCCTCTTCCTCGGTCCACAGCGCGCGCATCGCCTCGAGGTACTCGCGCAGCGCGGTCCGCCGCCGCTTCCCGGGCACGCCGTGGTCGGCGAGCTCGTCGGTGTTCCAGCCGAACCCGACGCCGAGCGTGACCCGTCCGCCGGACAGGTGGTCCAGCGTCGCCACGGTCTTGGCCAGCGTGATCGGGTCGCTCTCCACCGGCAGCGCGACCGCGGTCGCCAGCCGGATCGTCGAGGTCACCGGCACCGCGCTGGCGAGCGCGACCCACGGGTCGAGCGTGCGCAGATAGCGGTCGTCCGGCAGCGAGGAGTCGCCGGTCCGGGGATGCGGGGCGTCCCGCCGGATCGGGATGTGGGTGTGCTCGGGCACGTAGAAGGTCGCGAACCCGGCCTCTTCCGCGGCCTGCGCGGCCGCCGCCGGGGAGATGCCCCGGTCGCTGGTGAACAGCACGATCCCGTATCTCACCCCCGGCACGGTATTAGAACGTGTTTCAGTTTGCAACGGCCCCGGGCGCGGGCGATTATTCCTGCGAAAACCCGGGCTTGACGGCGCCCCCGGCCGGGTACTCCACTGGTACTTGAGCGATCACCGGCCCGTCCTGCCCGAGGAGGGGATCATGCTGCCCCATCGCGACCGCAGCGCCCTGCGGAAGATCGAAGAGGAACTCGCCGCGAGCGACCCCGTGTTCGCCGCGACGCTGAGCCAAGGCGTGCCGCCGGTGCAGACCCGGCGATGGCAGAAGATCCTCGTGCTCGCCGAGGTCACTGTCCTGATGATGCTGGTCTTCGGCCTCATGGGCGGGGAGACCGGCTGGTTCCTGTGGGGACTGCTCGCCGCGCCGCTGCTGGTCTGGGCGCACCGGACCATGCTGCAGCGCCGCCGCGAACGCGCGGCCGACGACCAGACGTGACCCTCAGCGCTGGGCAGCGCGCTCGAGCAGCGGAGTGAGCCGGTAAGGCACCATCTCGCGCATGACGAGCGCGTTGTTGGTGCGCTCGACGCCGGGGATCTCCAGGATTTCCCCGGCGATCCGGTACAGGTCGTCCGCGTCGGTCGCCACCACGTGCACCAGCAGGTCCTGCGCGCCGGTCAATCCGCGCACCTGCAGCACCTCCGGCACCGCGGCGAGCGCGCGGCCGACCTCGTCCAGCAGCCGCTGCCGCGCCTGCACGGTCACGAACGCGGTGAGCGGGTAGCCGAGCGCGGCCGGGTCGATCCGGTGTTCGGCCGAGCGCAGCGCGTCGCCCTGTTCGAGCCGGGCGAGCCTGCTCTGCACGGTGTTGCGGGACAGGCCCAGTTCGTCGGCGAGCGCGACCGCGGTGGCGCGCGGGGTGCGGCCGAGCGCGAGCAGGATCCGGGCGTCGGTGGCGTCGAGCCGCTGAGTGCTGGGCATGCTGCGCAATCCTCTCCGCACCGTGCGGTGCTGACTTGGGCGTTCTGCGCAATGTTGAACGCGCTTGTTGTGCACCCTACCCAGCTCTGCTGGACTGGCCTGAACTTTCCGCCCAAGAAAGGTCCGATCCTTCGTGAGCAGCGCCGCCCCCGAACGCCTTCCGGACAACGACACGGTGACCGTCCTGCGCGAGGTGCAGGACCGGGTGCTGTGGCTGTCGACCGCGATCATCGACCACGCGAACCGGGTGCGGCCCAACCCGACCGGGCTCAAGGTCGGCGGGCACCAGGCGTCCAGCGCCTCGATGGTGTCGATCATGACCGCGCTGTGGTTCGCCCGGCTGCGCGCGCAGGACCGGGTCTCGGTCAAGCCGCACGCCTCCCCGGTGCTGCACGCGATCAACTACCTCCTCGGCGACCTCGACGAGAAGTACCTGACGACGCTGCGCGAGTTCGGCGGTCTGCAGAGCTACCCGTCGCGCTCGAAGGACCCGGACCAGGTCGACTACTCCACCGGTTCGGTCGGCATCGGCGCGACCGCCCCGATCTGGGGCGCGCTGGCACGGCGCTACGTCGAATCGCACGGCGGCGGCGCGGGCGCCGGACGGCAGTACTCGCTGGTCGGCGACGCGGAACTGGACGAGGGCGCGTGCTGGGAAGCCGTCCTCGACCCGAACGTGGCCGAACTGGGCGAGGTCGTGTGGATCGTCGACCTGAACCGGCAGTCGCTCGACCGCGTGGTCCCGAACATCGGCGCGACCCGGCTGCAGGGCATGTTCGAGGCGGCCGGCTGGCAGGTGCTGACCGTCAAGTACGGGCGGCTGCTGCAGGACCTGTTCGAGCGGCCGGGCGGTTCGGCGCTGCGCCGGCGCATCGACGAGATGTCGAACCCGGAGTACCAGCGGCTGCTCCGCTGCACCCCGGCGCAGCTGCGCGAACGCCTGACGACGCCGGAACTGGCTCCGCTGCTGGACACCCTCGACGACGACACGCTGCACGCCGCCATCCGGAACCTCGGCGGCCACGACCTGTCCGCGCTGCTGGACACGTTCGACGCCATCGACGACCACCGGCCGACCGTCGTTTTCGCTTATACGGTCAAGGGATTCGGCCTCGCCAGCGAAGGACACCCGCAGAACCACTCGTCGCTGCTGACCGCCGAGCAGCTGGGCTCGCTGGCCGAGCGCGTCGGAATCTCGCCGGACAACCCGTGGCAGAAGTTCGCCGACGGCTCCGCGGCCGCACAGTTGTGCGCTTCGACCGCGGCCCGGCTGGAACGGGAACCTGTTGAGCTGCAACCGGTTCCGGCCCTGCCGGCCGACATCGGCCGCACGCCGTCCGGCCGCACCACCACGCAGGCCGCGCTCGGCCGCGCGCTGCTCGACCTGACCCGCGAAGCGCCCGAGGCCGCGGAACTCGTGGTGACGCTGTGCCCGGACGTCTCGTCCAGCACCAACCTCGGCGGCTGGGTCAACAAGGTCGGCGTGTGGTCGCCGCAGGAACGCGTCGACTGGTTCGCCGACGACCCGGAAACGATCCTGCACTGGCGCGAGCGGCCCAGCGGACAGCACCTGGAACTGGGCATCGCCGAGGTGAACCTGGTGAGCGCGCTCGGCGAACTGGGCACGACGTGGTCACGCTGGGGCCGTCCGCTGCTGCCGATCGGGGTGCTTTACGACCCCTTCGTGGAGCGCGCGCTGGAACCGTGGTCGTTCGGCATCTACGGCGGCGGACAGTCCATTTTGGTCGGTACCCCGTCCGGCGTCACGCTCGCGCCCGAAGGCGGTGCGCACCAGTCGGTGACCACGCCGTCGGTCGGGCTGGAGCAGCCGGGTTGCGTGACGTACGAGCCCGCGTTCGCGCTGGACGTCGAGTGGACCCTGCTGGCTTCGCTTTCGCGGCTCGGCCGTCCCGACGGGACTTCCGCTTACCTGCGCCTGTCGACCCGTCCGGTGGACCAGAGCCTGGCCGCGGTGCCGGCTGATCCGGCCGCGCGGGAGCGTCGCCGCCGCCAGGTCGTCGCGGGCGCGTACCCGATCCGCACCGCCGCGGTGGCGCGCCCGGACGTCACGCTGGTGACGATGGGCGCGATGGTCACCGAGGCGCTGGAAGCCGCCGACCGGCTGGACGCGCTGGGCAAGCACGCCGACGTCGTGTGCGTGACGAGCCCCGGCCTGCTGTTCCGCGCGGTGCAAGCACGGGCAGGCCAGGACACCGCCGACACGTGGATCCTGGAGTCGGCGCTGCCGTCCGAACGGTCCGCGCCGATGGTGACGGTGCTGGACGGGCACCCGCACACGCTGGCGTTCCTCGCGAACGTCCACCGCGTGCGGGCGGCGCATCTGGGCGTGACGCGGTTCGGGCAGTCCGGCGACCTGGAGAGCGTGTACCGGCACCACGGCATCGACACCGACAGCATCATCCAGGCCGCGCTGGACGTGGCCGACTGAGCTAGGAGCGTTTCTTGTTCGCCGCCGCCGTCACCCGCCATTGGCTGCCTCCGGTCCCGGACGGCGGCGGATTCAGCCTGACCGTCGACGCCGCGCTGGACGAGGACGAGCGGCTCACCGTCCTCGTCACCGCGGACGGGCGGACCCGGATCCGGCTCACCCCGGCGATGGCCGAAACCCTCGGGCGCCCGCGCGACGAACCGGAGTTCCGGCAGCGGCTGGCCTCGGCGGGGATTCTGCTGCACGGGGCCGACAACCTGTTCTATTTCACCGACGAGGCAAGGGAAAAGCTGCTCGCCGAACCGGACGACGCGTCGGTCCGGCCGCTCACCGGCTCGGACGCCGAAGCGTTCGCCGCGTTCGAGGCCGCCGCGTCCGAACAGGATCTGGACGACGCGTCCGTCGAACTGGACCACTGGGCGGTCTACGGCGCGTTCGCCGACGGACAGCTCGCGGCGGTCGCGAGCATGTATCCGTGGCGTGACGCACCGCTGGCCGACTTAGGCGTGGTGACGCTGCCGGCACATCGGGGCAAGGGGCACGCCCGACGCCTCGTACGGGCGATCTCGCGGCACGCGCTCGGGCGAGAGCACGAGCCGCAGTACCGGTGTCAGCTCGACAACCACGCGTCGATCGCCCTCGCCGCGTCCGCCGGGCTGACCCTGTTCGGCACCTGGGACATCGTCTCGCCCGGCTCGCCTCGCTGACGGCTCAGTCCCCGATCCGGATCAGCGAGCGGGCGCCCTCCCCGCGCCGCATCCGGTCGAACGCGTCGCCGACCTCGTCGAGCGAAATCCGGTGCGTCACCAGGGTTTCCAGGTCCAGCGCACCGGAACGGACCTCGTCGGCGAGCACCGGGATGTCGCGATCCGGGTCGGACGCGCCGTAGACGGTGCTGGTGAGCGTGCGGGCGAAGTGGAAGATCTCCAGCGGGTTCAGCACGACCTGCTGGTCCTTCCGCCCGACGCCGACCACCGTGCAGTGCCCGCCGCGGCGCACCGAACTCCACGCGGCGCGGATCGTGGCCGCCGCGCCGACGCATTCGAAGGCGTAGTCCGCGCCGCGCCCCTCGGTCAGCCCGCGCACCTGCTTGGCGAGTTTGTCGTCGCTCACCAGGAAATCCGTCGCACCGGCCGCGCGGGCGAGCGCTTCCTTCTCCGGCGACAGGTCGGCCGCGATGATCTGGCCGGCGCCCGCGAGTTTCGCCCCGAGCACCACGCACAGCCCGATCCCGCCGAGCCCGAGCACGAGCACGCTCTGTCCTTTTCGGACCTTCGCGGTGTTGCGCACCGCGCCGACCCCGGTGAGCACCGCGCAGCCCATCAGCGCGGCCAGGTCGAGCGGCACGCCGTCCGGCAGCGGCACGACGGAGTGCCCCGGCAGCACGGTTTCCTCCGCGAACCCGCCGACGCCGAGCAGAACGTTGAGCGGCTGGCCGTCCAGCTCCCCGCGCGGCAGCGTGGTAACGCCCTCGATCGCCGAGCACAACCAGGGTTCCCCGGCCTGGCAGAACCAGCATTCCCGGCACGCGGCGGCCCAGTTGAGCACCACCCGGTCCCCCGGCCGCACGTGCGTGACGTCGCTGCCGACCTCCGCCACGACGCCGGACGCCTCGTGTCCCGGCACGAACGGGTACTGCGGACGCAGCGTTCCGTCCACCATGGACAGATCGGAATGGCACACCCCGGCGGCCGCGACCCGCACCCGCACGTCCTCCGGACCGACCGGCGGCAGCACGATGTCGCAGACTTCCGAACGCCCGCCCTGCTCGCGCACGACCACGGCTTTGACCACGATGTCTTCTCCTTGAGAGCCGGGGCTAGAGCTGGATGGACTTGAGTTCGGTGAACTCGTCGAGCGCGGCGCGGCCCATTTCGCGGCCCAGCCCGGACTGCTTGTAGCCGCCGAACGGGGCGAGCGGGTTGAACGCCCCGCCGTTGACGTCGATCTGCCCGGTCCGGACCTTGCGCGCGAAGGCG